>NZ_CP013264.1:0-600000 GCF_001456115.1 Sphingobium baderi | reverse complement strand
GCTCATCCATCGTCGAACCGTTCGAGGGCATTGCCGTCGTCACTTTCGCCGCCCCCGGCGACCGCGACGGCCTGATCCACAGCGACGTCACGAAACATATCCACCGCGACGAACAGAATGTCTTTCGCCGTGCCTTGCTCTACAATCTCGAAGCCGATGCCACGTCGATTTCCGGCGAGGCCGATCGTTCGGCGCTCGGCAGCCACTTTCTCGTCCTGCCGCAGGAACTGGATGGGAACGCCGTGGCGAGAGGGTTGACCGAAGCGGGCGCGGCCATGGTTGCGCTTCATGACCTGTGCGGCGCCGATCCTTCCGGGTGGAACGATACGGATGTCGAGGAGGGAGGCGCGAGCCGGCTGTTCGGAGCCGTCATCCAATGCTGGTGGTCCGATCCGGCGCAGGCCCATGCCGCGCTTCGTGATGCCGTGCGGGGCAGTAACGGGCAGATCGCATGCTATCGCACGGACGCGCGCTATCCGATGGTTGAGCATGGCCGGCCGACGCTGATCGGCTTGCGCGGCCTGGACGCCGTTCGCACCATCAATGAAGCCCATGCCGCAAATCAGCGTGAACCCGAAGTCTTGCGCGCCATCTATGGCGATTTCGCCGGGTAAATAGCCGAAGCCGTCGCGCGCGGGCCCGGCTGTGTGTAGAGAATGCTCTGGCGTGGGCGGACTCGCGCTACAGACAATAGGGCCGGGAGGGGAAGCGCAATGGATCTGGGACTGCATGGGAAACTCGTGATCGTGACGGGCGCGACCGCGAATATCGGTCGCGCGATCGCGCTGGACTTCGCGGCGGAAGGGGCGAGCCTGCTCATCGTGGGCCGGGATGTGGCGGCAGGCGGACGTGTCGCCGCCGAAGCGCGGGAGCGGGGCGCGAGCGATGTCGTTTTCCTCGCGGCGGACCTGCTGGATGACGAGGCGCCCGCCCGGATCGCGGAGGCGGGGAAGGCCATCGGCCCGGCGGCCGTTCTGGTCAACAATGTCGGCGGAAATGCCGCATCGGGGGTGTTCGTCGAATCCGATCCGGCGACCTGGCAGGCGGATATCGACATCACCTTGATGACGACGCTTCGGGTCACCCGCGCGATCCTGCCGGACATGGTGGTGCGCGGCGCGGGGCGGATCGTCAACATCGGTTCGACCGCCGGCACGGTCGGCGATTATATGTTGCCGGTCTATTCCGCTGCAAAGAGCGCCGTGCACGGCTTTACCCGCGTTCTGGCGAAGGAAGTGGGCCAGCACGGGATCACCGTCAACTGCGTCGCGCCCTATGCCACCATGTCGGACGATCCGGCTGCCTACAGCCAGGGCAGCCGGTTCCATCCCGAACATGGATTCTTCACCAAGGCATTCGGCGAGGTGGACCCGGCCGAACTCGCCAAGCTGCAACGGACCGGCCCGCTGGGACGAACGACCGCGCGGCCGGAGGAAGTCGCCGCCGCCGTCCTCTATCTTGCCTCCGCCCGTGCGAGTTTCGTCACCGGGCAGGTGCTGCATGTCGACGGCGGCACGCTCCTCTGACACAAGATGCCGATTGGATCGGCCCGGTCGAGCCGGCGCCGGGTCGCCCTATCCAACAGGAGGTTGAGGGCGGCGGTTGTCCGGCCAATAGTGGCCGAATCACGAAGGGGGGAATGCATGGCCAGGGGCGAAGTCGTCGGCGTTAGCCGCAAGGAAGGGGGGCGATTGTCGTTGGCAATCGACGCCAGCGCCACATGCGCGCCGCCGATGACCCAAACATCCTTTTCGCAGCGGAAAGGCGCCTGACCATGCGGATCGGACGGAGGATCGCTTTCGCCGTGGCGGCGCTGGCGCCGATGGTGCTGTTGCAGGGCGCGCCGCAGCTTACCCCCCAATGGTTCGATCATGACCTGGCGGGTGTGCCCGTGGTCGTGTGGCTCGCGATCTGCTGGTTCGCATTGATGGTTGCGGCGTCCTGGGTGCCGCTGGGCGAGGATGACGGGGTATGAGCCAGATCCATTATTTTCTGGCCACCGTGGCCATCACCATCGCCATCACTTTCTGGGCCGCGCGGCGCAACAGCGGCCGGGCCTCCTTCTATGCCGCCGAAGGCAAGATATCGGCGCCGCAAAACGGCCTGGCCATCGCTGGCGATTTCCTGTCGGCGGGCACGGTGCTTGGCATTGTCGGGCTGTTCTTCGCGGTCGGCATGGATGCCGCGCCTTATCTGATCACGCCGCTGGCCGGGTTGTTCCTGATGCTGACGCTGATCGTCGGCCCGCTGCGCCGTCTGGGACGCTTCACGCTGGGCGACGTCGTCACCCACCGGATGGAATCGCCGCACATCCGCATCGTCATCGGTCTGTGCACGATCGTCATTTCGCTTATCAACCTCGTCGCGCAGCTGGTCGGCGCGGGCGCGCTGATTTCGATCGTGTTCGGCATTCCGTTCAATTTCGCGGTCGGGATCATCGCGGCGCTCATGACCATCTATGTCGCGTTCGGCGGAATGCTGGCGGCGACCTGGGTGCAGATCATCAAGGCGGTGATCCTGATCGCGATGGTCGCGGTGCTGGCGGCGCTCTGCATCGGGCGCGCCGGGGGCTATGCGCCGTTATTCGACCTTGCCGAGATCAGCGCGCGCAGCCGCGACATGTTCGCGTTCGGCGGGCTTCAGCTGGGGATGTTCGGCGCGATCAGCCTTGCGCTGACGCAGGTGACCGGCATGATGGGGATGCCGCATCTGCTGATCCGCTTCTTCACGGTGCCCGACGAGCGCGCCGCCCGCCGGTCGCTGGTGATCGGCACGACGATCATCGGCATCGCGATGGCCACCGTCCTGCTGGTCCTCGGCCCGGCGGCGATCGCCTTCGTGGGCGGGGACGCATCGCTGCGCGACCCATCGGGCGGGATCATCGGCGGGACGAACATGATCACCATGCACCTGGCGCGGCTGCTGGGCGGCGACATGCTGTTCGGCCTGATGAGCGCGGTAGCCTTTTCGACCATATTGGCGGTTGTCGCCGGGCTGACCATCTCGATCTCTTCGGCCACGTCGCATGACCTGGTGCTGGGCTTTCGCAAGGGCCGGTCGCTGACCGAAGGATCGGAGGTCGCGATATTCCGCCTCGCCGCGCTGGTGACATCGGCGATCGGCGTGGGGCTGGCGATCCTGTTCCAGAAGGAAAACATCACCTTTTTGATCGTGATGGGACAGACGGTCGCCGCCAGCACCACCTTCCCCCTGCTGATCCTGGCGATTTACTGGCGGGGGTTGACCACCGCGGGCACGGTCGCGGCAGGGCTGTTCGGCCTGGTAACGAGCGTGCTGGGGATCGTCGCCAGCCCGGCCTTCTGGATGAAGGCGCTGGGCCATCCCGAGCCGCTGATCCCGACCGACTATCCCGCGCTGGTCACCGTTCCGGCGACCTTCCTCGTCGCATGGCTGGTTTCGACCTTCGTTCCCGCCCGTCCGGCACGCGCGGCGCAGGCCTGAACGCGCTGCCGGGCGGCGCTGGCCCGGATCAGCAGGTGATCTGCCCGCCGTCGATCACCAGCGTTTGGCCGGTGATGAAGCCGGCCGCGTCGGAAGCGAGGTAGAGGACCGCGCCGGCGATATCGTCCGGCGTCCCCGCCCGGCCGATCGGCGGCATGAAGGCGGCGATCTGTTCGGGCGGAAAGGCGGGGCCGGTGGACGTCATCTGGCCGGGCGTGGCGGTGTTGCCGGGGCAGACCGCGTTGACGGTGATGCCGTCCTTGACGACTTCCATGGCGGTCGCGCGGGTCAGCCCGGCGACGCCGGCCTTGGATGTGGAATAGGCAAGCAGGCTGGGCGCGGTGGCGTGGAATGCGCTGTTCGACGCGATATTGATGATCCGGCCTTTCGTGCCGTCGGCGCGCATGATCTTCACCGCTTCGCGGCTGGCGACGAACGGTCCGCGCAGATTGACGTCGATCATGCGGTCCCAGAAAGCGGTGCTGGTGTCCTCGATGAAATTGCGGTCCTGCAATCCGGCGCAGTTCACCACGATGTCGATCCGGCCGAAATCGGCGCGCACCTTGTGGACAAGGTCGGTCACGGCTTCGTCATCGGCCATGTCGACGATATAGCTGCGCGCGCTCGCGCCGCTCTCGCGCAGAGTGTCGGCCACGCTATCGACGCTGCTCTGGACGTCCGCAAGGGCGACCGCCGCGCCCACGCCGGAAAGATAATGCGCGACCCTTTCCCCCATGCCCTGCGCCGCGCCCGTGACCAGCGCCACGCGCCCGCCCAGTCCGAAAAGCGTCTGAAGATCGAGAGCCATGCACATCCTCCTGTTCTTTCTTTCGCGCAGCAGGCCTTCTGCGCGAAAGCGGCTCACCTGCCCGAAGAGGGGTAAAGGCGGGCGAAAGGCGATCCACAATCGGGAAAAAGGGAGAGTGGGCATGTCTGGACTGTCTGTTGCTGAAATTTCCGCCGATTCGATGATCGATCAATATGATCTGTCCGAAGAGATTCGCGCTGGCGTGCGGCCGGGGGTCGAGGCGATGCTGGCGGCCTTATCTGCGGAGCAGGGGTTGAGCGCGGAAGGACGGCAGCAGGCGCTGGCGTTGTTCCAGGATAATCTGCGCCGACTCGCGGCGGTTGATGCCGACCGCCGCCGCTATCCCGAAATCGCGGAGGTGCAGATCGAACGGCCCGTCTTCATCCTGGGCCTGCCGCGTTGCGGCACCAGCCTGCTGCACGCGCTGATCGGTTCCGATCCCGACGTGCGGACGCCGATGTCGTGGGAAGTCGCGCAGCCATCGCCGCCGCCCGAGGCCGCGACCTATGAAAGCGATCCCCGCGCGCAGGCCTTCGACGACTATGTGGCGGCGACATTCACCGGCAAATGGGCCGACATGCTCAAGGCGCATCCGATCGGCGCCTGGATTCCGCAGGAATGCGGCATGATATTGGAAACCTCCTTCCAGAGCATCAATCCGCTGACGATGTTCCGGATTCCGGCCTATTATCCTTGGTATCTGAAGGCCGATACAAGCTTTGCCTACAAGGTGCACAAGATGTTCCTTCAGCAGCTGGCCTGGCGCAATCCGCGCAAACGGTGGGTGCTGAAGGTGCAGGAGCATGCCTATCATCTGCCGGAGCTTTTCTCGGTCTATCCCGATGCGATGCTGGTCCAGCCGCACCGCGACCCCGTGACCGTCCAGGCCTCCATCTGCCGCCTGATCGAAGTGCTGCGGAGCACGGCGATGGTCGAGCAGGACCGGATCGCGCTCGGTCAGGAGCTGCTGCATCTGTGGCATGATGGTCAGGTGCGGATGATGGCCTATCGCAAGGCGAACCCCGGCGTGGCCATTCACGACATGCGTTACAAGGATCTGGCCGCCGATCCGGTGGAAGCGGTGAGGGGCGTCTATGCTTTTGCGGGCATCGACTTCACGCCCGCGACCGAGAAGGGCATTCGCGGCTGGCTCGCCGACAATCCCGCGGGCAAGCACGGCAAGCATGTCTATGCCCTTGACGATTATGGCTTGACCCAGGCGCAGGTTAGCGATGTCTATGCCGATTATATCGAAGCTTATCGGGATTATATCTGATGACGGTAGACGTGACCCTGCCGGGCTGGGCGGATTATCTTGCCGGGATGGAGGACGCGAGCGACCTGCTCGCGTTGCTGCGCGACCCGGCCGATCCGGCGTTGACGCAGGAGGCTCTGCGGCTGTTCTTCCTGGCGCTTTCGGGCGGGTTCTTCACGGCGTTCGCCGACCCGGACCTGCCCGACTTCGTGCCGGCGGTGAACACAGTCCTCAACGCCAGCATGACCAATCCGGACTTCATCTATAGCGCGGCCTCGATCGACGGCGAGGGCGTCTATCGGCTGAGCGGCGAGCGGGGCGAGGGCCTGTTCGTGCTGTTGGACACCGCCGCGGGCGGTTTGGGCGTGATGGACCAACTGGGGCCGTCATGCGGGACGATCGACATCGATTCGCTCGACATCGGCACGGATGGCCGGTTCGAACTGGTGATGAGCGCGCAGCGTCCCGACGGCTGGACCGGCAACTGGCGCCCGCTCGACCCGCGCGCCCGTACGCTCACGCTGCGGCAGGCGAGCTATCATTGGGGGGAGGGCCGCGATGGCCGCTTCGCGATCGAACGGCTCGACAGGCCGATCAGGCCACGCCGCCGGACAGCCGCCGAAATTGCCCAGAGGCTGACGGCGCTCGCGGGCTATCCCAAACGCTATGCCGGGCTGTGGATCAACGTCATCAAGGATCAGGCCGCCAAGAATCTGTGGAATCGCTTCGAACATGACGATTGGGCGGGGCGGGGCGGCGTAACGGGGCAGCATTATTATCAGGGGTTGTTCCGAATCGAGCCGGGCCATGCGCTGATCCTGGAAACGGAGCTGCCCGAACGGGTACGCTACTGGAATGTGCAGCTTGGCGACCTGCTGTGGAACACGACCGACTGGATGAACCGGCAGTCGAGCCTGAACGGCGGCCAGGCCGAGATCGACAGCGACGGCAGGTTCCGTGCGGTGATCGCGCTGGAAGATCCGGGTGTCCCCAACTGGCTCGATCCGGGCGGATGGAGCGAGGGCGCGATCATGCTGCGCTGGACCGAGGCATCGAGCGGTCCCGAACCGAGCCTGAGACAAGTGCCGCTGGACGGGTTGAGGGCGCAACTGCCCGCCGATACCCCCGCTATCTCTGCCGAAGAGAGAGACAGGCGATTGCGCCAGCGGCGCACGGGCGTCCAGCTGCGGCGGCGCTGGTAGGCCGCCGGGTCGAGGGGCGATGAACGAACCAAGAAGGGATCGGGATCGCCCGTCCCTTTTCGTCGCCTTATGTGGCCGGGCCCCGATCTTTACGGATAGCTGACTGTCTTGGGACGGCCCTGCGGGATCGGGATAAATTCCTGATCGTCGCCGGGGATCAGGGGAAAGCGCATCGCTTCCCAATCCTCGCGCGCCTGCATCAGGCGGTCGGTGGTGGAGGAAACGAAGTTCCACCAGACATGGCGTGGCGAGGTGAAAGCCTCGCCGCCGCACAGCACGACGCGGCCGCCATCGACGCTCATCAACGTGGCGCTGACGCCGGGGCGCAGCACATAGAGCGTCTGCGGCTGAAGCAACAGGCCATCGAGCGCCGCGTCGCCGCCGGAGACATAGATCGCCCGTTCGTCCGCCGACGGGTCGATGGGCACGCTGCCGCCGGGGGATAGCTGGATGTCGGCGTAGATGGTGTCGGCATAGGTGGTGACCGGCGCGCTCTGGCCCCAGAGCGTTCCCATGATGACGCGGGCGCGGGCGGAGCCGCTGTCGATGAGGGGCAGGCGGTCTTCCGCCACATGCTCGAAGGCGGGGTCCATTTCCTCGTTTCGGTCGGGAAGCGCAAGCCATGTCTGGATTGCCGACAGCTTGGAGGCGCGGGCGCGATCCGTGTCCGGCGAGCGCTCCGAATGGACGATGCCCCTGCCCGCCGTCATCAGGTTGACCGCGCCCGGCTCGATCAGCTGCTCGGTGCCGAGGGAATCGCGGTGCAGGAACGCGCCTTCATACATGTAGGTGACGGTGGCGAGATTGATGTGCGGATGGGGCCGCACGTCCACGCCCTGTCCCGGCCCGATCTGCGCCGGGCCTGCCTGATCGAAGAAGATGAATGGGCCGACCATGGTGCGCTCCTTCGCGGGAAGGGCGCGGTGGACGCGGAAATCGCCCAGATTATGGCTGGTCGGCGTGATCGTTTGGATGATGAGGTCTTCCCGCATGGTCCATTCTTCCCCTTAACTGCCCTATTCGCCCGGCGCCCTGGCCCGAATCGCCAGGGCGTGAATCTTGTCGCGCAGCAGGTCGGCCAGCGCGGCGTTGACGAGCCGCTGGCGCGCCACCCGGTTCTGGCCGATGAAGCGGTCCGACACCACTTCCACCGTGAAATGGCTTTCGCCCGATCCGTCATGCCCGGCATGGCCCCGATGCGTTTCGCTGTCGTCGATGACGGCGAGATGTTCGGGCGACAGGGCAGCGCGCAGGCGGGATTCGATTTCCGTGGCCACTGGGCCTTTGGCTTGGTCAGTCATTTTTCCTATATAGGCCCTTTGCGTGAACTTGCATCAGGACAGTCTTGGCTAGCGATCCCTTTTCGACCCGCCGTTTCAACCGCTTCCATGGCCGTGTGGAAGGCAACCGCCCCTGCGCGGTCGACGGATGCGAGGAGCCGGGGGAATTCCGCGCGCCGCCGCTGGAAGGAAGCGCGTCCGGCCATGAAGGGCCGCGCTGGCGCTGGTTGTGCCTGGAGCATGTGCGGCAGTTCAATCAGGGCTATAATTTCTTCACCGGCATGAGCGCGGACGAGATCGCCGCCGCCCAGCGCCCCCATGCGGGGTGGGAACGGGAGACGCGGGCCTTTTCCTCCAACGCCGCCAGCCCGCCGCCGCGCTGGGCCGATTTCGCCGACCCGCTGGACGCCATCGGCGCGAAGTTTCGCGAGCGCAGGGCGCAGGCGGAGCGGGCCAATGCGGCGCGGGCCGACGGCAGGTTCCTGTCGAAGGAGGACCGGCGGGCGCTGGAGGTCATGGGCCTGCCCGTCGATGCGGATCGCAAGGCGTTGCGGGCGCGCTATACCGAGCTGGTGCGGCGCTATCATCCCGACCATAATGGCGGCGATCGCAGTCATGAGAGCGCCTTGCAGTCCGTGATCGAAGCCTATGGCCTGCTCCGGAAAGCACCGGCCTTTGCATGAGGCGCCAGAGCCGCCCGGCAAAGCCAATTGCATCGGTCCGGCCCTGTTCCATCGCAAGCCGCCCTCTGTAGACAGCTTATTCCCTAGCCTCCCTCGACATGCGCTTGGCCTATGGTCTAGGGCTTGGCAGACTCGTTTGACCGAAGAGACATGAAGATGACCGACATTTCCAACGTCCAGCCCGACACCCGCGACGAGACGCTGATGGAAGCGCCCGATCGGGAAGTGGATGCGCGCGACGTCTTCGGCGTCGATGTCGACATGAAGATCCCGGCCTTTTCGCAGGCTGACGAGCGCGTGCCGGACCTTGACCCCGCTTATGTGTTCGATCCGGACACGACGCTGGCGATCCTGGCGGGCTTCGCGTTCAACCGCCGCGTGATGGTGCAGGGCTATCACGGCACCGGCAAGTCGAGCCATATCGAGCAGGTGGCCGCGCGGCTCAACTGGCCATGCATCCGCATCAACCTGGACGCGCATATCAGCCGCATCGACCTGGTGGGCCGCGACGCCATCGTGCTCAAGGACGGGCAGCAGGTGACGGAGTTTCGCGAAGGATTGCTCCCCTGGGCGCTGCAGCGGCCGGTCGCGCTGGTGTTCGACGAATATGATGCGGGCCGCCCGGACGTGATGTTCGTGATCCAGCGCGTGCTGGAAACCGACGGCAAGATGACGCTGCTGGACCAGAACCGGGTCATCCGCCCGAACCCCTGGTTCCGCCTGTTCGCGACCGCCAATACGGTCGGCCTGGGCGACACGACCGGCCTTTATCACGGCACGCAGCAGATCAATCAGGGACAGATGGATCGCTGGAACGTCGTGGTCGCGCTCAATTACCTGCCCGCCGCGACCGAAGCGCAGGTGGTGCTCGCCAAGTCGGGCGAATATGACCATGAAGGCGGCCGCAAGGAAGTCGAGAGCATGATCAAGGTGGCGGAACTCACCCGTCAGGGCTTCATCAACGGAGACATTTCGACCGTCATGTCCCCGCGCACCGTCATCAGCTGGGCGCAGAATGCGCTGATCTTCAAGGATGTGGGCTTCGCCTTCCGCCTCTCCTTCCTCAACAAATGCGATGAGGCGGAACGGCCGCTGGTGGCGGAATATTATCAGCGCGTGTTTGGCAAGGACTTGCCTGAAAGCGTGGCGCACCGGGCCGCCTGAACGTCCCGCCGGCAGGAGCATAGGTCATGATCGTCGTTGAACGGATTGCGCCCGATGGCACCGCGCATCGCATCAGCATTCGCGGCCATGAACTGATCGCGGACATGAGCGCGCCGGATGGCCATGATGAAGGCCCCGATCCGCATGACCTCTACGATTCCGCGCTGGGCGCGTGCAAGGCGATGACGATGCTCTGGTATGCCCAGCGCAACGGCATCCCGGTGGAAGGCATCCATGTGGGCGTCGTGCGCGACAATAGCCGGGAGCGGCAGGGCGTCTATCACCTCACTACCCGCATCGCCGTCAGCGGGCCGCTGACCGACGAGCAGCATGGCAGGCTGATCGCGGTGGCGGCCAAATGTCCTGTCCACAAGCTGATGAGCGAGGTGCGGACGGAAATCGAGACGATCGCCGTGCCGCGCGTGAGCGATCCGGAAGGCCGATGACCGAGCGTTCCGCCCTCGACGCTTTCAAGGATGTGCTGTCCGGCGCGGCGCGCTCCCTTGCGCGCGATGCGGAGGTGGAGGTGGGCTTTACCGCCGACGCGCCGCATATGGCGGGCAAGGCGATCAAGGTGCCGACGCCCGGACGCGCGCTGGCCGCCGATCAGGTGGCGCTGGCGCGCGGTTTCGCGGACGCCAATGCGCTGAAGCTGCGGCATCATAATGCGCGGATGCACAATGCGTCGGCCCCGGCGGACGCAGTGGCGCGCGCGGTCTATGACGCGGTCGAGCAGGCGCGAGTGGAAGCCATCGGTTCGCGGGCGATGGAGGGGGTGCGCGACAACCTCAACCACGCGCTCGACATGCGGCTGAAGTCCGATCCGATCCGGCGGGCGCGTTCGGCGGACGAAGTGCCGCTGTCCACCGCGCTGGCGCTCAAGGTGCGCGAGCGGCTGACGGGGCAGGCGGTGCCCAGGGATGTCACTGACGGCCTTGCCAAGGTGGATCAGTGGATCGAGGACAAGGCAGGGGCCGACCTGGATGCGCTGTCGCTCGCCATCGACGATCAGCGCGCTTTCCAGAAACTGACCGCCGCGATGCTGGAGCATCTCCAGCTTGTCGATGCCGATACGCCGCCCGAAACGGACGAGGACGAGTCCGAGCAGGAGGGCGAGGAGGAAGAGCAGCAGGAAGAAGGCGATTCCGGCGAGGATCAGGCCGGTGACAGCGACATGAACGCGCAGGCGCGGGCCGAGGAGCAGGGCGGCGAGAGCGAGGACGGCGACGCCGACTATAGCGAGGAGTTCGACGCCGACAGCGAGGATGGCGGGGACGAGATGGGCGATGAGGGCATGATGCCCGTGCGTCCGAACCGGCCGATGGGCGACTTGCCGCCGGGCTTCGATTACAAGGCCTATACGCTGCTGCATGACGAAGTGGTGACGGCCGAAGACCTGTGCGATGAGGATGAACTGCTGCGGTTGCGCGGCTTCCTCGACCAGCAGTTGGTGAGCTTGCAGGGCGCGGTGACGAAGCTCGCCAATCGCCTCCAACGACGGCTGATGGCGCAGCAGTCGCGGTCGTGGGATTTCGATCAGGAGGAAGGGCTGCTCGACGCGGCGCGGCTGGCGCGGATCGTGATCGATCCCACGCGCTCGCTTTCCTACAAGATCGAGCGGGACACCGAATTCCGTGATACGGTGGTGACGCTGCTGATCGACAATAGCGGCTCCATGCGCGGGCGGCCGATCAGCATCGCGGCGATCAGCGCCGACATCATGGCGCGCACGCTGGAACGCTGCGGCGTCAAGACGGAGATATTGGGCTTCACCACGCGCGCGTGGAAGGGCGGGCAGAGCCGGGAGGACTGGCTGGCGGCAGGGCGTCCGCCAATGCCGGGACGTCTCAACGACCTGCGGCATATCGTCTACAAGAAGGCCGACGAACCGTGGCGGCGGGCGCGCAAGAATCTGGGCCTGATGATGCGCGAGGGCCTTTTGAAGGAAAATATCGACGGGGAGGCGCTGCTCTGGGCGCATAACCGGCTGATCGCGCGGAATGAGGAACGCCGCATCCTGATGGTGATCTCCGACGGCGCGCCGGTCGATGACAGCACCCTGTCGGTCAATAGCGGCACCTATTTGGAGCGGCATTTGCGGCAGGTGATCGAATGGATCGAAAACCGATCGCCGGTGCAGTTGGTCGCCATCGGCATCGGCCATGACGTGACGCGCTATTATCGCCGCGCCGTCACCATCATGGACGCCGAACAGCTTGGCGGGACGATGGTGGAACAGCTCGCGGGTCTGTTCGACGAAGATTAACCGGCTGCTGTGCCGGGCAAGGTCCGGCTCTCTCCCCTGGAAAGGCCCGGACCCGGATTTCCCGGTGCGGACGGCCCTGAAAAGGAGAGTGTCATGAGCGTCGCCTTTCGCCGCGAAAGCGATGAGGAGCATCTGGAACCGACTTTCGAGATTCCCATTCCGGCCGGCCCCAATTGGGTGACGGCGCGAGGCCTGCGGCTGACGCGGGAGAAGGTGGAGGCGCTGGAAGCGGTTTCCACCGAGGGCATGGCCGAGGAGGATGCGAAGAAGCTCAAGCGCGAACTGCGCTATTGGCGCACCCGGCTGGCGAGCGCGCAGGTGCAGCCGGCGGCGGAGGGCGATGCGGTCGCCTTCGGCACGCGCGTCACCTATCGGCAGGGCAAGCAGGACAAGACCGTCCTGATCGTCGGCGACGACGAGGCCGAGCCGGCGGAAGGACGCATCGCCTTTTCCGCGCCGCTCGCCCGCGCGATGATGGAAGCGGAAAAGGGCGAAAGCGTCGATTTCGGCGGCAAGGCTGGTTCGCTCAGGATTTTGAAGGTCGAGGTGATTGGGGAGGAATAAGGGGGGAGCGACCGTTTGCGGACAACCCACCTTCGTTCAGGGCGAACGGAGATGGGAATAGCAGACAGTCCGCTCCCCACCTAAACCCGCCATTCCGCATACAGGTTGGCAAACGCTATCACCGCCAAAAGAAAATGCCCCCCGACCGAGTCGGAGGGCATTTCCGTTTCCATTGGTCGCGGTTCAGGCGTTGCGGCTGGCCTCGAACAGGAACCAGGCGCGTTCCTCGGCCTGGTCGGTCCAGTCGTCGACAATGCCTTCGGTGGCGTTGTCGCCCGCTTGCGTGGCGGCTTCCTTGGCGGCGCGGAGCGCTTCGACCAGCTTCAGATTATCCTCGCGCAGTTCCTTCAGCATGTCGGTGGGATTGACGAAATCGGCGTCATTGTCCTTGAGCGTCTGGTGGCGCGAAATATCGCCGATCGACCGCAGCGTGGTGTTGCCCGTCTTGCGAACGCGCTCCGCGATGAGGTCCGTGGTGGCGAGGATCTGCGCCGCCTGATCGTCGAACATCAGGTGATAGTCGCGGAAATGCGGACCGGACACATGCCAGTGGAAATTCTTGGTCTTGAAATAGAGCGCATAGCTGTCCGCGAGCACGCCGTTCAAAGCCTCCGCCACCGACTTGGTCGCGTTGCTCTTGAGGTCGGTCGGGGTTTTGAGGTTGGAAGCAGTCATGCCTGTTTCTCCTGTTGGCGAATGATTTCGCCCTTATAATGATCCAGCGTGCCGAAGGTGCCATAAAAGTGCCCCGGAAGGGCTTTGAAATTATCATTCACGCTGATGGAAACATTCGATCAGAGCAGCGCCAGCGCGGAGAGGGCGGTGATCGCGCCGGCCAGCAAAAGCACCCCTCCGCCGCACAGGCGGATGGCGCGTATCGGCAGGGCGGCCAGAAGCAGATCGCGCAGCAGGACGACCGGGACGCAGGCCGCGATGATTCCGATGGCCCCCCCGATGGCGGCGAGCGCCGGGTCGGCGGTGCGGGTGGCAAGGCCCAGGATCAGGAATTGCGGTCCGTCGCCAAAGCCCAGGATGAAAAGGCCGAGCGTAGTGGTGAGGAATGCGCCGATCTTCCACCCGTCGAGCGGATCGGGCGCCTTCACCGGCCAGAACAGCCCCAGTCCGAGGAACAGCAACGACAGTGCAAGGAACAGCAGCCGGGCATCGGAACCCAGCATCGGGCCGATATAGGCGCCCGCGGTCGCGGAAATGGCGGCATTGGCGATGGCCGCGACGACTATCCCTGCGATCACGGCGCCATTGCGGTTGAAGCGCGTGGCGAGCGCCAGCGCCAGAAGCTGGCTCTTGTCGCCGATCTCGCCGATCAGGCAGCCGAGCAGCGCGATCAGCAGGGCGTCCATCGGCGGCGTCGAACCCCTTCGTTCAGGCGCGCAGCGGCGACGCGGACGCGGGCGCGACCGTCAGATGCGGCGGAAGCGACGGCATTTCCGCCGCAATCGCGTCACGCAGGAAATCGAGATAGGACAGCACCACAGGCCCCAGTCCATGCAGCGACAGCGCCGATTCCAGTGTCGCGGCCAACCCTTCCACCGTATCGATATGGAAGGCGCGGGCGATGTGGCGGATATGATCCACCTCATCGTGAATGCGCGGCACGGATAGGTGGCCACGTTGCCCCGCCAGACCGTCGACCCGCCCCAGCAGATCGGAAAGTATGGTTTGCATCGGATCATGTCGCATGGAGAAGACTCCCCTGTCCTGTCGCTCCGAAGATCATCCTGCGCCTGTTCTGGTTAACGGCGCGTAAAGCGGCATGGTCGCGGATCGACATGCTTCCCACATGGGGAGCGCGGGCTGGATTTTCGAGCGGCGGCGCGCGGAAAAATGGGTCGGGCGCAACGGTTTCGTGAAGGCGGCCATCGGTCTTTCCCTTGACAGGCCGCCGAATCTGCCGCATGGGCCGCCACTGAAACGGGGCGGTCCCATGGGGCCGCTTTTCTTTTTCACGAGATTCACAGGACTTTAGGGCCATGGCCAAGCCAGCAACTGTCAAGATCCGCCTCGTCAGCTCGGCTGACACCGGATTCTTCTACGTCACCAAGAAGAACCCGCGCACCCAGACCGAGAAGCTGAGCTTCCGCAAATATGATCCGGTCGTGCGGAAGCATGTCGAATTCAAGGAAGCCAAGATCAAGTGATCCGGTGGACGGCGTAGTGCCGTCCCGGTCGCAGGATTGAGGTTCCGGGCCCTGCGCCCCGAACGAAAAGGCCCGTCCCATCAGGGAACGGGCCTTTCCTTGTTGGCTGCGCGATAAGAAGGAAGGGGGACGGGCAAAGCCATCCCCCCGAGCCGTCAGGCGCCGACGGGCTTGTCGTCGCTGCGACGCACGACGATGGTGGATGATCGCGGTTCCTGACCCGATACCGGCCAGTCGCCGGTCGGATGCTGGATGTTGACGAAGAAGGTCTTGAGGTCCGGCGTATAGGCAAGGCCGGTGATCTCGCAGCCGGTCGGGCCAACCAGGAAGCGCTTCGATTCCTTGCTGTCCTGGTCGATGTAGAACATCGCATTGTGGCCGAACACATCCTCGATGCTCTTGCCGGTGACGCCGGAATTGCCGGGGATGCTATGGTCGGTCTGCACCCACAGGCGGCCCTGCGGGTCGATGCGGATGCCGTCAGGGCTGGAGAAGGTGTCGCCTTCGATGTCGCCCACCAGATTGTCGCCGCCCGACGCCAGCGCCGGATCGCCCGCCAGCAGGAAGATTTCCCAGCTGAAATCGGTGGCCAGCGGCGAATCGCCGGCTTCCTTGAACTTGACGATATGGCCGTGGAGGTTGCGGACGCGCGGATCGGCGGGAACGGTCGATTGACGGCCGCTATTGTTGGTGAGCGTCACGAAGATGGCGCTGTTGTCGGGCGCGACCGTGATCCATTCCGGGCGATCCATGACGGTGCCGCCAGCCACGCGCGCGGCGCTCTGGCAGTTGACCAGCACTTCGGCCTGGTTGCGGAAATCGACCGGCGCGGGCGCGGGCGGCGTGGTGCTCTGGCTGACATTGCCCGGATCGGAAGCGCCGACCGTCAGGCCGTTGCGCCCCTGGGTCAGTTCGCGCCATTCGCCGCTGCCGTCCGCGTTGAAGCGCGCGACATAGAGCGTGCCATAGTCCAGCATCCCGGTGTTCGCCCCGCGATTGTCGGCGCTGTAGGCGCGGTCGCACACGAACTTGTAGATGCAGCCCGGCGTCGAATCGTCGCCCATGTAGAAAGCGACGCGGCGGTCGTCATTCGTCATGTGGGCGACATTTTCGTGGTTGAAGCGGCCGAGCGCGGTGCGCTTGGTCGGCGGCGCGAGTTCCTGGAACGGGTCGATTTCGACCACCCAGCCGTAATTTTCCTCCGGCTGCGTCGGATCGAGATAATTGTCCGTCGTTTCCTCGCAGGTGAGGTAGGTGTTCCAGGGCGTGCGGCCCGAGGAACAGTTGTTGAGCATCCCCTTGATCGTGCCCGACAACAGGCCTGCGGCCGGACCGCCCGCGCGATAGCTGCTGTTGCCGGTATAACGCTTGTTATGGCGGGAATCGGCCTTGACCGCCCATTTGCCGTCCGATCCCTTGGCGATTTCGACCACGC
This sequence comes from Sphingobium baderi, assembly GCF_001456115.1. NCBI lineage: Bacteria > Pseudomonadati > Pseudomonadota > Alphaproteobacteria > Sphingomonadales > Sphingobiaceae > Sphingobium > Sphingobium wenxiniae. The sequence continues at coordinate 583,722 of NZ_CP013264.1, read as the reverse complement.
CGATGCCGACGGCGGACAGCGCCAGCTTTTTCTGGTCGGCGCTCGCGGTCGCCGCGTCGTAGGCGCCGGACATCAGGATATTATAGTCGGGAAGCTCGAAATTGAGCGCCAGCAGGCCGCCCGTGTTGGGATCGACGCCCGACAGTTCGAAATATTCCATGCCGTCATGATTGCCGCCGCACCATTTTTCAGCGTCGGCTGGCGTCGGATAGCTGCCCGAATAGGCCGTGCCCGCTTCGATCGAATCGCCTGCCTTCAGCAGCACGTCGACGGTGTAGCCATTGGGGACGGTGACCGTGTCGTCCATGTTCGCCGCGACCGGCGCGAAGGCCACGTCATAGCTGGGCGTGGGGGTCGGCGTGGGCGTGGGCGTGGGGGTCGGCGTGGGGCCGGCATCGTCGTCGTCATCATCGCAGGCGGCCAGCGTGCCCAGCATCGGCAGGATCGACAGGCCCAGAAGGCCGTTCTTCAGGATGGTGCGGCGGCCCGGATTGGCGGCGACGATGGTTTCCAGGCTGTTTTCGCCGCCGGTGATGCGCGGCTGCGCGTCGCGATAAGGCGCGCGCGCCTCGTCAGTCAGATGAGACATGGATATACCCCTGTGTTGTTCCAGGCCGTCGGCCCAGCGCCGCGTCCCTTGATGCGGCGGGGTGGCAGACAGGGATGACAGGGACGCTTCGGGACAGGGTCAGGGGCGTGACCGTCCCATGACAATTATGCGACGGACGGGATGGGCCGGTTACAGCAGCGCGTTCACCTGCTCCACGAAGCGCAGCACGGAAATGGGCTTGGAGACATAGGCTTCCGCTCCAGCGGCGCGGATGCGGTCCTCATCGCCCTTTCCGGCATAGGCGGTGACGGCCATGATCGGCACGGCTGACAATCCTTCATCCGCCTTTAGCGAGATGATGAGGTCGACGCCGCTGACATGGGGCAGATGGATGTCCATGATGCACAGGTCCGGCCGGAAATCCCGCGCCTGCCGCAGCACGTCGCGCCCGTCGCGCAGGGGCAGCACTTCATGCCCGTGCGCGCGCAACAGGTCGCAAAAAAGTTTGAGATTGAGTTCGTTGTCCTCGACAACGAGCACGCGCTTTGCCACCAGTCACCCGCGTTTTCAAAAAAGGCCTTATGAAAAACGTCATAGCCCTGAAAGGCGCGTAGAGAAACCGTCATGCGAGCCGATACCCACAATAGCAGGAAGGATGGCGCGGATGCGGCCACGCTGGCGCTGATGGCGCTCGCCTGGACCGTGGGGGATGAGCGGAGGGCCGACCGGCTGCTGGCGCTGACGGGGCTGGACGCCGATGCCCTGCGCGCCGGGATCGGCGATCCGGGGGTTCTGGGCGCGGTGCTGGGTTTTCTGGCCGATCATGAGCCGGACCTGATCGCCTGCGCGCAGGCCGTTGAAACGACACCCGAGGCGCTGATCGCCGCGAAGGAGGAACTCAGCCGATGACTCGTCCCCTCATCATCACCGATTGCGATGAGGTGCTGCTGCACATGCTCGTCCCTTTCCGGGAGTGGGCGGACGAGGCGCATGACCTGCATTTCGATTTCGACCGATTGAAATTCGCGGACGCGCTGCGCCACAAGGAAAGCGACGAGCCGGTGACGCGGGAGGTTGTCTGGACGATGCTGACCGCCTTTTTCGACGATGAAATGGGCCGGCAAAAGCCGATCGACGGCGCGATGGAGGCCCTGGCCCGCCTGTCCGCCGTCGCCGACATCGTCGTCCTCACCAATATCGACGAACGGCACCGGCAGGGGCGAGTGGATCAGCTTGCGGGGCACGGGCTTCACGCTCCGGTCTTTTGCAACCATGGTCCCAAGGGGCCGCCGCTGGCGCGCATCATCGCGGATCGCAATCCTTCCGTGGCGCTGTTCATCGACGATATCGCCGAACATCACGCTTCGGTCGCCGAACATGCGCCGGGCGTGTGGCGGCTGCATATGGTGGGCGAGCCGGAACTGAAGGGCAAGATTCCGCCCGCCGATATGGCCCACGCCCGGATCGACGATTGGGCGCAGGCCGAAACATGGATCGCCGCGCGCCTTGCCGAGGGCCCGGCCCCGCATGATATTCCCCTTAGCGATGGAGCCAAGTGATGAGCATTGAAGCCCGCCTCAGCGAACTGGGCATCGTCCTGCCTCCGGCCGCCGCGCCGGTCGCCGCCTATGTGCCTGCTGTCGAGGTCAATGGCCTGCTGCATATTTCCGGGCAGATCGCGCTGGCCGACGGGCAGCTCATGACCGGGCGGCTCGGCGATACCGTCAACCTCGACTATGGCGTCCGCGCGGCGCGGGCCTGCGGGCTCAATCTGCTGGCGCAGATGAAGGCGGCGCTGGGGAGCCTCGACCGGGTGGAACGGATCGTGAAGTTGGGGGTCTTTATCAGCAGCGCGCCGGACTTCAGCGACCAGCCCAAGGTCGCCAATGGCGCGTCGGAACTGATGGTCGATGTCTTTGGCGATGCGGGCCGCCATGCGCGCAGCGCCGTGGGCGTGCCGGTGCTGCCGCTCAATTCAGCGGTCGAGATCGATGCGATCGTCCTTGTCCGGCCCGCGGCCTGAGCGTCTGGCTTTCCTGACCGAGCGCCCCTTCGCCCATCGCGGGCTGCACGGCGCGGGAATCAGCGAAAACGGCATGGCCGCATTCGACGCCGCCATCACCGCCGGTTTCGGCATCGAATGCGATGTGCGGTTGAGCCGGGATGGCGTGCCGGTCGTCTTTCATGACGCGATGCTGGAGCGGATGACGGCGGCGGCGGGTCGGGTCGCCGAACAGGATGCGGCGGCGCTGGAAGGCATGAAGCTGTCCGACGGAGGCGGGGTGCCGCGCCTCTCCGCGCTGCTGGCGCGCTGCGCGGGCGGCACGCCGCTGCTTATCGAGATCAAGGTCGACCGATGGCGCGAAGTCGCGCCGCTTTGCGCGGCGGTGGCTGTGGCGCTTGCCCGGCAGGCGGCGTCGACGGCGGCGGTCATGTCCTTCAACCCGCTGGCGGTGCGCTGGTTCGCACGGCACGCGCCGGACATCGTGCGTGGCATGGTGGTGACGCAGCAGGACAAGCCGAATCTGCGCGGCCGGATCGAACGGGCCCTTGCGCTGGCGCTTGGCCATCCCGATTTTATCGCCTGTGATATTCGTGACCTGCCATCGCCCTTTGCCGCATATTGCCGCCGAAAGGGATTGCCCGTGCTGACATGGACCGTTCGCGGCGCGGCGGATCGCGCCCGCGCCGCTGCCCATGCCGACCAGATCATTTTCGAGCGCGCCGATGACTGAGGTGGTCGCACGCGTGGCCGAAGGCGTGGCAGCCCTGCCCCGCGCGGAATGGGACGCCTGCGCGGGGACCGCCAATCCCTTCATAAGCTGGGATTTCCTGACCGCGCTGGAGGAATCGGGCAGCGTCGGGCCGGGCACGGGCTGGCAGGCGCTGCCGCTCGTGATAGACGGGGCGGATGGGCGCATTGCCGCCGCCGCGCCAGTCTATGCCAAGGCGCACAGCCAGGGCGAATATGTGTTCGACCATGGCTGGGCCGAGGCATGGCAAAGGGCGGGCGGGGATTATTATCCCAAGCTCCAGATCGCATCGCCCTTTTCCCCCGTGCCGGGGCCGCGCCTGTTGCTGCGCGAGGAAGCGCAGGCGCCCGCGCTGATCGCCGGGATCGAAACGCTGGTGGAGCGTAACGGGCTTTCGTCGGCCCATGCGACCTTTATCGCGCCGGAGCAGGTGCCGCTGTTCGAGGCTGCAGGTTGGCTGATCCGGGAGGACAGCCAGTTCCACTGGACCAACCAGGATTATCGCGATTTCGCCGATTTCCTCGCCAGCCTGTCCAGCGCCAAGCGCAAGAATATCCGCAAGGAACGCGAACGCGCGGTGCAGGGGCTGGACATCGTCCACCTGACCGGCGACCGGATCAGCGAGGCGCATTGGGACATATTCTGGGACTTCTATCAGGATACCGGAGCGCGCAAATGGGGGCGCCCTTACCTGACCCGCGCCTTCTTCTCCCTGCTGGGGGAGCGGATGGCGGACCGGGTGCTGCTGATCCTGGCGCTGCGCGACGGGCGACCGATTGCCGGGGCGCTCAACCTGATCGGCGCGGATGCGCTTTACGGGCGTTATTGGGGTTGCACGCAGGACGTGCCGCACCTGCATTTCGAGCTATGCTATTATCAGGCGATAGACGCGGCCATCGCGCGCGGCCTTGCCCGCGTGGAAGCAGGCGCGCAAGGCGGACACAAGCTGGCGCGGGGCTATGCGCCGCAGCCGACATGGTCCGCGCATTTCATCCCGAACCCCGGCTTTCGCCGTGCCGTGGCGGACTTTCTGGCCGCCGAACGCCGCGACGTGCAGCGCGACCGGGAATGGCTGAACGAACGGACGCCGTTCAGGAAAGCGGATTGCTGAATCCGATCAGGCGGCGCGCAGCTGGGTCGAAGCGATCCAGGCGCGCGCCTGACGCTGGGCCTGGGCGATTTCGCGCGCGGTCATTTCCTCGGCGATTTCCGCGCGCATCGTCTGCCCTTCGTCACTGCCCTTGAGCGCGGCGAGATTAAACCATTTATGCGCTTCGACCAGATCGATGGGCATCCCCCCCGTGCCGCAGCTATAGGCCACGCCCAGTTCGAAACAGTCTTCCGCCGTTCCGCGCGCCGCATCCGCCAGACGGCTTTCCATAAGGAACTGCGCGCTCCTGCTACTATTCGCCATAACCGACCTCCCCCTTCAAGGATTTGACCTCACGGTTTGCAACGAGGAACAGGTTGGACCGCCAGGCGATAAAAAATGGTTAACGCCTTTTGGAGCTTTCACTTTTATCGCCCAGTCCTGCCGGACGGTTTCACGGTTAACGCGACATCCGCAGGGGGCAGATAATGGTGGCGCGGTGCATCGATTGTCCGCATAGCCACCCCATGACCAAGACCCCTTCCGAAACCGCGGCCGTGCCCCCCAGGGACATGCATTTCCGCGAGTTCGTGCTGCTGTGTGCCGGCCTGATGGCCATGAATGCCTTGTCGATCGACCCGATGCTCCCGGCCTTGCCCGATATTGGGCGGGATCTTGGCATTCCGCGCCCCAATGACCGTCAGCTTATTATCAGCATGTATTTCATGGGGCTCGGCATAGGGTCGCTGCTGTTCGGAATCCTGTCGGACCGCTATGGGCGCAAACGGGTGCTGGGCAGCGCCATGGTGCTGTTCATCCTGTCTTCGATCGCCTGCGCGGGCGCGCACAGCTTCGCCATGATGTTGGTCGCGCGGACCTGCGCGGGCTTCTTTGCCGGGGCGAGCCGGGTCATCACCATCGGCATCATCCGCGATCGATTTCGCGGCGATGCCATGGCGCGGGTCATGTCCCTGATCTTCGCCGTCTTCATTCTGGTCCCGGTCATGGCGCCCAGCATGGGACAGGTGATCCTGTGGTTTGCGCCATGGCGGTGGATATTCTGGACGCTGGCGTTGCTGGCGACGATGATGCTGCTGTGGATGCTGTTGCGGTTGCCCGAAACGCTCAGGCCCGAAAACCGGATCAGCATCAGCGTCAGCGGCATTGTTCGCCGTGTCGGCGGGGTCATCACCCATCGCAGTTCGATCGGCTATATGCTGGCGAGCGGCGTGGCCATGAGCGGCCTTATCGGGTTCATCCTGTCGGTGCAGCAGATCATGTTCGACATATTCGATGCACGCGCCATCTTTCCGATCGCCTTTGCCGTGATGGCGGGCAGCATGGGGGTCGGCAGCCTGATCAACAGTCAGCTGGTGTCGCGTTTCGGGGCGCGGCGGCTCAGCCAGGGCGCGCTGATCGCGTTCATTCTGATCGGCGGCACGCATGTGGGCGTCATCCAGGCGGGCTGGGAAAGCCTGGGCTCCTTTCTGGTGCTGCAATCGCTGACGATGCTCACCGTCGCCTTCACCGCTTCCAATTTCAGTTCGATTTCGATGGAGCCATTTTCGCGGGGGGCGGGCATTGCGTCCTCCTTCCAGTCCTTTCTGACGACGGCGGTGTCGGCTTCGCTGGGCAGTCTGGTCGGTCATGCCTTTGACGGCACGGTGCTGCCGCTGGCGCTGGGGATGGTCTGCTTCGGGTGCGTGGCGCTGGTGATCATCGTCTGGGCGGAGCGGGGGAGGATGTTTACCCGCCCCAACAATGCTGCCCTGCGCGAGGTGGAATTCTGATCCCGCCTTTACTGAACGCCAAGCGTTACTGAACGAACGTCAGTGACAGGTTTTCCGCATTTTTGGGGATGTCGATCCGGCTTTCGTTGATCGACGCTTCCTCGCCGGGCCTGAGGCGGGTCTTGTCCGCCTTGGTCGTCCAGCTGAAGACGAGGCGGTTCTGACGGTCGCGCAGTTGCACCAGCACTGGCGGCACGGGCAGCGCCTGCTTGCCGCTGTTCACGATGCGCGCGCCAAAGGCGAAATATTCCTCGCCCGTGGGCAGCTTGCGCCGCTCGGCGGGCTTGGAGAGGTAGAAGAGCAGGTCGGGATCGCCTTCATCGGGGGTCAGGCCCAGGCTGACAGCCCAGCTTGGCGCGCCAAGATAATAGAGCGCGCCACCCGCCGCGGCGACGATCAGGCAGAAGGCGATGGCGGCATAGGTCGCCAGCTTGAGCGGATTGCGGCGCGGCTTGAAAGGCGGGACGGATTCGAACTGGCTCTGGTCGGCGGCTTCGGCTGCCGGCGCGCCTTCATAGATATTGTCGAAACGGCTTCCCGGCGCGGCAAAGGCGGGCGCGGAAGGGGGCGCATCGGTTTGCGGGTCTGTGTCTTCGGACTCGGCCTGCGCGACTGCGGCGGGAGCGGGCGGCGCCGGTTCCTCGACGATGTCCGGCTCTGGCGGTGACGGAGCCGCGGCGGGCGGGGGAGGAGGTGGTGGAGGCGGCGGTGCCGCGACCGGCTCCTCGCGCGGCGCGGGCGCGGGGATGATAGGCGCTTCCTCACGCGGCGGGAGGGCGGGGCCTTCCTGGAACCAGCTATGCTTGCAGGCCGCGCAGCGAACCTGGCGGCCGTTCGGGCCGACGGCGCTGTCCGGCACGATATAACGCGTCGCGCATTGGGGGCACACCAGGATCATTACGCTTCATAGCCATGGCTTGGACTCGCGCGCAAGCGGTCAAAATCGGCGGGCGCGCACGAACGCGACTCGCGGACTTGCGCGGCGCGGGCTTTACGGCAGCCCGCCCGCTGTGCCATGGCTGCGTATCAGGGGCAGAAGGGAGCGCGTCAGCGCCGGTTTTACGATCATGTCGGCCATCGTCCAGTTCGAAAATGTCGGCCTGCGTTACGGGCTGGATAGCGAGACGTTGTCCGACGTCAGCTTCTCGCTGCATGGCGGCGGTTTCTATTTCCTGACCGGCGCATCGGGCGCGGGCAAGACGTCGCTGCTCAAGCTTCTTTATCTGGCCCAGCGGCCCAGCCGCGGCGTCATCCGCCTGTTCGGGGAGGATGTGGTGACGCTCCCCCGCAAGCGGTTGCCCGGCTTCCGCCGCCGCATCGGCGTGGTCTTTCAGGATTTCCGGCTGGTCCCGCATCTGTCGGCCTATGACAATATCGCCCTGCCCCTGCGCGTCGCAGGCATGGAGGAGGCGGAGGTCGACGCGCCGGTCTCCGAAATGCTGAACTGGGTGGGGCTGGGCGACCGGGGACAGGCGCGCCCCGCGACCCTTTCGGGCGGGGAGCAGCAGCGCGTCGCCATCGCCCGCGCCGTCATCGCCCGGCCGGAAATATTGGTGGCGGACGAGCCGACCGGAAACGTCGACGCTGACATGGCAAGCCGCCTCATGACCCTGTTCGAGGCGCTCAATCGCCTGGGCACCACCATCGTCGTCGCAACCCATGACCTGCCGTTGATAGGGCAGGTGGCGGGCGCCCAGATGATGCGGCTGGACAAGGGGCGGCTGGCCGATCCCACCGGCGCGCTGCGCTATCCACCCCTGTCGCAGGGCAATGGCGGATGAGCGGAACGAGGGACCGCCGCGCCGCTGCCGCCGCGCGCCATCGGCTGCTGCCCGAAGGCCGGGTGGCCGGGCCGATGCCGTGGATCATCGCGATCATGATGTTCCTGACCGTGCTCGCCGCCGCCGCCGGGCTGGGGCTGGGCGCGGCTGTCCGGTCGATGAGCGCCGACCTTGCCGGGCGGGCGACGGTGCAGATCGTGGAAGCCGGTGCGGAGGCGCGGGACCGGCTGAGCGCGCGTGTGGCGCAGGCATTGCGCGGCGCCGACGGTGTGGCGCGCGTGGAAGCCGTCGACCCGGCCACGCTGTCGGATCAATTGCGCCCCTGGCTGGGCGAGGATGCCACAAGCGGCGACCTGCCCATTCCCGCATTGATCGACGTCACGCTGACGGCGGGGCAGGCGGATGCGAAGGTGGACCGCCTGCGCCGCCTGTTGTCGGGCCTCTCGCCCAAGATACGAGTGGAGCCGCATGCGGCATTCCTGTTGCCGCTTGCGGGGCTGTTGTCCGCGCTGGGGTGGCTCGCGGCCGGGATCGTGCTGCTGATGGCGCTGGCGACCGGCGCGGTGGTCGTGCTCGCGGCGCGGGGCGCGCATGACAGCCATCGCGGCACCATCGAAGTGCTGCACCTGATGGGCGCGACCGACGTGCAGATCGCCCGCCTGTTCCAGCGCCGCATCGCGCTCGACGCCATGCTGGGCAGCTTGCTGGGATTCGCCGTCGCGGCCTGTGTCATCCTGCTGCTGGGCGCGCGGCTGATCGCGACGGGATCGGAATTGCTGGGGGCCGTGCATCTGCCGTGGAGCAGTTGGGTCATGCTGCTGACCCTGCCGGTGGGCGGCATATTGCTGGCCATGCTGGCGGCGCGCTGGACGGTGCTGCGGGCGCTGGGGCGGGCGCTATGATCGTGCGGCTCATCGCTGTGTCAATCCTGGCCTGGATGCTGGGTTTCGCCTGGTTCGCGATTTTCCTGCCGCAACCGCTGGATGGCAGGCCGACCGACGCCATCGTCGTGCTGACTGGTGGAGCGGGGCGGATTGACCGGGGCCTTGTGCTGTTGCAGGAGGGCGCGGCCAAGCGGATGCTGATTTCCGGCGTGGACCGTTCCGTCCGTCCGGTGGAACTGGCGGCGGAATATAAAGTGCCTGAAAAGCTCTTCACCTGCTGCATCACCTTGGGCCGCGAAGCCATTGATACCCGCTCCAACGCCATCGAAACGGCGCGCTGGCTGGAACGGCGCGACTATCGCACCGTGCGGCTCATCACGACGGACTGGCACATGCGCCGTTCTGCGCTGGAATTGCGGCAGGCGTTGCCGGGGCGCGTGACCATTGTCTATGACGCGGTGCCGAGCCGCCCCAGCCTCACCATGCTGGCGCGGGAGTATAATAAATATCTGCTGCGGCGCGCGGCGGCGCTGATCGGCATCTGACGGTTCCGCTATGATAACCGCCCTGCGTTCCCTTGCCTTCCTCATCGTCTTTTATGGCGGATCGCTGCTGTTCGTGCTGTCGGCGATGGCCGCGCACTGGGTGGCGCCGGGCGCGGTTCAACCTATCGCGACAGGATGGGGCCGGTTCCATCGCCGCTGCGCGCGCTGGCTGCTGGGGCAGAAGGTGCGGGTGGAGGGGGAATTGCCACACGGGCAATATCTCTACATCATCAAGCATGAATCCATGTTCGAGACCATCGACCTGCTGTGCCTGTTTCACCGGCCCGCCATCGCGGCGAAGCGCGAACTGCTCGACATACCGCTATGGGGTGGGCTGGCGCGGGATTATGGCCTGCTGCCGGTGGAGCGCAGCGCGGGAGCGAGCGCCCTGCGCGCCCTGCTCGCCGCTGCGAGGAAGGCGAACACGCAGGGGCGCCCGATCTGTCTCTTCCCCGAAGGCACGCGCGTCCCTCATGGCGAAGCGCCGCCCCTGCGCGCCGGTTTTGCCGGGCTTTACGCGTTGCTGCGCCTGCCGGTGGTGCCGATCGCGGTGGACAGCGGGCGCGTGTCGCCGCGCGGGCATTTTCTGAAGCGGGCGGGAACGATCACTTACAAGGTGGGGGAAATCGTGCCCCCCGGCCTCGACCGCAAGGACGCCGAAGCACGGGTCCACGCCGCGATCAATGCGCTCAACCGATTGCCTGATCGACCCTAGTGCTCGCGCCCGAAATCGGGCTTGGGATCGTCCTGCCCCTGTTCGATGATCGACCGGCGGATTGCGCGCGTGCGGGTGAAGAGGTTGAACAGCGCATCCCCATCGTCCCAGCGGATCGCCCGCTGCAACGCCGACAAATCCTCCGAAAAGCGTTGCAGCATTTCCAGCACCGCATCCTTGTTGGCGAGGAACACGTCGCGCCACATGGTTGGATCGGACGCCGCGATGCGGGTGAAATCGCGAAAGCCGCCCGCTGAATATTTGATGACTTCGGACTGGGTCACATTCTCCAGATCGCTGGCCGTGCCCACGATGGTGTAAGCGATCAGATGCGGCAGATGGCTCGTCACCGCCAGCACCAGATCGTGATGCGCCGGCTCCATCGTTTCCACATCCGCGCCGATCCGCCGCCATAGCTCAGAAACACGCTCGACCGCCGCTGGGTCGGCGTCGGCGGGCGGCGTGACGATGCACCAGCGGCCCTGGAACAGCGTGGCGAAGCCCGCTTCCGGCCCGCTATTCTCCGTCCCCGCGACCGGATGCGCGGGAATGATCGTGCGCCCCGGCAGCGCGGCGCTGAGCTGCGCCAGCACATCGGCCTTGCACGATCCCACGTCGCTGACGATGGCGTCGGCGGGCAGGTCGTCGGCAAAGTCCGCCGCCGCCGCGCCCATCGCCCGGACCGGCACGCACAGCACCACCAGATCGGCGTCCGTCACCGCCGCGCCCGCTGTGTCGGTAACATCGTCGCACAGGTCGATGGCGCGCGCGATTTCCCGCACCTGCGGATCGGCGTCATGCCCCGTCACGCGCACGGTCGGCATATATTGCCGGATCGCCCGCGCGAGCGACGAACCGATCAGGCCAAGGCCGATGACGGTGACGCGCGAAAAAGGCAGCATATCAGGCCGCTTCCGCCATGGCGCGCAGCTTCGCGGCGACCGCCCGGACCTGTTCTTCGGTGCCGATGGTGATGCGAAGGCCGTTGGCCAGATCCTGCCCGGCGAGCCAGCGGGTCGCGAACCCTTCGTCCATCAGCCCCTGCATCGCGGCCTGCGCGCTCAGCCTGCCATCGAACAGGATGAGCAGGAAGTTCGCCTTGCTCGGCACGGCGCGCAGGCCGTGGTTGGACAGGGCGGCGACTTCGCCCGCCAGCCATGCGCGCCAGCGGCTGTTGTGCGCCCGGCTGGCTTCGACCCAGGCCATATCCTGCACGGCTGCCGCCGCCGCCGCCTGTCCGGCGGTGGTGACGTTGAACGGCCCCCGGATGCGGTGGAGGATGTCCACTACGTCCGCGCTGGCATAGCCCCAGCCGATACGCTCGGCGGCAAGGCCATGGATCTTGGAAAAAGTCCGGGTGACGAGCACATTGGGAGCGGTTTTCGCCAGCTCCAGCCCGCCATCATCCTCATCCGCGTCCAGATATTCGGCATAGGCCTGATCCAGCACCAGCAATATGTCGGGGCGCAGCCCGGCGTGCAGGCGCGCGATTTCCGCGCGCGGGGTCATGGTGCCGGTCGGATTATTGGGGTTGGCGAGGAAAACGACCTTCGTCCGCTCCGTCACATGGGCGAGCAGCGCATCCACATCGGTTGCATAGTCGGCGTCCGGCGCCACCACCGGCGTCGCGCCCACGCGCCGCGCCGCAATGTCGTAGACCGCAAAGCCGTATCGGACATAGAGCACCTCATCGCCCGGCCCGGCATAGCCGCTGGCGGCGAGATGCAGCAGCTCGTCCGATCCGGTGCCGTAGACGACCCGCGCCGGGTCCAGCCCATGCACCCGCGCGATCGCCTCGCGCAGCTTCGTCGCGGCGGGATCGGGATAGGTGGCGAGATCCGCCGAAGCGGCAACCAGCGCCGAATGCGCGGCTGCGCTTGTCCCCAGCGGATTTTCATTGGCGGACAGCTTGATGAGCGGGCGGCCGTCATCGGACATGGCCTTGCCCGGCACATAAGCGGAAATGCCGAGAATCCATTCCTTGGGAGCAGGGTGTGTCATGGCCGGGGCTTTAGAGCGATTTCGAGCCGGATGGAAGCATCTGCCAGTGCGGAAATTCGCCTCCTTTTCCCTTGGGGGAGGGCAGGCAGGCCGCTTCCCACCCAAACCCGCACCCCTTGCAAGCTAAGCGTCAGGCGACAGGCGTCACCAAGGGCCGCCCCGAAGCCCAGGCGTCCAGATTGGCGAGCACCAGATCGGCCATGGCCTGCCGCGTTTCGACCGTGGCGCTGCCCTGATGGGGTTGCAGCACGACCTGATCCATGGCGAACAGCGCCGCTGGCACATGCGGTTCGTTGGCGAACACGTCCAGTCCCGCGCCCGCGATGCGCCGGTCCGTCAGCGCCGCGACCAGCGCGTGCTCGTCGATCACGCTGCCCCGGCTGATATTGACGATGACGCCTTTGGGGCCAAGCGCCTCCAGCATTTCCGCGTCGACCAGCCTGCTCGTCTCCGCCCCGCCGGAGGTCGCGACCATGATGACGTCGCTCTGCCGTGCGAAGTCGATCCGGTCGGCGACATAGCGATAATGTGTGTCCGCCTGCGGGCGGCGGTTGTGGTAGAGGATTTCGCCCGCCACCGGCTCCAGCCGCGCGGCGATGGCGCGGCCGATGCGGCCCAGCCCCAATATGCCGATCCGCCGTCCGGTCACGCGGGCGGAGAGCGGCACGCCTTCGCCCCGCGCCCATGCCCCCGATCGCACCATGCGGTCATAGGCCGCGATGTTCCGCGCCGTGGCGAACAGCAGACCGACGGCCAGGTCCGCCACATCGTCGGTCAGCACGTCTGGCGTGTTGCTGACGCGGATGCCCTTGGCGCGGGCATGGTCCACGTCCACCTTGTCATAGCCCACCGAAAACAGCCCGATCATTTCCAGCCGGGGCAGCGCGTCCATGATCGCCGCGCCCGCGCCCACCGCGCCGAAGCTCACCAGCGCGCGGGCGTCCTTTACCACAGGGCCGAGCGCCGCCGGATCGGCATCGGCGGCCACTTCCAGCACATGAAAGCGGCTTTTCAGGCCCGCCATCAGATAGTCGGAAAGCGGACCATAAGCGATGACGGGAATGGCGCGATGATCGGTCATGGCCCTTTCCCTAGCGGCACTTGCAGGCGGTATCCAGCCATGCCGCTTTGCATTTGACAGCGCCGGACCCGCGGCTTAGCGCCAGGATCATGGCGACCATTCCCTCGCATGAAGACAGCCGTTTCGGCCTTCGCCGGCACGTGCGCCTGACCGGTCCCTTGCGGCTGGACAGCGGGGCGATGCTGGGCCCGGTGGACATCGCCTATGAAACCTATGGCGCGATGAACGCGGACCGCTCCAACGCCATCCTGATCTGCCATGCGCTGACGATGGATCAATATGTCGCGTCCGAACATCCCGTGACGGGCAAGCCGGGCTGGTGGTGGCGGCTGGTGGGCGAAGGGAAGCCCATTGATCCGGCACGGCATTTCATCGTCTGCGCGAACGTCATTGGCTCCTGCCTCGGCTCCAGCGGCCCGGCCAGCATCGACCCGGCGACCGGAGAGCCTTATGCGATGCGCTTCCCGGTCATCACCATCGCTGACATGGTGCGGGCGCAGGCGATGCTGCTCGACCATCTGGGCGTGGATCGGCTCGCGACCGTTATCGGCGGATCGATGGGCGGGATGCAGGCGCTCACCTGGCCGACGCTGTTCCCCGACCGGGTGGAAAGCTGCATCGTGATCGCATCCACTGCGCGTCACAGCGCCCAGAACATCGCCTTCCACGAAGTCGGGCGGCAGGCGATCATGGCCGATCCCCACTGGCGCGGCGGCGATTATTATGCGGACGGCGTGACGCCCGGCGCGGGGCTGGCCGTCGCCCGCATGGCCGCGCACATCACCTATCTGTCCGAAGCGGGCCTTACCGAGAAATTCGGCCGCCGTCTGCAAGGGCGGAATGCCAAGACCTTCGGTTTCGACGCCGATTTCCAGGTGGAAAGCTATCTGCGCCATCAGGGATTGAGCTTTGTCGAGCGGTTCGACGCGAACAGCTATCTCTATATCACCCGCGCCATGGATTATTATGACATTGCGGAGGATCATGGCGGATCGCTGGCCCGTGCCTTCACCGCCAGCAAGGCGCGCTTCTGCCTCGTCAGCTTCGATACCGATTGGCTTTATCCCACGGCGGAATCGCGCGTGATCGTCCATGCGCTCCATGCCTCGGGCGCGCAGGCGAGTTTCGTGGAGCTGTCCAGTCCCTTCGGCCATGACGCCTTCCTGCTCGAATGTCCCGAACTCAACCGGGTGGTGGACGGTTTCCTGAAAGGCGGCCGGGCGTGAGCGCGCCTCTGCGCCCCGATCTGGCCCTGATCGCCCGCACGGTGACGGTGGGCGCGCGCGTGCTGGACGTGGGCTGCGGCGAGGGCGCGCTGATGGCGGCGCTGCGCGACGCCAAGCAGGTGGACGCGCGGGGACTGGAGATCGACGGCGGCAATGTCGCCTCGGCCGTGGGGCGCGGCCTGTCGGTGGTGCAGGGCGACGCGGACATCGACCTGACCTATTATCCCGACCAGAGCTTCGACTATGCGATCCTGAGCCAGACCCTGCAAACGACCCGCCGGCCCGACCGCGTGGTCGAGGAATTGCTGCGGATCGGCAAGCAGGCGTTCGTCTCTTTCCCCAATTTCGCGCATTGGCGCGGGCGGCTGTCGCTGATGTGGGGCGGGCGGATGCCGGTGACGCGGCTGTTGCCCGACACATGGTATGACACGCTCAACATCCACCACGTGACGGTCGACGATTTCCGCGCGCTGGTAAAGGAACGGGGCTGGACCATCGACGGCCAGTGGTTCCTGAAAGGCGACAAGGAAACGACTCATGCGAACGCGAACCTGTTCGCCGAACATGCGGTGTTCCTGCTGCGGAAATAGCCTCGTGGAGGGTCAGCGCTCCCGGGTCGCGCTGAACTTCACGTCGGGGTGGCGCTCCTGCTGATAGCTGACGTCCCACGCGCTCTTCGCCATGAAGACGAGGTTGCCGTCGCGGTCCCGGGCCATGTTCGCGCCGTTGAATGACACCAGTTCCCTGATCGCGGCGTCGCTCCCCGCAATCCAGCGCGCCGTGTCGAAGGGCGAAGGTTCCAGCATGGCGGCGACCTTATATTCCGCCTCCAGCCGCGAGATCAGCACGTCGAGCTGGAGCTGCCCCACCACGCCCACGCTCCACGCGCTGCCGATTTCAGGATAGAAAACCTGGATCACGCCTTCTTCGGACAGGTCGTCCAGCGCCTTGCGAAGCTGCTTGGTCTTGGTCGGGTCCTTGAGCGCCACGCGCCGTAATATTTCCGGCGCGAAATTGGGCAGGCCGGTGAAGCGCACGCCTGCCTTCTCCGACAGTGTATCTCCCACCCGCAGCGTCCCGTGATTGGGAATGCCGATGATGTCGCCCGGAAAGGCTTCGTCCGCGATTTCCCGGTCCTGCGCGAAGAAGAGGATCGGCGAATGGACCGCGATCGGCTTGCCGCTGCCCGAAGGTGTCAGTTTCATGCCCCGCCGGAACTTGCCCGAACATAGCCGCATGAAGGCGATGCGGTCGCGATGCTGCGGGTCCATATTGGCCTGCACCTTGAAGATGAATCCGGTCACTTCGCTGTCCTCCGGCTCCACCGGCGCGGGCTCGGCGGGCTGGGCGCGGGGCGGCGGCGCGTGCTGGCTGAGCGCGTCGATCAGTTCGTTGACGCCGAACAGCTTGAGCGCCGATCCGAAATAAACGGGGGTCAAATCGCCATGGCGATAGGCCGCCAGATCGAAATCGGCGTAGCCGCCCACGGCCAATTCGGCCTCCTCACGCAGCTTTTCCAGTCCCTCCGCAGACAGATGCTCCGTAAGGGCATCGTCGCGCAGGCCCTCGACAAAGACCTCCTTGCCCTCGAACTCCTTGCTCGGCCCGCTGGGCTGGCGCAGGCGGTTCTTCGCAAAGTCGTATATGCCCTCGAACGTGCCGCCCATGCCGACTGGCCAGCTCATCGGGCACACGTCCAGCGCCAGCGCGTCCGCGACCTCGTCCAGCAGGGCGAAGGGGTCGCGTCCTTCCCGGTCGACCTTGTTGATGAAGGTGATGATGGGCACGTTACGCAGGCGGCACACCTCGAACAGCTTGCGGGTCTGCGGCTCGATCCCCTTGGCGGCGTCGATCACCATCACCGCCGAATCCACCGCCGTCAGCGTGCGATAGGTATCCTCGGAGAAATCCTCGTGCCCCGGCGTGTCGAGCAGGTTGAAGGTGACGATGTTCCCGTCCCTGTCCGGCCGTTCGAACGTCATGACCGAAGACGTCACGGAAATGCCGCGCTGCTGTTCGATCTTCATCCAGTCGGACCGGGCGCGCCGGTTCGCGCCGCGCGCCTTGACCTCGCCGGCCAGATGGATCGCCCCGCCTTCCAGCAGCAGCTTTTCCGTCAGCGTGGTCTTGCCGGCGTCGGGGTGGGAAATGATCGCGAAGGTGCGGCGGGAAGGTGTCGTCATGGGCTGCCCCTATAGCGAAAATTGCCGCCCGCGCCAGACGCGCTCTCAATCCACCAGTGTCACGTTCATCCGGAACTGCCGCGATGCGCCGGGGGCAAGGCGCATGATCCCCGGCTTGTCCCACACGTCGCCGGTAAAGCCGACCGGATCGGCCATCCCCGCCCACGGTTCGACGCACAGATAATGCGCGCCCGGCTTTTGCCACAGGCCCAGCCATGGCGTGTCGGGAAAGTCGATCTTCAACCGCCTGCGTCCCGGCACGCCCCAGATCAGGCTGCGGCTTTCCAGCCGGTCCCAGATCAGCGCGTCCCCTTCGAACATCGCATGGGTCGGCGCGAGCGTGTCGCTCTTCACCGGCGAGGCGACGCCGTCCCGCCCGATCAGGCCGGGTTCATGCCCCACCTTGCGGATTGGCGCGGGTTCGGCTTTCTCGAAGACGATGCGATGGTCCTCGACGCCGCCGCCATAGGGCAGGGGCCAGGCGAAGGCCGGATGATAGCCGAAGGAAAAGGGCATGTCCGCCCCGCCCCGGTTCGTGACCGTCGCCGTCATGCGGAGCGATGCGCCCTCCACCGCAAATCCCATGTCGAGCCGGAAATCGAACGGATAGGCCGCCCGCGTCTGCGCGTCCGATTCCAGCCGGAAGGTCGCGCCATCCTCCGTCCGTTCCACCAGCGCAAAATCCCTGTGCCGCGCAAAGCCGTGCTGCGGCATGGGATATTCGTCCCCGTCCAGCCGCCAGGCATCGCCCCGCGATCGCCCGACAAAGGGAAAGAGCAGCGGCGCGCGGCCCGTCCACCAGCGCGGATCGGCATCCGTCATCAGCGCGCGTCCCTCCGCGTCCGTCAGCGACCATAGTTCCGCGCCCAGGGGGTGGATGGCGGCGCGCAGCCTGTCCGAACCGATGCCAACCAACTGTTCCGTCATGGGCTTCTCCTGCTATGCCCGGTTGCATAGCCGGTGGACGTCCCCGTGTCTGCCGGTGCGATGCAGCATTTCGAAACGGAACCTATTCGACGGTCCTTTTGTTCTTTTGGCAGGGAGATATGCATGATGAAGATGATTGGAACGGCTACGCTTTTTCTTGCGCTGGCCGTCCCTGCCTTCGCGCAGGAAAAGCCGGAAAAGAAGGACGACACGCTGAACAAGGCCGGTCAGATCGCTACCCAACCAGTGCGCGACATCGGTCTGGACAAGGACAAGATTCCCGAAGTGCTGCAAAGGGCGGTCGAATATCCCTATGCGCCCCCGGCCTCGCGCACCTGCAAGGCGCTCAATGCGGACATGACCGAACTGAATGGCGCGCTGGGAGCGGATTTCGTCGCCGACCGGCAGGAAAATGAAAACCGCACCGGGAAGATCGCCGAAGCGGTGGGTAGGACCATCGTCAACACGCTGATCCCCTTCCGCGGGCTGGTCCGCGAAGTCAGTGGCGCGGCCCCCGCTGAACGGCGGCTGGAAGCAGCGGTGGCGGCGGGCATAGCGCGGCGCGGCTATCTGCGCGGCATGGCGGTGGAGAAGGGATGCAAGATCACGGCAACCGTGCCCCCACCCCCGCCCAAGGAGGAGAAGGACCGCAAATAAGCGGCTCCTCCCTTGTCTTGGCGGTTGGGTGGCTTGCGGCCTTGCGATGGCTGTTATCGGCTATTTGCCAACCACCCACATCCGTTCGGGCTGAGCCTGTCGAAGCCTGTCCTGAGCGACGCCGCAGGGCGTCGAAGGGCCTTCCGCTGAGCAAAGCGAAGGGGCCTCCCTTACGCCCTTCGACTTCGCTCAGGGCGAACGAAGATGGGAATGGCGGACAGTCCGCAATCCACCATCACCGCCACTCAGAGCGCCCTTTCAGGAAAGGGGATGGGCGGACGCCGTCTTGTTGGCATGGGAGCGAACGCTCGATCCGAAGGAAGTCGATGTCCTCAACCCACTCAAACCGCCATCCAGCGCAGCGATGCAGGCACCATAACCGCCTATGCTCCGGGTCACAGGCGCATGCATCCCTATCCCCGCAACGTCCCGCCCAGCTTCTCTGCCGCTTTCACCACTGCGCTGCTGATCGCGTCCAGCTCTTCCTGAGAGAAGCTCTTTTCGCCCGGCTGCAACGTCACTTCGACGGCGAGCGACTTGTGCCCTTCCTCCACGCCCGGCCCGACGAACATATCGAACAGCCGCGCCTCGACAATGGCCTTCTTGTCCGCGCCCCGCACGGCGCGGACCAGCGCGTCGGCTTCCAGCGCCTGCGGGACGAGGAAGGCGAAGTCGCGCTTCACCGCCTGCAGCGCGGGCGGCGCATAGGGGGCACGCATGAAGCCCGTCCTGCGCTTCGTCGGGATCGCGTCGAGAAAGATCTCGCCCGCGACGACTGTGCCAGTCAGCCCGAACAGCCTGGCAAGGCTGGGGTGCAGCACGCCATATTCGGCCAGCACCGTCTTGGGGCCAAGCCGCAACGTGCCCGACTGGCCGGGATGATAGGCGCCCGACGCTTCGCCGAAGCTTTGCAGGTTCGCGACCGGCGCGCCGGCGGCGGCGAGCAGGGCGGTCACCTCGGCCTTTGCGTCATGCGCGCCGAACGGCTGCGCCTTGCCCGTCTGCCAGCCGCGGGGCGTCTTTTCGCCCGCCAGCACGAAGCCGACGGTGGCGCGTTCCCAGCTTCCATCCTTCTGGCCGGTGAAATAACGCCGTCCCAGTTCGAACAGCCGCACGGAGGTCGCGCCGCGATCCATGTTGCGCCGCGTGGCCGACAGCAGGCCGGGCAGCAGAGAGGGCCGCATGACCTTCAGCTCTTCGGAAATGGGGTTGGCCAGCGTCCAGTCGCCGCCGCCCACGGATGCGGCTTCCTTTTCGGAGAGGAACGACCAGTTGATCGCTTCGGCCAGCCCCCGTGCGGCGGCGGTGCGGCGCACGCGGCGCTCGACCATCTGTTCGGCGGTCGCAGTCGGCCGCGCCACGCCCGGCGCGCGGGGCAGGGGCGTGGAGGGCACCTTGTCCAGCCCTACGATCCGCACGACTTCCTCGACGATGTCGGGCCAGCCGTCCACGTCGCGCCGCCATGTCGGCACGGTGATCGTCCACGCGCCCGCCTCTCCGGCCACGCCGAAGCCAAGACTTTCCAATATGCGCTGCTGCTCGTCCGCGGCGACATCGACGCCCGCCAGCGCAAGGCATTGCGCCGGGTCGTAAGAGATCGTGCGGGGCGTCAGCGGCGGCGTCCCAGCGCGGGTCGGTTCGCTGGGCGTCCCGCCGCACAGCTTCACCACCAGATCGGTCGCGATCGACAGGCCGTCGTCCAGGAAGGCCGGGTCCACCCCGCGCTCGAACCGCCCGCGCGCGTCTGAGGTCAGCGCCAGTTTCTGCCCGGTGACGGCGATCCGCTCCGGCGTGAACCAGGCGCATTCGATCAGCACATCGGTCGTGGCGTCGGTGGCGCCCGAATGTTCGCCCCCCATGATGCCGCCAATGTCATGCACCGCCGCATCGTCGGCGATGACCGTCATCGTCTCGTCCACCGTATAGGTCTTGCCGTTGAGCGCCAGCACTTCCTCGCCCGCCTTGCCCTTGCGCGCGACAAGTCCGCCTTTCAGCGTCGCCATGTCGTAGACGTGCAGCGGTCGTCCCAGATCGATCATCACATAGTTGGTGATGTCGACCAGCGTGCTGATGGGCTTTTGCCCCACCGCTTTCAGCCGCCGCGCCATCCATTCGGGCGACCGGCCGTTGGCTACGCCCCGAACGGTCCGCGCGAAGAAGGCGGGACAGCCCTCGACATCGTCCGTCCGCACGTCCGGCCCCGGCCCTGAACCCTCGACCACCGGAATGGCGAGCGGCTTCATCGTCCCCAGCCCCGCCGCCGCCAGATCGCGCGCAATCCCGCGCACGCCCATGCAGTCCTGCCGGTTGGGCGTGATGCTCACGTCGATCACGGGGTCATCAAGCCCCGCCCATGTGGCATAGACCTGCCCCACCGGCGCGTCCTCGGCCAGTTCGATGATGCCGTCATGATCCTCGCCCAGTTCCAGCTCGCGGAAGGAGCACATCATGCCGTTCGATTCGATCCCGCGAATGGCGGTCTTTTTCAGCACCATGCCATTGACCGGCACCACCGCGCCTTCGACGCCGAACACGCCGACCAGCCCGGCCCGCGCATTGGGCGCGCCGCAGACCACCTGCAAGGGGTGCCCGTCGCCCTGATCGACGGTCAGCACCTGCAACTTGTCGGCCTGCGGATGGCGCTCTGCGGTCAGCACCTTCGCGATGCGGAACGCGCCAAGCTTTTCCGCCGGGTTTTCCACATCTTCGACCTCAAGGCCGATGTCGTTCAGCGTCTTGAGTATGGCGGACAGGTCCGCATCGGTATCCAGATGCGTCTTGAGCCAGGAAAGGGTGAACTTCATGCGCCGACTCCTCCGCTGAGCGTGGGAACATCCAGCGCGGAAAATCCATAATGCCGCAGCCAGCGCAGATCGCCGTCGAAGAAAGCGCGCAAGTCGTTCATCCCATATTTGAGCATCGCCAGCCGGTCGACGCCGGTGCCGAAGGCGAAGCCCTGCCATTCATCGGGGTCAAGTCCGCAGGCTTCGATCACGCGGCGGTTGACCATGCCGCTGCCCAGCACTTCCAGCCAGCCGCCGTCCGGCGCATCGCCGTCGCCGCCGATCACCCGTTGGCCGTTGGCCAGCGTATAGCCGACATCGACCTCCACCGACGGTTCGGTGAAGGGGAAATAGCTGGGGCGCAGGCGCAGCACGATATCCTCGCGCTCGAAGAATGCCTTGAGGAACGTTTCCAGCGTCCATTTGAGGTGGCCCAGCGTGATGCCCTTGTCGATCACCAGCCCTTCGATCTGGTGGAACATCGGCGTGTGCGTCGCGTCGCTGTCGGATCGATAGACGCGGCCCGGCGCGATGATGCGGATCGGCGGCGGCGTGGCCGTCATCGTGCGGATCTGCACCGGGGATGTGTGGGTGCGAAGCAGCATCTTCGTCCCGTCGGGCGCATCAGGGAAATAGAAAGTGTCGTGCATCGCCCGCGCCGGATGCGTCTCGGGAATGTTGAGCGCGGTGAAATTATGCCAGTCGTCCTCGATCTCCGGCCCGGTCGCGACGGAAAAGCCGAGGTCCGCGAAAATCTCCGCCAGTTCGTCCATCACCTGCGATACGGGATGCACCGACCCCTGCGGCCCGATGTCGGCGGGCAGGGTCATGTCGATCCGCTCCGACGCCAGCCGCGCGTCGAGCGCCGCCTGCTCCAGCGCCGCTTTCTTCTCGGCCAAGGCGGCGGTCACGGATTCGCGCAGATCCTGGATCGGGGGGCCTTTTTCCAGCCGTTCCTCCGGCGACATGGAACCCAGCGTCTTGAGCAGGCCTGTCACCACGCCATTCTTGCCCATGGCGCCGACACGCAGCGCCTCGACGGCTTCCAGCGTGTCGGCATTGTCGATATCGGCCAGCAGGCCCGCTTTGAGTGCGCTGATTTCGGTCATGATCTTCCCATAGCCCATGTGGCTGAACGTGCCCGCGCCTTAGCGGGGCGCGCGCGCCAAGAAAAGGGTCAGGCGCGCGTGCCCAGCAATGCGCCCCCAAAGCCGATGAACAATGCACCCGTCGCCCGGTTGAACAGCCGCTGCCGGTTCGCGGGCGCAAGCCAGCGCGCAAGGCGCATCCCGCCCAGCGCATAGGCCGCATACCAGAAGCTTTCGATGGCGACGAAACTGGCGATCAGGATCGCAAGCTGCGTCCAGAACGGCCGGTCCATGTCGATGAACTGGGGAAAGAGCGCGGCGGCGAAGATGATGAGCTTGGGATTGGAAAGGCCCGTCAGCAGTCCGCTCGCGAACAGCGCTCGCCCGGACCGGCCCGCCCTGGGCGCATGACCGTCCGCCGTTCCCACCGGCGCGCGCCACGCCTTGACCCCCAGCCACAGCAGATAGGCGACCCCGGCATAACGCAACATGTCGAACAGGCGTGGCGACGCCTTGAGCAAGGCCCCCAGTCCCAATGCCGATGCGGTCAGGCACAGCAGCACCGCGCTCATCAGGCCCATCATGGTGGCAACCGCGCGCTGCGGTCCGTGATGAATACTCTGCGTCATCACATGCAGCATGTTCGGGCCCGGCGTGGCCGAGATCAGGAAAACCGCCGTAACATACAGCCACCAGAGATGAAGCGACATGGACTGGTCCTCTCAAAGGCAGAAAGCAGGTGGCGGATCGCGGTTTCGGGCGGGGAGCGGAACGGCAGCTTTCCTCCGCCCTGCTCAGGGCGAACGGATGTTCATGTTTCGGCAAATGTCCGAAACTGGCCGCAACCCGCCCTTCCGGCCCTTCCCAAAACAAAAGGGCGCCGGAAGCTTCTGCCCCGGCGCCCTTTTTGCGATCGGATGATCGACTGGTTCAGGCCGCGGGCAGCGCAGCCTTCGCCTGGGCGATGATGGCGCTGAACGCCTCGCCTTCGTGCATCGCGATGTCGGCCAGAACCTTGCGGTCCAGCTCCACGCCGGCCAGCTTCAGGCCGTGCATGAACTGCGAATAGGTCAGGCCTTCCGCGCGAACACCGGCGTTGATGCGCTGGATCCACAGGCCACGGAAGGTCCGCTTCTTCACCTTGCGGTCGCGATAGGCGTACTGCCCGGCCTTTTCGACGGCCTGACGGGCGATGCGGATCGTGTTCTTGCGACGGCCATAATAGCCCTTCGCCTGTTGCAGAATCCTCTTATGCTTCGCCTTGGTGGTCGTGCCACGTTTTACGCGTGCCATGTGCCTCTACTCCTTACTTCAGGCCGTAGGGCGCCCAGAGGCGCACATGAGCCACGTCGGCATCGGACAGGACCGACGTGCCACGATTCTGGCGGATATATTTCGCATTGTGGCTGATCAGGCGGTGACGCTTGCCAGCGACGCCGTGCTTGACCTTGCCGGAAGCGGTGAACTTGAAGCGCTTCTTCACACCGCTCTTGGTCTTGAGCTTGGGCATTTTCGTCTCCTTTTTCAGCGCGACGATCTCGGACGGCCACGGCAGCCCTTTTTAGCCGGGCAGTCCTTCCTTAAATATCGCGAAGGGCGCGCCATAGTCACAAGGTGGCGGGAAAGCAAGTGATTCGGAATGTCTTGCCTGACCCGCTGCCCGCGCCGCTGGATAAGGAGCAGGCGGATGTCGGCGCAGACTATCCACGATCATGCGGTCGGCCGGGCGCGCTGGAGCGTGCTGACCGGCGACATCACCCGCTGCGAAGTGGACGCCATCGTCAACGCGGCGAACGGCACCTTGCAGGGCGGAGGCGGCGTGGATGGCGCGATCCATCGCGCCGCGGGGCCGGACCTGCTGGCCGAATGCCGCACGCTGGGCGAATGCCCGACCGGCGAGGCGCGGATCACCGGCGGCTATCGCCTGCCCGCGCGCCATGTGATCCATACCGTCGGCCCGGTGTGGCAGGGCGGGGATCGGGATGAAGCGCGCCTGCTCGCATCCTGCTATCGCGCGGTCTTTCACCTGGCGCGGGAAAATGGGCTGCATTCGCTCGCCTTTCCGGCGATTTCCACGGGCGCCCATGGGTTTCCCGGCAGCGTGGCCGCGCAGATCGCCGCTCGGACGGTGCATGAAGAACTCCGCGCGACGCCCGATTCCTTCCGGCATATCCTGTTCGTCTGTTTTGACGATCCGATGGCGGCGCTGTTCGACGCAGCCGTGCAGGACGCGACGGAAGGCTGCGATGGATGGGCCTAATGGCCTTCATGCCCCTGGGCGAGGGCTTCGATGATGTCGTCGACGCGAGCGGGGTCGCCCACCGCGATCACGCGCCCGTCGCTCTGTGCGTCGATGGGTTCCCCGGCCCAGTCGCACATGCGGCCGCCCGCCCCCTCCACCACCGGGACGAGCGCGGCGATGTCATGCAGCTTGAGGCCCGCCTCGACCACGATGTCGACATGGCCTGACGCGACAAGGCCGTAATTATAGCAGTCGCCGCCCCACACCGTGTCGCGGCATTGCCCGGCGAGGCGCGAGAAATGTTCGCCTGTGCAGCCGGGAAAATATTGCGGTCCGGTGCTGGCGACGATGGCTTCCTCCAGCGACCGGCAGGCGCGCGTCCTGACGGCCTTGCCGTTGAAGGTCGTCGGCTGTCCCGCCATCCCGGCCCAGCGTTCCTTCGCGATGGGCTGGTCGATGATGCCGACGGTCGGCCACCCCGCTTGCGTCAGCGCGATCAGCGTGCCGAAGATCGGCCGCCCCGCGACGAAGCTGCGTGTCCCGTCAATGGGATCGAGCACCCACACCCGCTCCGCATCCTCCCGCGTCGCGCCATATTCCTCGCCGATGATGCCGTCACTGGGACGTTCCTTTTCCAATATCGCGCGGATGGCGGCTTCGGCGGCCTTGTCGGCTTCCGTCACCGGCGACCTGTCCGACTTGAACTCCAGATCGAAGCGCGCGCGGAAGAAGGGGCGGATGGCTTCGCCGGCGGCATCGGCAAGGCGGTGGGCAAGGGTCAGGTCATCGCGGGTCGTCATGCGTTCCCGCCTAGCGGCAAAGCGGGCTTCGCGCTAGGCTGATGCAATCCCGAGTCCTGCCAGAGGAGGGCAAGATGCCCGGTTCACCCGTCATCCCGTGCCTGCGCTATGCCGCTGCGCCCGCGGCCATCGACTTTCTGTGCGACGCCTTCGGTTTCGAGCGTCACGCCGTTTATGAAGATGCCGACGATCCGGCCATTATCCATCACGCGCAACTGGTTCTGAACAGGGGCATGGTGATGCTGGGCAGTGTCAAGGACATGGAAAACGAATCACTCTACACATGGTCGACGGCGCGCGATCTGGGCGGCGTGACGGGCTGTGTCTATGTCGTGGTGCCCGATCCTGACGCCCATTGCCTCCACGCCCGCAATGCCGGTGCGGTCGTGGTGCAGGAACCGCAGGATAATGAGGGCTATCCGGGGCGCGGCTATACCGCGCTCGACCCGGAGGGCTATGTCTGGAGCTTCGGCAGCTATGATCCCTGGGTGGAGGCTTAAGGCTTCGGCAACCTCGCGCCGCTAGGCTCACCCCGCAAAGGCAAGGGGGCAAGCGCAGGTGGCGCTGATCGGCTGGATATTGAGCTTTATCTTCCTGTTCGCGGGGCTGGCGCTGCGGCAGGACATGCCGGACGGCGGATCGGGCATCTTGTCCACGCTGTTGCTGGCGATGGCGCTGCTGGCCTGCCCGATGCTCTGGCGCGACAGTCCGCTGGGCATTTCGCGCGGTCAGCGGATCGCCGCCGCGCTCATCCTGATCTTCAGCATGCCTTTGATCCTGTTGCCCACCGCCTGAAAAAGTCGCGCGGCGCGACTTTTCCCGCGCGACCGTTCAGTCGAACAGGCTGGAAACTGAGCTTTCGTCCGCAATCCGCTTCATCGCTTCGCCCAGCAGCGGGGCAATGGGCAGGTGGCGGATGCGACTGGCGTTGCACACGGCCTCGCTGCCCTGGATCGAATCGGTGATGACCAGTTCCCTGAGCGCGGAAGCTTCCACGCGCGCCACCGCACCGCCCGACAGCACGCCATGGGTCACATAGGCGGCGACCTCCTCGGCCCCCGCTTCCTTGAGCGCGGCGGCGGCGTTGCACAGCGTGCCCGCCGAATCGACGATATCGTCGATCAGCACGCAAAAGCGGCCTTTCACGTCGCCGATGATGTTCATGACTTCCGATTCGCCTGCCCGCTCGCGCCGTTTGTCGACGATGGCGAGGGGGGCGTTGTCCAGCCGCTTGGCGAGCGCGCGTGCGCGCACCACGCCGCCCACGTCGGGCGACACGACCATCAGGTTTCGGTCGCCGAAGCGGGCCTGGATGTCCGCCGACATGACCGGCGCGCCGAAGAGGTTGTCGGTCGGGATGTCGAAGAAGCCCTGTATCTGCCCCGCGTGCAGATCGACGGACAGGACGCGGTTGGCGCCCGCCGTGGTGATGAGGTTCGCGACCAGCTTGGCCGAGATCGGGGTGCGCGGGCCGGGTTTGCGGTCCTGCCGGGCATAGCCGAAATAGGGGACGACCGCCGTGATTCGCTTGGCCGACGCGCGTTTCAGCGCGTCGATCATGATGAGCAGTTCCATCAGATTATCATTGGTCGGATAGCTGGTGGATTGCAGCACGAACACATCTTCGCCCCGGACATTCTCATGGATTTCCACGAAAACCTCTTCGTCGGCGAAGCGGCGGACGCTGGCGTCGGTCAGGGGAATCTCGATATAGTCGGCGATGGCGGCTGCCAGCGGCTTGTTGGAATTGCCGGACATCAGCTTCATGGCGAAAACCCCGTGACGAAATGATGACGATAGCGGAAAATCGAGGCCCCTTTAGCGGCGCAAGTCCCCTGTGGAAAGGCGCTTTTGCGCCTTGCGATAAAATGCTCTAGGGCCGGCGCATGACGGACAAACTCGTGATCGCCCTGGCCCAGATGACGCAGAGCGTGGGCGACCTTGCGGCCAATGCCGATGCGATGCTGCAATGGCGGGAAAGGGCGGTGGGCGCGGACCTCATCGTCTATCCCGAATTGCAGCTGATCGGCTATCCGCCTGAAGATCTGGTGCTCAAACCAGCCCTGGTCGATCGCGCCAATCATGAACTGGACCGGCTGGCGCAGGCGACGGCGGATGGCGGCCCGGCCATGCTGGTGGGCACGGTGGTCGCTTCGCAAGGGGTGCTGTTCAATGTCGTGGCGCTGCTGGAAAATGGCGCGGTCACGGCGATCCGGCAAAAGCGCGAGCTGCCCAATTATGGGACGTTCGATGAAAAGCGCCTGTTCGCGCCCGGCCCGTTGCCCGCGCCGATCGACTTTCGCGGCGTCAGGCTGGGCGTGCCGATCTGCGAGGATATCTGGTTCCCCTTCGTCACCGCGCATCTGAGGGCCGAAGGGGCGGAAATCCTCATCAGCCCTAATGGCAGTCCCTATGAAATCGACAAGGACGATCGCCGGATCAATGCGGTCGCTGGAACGCGGGTGCGTGAAACCGGCCTGCCGCTGGTCTATGTGAACCGGGTCGGCGGGCAGGACGAACTGGTGTTCGACGGCGCCTCCTTCGTCATGAACGGCGATCTTTCCATCGCGCAGCAGCTTCCCGACTGGGAAGAGGCGCTGGTCCTGACGCAGTGGGAAAAATGGGACGGCCAATGGGTCTGCCTGCCCGGCGCGCTGCATGAACTCGATCCGCGCCCCGCCGACATCTACAATGCGATGGTGCTGGGGCTGCGCGATTATGTGAACCGCAACCGCTTTCCCGGCGTGGTGCTGGGCCTGTCAGGCGGCATCGATTCCGCGCTTTCCGCTGCCGTGGCGGTCGATGCGCTGGGCGCGGACCGGGTGTGGTGCGTGATGATGCCCTCGCGCTTCACCAGCCAGGACAGTCTCGAAGACGGCGAGGCATGCGCCAGGCTGCTCGGCGTCCGCTATGACAGGATTCCCATCGAACCGGCGGTCGGCGCGTTCGACGCGATGCTGGCGGACGTGTTTCACGATAGTCAGCGCGACCTGACCGAAGAGAATATCCAGTCGCGCATCCGCGGCGTCACGCTGATGGCGCTCTCCAACAAATTCGGTCACATGCTGCTCACCACCGGCAACAAGAGCGAGATGTCGGTCGGTTACGCTACCATCTATGGCGACATGGCGGGCGGCTATTCGGTGTTGAAGGACGCCTACAAGACCACGGTGTTCGACCTGTCGCGCTGGCGGAACGGGAATGTGCCATCGCTTGGCCTTGGCCCCTCCGGTCCGGTCATGCCCGAACGCGTGATCACCAAGCCGCCCACGGCCGAACTGCGCGACAATCAGAAGGATGAGGACAGCCTGCCGCCCTATGAGGTGCTGGACCCCATCCTCTACGGCCTTGTCGAGGAAGAGCTGTCGGTCGAGCAACTGGTCGCGCGCGGTTTCGACCGCGACACCGTGGCCCGGATCGAGCGGCTGCTCTATATCGCCGAATATAAGCGGCGCCAGGCTCCACCCGGGGTAAAGCTGGGCACCCGCAATTTCGGGCGCGATCGCCGCTATCCGATCACCAACGCCTTCCGCACCTTGTAAGTCACTGGAAAAGGCCATTCGTCCTGAGTAGCCATCGGGCTTGTCGACATGGCGTATCGAAGGATGCTTCGATATGGGACTTCGACTTCGCTCCGCATCTCCTCGGCACGAACGGGAAATAGATATGACCGTCATCACCCGTTTCGCGCCGTCGCCGACCGGCCATCTCCATGTCGGCAATATCCGCGCGGCGCTCCACAACTGGCTGTGGGCGCGCAGGAGCGGGGGGCAATTCCTGCTGCGGCTGGACGATACCGATCTGGAACGCTCGCGCCCGGAATATGTCGAGGCCATCCGCGCGGACCTCCAATGGCTGGGCCTCGCATGGGATGGCGAAGCGCGCCAGTCCGACCGCTTCGCCCTTTATGAGGAAAAGTTCGAGGCGTTGAAGGTGTCGGGCCATGTCTATCCGGCCTATGAAACGCAGCAGGAACTGGAGCTTCGCCGCAAGATACTGCTGGGGCGCGGCCTGCCCCCGGTCTATGATCGCGCGGCGCTGACCCTGACGGCGGAACAGATTGCTGCTCATGAAGCGGAAGGGCGCAGGCCCCATTGGCGCTTCAAGCTCGACCATGCCCAGCCCATCGTCTGGACCGACCTGATCCGGGGCGATCAGCAGTTCGATCCGAAGCTGCTGTCCGATCCCGTGATCCGCCGCGCCGATGGTTCATGGCTCTATATGTTGCCCTCGGTCATTGATGACATGGCCATGGGCGTGACCCATGTGCTGCGCGGCGAGGATCATGTCTCCAACACCGCCGCGCAGATTCAGATGTTCGCTGCCCTCGGCGCGCCGCTCCCCGCCTTCGCGCATGAGGCGCTGCTGACCGGCAGCGAGGGAAAGCTGTCCAAGCGCCTCGGTTCGCTCGGCGTGGCGCATTTCCGTGAAGCGGGGCTGGAGCCGATGGCCGTCCTGTCCCTGCTCGCACGTCTGGGCAGCAGCATGGCCATCGAACCCTTCACCGATGTGCAGCCGTTGATCGACAGCTTCGATTTCGCCCATTTCGGCCGCGCGCCGGCGCGATTCGATGAAGCGGAACTGGCGAGCCTCAATCAGAAGATCGTGCATATGCTGCCCTATGCGGCTGTGGTCGACCGTCTGCCCGATGGCATGGGGGAAGCGGCATGGGAAGCGATCCGCCCCAATCTGGAAACCATAGGGCAGGCCGCCGACTGGTGGCGCATCGTCACCGGGCCGTTCGAAGCGCCCGCGCCGGATATGGAGGATCGCGATTTTCTGTCCACAGCGCATCGCCTTCTGGCGGATATGGATTTCGACGGCGGTGCGTGGCGCGCCCTGACCGAAGCGCTCAAGGGCCAAACGGGCCGCAAGGGCAAGGCGCTGTTCCTGCCCCTGCGGCGGGCGTTGACGGGCATGGACCACGGCCCGGACATGGGCCAGATGCTCTCGCTGATCGGGAAAGAAGCGGCATTGGCGCGGCTCAGTTCGGGCGCATAGCCTCCAGCGCGTGGCCCACCGCCAAAATGCCTTCGGGCGCGGCGGCGAAACCCATATGGGTGCAATCGACCTCGATCGCCCGGTCGCGCTCGCCTTTTCGTCCCCGCGCGCATTCGGGCAGGATCACGCCGTCGCGGGCTGACCACAGCGCCACGGTCGGCACGGGCGGTTTTTCCTCGCGGCGGCAGGCGAAGGGCGGGTCATCTACGGAAAATCCCGAAACCAGTTGATAAAGCCGCCATGCGTGATTGGCGCGGGGATCGCCGGAAAAGGGCGTGCCCATCGTCACCACCCCGCCGACCTTGTGGGTCGCGAACTTCGCATATTCGCGCGCGAACAGTCCGCCAAGGCTCCATCCCACCAGCGTCACCGGTGCGCCGCTAGAGCGGCGGATGGCGTCGACGCGCCGGTCGATCTGTTCCAGACTATCGGGGCGCGGCCCCAGATTGCGGCCCAATCCCCAGCCATGCGCGTCGAAACCGGCAGCGTTCAGCACATCGCGGAGCGGCTCCATCCGCCGTTCCGCCGCCATCAGGCCGGGGATCAGCAGCACATGCCGGCCATCGCCCCGAAGCGCCCCGGCCAATGCAGGCAGGCTTTTTCTGGTGCGCGCCATGTCGAAGGGAAGCGCCGCATTGCCCAGCAGATGCGGGAGCGGCGGACGCATGGCCGGTTTGGGATTGCCCGGGAAACGGCCCTTCCAGAAATTCGCGATGGCGTCCGCATAGGGAGGCACGATAATGTGATCCTTCTCAGCCCAAGGGCAAAGGTGACATTCTCGTGACAAACGCGGCAGCCGTCCATCGGTTTCACCGCAGGCTGAACTCGATTCGGCGTTTGTGACAGATCAGGGTGCGGGGGGTGCGGCCTGTCCCATGGCGCTTTCGCCCGTTCCACGCAACTGGCGCGGTTCCAATATGGCCGCCGTTTCGATAAGATCGAGCGCCCGGCGCGCCTCCAGATAACGTCGCGCCAGTTCGATCCACCGATCCGCGGTGGCGCGGTCGGGCATGCGCTGCACTTCCAGCAGCGCCGCGTCGACGCGGCCCGCATCCATATCGTGAATGGCGCGATCCATCGCCGCCTGCGGACGCGGCGAAGGCGTGGATGCCTTGCGAATGGTGATCAGTTCGCGCGCTTCATGTTCCAGTGCCTGCCACCAGCTTGCGTCGCGCGGCGGGGATGTCACCTCGCCAGCGATGCTGGTCAGGCCGCCGCGCAGGTCGCCCAGCGTCACCGGCTCCCGCGCGGCATTGATGATCGTGGCGACGGCGCGCGGTTGCGCCTGTCCGAAACGCAGGCGCAACTGGCCCTCGATATAGCCGAGCGGCGCGCCGTTATCGAGCGCCCGCCGCGCCGCGAAGGCGACCAGCAGCCCCTCCGCGCGGGTCGCATTGCCGGACGCGGCCTGCGCTTCCACGGTAATGCGGTTCAGCCTTTCTTCCAGTTGCACCACGCGGCTGTCGAGCATCTGGGCGGCATCCGCGCTCAAGGGCCCCATGGCGGTTGCGGAGGACAGGGCCGGGCCGCCCGGCAGCGATGCGGCCGCCTGAAGCTGCGCGGTTGGCGTCATCCAGCGTTTCTGGATCAGCGGCATCGTCCAGATGGTCAGCGCGACGCCAATGGCGAAGGCCAGCAGCAAAAGGATCAGCATCAGCCATGGAACCCGACCACGCGCCTGCGGCGGGGGTGGCGGAGGGGCGATCACGACGCTTTCCGGTTCGCTCATCGGCGGCTTTTCTTCCATGTCGGGCAGTTCATTCGCACAATCGGCGGGCAAGAGCCAGCATCCTGTCATCATCGGGCCGCTCGGCCGCCTGAACGCTGGCCCAGCCCTCGCCGCAGGCTGCCAGCGCCGCGTCACTGATGGCGACAATATGCAGCCTTCCGCGCCGCTCTTCCGCGATCAGCGCGGACAGCCGCTTTCCCGCGCGCGGTGAATGGACCATCAGAACCGCTTCTCCGCCGGTAAGCCCGTTCAGCCCGTCCGCCGCCGTTTCGATCATGGCATAGACGGCGATCGCGTGAAGGGTGAGCGGCCCCGGCTCTATGGACGCGGTGTCGACCCCACCGGGATGGAGCACGGTTCGATAGCCATCCGCCGCGATCCGCGCGGCAATGGCGCTGCCATCGGTTTCGCCCGCCGTCACGGCGTCGAAGCCCGCCGCCTCCATCGCCGTCGCCGTTGCGCCGCCCACGGCATAGGCGGGCAGGGCGCGATACTGGTCCAGTTGCGGACCGGCCATCCGCACGGTTTGCGCGCTGGTCAGCAGCAAGGCGTCGAACCGCCCCGGCGATGGCGCGACCCAATCCAGCGCCCGCGCCTCGAAAAGAGGGCAGAGACGAGCGGTCAGGCCCATGCGCGCGGCCCGCGCCGCCGTCCTGCCCGCCCCCGGTTCGGGCCGCAGGATGATGAGCGGCCTCACGCTTCGAACAGGGCGCGCAGGGCGGGGCTGGCGCGATCCAGCAGCGCCCGGCCCATCGCCTCCCCCGCTTCCTGGTCGCCGCGTGCGATCCGTGCTTCTTCGGCCACTCTTTCCTGCCCGTCCGCGCTCAATATCTCGGCACGCAGGTGAAGGGCGGCTCCGTCCACCACGGCCAGCGCCGCGATGGGGGAATGACATGTGCCGCCCAGCCCTTTCAGCACAGCGCGTTCCGCCATCACGCAGTCGAATGTATCGCTATCGTTGATCGCGGCGAGCAGATCCAGCATCGCCCTGTTTTCGCTCAGCGTTTCGATCCCCACCGCGCCCTGCGAAGGGGCGGGCAGCATGATGTCGAGGGGAATGAGAGCGCCCACATCGCTCTGCCCCAGCCGGTCCAGCCCGGCGGCGGCCAGCAGCGTCGCATGGGCCTCCCCCGCCGCCAGCTTGCCAAGGCGCGTGGCGACATTGCCCCGGAACAATATGATCCGCGCATCGGGCCGCAATCGCCGGACCTGCGCGGCGCGGCGGGGGGAACTGGTGCCGATCACCGGACCGGCGGGCAGCGCGTCGAAACTCTCCGCGCCGATCAGCTTGTCGCGCACATCCGCGCGGGGCAGCATGGCGGCGATGCGGATGGCGCCGGGGCGGATCGTCTCCACATCCTTCATCGAATGGACGGCAAAGTCGATCTCGCCCTCCACCAGCGCCCGGTCCAGTTCCTTGGTCCACAGCGCCTTGCCGCCGATCTCCGCCAGCGCCCGATCCTGAATCCGGTCGCCGCTGGTCTGGACGATCACCGTTTCGATCGCCTGCTGCGGCCAGCCGGAATGGGCGCATAAAGCCTGCGCCGTCATGCGCGCCTGCGCCAGCGCGAGCGGGGAGCCTCTGGTGCCGAGGCGCAATGGTCGATCACTTCCTGTCATATGCGGCTTGCTCTAATGGCCGGGCGCATTAGATGGAAGCGGCAATGACGATCATCCTCGGTCTGGAATCAAGCTGCGACGAAACCGCGGCGGCGCTGGTGACAGCCGAGGGGAAGATCCTTGCCCACCGCCTCGCCACGCAGGAGGACGCGCATCGTCCCTATGGCGGCGTCGTGCCCGAAATCGCGGCCCGCGCGCATGTGGAGGCGCTGGCCCCCCTGGTGGAGGCCGCGCTTGCCGATGCGGAACTGACGCTGGACGATGTGGACGTGATCGCGGCGACGGCGGGGCCGGGCCTGATCGGCGGGGTCATGGTCGGCCTCGTCACCGGCAAGGCGCTGGCCCATGCGGCGGGCAAGCCCCTGGTGGCGGTCAACCATCTGGAGGGTCACGCGCTCTCCCCGCGCCTTGCCGATCCGTCGCTGCAATTCCCCTATCTGCTGCTGCTGGTGTCGGGCGGCCATTGCCAGTTGCTCCATGTGCGCGGCCCCGGCGATTATGCGCGCCTCGCCACCACCATCGACGATGCGGCGGGCGAAGCCTTCGACAAGACGGCGAAGCTGCTCGGCCTGGGCTTTCCCGGCGGCCCGGCGGTGGAGAAGGCGGCGGCAAAGGGAAATCCCCGCGCCGTGCCGCTGCCGCGCCCTCTGCTGGGCACGGACGATCCGCATTTCTCCTTCGCGGGCCTCAAAAGCGCCGTCATGCGCGCCGCCCAATCGGGCCAGCACAATTCGGAGGATATCGCCGCCAGCTTCCAGCAGGCCGTGGTCGATTGCTTGATCGACCGCACCCGTCGCGCTTTGAAGGCCAGCCCCGGCATCACCGCTCTGGTCGTCGCGGGCGGGGTCGCCGCCAATCAGGCGGTGCGCGGCGCGCTGACCGCGCTGGCGGGCGAGTTCGACCTGCCCTTCGTCGCGCCGCCGCTCTGGCTTTGCACCGACAATGCGGCGATGATCGCCTGGGCCGGGGCGGAGCGTTATGCGGCGGGTTTGGTGGACGATCTTTCCATTCCGGCCCGGCCGCGCTGGCCGCTCGACCCGGATGCGGAAAAGGCGCGCGGCGCGGGGGTGAAAGCATGAAGGCAGGCGTGATCGGTGCGGGCGCATGGGGCACGGCGCTGGCGCAATTGCTGGCCGCCGATGGAGCGCATGTGCGGCTCTGGGCGCTGGAGCCGGAAGTCGTGGAGGCGGTGAACCGCGACCGTGCCAATCCGCTCTATTTGCCCGACATCCCGCTGAACGCCGGGATCGAGGCGACCAGCGACATGGCCGACATGGCCGACCGCGATCTGCTGCTCGTCGTCTGCCCCGCCCAGCATCTGCGGAGCGTCGTGGCGCAGGCGCCTGCGGGCGTGCCGCTGATCCTCTGTTCCAAGGGGATCGAAGCGGGCACCCATTTGCTGATGTCGGAGGTTGCCGCGCAGGCGCAGCCCCAATCGCCCATCGCCGTCCTCTCCGGCCCGACCTTCGCCAGCGAAGTGGCAAAAGGCCTGCCTACGGCCATCACCCTGGCCTGCGCGGATGCGGCGCTTGCCGCGCGCATCGCGGCGCGGATCGCGCGCCCGGCCTTCCGCCCCTATCTCTCGGACGATGTGATCGGCGCGGAGATCGGCGGCGCGGTCAAGAACGTCCTCGCCATCGCCTGCGGCGTCGCGGAAGGAGCGGGGCTGGGCCTTAACGCCCGCGCCGCGCTCATCAGCCGGGGCTTTGCGGAAATGACGCGCTTTGGCCTTGCGCGGGGCGCGCGGGCGGAAACGCTGGCGGGGCTTTCCGGGCTGGGCGATTTGGTGCTGACCTGTTCCTCCACCAACTCGCGCAACTTCTCTTTGGGCAAGGGATTGGGCGAGGGGCAGCCCGCCGCCGCGCTGCTCGCCCATCGGCGCACCGTGGCGGAAGGGGCGTTCACCGCGCCCGTGCTGCGCGAAGCCGCCCGCGCATCGGGCGTCGAAATGCCGGTGGTGGAGGCGGTTTGCGCCCTGCTGGAGGATGCCGCGCCCTTGCCGCAGGTGATCGACGCGCTGCTCGCCCGCCCGATCCGCGCGGAATAAGTTCGCCGCGCTGCCTTTTATCTTTTATATCGGGCGCCAATGACAAGACGACAGGGGGATCATAATAATTTGGCGGCCGACGCAGCCCCTTCCGCACCGCAGGACGACATTGCGGCGCTTGCCAAGGGCGGGCGCACCAATATCTTCGGTTTTCTGCTGCGTCTGGCCGCGCGCCTGCCGTTCCTGTTCATCGCCGGGCGCTGGTATGGCGCGGATGCGCTGGGCCGCTTCGCTTATGCCGTGCTGGTGGTGGAGTTCATCGCGCAGCTTGCGACGCTGGGCCTGAAACGCGGCCTTGCGGGCGCATTGGCCCAGACCAAGCGGCCCCATTCCCATGTCGTGACCGACGCGATGGCGGTGACGTTGATCGCTTCCGTGGCGGGGGCGGGGCTGCTGGTCGTCTTTCCGCAGGCCATGTTTCCCAATAGCGGCATCAACGGCCTTGACCGGCTGCTGGCGTTGATCGTCATCGCGGTCGCCGGATCGGACGTGGCGCTGGCCGCCTGCGCCTATCGCTTCGACATTGGCGCGACCGTGCGCGCGCGGTCCATCATAGAACCATGGGCGATCAGCATCGGGGCGTTCGCCTTCGCCTTCTATTCGACCCGCGACGGCCTCATCCTCTCCTATGTGGTGTCGATGATCGCCGCGCTGGTCGCTTCGATCATTCCCATGACCCGCCATTATGGCATTCCCTATGGCTGGCGGCCCGATGTGGGGCGCCTGTGGCGGCTCGCGCGCCGCAACCTGCCGCTGGCGGCGGCGGATGGCGTCGAATGGGGGTCGCGGCGGCTGGACATGGCGATACTGGGCCTCTTCGTGAGCCCGGCGGTGATCGGTATCTATTATGTCGCGCAGCAGGTCGCGTCCCTGCCGCAAAAGCTCAAGACCAGCTTCGATCCGATCCTTGGCCCCGTCATCACCCGCAATCTGGCGGAAGGCAACCTGACCGCCATCGCAAAACAGGTGAGTCAGGTCGGCTTCTGGATCATCGCCGCGCAGGCGGGGATCGCCTTGGCGCTCGGCATCCCCGGCGAAGCGGTGATGGGCCTTGTCGGCCCGCATTTCGTCGGCGGCACCGGGGCGCTCGCCTTCCTGCTGCTGGCCGAAGTCGTCGCGGCCACCGCCGTGGTCAGCGAATCGGCGCTGGTCTATATCGCGCGACACCGGAACCTGATGATTTCCCTG
Organism: Sphingobium baderi; assembly: GCF_001456115.1. NCBI lineage: Bacteria > Pseudomonadati > Pseudomonadota > Alphaproteobacteria > Sphingomonadales > Sphingobiaceae > Sphingobium > Sphingobium wenxiniae. The sequence goes on along the minus strand of NZ_CP013264.1, from coordinate 547,041 downwards.
TTCATGATCGCGCTTCAGGCGGGATTGAGCTTCATCCTCATCCTCGTGGCGCGGCGGATGGGATGGTCCGACATGGTCACCGCCGCCGCGCCCGCGCTGGCCCTGTGCATGGCGCTGGGCGTGGGCGCGCTGGTCAAGGCGCGGCTGCTCTCGCACCTGCTGAACGCCCCGATCAATGCATGGCGATGGCCGCTGCTGGGCGCATCCGCCATCGCCTGCATCGTGGGTGGAGCCTTCGTCGCGCTGCCGAGCCATTTCGAATGGGTCGAACTGCTGTTCGGCATCCCGGCGATATTGGGCGTCTACGGCCTCGTCATCTGGCGCTGGGGCTTCGGCCCGGACGACCGGGCCTTGTTCCGCAAGGCCACCTGATTCAGCCGAACAGCTTCGCTCGGATCAGCTTCAGATCTTCCTCCGGCCGCGCACCCCAGTGGGAAATCACTTCCGCCGCAGCCGCCGCGCCCAGACGCAGGCAGTCTTCCACGCCCATCCCGTCGATATGCGCGGCGAGGAAACCGGCGGCGAACAGGTCGCCCGCGCCCGTCGTGTCCACGATCTGCGACACCAGCGCGGCGGGCACTTCGTAACGCACGCCGTCGACCACCGCGATCGCGCCCCTTTCGCTGCGCGTCGACACCAGCACCGGCACCTTGGGCGCGATGGCGGCGACGGCTTTCTCGAAATCGTCGATCTGCGCGAGCGACTGGATCTCGCCCTCATTGGAAAAGAGGATGTCGATCTGTCCCGCGTCGATCAGAGCGGCGAAATCCGCCCGGTGCCGGTCGATCACGAACGTGTCGGACAAGGTGAACGCCACCTTGCGCCCCGCGCCCCGCGCCGCGTCGATGGCCGCGCGCATCGCCTTGCGCGGCTGTTCGGGATCCCACAGATAGCCTTCCAGATAAAGGATGCCCGCCGACCGGATCAGGTCCAGGTCCAGCGCCGATTCCGGCAGGAACTGCGACGCCCCTAGAAAAGTGTTCATCGTCCGCTGCGCGTCGGGCGTCACCAGGATCAGGCAGCGCGCCGTGGGCACATCGCCCTTCACCGGGGGCGTGTCGTAACGGATGCCCAGCGCGCGAACGTCATGGGTGAACACCGCGCCCAGCTGATCGTCGCACACCTGCCCGATGAAGCCGCATGTCTTGCCGAGCGCGGCGATGCCCGCCAGCGTGTTGGCGGCCGACCCGCCGCTGATTTCCTTGCCCGCGTCCATGTCGGCATAAAGCCGCTCTGCCATGTTCGCGTCGATCAGTTGCATCGCGCCCTTGGTCAGGCTGCGTTCGGCGAGGAAGCCGTCATCGCTGCGGGCGAGCACGTCGACAATCGCATTGCCGATGGCGATAATATCAAGCGCGGGGGCGGAAGCGGTCACGCGGAATCCTTGTCTGATGGAGGAGGAGGGAAAGGATGATTGCGCGTTCGTCTCTACCGGCGCGGCCGCCCGCGTGCAACGGCGCTGATTGACGGCGCGGCCGGGACGGGGGATAGCGGGCCATGGTCATAGTCGCCGCCCTGCGCGCCTTCCCGATCCTCTTTCACGCCGCGACCCGCAGGCTGCTCGCCAAATCGCTGGCGCTGACGCTGCTGATCTTCGTCGCGCTCGGTGTTGCGCTGTGGGCGGCCTTCCATGCGGTGCGCCTGCATTTCGGCTGGGGCGGCGGGGGGCTGGCCGAAGCGGCGGCCACGGCCATCGCCATGATCCCGACGGGCTGGCTGCTGTTCCGCGTCGTCGCCATGGCGGTCATGGGCTTTTACGCCGACGACATCGTGATGGCGGTCGAGCAGGGCAGCTACCCCGAAGCAGCGCGCGAAGCCCGCCCCGTCGGCCCGGCCCGCAGCCTGCGTTTCGCGCTGGCCTCGCTGGGCCGGACGCTGGGCTGGAACCTGATCGCCTTGCCCGCCTATATCGCCCTGCTGGCGGTGGGTTTCGGCACCATCGGCCTGTTCCTATTGCTCAACACCTATCTGCTGGGCCGCGATCTGGCCGACCTGGTGGAGCCGCGCCACCCCGCCCGCCCGCCCATCCCGCGCGGCAGCCGGTGGCTGCTGGGCCTCGTTTCGACGCTTCTCTTCATCGTCCCCTTCGTCAACCTGCTTGCGCCGGTGTGGAGCGCGGCTATGGCGGTGCACATGCTGCATGGCGTCAGAAGGAAAAGCGCATGAACCCGACCCGTCTCTTGCTGACCGGCCTGCTGTCGCTGCCGCTCGCCGCCTGCGGGGCCGGAACGGTGGTGCCCCAGACGCGTCAGCCAGCCCCGTCTGCCGGTCCGCCCGCCAGCGCTTTCATGAAGACCGGCCCGCTCATGGGCATGGACGCGAAGCATCTGACCGGGATGTTCGGCACGCCGCGCCTCGACATTCGCGAAAGCAGCATGCGGAAACTGCAATTCGGCAATGGCCGCTGCGTGCTGGACGCCTATCTCTATTCGCCGGGGCGGGGGAAGGAACCGGTCGTGACCCATGTCGACGCCCGCGCGCCTTCGGGCGCCGACGTCGATCCGGCGAGCTGCGCTACATCCTTGCAGGGACGTTAGGGCCGATCGCCAATTCAGTTCTGGCGGGCTGCAAATGCGGTCTTTCCGTGCTTCTGGTGTTCACGGACTTGGTGTCCGCTGCGCGCCGGGTCACGCAATTCCACCATCTCCTGAATGGCATTGGCCCTAGGCCGAAAGCCGCGCGATCGCCCATGTCGCCGCTTCGGCCACGACAGGATCGCCATCGCTCGTCAGCGGTCGCAGCTTTGCGATCAGGCGCGGCTCGCCGCTGTTCCCGGCGGCGACGGCGGCGTTGCGGACCATGCGCCCGCGCCCGATCCGCTTGATTGGCGAGCCGGAGAAAATCTCCCGGAACGCCGCATCGTCCAGCGCCAGCAGATCCTCTATCGCGGGCGCGGCCAGTTCCGCCCGGCCCAGAAAGGCGCGGTTCGCCGCTGCGGCATCGGCGAACTTGTTCCACGGGCACACCGCCAGGCAATCGTCGCAGCCATAGACGCGATTGCCGATGCCGGGGCGCAACGCTTCCGGGATCGGCCCCTTATGCTCGATGGTGAGGTAGGAAATGCATCGCCGCGCATCGACCACATAGGGCGATGGGAAGGCGTCGGTCGGACAAGCGGTCTGGCAGGCGGTGCAACTGCCGCAATGATCGTGTTCCCCTTCATCCGGCGTCAGCGCGATCTCGCTATAGATCGCGCCCAGGAACAGCCAGCTTCCATGGGTGCGGCTGACAAGGTTGCTATGCTTGCCCTGCCATCCCAGCCCCGCCGCCATGGCAAGCGGCTTTTCCATGACCGGGGCGGTGTCGACGAAAACCTTGAGCGCGCTGCCCTGCTGTTCGACCAGCCAGCGCGCCAGCGCCTTCAGTCCCTTCTTGACGGTGTCGTGATAATCCTTGCCCTGCGCGTAGACCGAAATCCGCGCCCGGTCTCCCGCCTTCGCCAGCGCCAGCGGATCGCGCCCCGGCGCATAGCTCATTCCCAGCATGATGACGCTGCGGACATCGGGCCACAGTCCCCGAGGCGATCCGCGTTGCTCCGCGCGCTCCTCCATCCACAGCATGTCGCCATGATGCCCCGCGTTCAGCCAGTCGCGCAGCCGCCGTCCCGCCATGGGCGCGGCGTCCGCCGAGGCGATCGCGCAGGCGGCAAAGCCCAGTTGCGCGGCCTGTCTTTTCAGGCGCTGTTCCAAGGTTTCGATTTGCGTTGGCATCGGCTGTCACTATTTGGGGAGCATATGACCGCTGATATGCCAACCCCGCAACCCGCCTATGCCGTCGAAGCCCACGGGCTTGTCAAGACATTCGGCGATTTTCGGGCGGTGGACGGCATCGACATCGCGGTGCCCGCCGGGACGATCTACGGCGTGCTCGGTCCCAATGGCGCGGGCAAGACCACCTTGCTGCGGACGTTGCTCGGCATCGTCGATCCCGACGAAGGCGAACGCACATTGCTGGGCGATCCGCAACCGCTGCGGCAATCGCGCCTCATCGGTTATCTGCCGGAGGAGCGCGGCCTCTATCCGTCGATGAAGGCCTTTGATGCCATTGCCTTCATGGGCGCGCTGCGCGGCCTGCCGCTCAAGGTCGGGCGGGAACGCGCCCGCGCCATGCTGGAGGCGCACGGCATGGGTGCTTCCGCCGACAAGCCGATCCGCCAGCTTTCCAAGGGCATGGCGCAAACCGTTCAGCTTTTCGGCACCATCGTCCACGAACCGCGCCTGATCGTCCTCGACGAACCCTTTTCCGGTCTCGACGCCATCAATCAGGGCAAGCTGGAGGTGTTGATCCGCGAACAGGCGCGGGCCGGGGTGACGGTGTTGTTCTCCACCCATGTCATCGCCCATGCCGAACGATTGTGCGAGCGCATCGCCATTGTCGCGGGTGGCCGCATCCGTTTCGAAGGGTCGGTCGCCCGCGCGCGCGACCGGTTGCGCCCGCAGGTGACGCTCCGCACGCGGGCGAGCGACGGGCCTTGGCGGCGCGCCTTGCCGCCCGAAACGTTGGCGCAGGACGGAAACTGGCATTTCGCGCTGCCCGATGGCGGGATAGAACCGCTGCTGCGCGCCTTGCTGGACGGCAATGCGGGGATTGAAAGCCTGTCGATCGAACGGCCCGGCCTGCATGACGCTTTCGTTGCCATCGCCGGGGAATCGGTCGCCCGCCAGATGACGGAAGACCGGACGCGGGAGGACGCGGCATGAAGGATATATTGCGCGCCGCCATGGTGATTGCGCGGCGGGATTTTTCGGCGGTCATCTTCACCCGGACCTTCCTCTTTTTCCTGCTGGGGCCGCTTCTTCCGATCCTGATCGGCATGGCGTTCGGCGGCCTCAGTGAAAAGATCAGCACGGACAGCCTGCGTCCGGCGGCGGGGCTGTCGATGTCGCCTGACGAAACCGCCCGGATGCTCGCCGCGCGCGAAGCCGTCGCCCGCCGGATCGGCGCGGATCACATTTCCGCGCTGGAAAAGGCGCCATGGCCGGTCGATCCGCGCAGCCTGCTGGCGCATAGCGACGCGGGCTATGTGGCGGTCGTTTCCGGCTCGGTCGACCGGCCGGTCCTGACGGGGCAGCCGTCCGATATCGACCGGCTGGAAGGCGATGTCCGGTTGATCGCCAGCGCCGCCAAGACCCGCGCCGTGCTGCCCGAAGTGGATGTCGAACGGCATCCGGTCGCGCAAAGCGTCAGCGGCCAGACGCAGGCGCGGCTGACCATGGGGCGGGCGGCGCAAATCCTGATATTCCTTCTCACCATGCTGTTGGCGGGCATGGTGCTGTCCAACATGGTGGAGGAAAAGAACAACAAGGTGATCGAGATACTGGCCGCTGCCGTCCCCATCGACGCCGTATTCCTGGGCAAGCTGATGGCGATGCTGTCGATGAGCTTCATCGGCATCATTTTCTGGGGCGGCTGCGCTGTGGCGGGCTTGGCGCTTCTCGCCGGGCCGGGCTTTGCGCTGCCCACGCCCGCGGTTGGCTGGCCGGTCTTCATCCTGCTTGCGGTGCTCTATTTCGCCATGGCTTATTGCCTGCTCGGCTCGCTGTTCCTCAGCATCGGGGCGCAGGCGGCGACGGTGCGGGAAGTGCAGACGCTCAACATGCCCGTCACCATGGCCCAGATGGTCATATTCTTCTTCGCGACCTATGCCGTCGATCATATGGGGTCCGCGCCGGAAATCGCGGCGGCGGTCTTTCCCCTCTCATCCCCCTTCGCGATGATTGCGCGGGCGGCGCAGGATGGCGCGATCTGGCCGCATGTTCTGGCGCTGCTGTGGCAGGCGATGTGGGTCGGGCTCATCATCCGCATGGGCGTGTGGCTGTTTCGCCGCCATGTGCTCAATTCCGGTGCGAAGCGCCCGCTGTTCAGGCGCCGCTCAGCTCCGCGCGCTTAGCTTCGCTGCATGAACCGGCGGCAGTTCCTGAGCGGCGGCGTGACAGGCGCCGTGGCGCTCGCGTTATGGCAGTTCGGTCCGGGCCGGGCGGAAGCCGCCTATCCCTTCACCCTGTCCGACGCGGAATGGCGCAAGCGGCTGTCCCCATGGGCCTATAAGGTGCTGCGTCAGCGGGCGACCGAGCCGCCCTTCTCCAGCCCCCTCGATCGCGAGCATCGCGCGGGCACTTTTGTCTGCGCGGGCTGCGCGCTGCCTCTGTTCAGTTCAAAGACCAAGTTCGACAGCGGCACCGGCTGGCCCAGTTTCTGGGCGCCGCTTCGCAAGGCGGTGGGCACGTCACGCGACTTCGATCTGGGCACGATCCGGACCGAAGTGCACTGCGCGCGCTGCGGCGGGCATCTGGGCCATGTCTTTGACGACGGCCCGCGACCCACCGGCAAACGCTATTGCATGAACGGCGTCGCGCTGCGCTTCCAGCCCGCCTGATTGGGCGAGCCGACCGGCTTCTTCGCTTACCCTGTTCGCCCTGAGTCTGCCGAAGGGCGCACGCTAATCGCCGATGCATGGGGAAGGAGCTTCCGCTTTCACGGCAGCACGGCCATGATTGCTCAATGCCGGAAGTGGCGCATCCCGGTGAACACCATCGCCAGCCCGGCTTCGTCCGCCGCCGCGATCACTTCCTCGTCCCGGATCGACCCGCCCGGCTGGATCACCGCGCTCGCGCCCGCCTCGACCGCCGCCAGCAGCCCGTCCGCGAAGGGGAAGAAAGCGTCCGAAGCCACCGCTGAACCGATCGTGCGCGGTTCGGCCCAACCGGCCTTGTCCGCCGCATCCTTTGCCTTCCACGCCGCGATGCGCGCGGATTCAAGGCGGTTCATCTGCCCCGCGCCGATGCCCGCTATGCTGCCGCCCTTGGCATAGACGATGGCGTTCGACTTCACATGCTTGGCGACGGTCCAGGCGAACAGGCAGTCGGCCAGTTCCTGCTCGGTCGGCGCGCGTCTGGTGACGACTTTCAGCATGTCGCGCGTCACCCGGCCATTGTCGCGGCTCTGCACCAGCAGCCCGCCCGCGATGCTCTTCATCATCAGTCCCTCGCGCGCCGGATCGGGCAGGTCGCCGGTCAGCAGCAGGCGCAGATTCTTCTTCTTCGCGAAGATCGCCTTGGCGTCCTCATCGGCGGAAGGGGCGGCGACGACTTCGGTGAAAATGCCGCTGATCGCCTCCGCCGTGGGGCCATCGAGCGGCCGGTTGACCGCAATAATCCCCCCGAACGCCGAAACGCTGTCGCAGGCGAGCGCCGCTTCATAGGCTTCGATCAGCGTCGCGCCCGTCGCCACGCCGCAGGGATTGGCGTGCTTCACGATCACGACGGTCGGCGGGCCATCGCGAAACTCGCTCACCAGTTCCAGCGCTGCGTCGGCGTCGTTATAATTATTATAGCTCAGTTCCTTGCCCTGCACCTGGCTTGCCTGCGCGATGCCGTTCGCGGTCGGGCCCACCGGCAGGTAAAGCGCAGCCGACTGGTGCGGATTTTCGCCATAGCGCAGCGTCGCGCCCAGCTTGCTCGACACGGCCAGCGTTTCGGGAAATTGCACTCCTTGATCGGCAAAGGCGAACCAGCTCGCGATCATCGAATCATAGGCCGCCGTCGCCGCATAGGCCTTGGCCGCCAGCATCCGCCGGAAATCATAGCTGGTCGCGCCGCCCTTTTCCGCCATTTCGGCGATCAGGCGCGCATAGTCGGCGGGATCGGTGACGATGGCCACACTTTCATGATTTTTCGCGGCGGAGCGCACCATGGACGGCCCGCCAATGTCGATATTCTCGATGATCTCGTCCCGGTCCGCGCCCCGCGCCACCGTCGCGGCAAAGGGATAGAGGTTGACGATCACCAGGTCGATCGCGCCGATCTCATGCTCCTGCATCGACGCCACATGCTCGGCATTGCCCCGCACCGCGAGCAGGCCGCCATGCACCTTGGGATGCAGCGTCTTGACCCGCCCGTCCATCATCTCGGGAAAGCCGGTGAGGTCGGAAATATCCTTCACCTCCAGCCCCGCGTCGCGCAGCGCCTTGGCCGTGCCGCCGGTCGACACCAGTTCCACCCCATGCTTCCCCAGCGCCTGCCCCAGTTCGATGAGGCCGCTCTTGTCGGACACGGACAGAAGGGCGCGCTTGATGGTGACGTCTGCGGGTGAAGGGTTCATGGAGATGGGCTTTCCTGCTTTTCGGACTCGTCGGGACGATTTTGCCCAGCGCCTTAGTGCGGAGCGGGAGAAAAATACAGCCCCGTGGGCACTCTTCCCCGCCAGGCGGCATCGGGCTATGCCCGGCCCATGGTGAGAATAAGGGAATCGAGGGCAGAAGATGGCGCGCGCATCATCGCTATCTGGCGCGAAGCGGTGGACGTCACGCATGATTTCCTGACGGCGGCCGACCGCGCCGCGATAGAAGAGGAAGTGCGGGCCTTCCTCCCATCCGCGCCGCTCTGGCTGGCGGTGGACGGTCAGGATCGTCCTCTCGGTTTCATGCTGCTGGATGGCGCGCAGATGGAAGCGCTGTTCATCGATCCGGCTTGTCGCGGTCAGGGCATTGGGCGCGCGCTGGTGGATCATGCCCTGACGCTCCATTTAGCGGTCACGACCGATGTGAACGAACAGAATGGGCAGGCTGTCGGCTTCTACGAGCATCTGGGCTTTGTTGCGACGGGCCGGTCGGACCGGGACGGGCAGGGGCGACCCTATCCGCTCATCCATTTGCGGATGGATGGCCGGGGTCTCACCCCACCCGCTTGAACAGCCAGCCGATGCTCGATCCGCCCGGCAGCGCCTCGCCGGTCACGACAAGCTGTTGCGTGGAATGCGGGCGTCCATCGGCATCAACCCACAGGCTTTCCTCGACGCTCAGCTTCCCCGCGCTCGCCCGGAATTGCCACAGCGCGCCCATGTCGATCCGCAGCAGCGCGCCCATGCCGTCCGCTGTCGTCGTCGGCTCCACGCCCGGCGCCAGATGGAACCGCAGTTGCAGGGGCAGGCGGGAGGGTTTCTTGCGTCGTTCCGCCGGGGTCAGCATATCCTCGCCCCGGATTTCCTTGCCATCCGCGCTCATCAGCAGCAGGCGGCGGTGGATATAGCCCATGCGCCGGACATAGCCGTCATGGCTCAGGTCCACGCGGCTGCCGTTTTCCAGCTCCTGCCGGTTGAGTTCGACTTCCGTCACGCCTCGCCCCAGCGTGCCGTCGGGCAGCAGCGCGGTCGAATTGCAGTCGTTCAGGATCAGCGTGCTGTGCGCCGCCGTGGTCCGCAGGCCCTGCGCCAGATCGCGGGTGATCCATTGCCCCTCCAGCGCCGCGCCGCCGCAATTGACGACCAGACGGTGGGGGCCGTCGCTGATCTCTATCGCGCCGGTCGATCCGCACCCCGCCTCCGCCAGCCGCGCGACGGGCGGCGGCGCGGCGTCGATCTGGGCCACGGTGGTGCCAGCCGCCAGCCGCTGATACCCCCATTCGCGCGCCTGCCGCAGCGGGCGGGTCCGCACGCGGCTGGCCTGGACCACGGCCTGCACATGACCGGGCGGGATCGCGCCCGCGCCCTGCCAGTTGCCAAGGCCGCCGTCGCCATGGGTCAGCCCCAGCAGTGCGGGAATGGCGCGGGCCAGCCCTTCATGCAGGAAAGCCGGGGCCTGTTCGCGCCTTACGTCATAGACCGACGCGACCATCGACAGCAGCATGATGCCTTCCAGCTGGTCGATCGGCGAACGGGACACGATGCCGCCATCGCCGTGGAAGGCGCTGTCGATCGCGCGCTTCAGGCCTGCTTCGCCGAACACCTTGCGCGCCGCGCCGCCGGGGATCAGCATGGATGCGGCGACGATGGCGCCCCATGCGACCAGACGGGGGAGGCCCACGGGCGTCTTGTCCGCGATCTGGTCCAGATGGCGGGCCGTCCGCGCGATGCAGTTCAGCACCAGCGAGCGATAGACCAGATCGCTCGACGACAGGATCAGCGGCGCATGGGTCGTCCAGAACAGCAGCCGCCAGCCCGCATTGTCCGCTCGCCATGCCGGTTCGCTCGGCACGTCGGCATGGGCGGCCAGCCATTTACGCATCACATTTTCCGCCACCGGCGCGCCCTGTTCGCGCGTCGCGACGCTCGACAGGTCGCGCAGCCAGCGGAAGCTTTGGATATGGTCGACAAAGCCGGGGGTCAGGTCCAGCCGGGCGAAATCCAGCGTGTCCACGGGCTGCTTCATGCCCCGGAACAGGAAATATCCCGCGCGGATGGATTGCCCCGCCTGCTGGTCGCCGGGGATCTCATCCTCCGGCACCGCCAGCAGCTTCAGGGGATATTTGCCCTTCAGCCGGCGGCCATGCAGCGGCGTCTTCCAGCTGAGCAGATAGAAACGATTGGCGATCCGCTGGGTCAGCGACAGCCCCTTGTCATCCGCCAGACGGATGAGGCGCTTGCCCTGCTCGATTCCGTCTTCCTGCTTCTCGGCCTCGAAATCCTCGGTTCCGGCCGCGTCGGAAGCGGAATGGGGGGGAAGGCGCTTGCGGTCCTTCACCCGCCCCTGAGCTTTCGGATATTGTCGGCATAGGCCGCCGCGCCGCCGCGGAAGGTCGCCGTGCCCGCCACCAGCACGTCCGCGCCCGCCGCGATGGCGCGCGGCGCGGTGGTGAAATCGATGCCGCCATCGACCTGCAAGCGGATGTCGCGCCCGCTCTTGTCGATCATCTTGCGGATCGCTTCGATCTTGCGAAGCTGGTTCTCGATGAAGCTCTGCCCGCCGAAACCCGGATTGACGCTCATGACGAGGATCAGGTCCACGTCATCGATCAGATAATCCAGCATCTTGGCCGGCGTGCCGGGATTGAGCACCACGCCCGCCTTCACGCCCAGGGACTTGATGTGCTGGACGGAGCGATGGATATGCGGTCCCGCTTCGGGATGCACGGTGATGATGTCCGCGCCCGCCTGCGCGAAGGCGTCCAGATACAGGTCCACCGGCGAAATCATCAGATGGACGTCGAACGGCTTTTTCGTGTGCGGGCGCAATGCTTTCACCACGCCGGGGCCGATGGTGATGTTAGGCACGAAATGCCCGTCCATCACGTCGATATGGACCCAATCGCATCCCGCTTCGTCGATGGCGCGAACCTCCTCGCCCAGGCGGGCGAAGTCGGCGGAGAGGATGGAGGGCGAAATGAGGATCGGACTGGTCATTAACCGTTCGCCTTAGCGGCGGGAAAAGGGCAGGGCAACGCATCATTTGGCCTGTGCGCGCTTTCCACGGCCGTGACGCTAGAGCAGGTTGAAGGTCATCGGGTTCAACCCGCGCGAAGCCGCCGCGCCCTTTGGCAATATCTGTTTCACGCCATGCAGGGCGGTGACGGCGTCGTCGGCGATGATCGGCGCGGCGATCAGCCGCATCGCGCATTGCCCGCCTTCGGCCCCGTTGATGTCGACATCCAGCGTGAAACCGCGCCGGTAGCGAATCGCATAAGCCCGCAGCCTTTCCATCGCCTCACGCGAATCCGGCACGTAAAGCGACACGGCATGGGGGCGTGCGATTTCTTGATGCCGTTCCAGCCCGAAAATGTCGAAAACCCCGGCGGTCCAACTGAGCTTTTCGGTCGCAAGGTCGCAATGCCACAGGCCGATCCCGCGCTCTGCCAGCGCCGCGTCACTGCGGGCGATGCCGTCGTCCAGCGTCAGCGGCGCCAGATGGTCCCGCAATTCGTAGAGGGGCCAGCTATGATGCAAGGGAAGAGGCTCGATAGGGCGCATGGCGAAAGCCTATATATCAGGGGTTAAACTCTGGTTGCCGTCCGCTCCAGTCTGGCCACGAAAAATCCGTCCGCGCCGCCTTGCGCGTCCAGCGCGCCGGGCAGGGTGCGGACCCATCCGTCCTGCGTCGGCGCGATCCCGGCGGGCAGTTCGGCCACCAGCGCGGGGCGGGTCGCGAAATCCGGCCGCCGATCCAGGAAAGTCGCGATCTGTTCCTCTCCCTCCGCCTGCTCCAGTGAACAGGTGGCGTAAATGATCGTTCCGCCCGGCTTCACCCAGTCGGCGCAGCGGTCCAGCAATTCCGCCTGCAATTCGGCCAGTTCCGCGATTTGGCGCGGGCCGATGCGGTGCAGCACGTCGGGATGGCGGCGATAGATGCCGGTGGCGCTGCACGGCGCGTCCAGCAGCACCGCGTCGACAGGGGCATCGGGCTTCCATTGCCGCAGGTCGGCCTGCACGATATCGGCGGAAAGACCCGTGCGCTCCATATTCTCGCGCAGCCGCTCCAGCCGCTTCTTCGACTGGTCCACCGCGCTTACCCGCCATCCGGCGGCGGCGAGCTGCATCGTCTTGCCGCCCGGCGCGGCGCACAGGTCCAGCGCCGCGCGCCCTTCGCCTGGTCCCAGCAGCCGCGCCGGGCAGGATGCCGCAATATCCTGCACCCACCAGGCGCCCTCGCCAAAGCCGGGCAGGTCCGTGATCGCGGCGCCATCGGGCAGGCGGACATGGCCGGGCGCAAGGCTGATCCCCCCCAGCCGCTCGGCCCATCTATCGCTATCCCCCGCATCGCGCAGGCTGACATCGACCGGTGGCCGCACGGCAAAGCTTCGCGCCGCCGTTTCGGGCATGGCCTCGCCCCATTGCGCCGCCCAGCGCGCCGCCACCTCCGGCGGGAGGGTCGGCGGATCGGGCAGGACCGGCTGCGCCCGCGTCACCGTGCTGAATACCCCATGGACCAGCTTGCGCGGCCCGCCATCGACCAGCGGCAGCGCCGTCGCAATGGCGGCATGGGGCGCCGTGCCGAGCGCCAGCACCTGCACCAGCGCGATCCGCAGCACCATCCGCGCCTTGGCGTCATCGGGCAGCGGCTGCCGGGTCGCCCCGTCGATCAAGGCATCCAGATCGGGCAGATGGCGCAAAGTCTCCGCCGCGATGGCATGGACCAGCGCCCGGTCGGCAGACGGCAGGCCCTGCGCCGCGCCATGTAACGCCAGTTCCAGCGGATCGCCTCGCCGCAATACGGCATCGAGCAGCCTGAGCGCCGCGCGCCGCGCGGGCAGGCCGGGAATATCATCGGGTCGGGGGGATCGTGCCATCATTCGCGCCTAGAGCATTTTCAAGGCAGGTGGAATGACCTGACACGCAGGAAATGCGGAAAGCAGGGCGCTGTCCCGCCCCGGTGCCAAGCTGCTTCAGTCCCGCCGCAAGGGATCGAGCGCGCTCGACCGCCTGCGCGTCGGCGCGGAAACCGGCGACAGCGCTGAAGCGCGGGCGGCGGGTGCGCTGACCGCCGGCGCGCCCATTTGCGCCGCCATATCCTGCAAGGCCGCGATGCGCTTTTCCGTCGCGGGGTGGGTGGAAAACAGCTCGCTCACATGCGTCGGCACAATGTAAAGCTGCGCGGCGGCGGGGTTGCGCTCCGCCACCGGATTGGGAATCCGCTGCGCCTGTCCCGAAATCTTCGCCAGCGCGGAAGCCAGTGCGCGCGGATCGCCGCTGATCTGCGCGCCCGCCGCGTCCGCGCCATATTCGCGCGTGCGGCTGATCGCCATCTGCACGATCATCGCGGCAAAGGGAGCGACGATCACGGCCAGCAATCCGGCCAGCATATTGCCCTGCCCGTTCCCGCTGTTCCCGCGAAAGAACAGGCCGAAATTCGCCAGCATCGAAATCGCGCCCGCAATGGTCGCCACCATCGTCATGATGAGCGTGTCCCGGTTCTTCACATGGCCCAGTTCATGCGCCATCACGCCCGCCACTTCCGCGCGCGTCAGCATCGACAGCAGGCCGGTGGTCGCCGCCACCGCCGCATTGTCCGGGTTGCGCCCGGTGGCAAAGGCATTGGGATGCGGCTCGTCGATCAGATAGACGCGCGGCATCGGCAGCCCGGCTCTTTGCGACAGATCGCGCACCAGTCCGACGAATTCGGGCGCGCTCGCCTCATCCACTTCCCGCGCATGATGCATGGACAGGACGATCCTGTCCGCGTTCCAGAAGGTGAACAGGTTCATGCCAGCCGCCGCCAGCAGCGCGATCACCGCCCCGCCGCTGCCGCCCAGCGTATAGCCCAATGCCATGAACAGCGCCGTCAGCGCCGACATCAGCATCACCGTCTTGAAACCGCTCACTTGCACGATCCTCCTTTGCCGCCCAGAGTGCAGGCATGATAGGAATATGGGGTCGTCGCCGCTTCCCCGCAATCGAAAGGCCCATCCATGGGAAACTATAATGGTCAGCGTCCCGCGCATGTGAAGGCGCCCGCGCACCTCTCCAAAAGCCCGCCGGTGCCTCAGCCGGACCCGCTCGACAAGCCCTCCATCCAGACGGAGCAACTCAGCCCCACCCGTTATGGCGATTGGGAGAAGAAGGGTATCGCCATCGACTTCTGACGCCCGTCATTCACGGCCCGCCGATGATTTGGCACGGTTAACGATGATCCGTGCCCCCGACACGGGGGAGCGTCTGCCCCCACTCTAGCCATGGCTGCTTCCCTCCGTGCAGGGTTTCCCTTGTAAAACAAGGGTCGGGGTCACGGGTTTTGAATCTGGTTGCGGACGTTCAGGTGAAAACGGTTTCGGAATATGCGCCCGAGGACGCGGCGCTGCTGTGCGGTGTCGGGCGGCTGGTCTGCGCCTGGACCATGTTGGAACAGAGCCTGGAAAAGAAAATCGCGATGATGCGAAAGGCGATGGGCGATATTCGCACCGTGGGCACCCGCAACCGGCCCAGCATGGCCAAGCTGATGACGGAATTGCGGACCATGGTCACCATGCGCGATCGCCGCAACGCGACGGCGCTCAACGAAATTTCGGCGATCGAACGCGACATGCAGCGCGTCGATCGTTTCCGCGCGCTCATCGTCGGCGGATTTCAGGAACCCGCGCCCGGCGGCTTCACCTGCCGCGATCCCCGGAACCAGCAGGTGCACATATCGCTTGAACAACTCGACGCGGAAACAAGCGCGCTGGAACAGATGGCGCAGCGCCTTCTGGAAGTCTGATTACCCGGAATAGTTCAGGAGTGGGATGCTTGACCTTTTCCGCGTGCGCGGCAATGCAAAGCCGTGCGCGCCGATAGCGAGAATGGAGAGTCATGTCGAATAAACCGATTCGCAAAGCCGTCTTTCCCGTCGCGGGGCTTGGCACGCGGTTCCTGCCCGCTACCAAGACCGTGCCCAAGGAATTGCTGCCGGTCGTGGACCGCCCCTTGATCCAATATGCGGTCGATGAGGCGCGGGAAGCAGGCATCGAGCAGATGATCTTCGTCACCGGGCGCGGCAAGGGCGCGATCGAGGATTATTTTGACATCGCCTTCGAATGCGAAGTCACCCAGCGCGAACGGGGCAAGGATCTTTCTGCGCTGGAAGGCACCCGGCTCGATCCCGGCAACGCCGTGTTCCTGCGGCAGCAGGAGCCGCTGGGCCTTGGCCATGCCATCTGGTGCGCGCGCGACATCGTGGGCGACGAGCCCTTCGCCATCCTGCTCCCCGACGAATTTATGAAGGGTGCGCCCGGCCGGGGCTGCATGAAGCAGATGGTCGACGCCTATGACAAGGTCGGCGGCAACCTCGTCTGCGCGCTCGAAGTGCCGATGGAGCAGACGCCCAGCTATGGCGTGATCGATCCGGGCGCCCGCGACGGCGCGCTGACGGAAGTGAAGGGCCTTGTCGAAAAGCCCGCGCCGGGCACCGCGCCCTCCAACCTGATCCTGCCGGGCCGTTACATCTTGCAACCCGATGTGATGAAGATCCTGGAAACGCAGGAAAAGGGCGCGGGCGGCGAAATCCAGCTTACCGACGCGATGGCTTCCCTGATCGGCCGGCAACCCTTCCATGGCGTGACTTTCGACGGCCGCCGCTTCGATTGCGGGTCGAAAGCCGGTTATATCGAAGCCAATCTGGCGTTGGCGCTGGACCGCGAAGACCTGAGCGACCACATCCGCGCCTTCGCGACCGCCGAACTGGGCCTGGGCAAGGTCGCGGCGGCGGCCTGACGACCCGCCCTGCCCCCTCCCGCGTGCGGGCGGGGGCAGGCGTGCCTCTCGGAGCCAACGGCTCTCCGCTCGTTTCAAGCGCCGCCGGGAAATCTGACGTCGCGCTGTCCAGCGCCGGGCGATGGCATGGGATGGGTAGCGGACAGGGTTCTCTGGCCGAAACTGGCCGCATGATGCCCCGTGCCAGCGGACCAATGGCCCGCAACGAACGCTGCCCGCCGCCCGGCAAAAAGGGCAGGGAAGCCATCGCCGCCCCGCCCTTCAAAAGGCTTTTGCGCTGTTCGGATCGTCAGAACGGCACTTCATCATCCAGATCATTGTCGAAATTCGGCCCACCTGCGCTGCCCCGGCCGCCACCGCTGCCGCCCTGCGAACGACCGCCGCTCGCGCCGCCACCGCCAAAGTTTCCGCCGCCGCCGCCGAAATCGTCATAATCGCCGCCGCCAAAGCCGCTCGAACCGCCGGACCAGTCGCTCCCGCCCTGCGAACGGCCACCGCCGCCCTGACCGCCGCCGCCTGGCGCGCCGTCCAGCATGGTCAGCACCGCGCTCGGTCCTTGCAGCACCACTTCGGTGGTGTAGCGGTCGTTGCCCGACTGGTCCTGCCATTTGCGGGTTTGCAGCTTGCCCTCGATATAGACCTTGCTGCCCTTACGCAGATAGCGTTCGGCTACGCCTGCCAGCCCTTCGGAAAAGATCGCGACGCTGTGCCATTCGGTGCGCTCCTTGCGCTCGCCCGAATTGCGGTCCTTCCATGTTTCGGAGGTCGCGATGCGGATGTTGCACACCTTGCCGCCATTCTGGAAGCTGCGGACTTCCGGGTCCGCGCCCAGATTGCCGATCAGAATGACCTTGTTAACCGAGCCCGCCATGATCCCTCCGAAGCGTATAAAGCGGTCCTTATAGAGCGCGGCGCGAAGCCGTCTACTCCCCTATGACAGGCCGAGCGCGGTGGCCGTCCAATATGTCGCGCCCGCGGCCAGATAGGCCAGCACGAACAGATATCCGACCATGAAGGCGGGCCATTTCCACCCATTGGTTTCCCGCCGCGTCACGGCGATGGTGGAAATGCATTGCGGCGCGAAAATGAACCAGGCGAGGAAAGCCAGCGCGGTCGGCAGCGACCATTTGTTCTTCAGCCGCTCGCCCAGGCTCTGCTCCAGCTTCGCCTCATCGTCGCCCGCGTCGATGGAATAGACGGTCGCCAGCGCCGACACCGCCACTTCCCGCGCCGCCATCGCCGGGATCAGCGCCAGCGAAATGTCGCGATTGAAGCCCACCGGCTCCAGCACGACGTTGAGGCCGCCCGCGATCCGTCCCGCGATGCTGTGGTCCACCTGGCTGGCGGGATTGCCGTCGGGCACGCGGGGGAAGCTCAGCAACACCCACAATATGACGGTGGAGGCAAAGATGATCGTCCCCGCGCGCTTCAGGAAGATGATCGCGCGCTGCCACAGGCCCAGCGCGATGTCGCGCGGGCGCGGCCATTGATATTTCGGCATTTCCATCAGGAATCCGCCGCTTTTCCCCTTGGTCACGGTCATGCGTAACGCCAGCGCCACCAGCATCGCCCCGATGATTCCCGAGACATAGAGCAGGAACAGCACCAGCCCCTGCAGGCCGATGCCCCATCCAACGTCCCGCGCCGGGATGAAGGCGCCGATGATGACGGCATAGACCGGCAGCCGCGCTGAACAGGTCATCAGCGGCGCGATCAATATGGTCGTCAGCCGGTCCTTCGGATCGGAGATGGTCCGCGTCGCCATGATCCCCGGCACCGCGCAGGCGAAGGAGGAGAGCAGCGGGATGAAAGCCCGTCCCGACAGGCCGACCTTCGCCATCAGCCCGTCCATCAGGAAGGCGGCGCGGACCATATAGCCCGTCGCCTCCAGCATCAGGATGAAGAAGAACAGGATCAGGATCTGCGGCAGGAACACCACCACCGATCCCACGCCATTGATGACGCCGTCGACCAGGAAGGACCGGAATATGCCGCTGGGCAAGGCATCGCTCACGATATTGCTCGCCGCTTCGGCCCATCCCTCGATCATCGCGATGGGCGCTTCCGACCAGGCATAGACCGCCTGGAACATGACGAACAACAGCCCCAGCAGCAGCAGCAGTCCGAACAACGGATGCAGCGCCACCCGGTCCACCGCCGCCGTCAGCCGCCGCGACGGCGTTTCCCGCACGATGGCCGCCTGCGCGATCCGCCGGGCTTCATGTCGCAGCAGATCGAAATCGCGTCCGACGATGACGGCGCGCGCGGCCATCGCCGGCCCGTCGATCAGGCTTTCGAGATCCTTGAGCAGATGGTCCAGCCCGCGCTTCCGCACCGCGACAGTGGGGATGACCGGCACGCCCAGTTCGCGCGATAGCACCGCCGCATCCAGTTCCAGCCCGTCCCGCGTCGCCAGATCGACCATGTTGAGCGCCACCACCGTGGGCAGCCCCAGCGCGATCAGTTCCAGCGCGAACCGCAGATGATTGTCGAGATTGGAGGCATCGACCACCACCACCAGCGCGTCGGGCCGTTTTTCCCCATCCTGCCTGCCCAGGACGACGTCGCGCGTGACCTGTTCATCGGGGCTGGCCGGGGACAGGCTGTAGGTGCCGGGCAGGTCGACCAGCTCCACCGGCCGCCCATCGGACAACGACAGTCGCCCGGCCTTGCGCTCCACGGTGACGCCCGGATAATTGCCCAGCTTCTGCCGCGCGCCCGTCAGCGCATTGAACAGCGCGCTTTTTCCGGCATTGGGATTGCCGACCAGCGCGACCAGCGGCATGGCGCTCATGCGACCGTTCCTTCCGGTCCGGTGCGGACGGTGATCGCTTCGGCATGATTGCGCCGCATCGCGATGGTCATGCGCCCGACCTTGCAGGCAATGGGACCGCGCCCGAACAGGCCGCCATGGTGCAGCGCCTCCACGCTGGCGCCTTCGCACAGGCCGAATTCGCGCAGCCGCTGCCCTTCCGTCGCGGAAAGGGCGTTCCAGTCGATAATGTCCACATAGGCGGGTTGTCGCAGCGGCAGGTCGGTCAGGCGCAAGGAAGGGCACTCGTCACAAGGTTTTGCGAGTGACTATCAATTACTATTGGACATGGCCAGTGCGAATCCGTCCCCGGCGCTCAGACTACGGGATAGCGCAGCCGCCCGATGAACCGCGAAAGGCTGAGCCGTTCGCCGCCGCCCGCTCCCTTGAAACGGGCCTTGGATCGCTCGAACCGCATCACCTCTTCGATGCGCCGGGCCAGGAAGGCGCGGCTTTCGGTGTGATCGTCGCTCTCATCGTCCAGAAATACCAGCAGCGTGGCGGCATAGACGCCCCCCAGCGTCATGCGCTTGCTATAATGGGCGAAGTCGGTCGCTTCGTCGCCCGCCGCGCGCCACATCGCATCGGCGGCGCGCCAGCCCAGCTTTGCTGCGCGGACGCCGTTGCGGGGCATGGCCATGATCGCGATGGCCCGGCGTAACGCTTCCCGGTCCGGCGCAAGCAGGGCAAGACGCGCTTCGACCAGAGCGGTGATCCGCGCGCGGATGGACAGGGCGGCGAGCGTCTGGGCGGAGAGGGAATCGGTCATCCGCGTGTCGATGCTGGCGAACCAGGCGTCGATCATATCCATCGCCCCGCCCGGAAAGGCGAGCGCCGCAATATCCGGGTCTATGCTCTTTTCAGCCGCCGCCATGGCGATGGCTTCATCCTTCCAGCCATCGAACGCGGCGTGGCGCGGGAGCAGGGGCGCAAGGGCGGCCCGCATTTCGTCAAGGGTAAGGTCGGCGGTCATGGAACCGCTTTAGAGCATTGGCCCGACAAGTGGGAACCCGTTTTTCGCTAGGGCTGGTCCCTGACCCTGGCCGACCAGGGAAGCCGCACGAGGATCAATGCCGCGGCAATCGCTATCATGCCGACCAGATCGGTCACGCTCATCCGCTCATCGAACAGCAGCCATCCGACGACGGCTGACACGGCGGGCTGGATCATCAGGCTCAATCCCAGCACCAGCGGCGAAAACCAGCCGATCGCATAGGTCAGCAGCCCCTGTCCGATCAGCTGGCTCGACAGCGCGAGGGCGATCAGCGGCGTCCAGTTCGCCGGCATGCCCTGCTCTCCCGCCGCGATGGATATGATCAGCAACGGACCCGCGCCGGACAGGCTGGCGATGGCCAGCACCGACCAACTGTCGAGCCGCTGCCGCACATCCTGCACGCTGATCAGATAGCCGGTGTAGAGCAGCCCCGCCATCAGGCAGAGCAGGTCGCCGCGCAAATAGCGGGGCGACAGTTCATAGCTTCCCCCCATCAATATCCCGCCGCCGACCAGCGCCAGCAACAGTGCCGCAAGCTGAGGCCGGTGCAGCGCCTGGCGCAGGATCAGCAACCCCCATAAAGGCAGCACCAGCGCACTGATATTGCCGAACATGGTCGCATTGGCGACTTTCGTATGGTGGATGCCCGCATGCCATGTGGCGAGATCCGCGGCGAAGAAGAGGCCCGCCAATATCATCAGGCTCCATTGCCGCTTGCCCAGCGACGCGGTTCGCAGGCGGGGCAGGGCGAGGAGGAAGAGAAAGGGGGTGGCCAGCGCCAGTCGCCAGAAGGCCGCCGCAATCGGCCCCACATCGCTCAGGCGCACCAATACCGGACCCATCGCCAGAAAAATATTCGCAAGGACAAGGGCGGGAAATGCCATGGGCGGCACATGTTTTTGCATCATGGGCATTGAACCGGCCATGGCGGCTCCCTAGCTGGCTTCGGCACCCATGTCCCGTTTCAAATTGAAACTGTATGAAGGGAATATCCATGCCGACCCTGTTCGATCCGATCCAGCTTGGCGCGATAGCCGCGCCCAACCGAATCCTGATGGCCCCGCTCACTCGCGCGCGGGCCACGCGCGACCATGTGCCCACGCCCCTGATGGCGGACTATTACGCCCAGCGCGCGCAGGCGGGGCTCATCATCAGCGAGGCGACCGGAATTTCGCGTCAGGGCTTGGGCTGGCCCCATGCGCCCGGACTCTGGACGGAAGAGCAGGTGGAGGCATGGAAGCCCGTGACCGAAGCGGTGCACAGGGCAGGCGGCAGGATCGTGTCGCAGCTCTGGCATATGGGCCGCCTCGTCCATTCCAGCATGTCGGGGCAGCAGCCCCTGTCCTCCAGCCCGATCGCCGCGCCCGGCGACGCCCATACGAATGCAGGCAAGCAGCCCTATGAAACGCCGCGCGCGCTGACGGTGGATGAAATCCCCGCGCTGCTGGATAGTTATGCGGCGGCCGCCCGCAACGCCATCGCCGCCGGGTTCGACGGGGTCCAGATCCATGCCGCCAACGGCTATCTGATCGACCAGTTCCTCCGCAACGGCGTCAATCATCGGGACGACGACTATGGCGGCAGCCCGGAAAACCGCGTCCGCCTTTTGCGCGAAGTGACGGCCATCGTCGCCGATGCCGTCGGCGCGGATCGCACCGCTGTCCGTCTTTCGCCCAATGGCGAATCGCAGGGCACCGATGACAGCGACCCCGCCAGCCTGTTCCCGCTCGCGGCGCAGGCGCTCGACCGGATCGGCATCGCCTTTCTGGAACTGCGCGAACTCCATGCGAATGGCAGCTATGGCAGCAGCGACGTGCCACGCCAGTCGCCGCTGATCCGCCGGCATTTTTCCGGCCCGCTGGTGCTCAACAGCGATTATGACGCGGCGCGGGCGCAGGCGGATCTGGACAGCGGGCTGGCCGACGCCATCAGCTTTGGCCGCCCCTTCATCGCCAATCCGGACCTGCCGCTGCGCCTGCGCCGGAACGCGCCGCTCAATGCGTGGGACATGGAGACATTCTACAGCGGCGGGGCGGAAGGTTACGTCACCTATTCCGCGCTGGAAGCCGCCTGAATATCAGCCCTCGAACCGTTCCCGCAACTTCAGCATGGCGATGGCGGCCTTGGCCGCCTCGCCGCCTTTGTCCTTTTCGGTGCGGCGGGCGCGGGTGAGGGCCTGCGCTTCGTTCTCGACCGTCAGGATGCCATTGCCGATGGCGATGCCGTCCATGCTGAGCGCCATCAGGCCGCGCGCGCTTTCGTTCGACACGACTTCGAAATGATAGGTTTCGCCGCGGATCACCACGCCGATGCCGATAAAGCCGTCATAGCGCCCGCTTTCCGCCGCCAGCGCGACCGCGCCGGGGATTTCCAGCGCGCCGGGCACGGTGACGACATCATATTTATGCCCCGCTTCCTCCAGCGCGGCGCCTGCGCCTTCGATCAGCAGGTCGTTGAGATGGTCGTAGAAGCGCGCCTCGACGATCAGGAACTTGGCCATGCTTAATTATCCTCCGGAAGCGTGATGGAGCGTTGGCCGACGACGGCCAGGTCATAACCGTCCAGCGCGACCAGACTGCGGTGGCTGTTGGTGAGCAGGATCATGTCATGCACGCCCAGTTCGGCAAGGATCTGCGCGCCCACGCCATAATCGCGCAGTTCATCGTCCATGCCTGAAGGAGCCTTGCCCGCATGGCGCTCCAGAAAGCGCGTAATGAATTCCGATGTGCTGCCCCGCGCCGTCAGGACGACGATGATGCCCGCGCCCTCTTCACCGATGATCTCCATCGAATGCGACAGCAGGTTGCCGCGCGCGCCGGTCGCGCCGTAGATATCGTCCAGCATCGACATCTGATGCATCCGCACCAGCGTGGGTTCGTCCGGAACGATATGTCCCTTTTGCAGCACGAGCTGATCGGTCTGGGTCGCCTTGTTGTAGAAGCTGATGGCTTTCCAGTCGCCGCCCCACCGGCTGGTGAAGGTCGTTTCCGCGCGCCGTTCGAACATATGATCGTGGCGGCGGCGATAAGCGATCAGGTCGCGGATCGTGCCGATCTTCATCCCATGCTTCTGCGCGAAGGGAATGAGGTCGTCGAGGCGCGCCATGGTCCCGTCATCCTTCATCACCTCGCAGATGACGCCGGAAGGATTGAGACCGGCGAGCCGGGCCACGTCGACCGCCGCTTCGGTGTGGCCCGTGCGGACCAGAACGCCGCCATCCTTGGCGACCAGCGGAAAGACATGCCCCGGCGTCACGATGTCGTCGCGGCTTTTCGAACCGTCGATGGCGACGGAAATGGTGCGGGCGCGGTCGGCGGCGCTGATGCCGGTGGTGACGCCCTCGCGCGCCTCGATCGACACGGTGAAGGCGGTTTCATGCCGCGTGCCGTTGTTGCGGCTCATGAGGTCCAGGCCCAGCTCGTCCACCCGGCTTTTGGTCAGCGCCAGGCAGATGAGGCCGCGGCCATGCGTCGCCATGAAGTTGATCGCATCGGGCGTCGCCATCTGCGCGGGAATGACCAGATCGCCTTCATTTTCCCGATCCTCGTCATCGACCAGGATGAACATGCGGCCGTTGCGGGCTTCGTTGATAATCTCTTCCGGGCTGGCCAGCGCCGTGCCGCCCGCGCGCCGCTGGAGATAGGTTTCCAGCTTGCCGAGCGTCTCGGCCGTAGGGTTCCAGTCCGTCTCGCCCAGACGGCGCAGGCTGTTGGCGTGCAGCCCGGCGGCGCGGGCAAGGCCCGACCGGGACATGCCCCCATCGGTGACGAGCGAACGAAGGCTATCGATTAATGCGGCGGACATGGAAAGCGACTCCTCGCTCGGAATGACATGATGGAGTCATATTTCACACTACAATGTGATAATTGCAAGTGGAAATCACATTGGGCGGTCGCGAAGAGACTGCATGCGGTCCAGATAACGGGCCAGCACATCAATCTCCAGATTGAAGGCGCGGCCTTCCGGCAGGGTTTCCAATGTCGTGGCGGCGGCCGTGTGGGGAATGATATTGAGGCCGAAATGGGTCGAGCCGTCCGGCTGATCCTCCACGCTGTTCACGGTCAGCGAAATGCCATCGACCGTGATCGAACCCTTGGCCGCGAGCGATGGCGCAAGTTCGGCGGGCGCGCGGATGACGAGGCGGGTGGAATCCCCTTCCGGGGTGGCCGACACCAAAATGCCCACGCCGTCCACATGGCCCGTCACGATATGCCCGCCCAGTTCGTCGCCCACCTTGAGCGCGCGTTCCAGATTGAGCTTGCCGCCCTGCCGCCACAGGCCCGGCGCGGTGCGCGCCACCGTTTCGGCGGACATGTCGACGGCGAACCAGTCCGCGCCTTTTTCCACCACCGTCAGGCAAGCGCCCGAACAGGCGATGGAAGCGCCGATCGCGACGCTTTCCATGTCGTAACCGCAACCGATGACCAGCCGCAGGTCGCCGCGCTGCTCGGTGGAGCTTATGGTGCCGATGTCGGTGATGATGCCGGTGAACATGGGTCGATGGTCCTGAACGTCGAAAATCGGAAACTGTGAAACGCGACTTAGAACAATGCGCGGTAAAGCGAAACCACCTCCATTGCCCTGAGCGCCGCCCATAAAGCCGAACGGTCTGCTTTCGGCCAATGGCCGCCACCCCACCTCCGTTCGGGCTGGGCCTGTCGAAGCCTGTCCTGAGCGACGCCGCAGGCGGCGTCGAAGGGCCTTCCACTGAGCAAAGCGAAGGGGCCTCCCTTACGCCCTTCGACTTCGCTCAGGGCGAACGGAGATGGGAATAGCAGACAGTCCACCTTCCACCCAAACCGGCCAGCCACTATGCCCCGCGCGCTGCCGCGTAAACCTCCAACTGGTCGACGCCCAGCCGTCTTTCGTCGGTCAGCGTCCATTGCCCATGCGCCTGAGCCAGGTCGGCAAGGCCGATGTCGCCCAGGGCCGGCAGCCCGTCGCCGATCAGGATCGGCGCGCGATAAAGCAGCAGCCGGTCGACCAGCCCGGCCCGCAGGAAAGCGGCCGCCGTCTGCGCGCCGCCCTCCACCAGCAGATGATCGACCCGGTCCAGCGCGGCAATATCCTCCGGCCGCTTGATCCGCTCCCAGCCGGAAGGCGCTTCGCCCCGGCTGAGCAGGATGCGGCGGGGCGAGCGGCTTTCCATCCCCGGCAGCCGCACATCGAGCCGCGGCGCATCGGCGCGCAGCGTGCCGCCGCCGACTAATATGGCGTCATGCCGCGCCCGCTCCAGATGGGCGTGCGCGCGCGCGTCCGGCCCGGTGATCCAGCGGCTCGATCCGTCGGGCAGCGCGATCCGGCCGTCGAGCGACAGGCCCAGCTTCAGCGTGACGGCGGGCCGCCCCAACGTCTGTCGCAGCACGAAACCAGCCATGGCGGCGCGCGCCTCGGCCTCCATCAGTCCCATTTCGACGATGACGCCATGATCGCGCAGCCATGCCGCACCCTGGCCGTCCGTGCGCGGATCGGGATCGCGCAGGGCGATGACGATGCGCCGGATTCCTGCGCGCGCCAGCAGGTCGGCGCAGCGCGGGCCGCGTGGGGACAGGTGAAAACAGGGCTCCAGCGTCACATAGGCCGTCGCGTCATGCGCCCGGTCCATGGCCTGTTCCAGCGCCTGCGCCTCGGCATGGGGACGTCCGCCTTTCTGCGTCCAGCCACGCCCGACGATGCGTTCGTCCCTGACGATCAGGCAGCCGACATTGGGATTGGGGGTGGAAAGGCCGCGGCCCCGCCCGGACAGGGCGATCGCCGCCGCCATGAAGCGCCGGTCGGCGGCGGGATCGGCTTTGCCATCGGCAGGCGGCATCATGGCGCTCAGGGCTGGGCCGCTCCCGTTGCGGGCTGTTGCCCCGCTTCGGCCTTGGCAAGCCGCGAATCGAGCTGGGCGTTG
Source organism: Sphingobium baderi (assembly GCF_001456115.1). Taxonomy (NCBI): domain Bacteria; kingdom Pseudomonadati; phylum Pseudomonadota; class Alphaproteobacteria; order Sphingomonadales; family Sphingobiaceae; genus Sphingobium; species Sphingobium wenxiniae. Next base: position 521,448 of record NZ_CP013264.1, on the reverse strand, counting down.
ATCTGTTTCAACGCTTCCTGGCGGCGGGAACGGTTGCGCGCTTCATCCTCGCGCCAGTCGATGCCGAACATGTCGGCGACATGCTGCATTTCCTTTTGTTTCGTCTCCAGCGCCGCTTCCCTTTTGGCCAGTTCCATCTTCTGTTGCAGGATGATCGCGGCATCCGACCGGTTGGTATCCCAACTCTGCACATAGATGATCTGGTTGCGCGTCGGCATGGTGTTGGTGTTCGCGTCCAGCACGAACACCCATATGATCAGCCAGGTGATCGCGACGGACAGGCCCAATATCGGCCATTTATGCGGACGTTGCGCGCGGAAATAGCTCCACAGGTCGTGGAGCGCGCTCCTTGGAGAAGCCGGACGGGGGAAAATCGCCATCGCGCTCATATAGGACAGGAGCGGCCCGGATGCAAAAGGCAGTGAAACCGGTTTTTGCATCCGGGCGGCATCGCGTCCCGTTCAGTTGTTCTGCAAGCGGAAATGCACGGTCAGCACCTTGCTGCTGGCGACTGGGACGCCATCGCGAGTCGCCGGGGCGAACCGCCATTTCCGCAGGGCATGGCGCTGCGTCGCCAGCCAGAAGGCGTCGTCCGAGGCGGAAAGCCGCTCGATAGCGGTCACCCGGCCGTTCGCGCCGATCGTCACCCTGACCTTCACCGATCCTTCGATCCCCTGCCGGATCATCGTGCCCGGATAATCGGGCTGGAAGGCGGCAAGCGCCTTCGGATCGATGGCCGCATCGACGAAAACGGGCAGGGCGGGCGGGTCGGCGGGCGGATTCATGCCACCGCTCACCATGCTGCCGCCGTCCCCTTGCGACGGGCCATCCGTTCCGGTCAGGGCGTCGTTGAAACCGCCCAGCGGGACAATCGTCTCCGGCGCGGTGGGCCGTTCCATGGTGGGCTGACTAGGCTTGATGTCCGTCTGCTCCGGCGGCGCGATTTCGGGTGGCGGCGCATCCAGGGGAATGTTGGTTCCCTGCAAGGTGGTGGGAATGAATGTTGTTATCATCTCCCTGGGCATCAGCAGGATCGCGCCCACGACGATCGCATGGACCGCGATGGCGCCGCCAATGCCGATGGGTGATCGCCTGCTGCCGCGATAGCCGGACATGGTTGCGCCGCTCGCCGGTCCCATTGTAATCGAACCCATGACTGCATCCTCTTCCTCGACATGCCTCTTTTTGAGGCTGTGTAACATTACACCATATCATAATGATATGTTGCAACATTAATTTTCGGTCGAGCGACTGAAACCGCGTTCCCTTCTATGACTCCCTCTGGACTTCACACAACCAAGGCTCTGCTAGAACAGACTGTCGATGGCGTGGATCGCCAGCCCCACCAGCCCGCCCACCAACGTGCCGTTGATGCGGATATATTGCAGGTCGCGACCCACGGCATTTTCCAGACGGCTGGTAACCGTGCCCGCGTCCCAGCCCCGTACCGTTTCGCTCACCAGCTTGACGATCGAATCGCCATAGCTGGCCGTGGCGCCGACCGCTGCCCGTCGTACAAAGCGGTTGATCGGTCGCCGCAGCCGCTCTTCGCTCTGAAGCGTCTCGCCAAGTTGCTTGAGCGCCTCGCCCAACCGCCCTGCCATGGCCTTGCCCGGATCGCGCACCGCCCGCAGCATCCCGGCGCGCGCCTGTTCCCACATGCCGTCGATCCAGCGCTGCATGGCGGGATTGTCGAGAATCTCGTCACGGACGCGAGCGACCTTCGCCTGCATCCCGATATCGAACTGCAGGTCGGCGGCCAGCTTTGCCATGCCTTCCTCCGCCTTCAGGCGCAGACCGTGGCCCGGATCGTCCGCCATGTCGGCCAGCAGCTTTCGCAGCCCGTTCAATATAGCGCTGGCAAGGTTTTCATCCAGTCCGGTCCAGCGCATGATCTTGCCTGCGCGTTCATGCACCATCTGGCGGATGAGATGCTCATTCCCTTCCAGCGTCCGGTCGGCCCATCGGATGATGCCGTCCATTACGGGCGCGTGCCGCCCGTCGCGCATCGCCGCTTCCAGTGCCTGTCCGATCAGAGGGGCAAGGTTGACTGCGCGCAGCCGCTGGCCGATCGCGCCCTTGACCATGCCGCCCAGCCGTTCCTGGTCCAGCGTCTCCAATATCTCGGCCGCCAGCCGCGACGCGCCTTCGCGCAAGCGTCCGTCCCCACCGGAGGGGCTGGCAAGGAATCGTCCGGTCGCCGCCGCCACATCCAGCCCCCGCATCCGCCGCGCCACGACGGCGGGGGTCAGGAAATTGTCGCGCAGAAAGAGGGCCAGCGTGTCTCCGATCCGGTCCTTGTTGCGGGGGATGATCGCGGTGTGGGGGATCGGCAGCCCCATCGGATGGCGGAACAGAGCCGTCACCGCGAACCAGTCGGCCAGACCGCCGACCATGGCCGCTTCGGCGAACGCCTGGACGAAGCCGATGGCGGGATGCAGGTGGACGCTGGCGCGGGCGGCGAGGAAAAGCGCCGCCATGAGCAGCAACATGCCCGTTGCGACCAGCCGCATGTTGCGGGCCGGATGGGCTGGCATATCGCTCAGGGGCCGGGTCACGCGGAGCAGCTTCATGGCTCTCCAACGGTTACGCCACCGTTTCGTTCAGGCAAGCCCTTCTTTTTGTATCCGTTCACTCGGCTGGCTGGGTCTGGCCGGCATGGGCCTTGTCGTCGCCCGTTTTATAGGTCAGCAGCCGTCGGCTCAGGCGCGGGCCGATCCATTGTTCCGCGCCCAGCGCCAGGCTGAACGTTGCGGGCACGATCACCAGCGTGAGCAGTGTCGAGAGCAGCAGGCCGCCGATCACAGTAACGCCCATGGGCGCACGCCATGCGCCGTCGCCGCCCAGGGACAGGGCCGTGGGCACCATGCCGGCCACCATCGCGACAGTTGTCATCACGATGGGCTGCGCGCGCTTGTGGCCCGCGTCCACGATGGCTTCGAACTTCGGCACGCCCTTTTCCATTTCCTCCAACGCGAAGTCGATGACGAGGATGGAGTTCTTGGCGACGATCCCCAACAGCATCAACAGGCCGATGAACACCGGCATGGATAGTGGATTGCCTGTCAGATGCAGCGCCAGCGCGCCGCCCAGAGGCGCCAGCAGCAGCGATCCCAGATTGACGAAGGGCGGCATGATCCGCTTGTAGAGCAGGACTAGCACCGCCAGCACCAGAAGGATGCCGGACACCACCGCGATGACGAAATTCACGAGCATTTCCGCTTCGAACTTGCTGTCGCCTGCGTTGATTTTCTGCACGCCCTGAATCTTGCCCTCCAGCACCGCCTTCATGGTGGGCAGGGCATTGATCTTCGCCGTGGCCTGGCTGGTCACGATGCCCGGCGCCAGGTCCGCGCCGACCACGACGCGGCGGATCTGGTTATAGCGCCGGATCTGCGTCGGGCCGGAGCCGAATTCGATGTCGGCGACGACCTTAAGGGGGACCGAACCGCCGCTCACCGTGGGCACAGGCATGTTAGCGATCGTGGCCATGTCCCGGCGGCTGCCCTCCTGCACGGCGACGCGGATCGGGATTTGACGGTCCGACAGCGAGAATTTCGCGGTGTTCTGGTCGATTTCGCCAATGGTGGCGACGCGGATGGTGTTACTGAGCGCCGCGGTCGTCACGCCCATGCTGGCGGCAAGGTCGAAGCGTGGCTTGATGACGATTTCGGGCCGCTGCATGTCGCCATGGACGCGCGGTGCGCGGATTTCGCGGATGCCCGCCATTTCCGAAACCAGCTTGTTGGCGGTATTCTCAAGCAATGCGGGATCGTCGCTGCCCATCATGATGACGATGTCGCGACCGAAACCGCCCCCCGACTGTGACTGGAAATTGACGCGCGCGTCAGCGATCTGCTGGAATTTGGGCGCGACCTTTCGTTCCCATTCGACCGACGATATTGGCCGGTCCTTCCGCAGGGTGAGGAAGATTTCCGCCTCGGTCGTTTCGATATTGGCAAAGGCCGCTTCGACGACATCCTTGTCTGCCGCCAGCATGTCCGCGACGCGGCGCGCGACCGCGGTGGTCTGCTGCAAGGTGCTGCCGGGCACCGTTTCGATCTGCACCTGGCTGAAGTCGGTGTCCATCGTGGGTTGGAAGGCCATGGGCAGCGTTCCGAAAGCGACAATCGTCGATAGCAGCGCCAGCAAACCGATGGCGACGGTCCAGAGGCGATGATCGCGCAGCCATGCGGTATGACGCGCCATGCCGCCCTTGGCGCGATGGGCTATGGCGCGCCGTTGATCCAGCGACCAGCGCAGCACGGCCATATAGCGATCCATCAGCCAGCCCTCGCCATGGCTTTCCTCGCCATGGGCCTTCAGGAAATAGGCGGCGATCATGGGCGTGACCAGACGCGCCACGGCAAGGCTGAGCAGCACCGCGACCACGACGGTCAGGCCGAATTGCTTGAAGAACTGGCCGGACAGGCCCGGCATCAGACCGACCGGGAGGAATACCGCCACAATCGCCATCGTCGTCGCCAGCACCGCAAGGCCGATCTCGTCCGCCGCGTCTATCGCTGCCTGATAGGCCGTCTTGCCCATGCGCATGTGGCGGACGATATTCTCGATCTCCACGATGGCATCGTCGACCAGCACGCCTGCAACGAGGCTCAGCGCCAGCAGCGAAATGCTGTTCAGCGTGAAGCCCATCATGTCCATGAACCAGAAGGCCGGGATCGCCGACAGGGGGATGGCCAGCGCGGATATCATCGTCGCGCGCCAGTCGCGCAGGAACAGGAACACGATGACGACCGCCAGCACGGCGCCTTCGATCATCGCCTGCATGGCGGAATGATACTGGTCCTTGGTGTAATCGACGCTAGTGTAGAGCTGCTTGAAATGGACCTTGGGATTTTCCTTTTGCAGCGTGTCGAGAATCTTGATCGCTTCGTCATAGACGGTGACGTCGGACGATCCCTTGGCCTTTTCCAGACGGAAGCTCGTCACCTGCCGTCCGTTCATCAAAGCGAGCGAGCGTTGTTCGGCATACATGTCGCGCACTGCGGCCAGATCGGCCAGCTTTACCGTCCGTCCGCCCGAAATGCCGATTTGCGTTTGCCCCAGCGCGTAGGCATCCTTTGCGTTGCCAAGCACGCGGATGGCCTGCTCTGCTCCAGCGATTTCGGTGCGGCCGCCCGCGGCGTTCAGGTTTACCTGCTGTAATTGCTGGTTCACCTGAGCCGCGGTCACGCCGTGCGATTGTAGCTTGGCGGGGTCGAGTATGACCCGGATTTCCCGGCTGACGCCCCCGCCGCGCGTGACCGCCGCCATGCCTGGTACAGCCAGCAATCGCTTTGCCACGGTATTGTCGACATACCAGGACAATTCTTCCAGCGTCATGTCGGTGGCTTCCGCGCCGAAATAGGCGATCGGGCCGCCATCGATGTCGACGCGTCTGACCTGCGGTTCCAATATGCCTTCCGGCAGGTCGCTGCGGATTTGATCCACGGCGTTCTTCACGTCGTTGACGGCGCGGTCGACCGGCGTGCCGATCTCGAACTGCACATTGGTGAGCGATTGACCTTCCGACACTACGGAGGTGATTTCATCGACCCCGCTGATGGCGCGGACGGCCGCCTCCACGCGTTGCGTGACCTGCGTTTCCAGTTCGGTCGGTGCGGCGCCGGGCTGAAGCACCGTGACGCTGGCCATCGGGAAGCTGATGTCAGGCTGCTGGTTCACGTCCATGCGGCTGAAACTGACGAGACCCGCCAGCAATAGCGCCACGAACAGCACGATCGGCGATGTAGGGTTGCGGATAGCCCAGGCGGAGATGTTGCGAAAACTCATGACGGCCTTTCTCGCCGGACTGATCCTGCTGTCGGACAGCGGTTTGCGAACCGCCGCCGCTGTATCACTGTGTCTTGCGGAATTCCGGCTTCACCTTCTGCTTCGGGGTCAGGAAGGCGCCCGCCGTTTCCACGATCCGTTCACGGCCCGTCAGGCCGCTTTTCACCGACACGCCCGTATCGGATACTTGGCCCACGATGACATTGCGACGTTCCACCTGATTCCTGCTGTCGATGATATAGACGTAATTGCCTTTGTCGTCGCTTTGCACCGCCGATTCGGGGAGAAGGGGGGACTGACCCGATCCGCTCACGATCGTGGCGGAAGCGAATCCGCCGGGACGGATCGCGGCATTATAGGCAACGGCGATGCGGGCGATGCCCTGCCGGCTTTGCGGATCGATCACCGGCGATACCTGCCAGACCCGCCCAGCGAACTGCGCGGAGCCGCCAACTGGCTTCACCATGGCGCTGTTGCCCGGCCGCAGCGTCGCCAGATCGTCCTCGCTGACCTGCGCCAGCATTTCCATTTCGCCGCCCTTGGCCATGCGGAACAGCACGCCGCTGCCCGCGCCGACGATCTGGCCCGGCTCTACGTCCCGCGTCAGCACCAGCCCGGCGGCGGGCGCGCGAATGTCCAGCCGTCCGTTGCGCGCGCGCTGTTCGGCCAGTTGCGCGACAGCGACGTTCACGCGGGCCTGCGCGGCATCGCGGGTGGCCGTGCGCTGGTCGATATCCGCCTGGCTGATGAAGCCGCGCGCCACTAGCGCCTTGGCACGATCCAGTTGTGCCTGGGCGAGCTTAGCGTCGGCGCGCGCCACCTCTATCTGCGCGGCCAGCGAACGCGCCTGCTCGGTCTGCACGGAGCGTTCGATCACCGCGAGCGTCTGGCCCGCGCGCACCCAGTCGCCCGGTTGCACCAAAACCTGCCGCACTTCCCCGCCTTCGCCGATGACGCCGACCGGCATTTCGACGCGGGCCGCCAGCGAGCCGGTCGCGTTGACGGTGCGTTCGACGTCTGACGAACCCGGGCTGATGACGGTGACGGCTGGAATGGTCTGTGCAGCAGAATCGTCGCCTGCTGCCGGTTTTCCATGCATCGACAGCCAGAGCGCCAGAATGATGAGGGCGATGGCTGCGCCCGCTGCGATCGGCAGCCACCGGCGCCCGCCGGGCTGAATCGACCCATCGTCGACAAGCGCGGCGTCCTCGCTCGCCAGCGGAGTTTCGTAATTCATGCCGATTCCATCTCTCCGGCGCGGTGCCTGTTTCGGGGCGCTGTATTATATGAATATATCACTGGTCTCAAGCCCCAATATCATGGGATAAGAGCGGTCGGCAAAGCGATTCTCGACAGCGGCGGAACCTGCTCTTGCAAGAGGTCGCGGGCGTGATGCAATCGCTTTGGTGAAGGGGCGGATGGAGGCGCATATGGAATTGATGGGATGGATTCTCCTCGGCTTGCTGGCTGGAGCGGTGGCGCGGCTCATCATGCCGGGCCGCGACCCGGGCGGTTGCATCGTGACGATGCTGCTAGGGACGGCAGGCGCCCTTCTGGCTGGTTATGCCGGGCGGCTGGCGGGCTTCTATGGCCCCGACGAGTCCGCCGGTTTCATGGCCGCTATCGTGGGATCGGTCGTCATATTGGCAATCTATCGCCTGTTCGCGGCGCGCCGCTGACGGAGCGGAAGAGTGACGGGAAAGGGCCGCTCCATCCTCCTAAGCGGGGGATAGAGCGGCCCTTTTTTGCGATCCAAACAGGGTGCCTTTTTTTAACGCACCGATCCGCGTCTTATCAGATTCACGATCGCTAGCAGGATGATCGCGCCGACCAGCGAGACGAGGAAGCTGTATACGGTCAGTCCGTCATTGATCGACCCGCCGCTGAAGATGAGGCCGCCGACGAACGCGCCGACAATGCCGACCACGATGTTCAGCAATATGCCCTGTTGCGCGTCGGTCCGCATGACCATGCTGGCGAGCCAGCCGATGACACCGCCGACGATAAGCCACAAGATAATGCCCATATTTCTCTCTCCTTGCACCAGCGCCCCCAAGCGGGTTGGCTGATGCATTCAACGGAGAAAGCGGCTTTCCGTTCCTTGAGAAAAATTTCGCCTGAAAAACGATTCGCGCATATCGGGAGCGCCTGACATAAAAAAGGCCGCAGGATGCTGTCCCGCGGCCTTTCTTTCCGGTGGAGAGCGCCTGTTCAGTAACGCTGCTGCCGTTCGTAGAGGGATTTATAATATTGGATGCGGGTGACGCGCAGGCCATGCATGCCCGACCGGTCGACCGCGCGCTGCCAGCTTGCGAATTCTTCCAGCGTCAGGTCATAGCGTTTGCACGCTTCGTCCACGCTCAGCAGCCCGCCATTCACGGCGGCGACTACCTCGGCCTTGCGGCGCACGACCCAACGCGTTGTGTTCGCGGGGGGCAGGCTGTCCAGAGTTAGGGGTTCTCCGAGCGGCCCGACGACCTGTGCAGGTCGGATTTTCTGGTTTTCAATCATTCTAACCCTCAAATAGCGGCACTGGCATTGCCGATTTTGGAAAGTGGTTCCCTTATGCGCGTCAGCCCTGAAGATCGGCTAAAGCGCCACGGTAAACACCTCCTTCATCATCCTTGCCTCCCCTTAACCGGCTTGCGACCAGCGGGTTGAAGCTGCCCCCAAGGTGAACGGCCTCGATCATGCCGCCGGAACGTGGCGCGAAGATTCCCGCCAGTTCCTGAACCCAGTCCTGCATTCCCTCCTGCCCCCGCAAAAGGCCCGCCACGGCCTGTGCCGTCGGGCTGGCGGCCTGCGCCGCAGCCGATGTGGCGCGAAGCAGGGGCCATACCGGCACATGCGGCAGGCTGACGGGTCTGGCGTTGGCGGAACTGAACCCGCCGCCTCGAATGAATCCCAAGTCCATGGCAGGGGATGTAGAGGGAAAAGGATAAGGCTCGGTAAACCCGCCAACGGTTCGTCGCATGTTTTGCGGGCATGTTTCCGTTGACTGCGAGTGGGAATCCCGCTGGAACCGGAGGGGAAGGGCGACTATATGCGTGCCCATGCAGCCAGAATTCCAGTTGCCGGAGCCGCTCGATGCGCGGCGCATCGTCGTTGCCATGTCCGGCGGTGTGGATTCGAGCGTGGTCGCCGCGCTGGCCGCGCGCACGGGCGCGGAAACCATCGGCGTGACCTTGCAGCTCTACGATCATGGCGCGGCGGTGGGCCGCACCGGAAGTTGCTGCGCGGGGCAGGACATCCGCGACGCGCGCGCGGTCGCCGACCGGATTGGCATAGCGCACTATGTCTTTGATTATGAAAGCCGGTTCCGCGATTCGGTGATCGCCGACTTCGCCGATGAATATATGGCTGGCCGCACGCCCATCCCCTGCGTCAAATGCAATATGGGGGTGAAGTTCACCGACCTGTTCCAGATCGCCCGCGACCTTGGCGCGGACTGCCTCGCGACCGGCCATTATGTCCGCCGGGTGGTCGGGGCGCAGGGCGCGCAGCTGCATCGGGCCGTCGATCCGGCGCGCGACCAGAGCTATTTCCTCTTCGCCACGACTCAGGCGCAGCTTGATTATCTGCGCTTTCCCCTTGGGGGCCTGCCCAAGCCGCAGGTGCGGGAGATCGCGGCGGATCTGGGCCTGTCCGTGGCGTTGAAGCCCGATAGTCAGGACATCTGCTTCGTGCCCGATGGCGATTATGCGAAGATCGTCCGCAAGCTGCGCCCGGATGCGGATGAAGGGGGCGACATCGTCCATGTCGATGGCCGCATATTGGGACGGCACAAGGGCATGATCCATTACACGGTCGGCCAGCGCAGAGGGCTGGAGATCGGTGGCCAGCCCGATCCACTCTATGTGGTGCGGCTCGATGCCGAAGGGCGGCGGGTAATCGTGGGGCCGAAAGCGGCGCTGGCGGTCGACGCTGCGCGTTTGAGCGATATCAACTGGCTGGGTGGTGATTTTACCGGGCCACTCACTGCTAAGGTCCGTTCCATGGCGAAGCCCGTGCCAGCGCGGCTCGACGGTGATCGGCTGGTATTCGATGCGCCCGAATTTGGCGTCGCGCCGGGCCAGGCGGCGGTGCTCTATGCGGGCGACCGGGTGCTGGGCGGCGGCTGGATCGCGGCGACCGAAGCTGCAATGGCGCAGGCTGCATGAGTATTGTTTACTATGTGCCGCGCGGCTAAGGCGCGAACGTCATGACTCGTCCGCTCACATTCGCCATTCCCAAGGGGCGCATCCTCGAAGAAGCGCTTCCCCTGCTTGTCCGCGCCGGTATCGAGCCGGAGGCGGAGTTCCATGACAAGAAAAGCCGGGCGTTGCGCTTCGCCACCAACCGGCCAGACGTTTCGATCATCCGCGTGCGCGCTTTCGATGTGGCCACCTTTGTCGCGCATGGCGCCGCGCAGATCGGCATCGTGGGTTCCGACGTGGTGGACGAGTTCGATTATTCCGAACTTTACGCGCCGGTCGATCTCGCCATGGGCCATTGCCGCCTGTCGGTCGCGGAACCCGCTGGCCTTGCCGATGAAGATGAGGCAGCGATGAGCCATGTCCGCGTCGCGACCAAATATCCGCACCTCACCCGCAAATATTATGAGGCGCGCGGTATCCAGGCGGAATGCGTGAAGCTGAATGGCGCGATGGAGTTGGCCCCGTCGCTCGGCCTGTCACGCCGTATCGTCGACCTCGTATCGTCGGGCGCGACGCTGAAAGCCAACGGCCTGGTCGAAACCAACGTCATCATGCAGGTGTCGGCGCGGCTGATCGTCAATCGGGCAGCCTATAAGATGCGCTCGGCGGAACTCGCCCCTCTGGTAGAGGCCTTCCGCAGGGCCGTGGGAACGAAAGATGCCGCTTAGACTGGGTAGCCAGGATGCGGATTTCGCCGCTGCTTTCACCGCGCTGGTCGATGCGCGGCGTGAGGCGGACGAGGACGTATCGCGCGACGTTTCCGCGATTCTGAAGCGCGTCCGGACGGAAGGCGATGCCGCGCTGGCCGATTATACGGCGCGTTTCGACCGGCATGATTTGAACGTTAGCGGCTGGGCGGTGACGCCTGCCGAATGCCGCGCTGCGCTGGACGGCATTTCAACCGAACTGCGCGACGCGCTGGAACTCGCGACGGCGCGCATCACGGCCTATCATGAAAAGCAGAAGCCGCAGGACGCCGACGGCGTGGATGGCGCGGGCGTGCGCCTCGGCGCGCGGTGGAACGCGGTGGATGCGGCCGGCCTCTATGTGCCGGGCGGGCGGGCCGCCTATCCCAGCTCCCTGCTGATGAACGTCATTCCCGCCAAGGTCGCGGGCGTATCGCGCATCGCTATGGTGACGCCAACGCCGGGCGGGGAGATCAATCCGTTAGTGCTGGCCGCCGCCAGCATCGCGGGGATCGAGGAAATCTGGCGTATAGGCGGCGCGCAGGCGGTAGCCGCGCTGGCCTATGGTACGGACCGGATTAGGCCCGTCGATGTCATCACCGGCCCCGGCAATGCCTGGGTCGCCGAAGCCAAGCGCCAGCTTTACGGTGTGGTCGGCATCGACATGGTGGCCGGGCCGTCGGAGATCGTGGTCGTGGCGGACGCGAAGAATGATGCCGAATGGATCGCCGCCGATCTTTTGAGCCAGTCGGAACATGACCCGACCAGCCAGTCGATCCTCTTCACCGACGATGCGGCCTTTGCCGACGCCGTGGCGGATGCGGTGGAGCGGCAGATTCCCCAGCTTTCGACCCATGCCGTGGCTGAGGCGAGTTGGGCCGCCAATGGTGCGATCATCCTCGTGCGCGATTGGGAAGAGGCGATGCCTCTGGTCGATCGCCTCGCCCCCGAGCATCTGGAACTGGCCGTGGACGATCCCGACGCCCTGTTCGCGCAGGTGCGGCATGCCGGGTCGGTGTTCCTCGGTCGCATGACACCGGAAGCCGTGGGCGATTATGTCGCGGGGCCGAACCATGTGCTGCCGACCGGGCGGCGCGCGCGTTTCTCGTCCGGGCTTTCAGTGCTCGATTTCATGAAGCGCACCAGCTTCCTCAGCCTGGATCAGAGCGCGGTCAGCGCCATCGGTCCCGCGGCCGTCGCGCTGGCGCGGGCGGAGGGCTTGCCCGCCCATGCCGCGTCGGTAGCACTGCGATTGCAATAGTTTCCGTTCGTCCGAACGGCTATGGGAAGATACATGAACGAACGCTCCAAATCCCGCTCCGCTGCACGCCTTGCCGCGGTTCAGGCGCTTTACCAGATCGAGATGGAGGGCACGCCGCTCGCCGCGCTGCTGCATGAATTCCATCAGCATCGCCTCGGCGCGACCATCGAGGATGTGACCTACGCGCAGGCGGAGGAGGCGTTTTTCGATGACATCGTTTCGGGCGTGGACAAGCGCCGGGACGAGATTGATGGCCTGATCGCCGCGCGTCTCAGCAAAGGCTGGAGCCTGAATCGCCTGGACAAGCCGATGCGGCAGATCCTGCGCGCGGGGGCTTATGAACTGCTGGCGCGCAAGGATGTCGCGACCGCCACCGTCATCAGCGAATATGTCGATGTCGCCCACGCCTTTTACGACAAGCGTGAGGCGGGCTTCGTCAACGGCTTGCTGGATGCGGTCGCAAAGGATGTGCGGAAGTAAGGCGGAAGCAGGGAACGTCGCGATTTTCCCAGCGAGGGGAGTTAGGTGTCGCCCATGTCCGCTGAATCCCGCTTCCTGTCGTTGTTGCGCGCGGTCGCAACCGATCCCGCCGCGCGCGGGTTGGCCGACGACGTGGCGCTGCTGGAGATCGGCGGCGTTCGCCTGATCCTGACCAACGACACCATGGTGGAGGGTGTGCATTATCTGCCCGGTGATCCGCCCGCGGACATCGGATGGAAGCTGGCGGCGGTAAACCTTTCCGACCTTGCCGCCAAGGGCGCACGGCCCGCCGGCTGCCTGCTGAGCTATGCGCTGTCAGGGGATGAAAGCTGGGACGCGGCCTTTCTCACGGGGTTGAACGAGGCGCTGAATCGCCACGCCATGCCGCTGCTGGGTGGTGACACGGTGAAGATGCCGTCAGCTGCGCCGCGCAGCTACAGCCTGACCGCCATCGGTGAGGCGACCGGCCCTGTCCCGGCGCGAAGCGGGGCGCAAGCGGGAGACCGGCTCTATGTGACAGGGCCGGTGGGCGATGCGGGCGTGGGGCTGGAACTTGCGCTGGCTTCTGCTGTAGCTGCGGGGCCGCTGGTCGAAGCCTATCGCCGCCCGCGCCCCCGTCTTGCCGAAGGAGCGCTGCTGGCGCCGCATGTCCATGCGATGATGGACGTATCGGACGGCCTTTTGCTGGATGCGTCGCGCATGGCTGCGGCGAACGGGTTGGCCGTGACCATCGATCATATCCCCCTTTCTACCGCGCTGGAAGCTGTTCGGGGCGGCAGCACCGCAACGCAGATCGCCGCTGCGCGGGCGGGGGACGATTATGAACTGCTCTTTGCCCTGCCGGCCGCGATGAAGCCGCCGGTGCGCGCCATTCCCGTGGGCCGCTTTTCGGCGGGAGCGGGCCTGACGCTAATGATCGACGGGGCGGTATTACCTTTGCCCGATCGGCTCGGCTGGGAGCATGACTGAATTTCGGGTCATATCATAACGGGTTGACGCAGCCTTTCCGCTCTGTAGCTTCGCACGATCCTGTTTTCAGCCCGGTTGGACTGCCTGATGTGCGCGACCCTGATGCTGAGTGATGCGGTGCCCGATGCCGGACATGTCTGTTTCCGGCCGCCCGCCTTGACGTCCTTCGCCCGTCCGTCATCCCTGCGGAGCGGTCGATGCATCTCATAATAGGGGGAGAGGAACATCCATGCAGATTGTCTATATCGCCATAGGGTGCGGCCTGCTGGCCGTGCTCTACGGCCTTTTCACCAGTCGTCAGGTATTGGCCGCATCGCCGGGCAATGAAACCATGCAGGCCATAGCGGGCGCGATCCAGGAAGGCGCGAAAGCCTATCTGGGCCGGCAATATACGACCATCGCGCTGGTCGGCATCGTCGTCGCGGCGCTGGTCTTCTTCTTTCTGGGCGTGACATCGGCCGTGGGTTTCCTGATCGGCGCGATCCTTTCGGGCGCGGCGGGGTTCATCGGGATGAACATTTCCGTCCGCGCCAATGTCCGCACCGCCGAAGCCGCGCGCGGCACGCTGCAACAGGGATTGACCGTCGCCTTCCGGGCGGGAGCCATCACAGGGATGCTGGTGGCGGGCCTCGCCTTGCTCGCGATCAGCGTCTTCTACTGGTATCTGACAGGTCCGGCGGGCCATGCGCCCGATGACCGGCTGGTGATCGACTCCCTGGTGGCGCTGGCGTTCGGCGCGTCGCTGATCTCCATCTTCGCGCGTCTGGGCGGCGGCATCTTCACCAAGGCGGCTGACGTGGGCGCTGACCTCGTCGGCAAGGTGGAAGCAGGCATTCCGGAGGATGATCCACGCAATCCCGCCGTCATCGCGGACAATGTCGGCGACAATGTCGGCGATTGCGCGGGCATGGCGGCCGACCTGTTCGAAACCTATGTGGTGACGGTCGGGGCGACCATGGTGCTGACCGCGCTGCTGGTGAGCGGCGTCGACAACGCCTTTCTGCACAAATTGATGGCCCTGCCGTTGATCGTGGGCGGCGTGTGCATCATCACTTCCATCATCGGCACCTATATGGTGCGGCTGGGGGCCAGCCAGTCGATCATGGGCGCGCTCTATAAGGGACTCTGGACTACGGTGATCCTGTCGATCCCGGCGCTGTATTTCGTGACGCAATATACGCTGGGCGATCTTCATACGCCCTTCGGCACCGATCTGGACGGCAATGGCGGCTATACCGGCATGGCGCTGTTCTGGTCGATGATGGTGGGTCTGGCCGTCACCGGCCTGATCGTGTGGATCACCGAATATTATACCGGCACCAATTACCGCCCGGTTCGCTCCATCGCCCGCGCATCGGAAACCGGCCATGGCACCAACGTCATCCAGGGCCTTGCCGTGTCCCTCGAAGCGACCGCGCTGCCGACGCTGGTGATCGTGGTCGGCATCATCGTCGCCTACAGCCAGGCGGGCCTGATCGGCATCGCCTTTGCCGCCACGGCCATGCTGGCGCTTGCCGGGATGGTGGTCGCGCTCGACGCTTATGGTCCGGTGACGGATAATGCGGGCGGGATCGCGGAAATGGCGCATATGGACGACAGCGTCCGGGTCAAGACCGATGCGCTCGATGCCGTGGGCAACACGACCAAGGCGGTGACGAAGGGCTATGCCATCGGTTCGGCGGGCCTTGCCGCGCTGGTGCTGTTCGGCGCCTATACGGAGGATCTGAAGTTCTACAACACGGCGCTGGGCCTTACTGAGCCGGTCGATTTCAGCCTGTCCAATCCCTATGTCATCGTCGGCCTGCTGCTGGGCGCGCTGCTGCCCTATCTGTTCGGCGCGATGGGGATGACCGCCGTTGGCCGCGCGGCGGGCGACGTGGTCAAGGACGTGCGCGACCAGTTCGCCACCAACAAGGGCATCATGGAGGGCACGTCGCGGCCCAACTATGCCCGCACGGTTGACCTCGTCACGCGCGCCGCGATCAAGGAGATGATTATCCCCAGCCTGCTTCCCGTGCTGGCGCCGATCGTCGTCTATTTCGCGATCGCGGCGGTGGCGGGAACGGCCAACGGCTTCGCGGCCCTGGGCGCGTTGCTGCTGGGCGTCATCGTCTCCGGCCTGTTCGTCGCCATATCCATGACCTCGGGCGGCGGCGCATGGGACAATGCCAAGAAATATATCGAGGACGGCCATCATGGCGGCAAGGGCAGCGAAGCCCATAAGGCCGCGGTGACGGGCGATACGGTTGGCGATCCCTATAAGGACACGGCCGGCCCCGCCGTGAACCCGATGATCAAGATCACCAATATCGTCGCGCTGCTGCTGCTGGCGGCACTGGCGCACGGCGTCTGAATAGGGGCGGCCAAGGGGCTGCCGGACTTTCCAGTCCGGTGGTCCCTTGCTGCGCCGCGTTTTCGTGTCCTGAGGGGCGCTTCACGCTATTCTTGCTCCCATAGGGACCGACGCCTATAGGCTCCGGTCATGAACAGCGAACCCCATCGCTCGCAACTGGCCGCGCTGGAATCGCGGGGCCGCCTGCGCCGCCTGATTTCCCGATCTGGTCGCGACTTTGCCTCCAACGATTATCTCGGCCTCTCCTCCGATCCGATCATAGGGCAGGCGGTGGCGGATGCCGTGGGCCGGGGCGTGCCGGTGGGATCGGGGGGATCGCGCCTGCTACGAGGCAACGCGCCCGAACATGAAGGGCTGGAGGCGAAGGCCACCGATTTCTTCCGCACCGAGGCCGCGTTGTTTCTGGCCAACGGGCTGCTCGCCAACATGGCTTTGCTGTCCGCTTTGCCGCAGCGGGGCGACCTGATCGTTGCGGATGAGCTGATCCATGCCAGCGTCCATGACGGCATCCGCCTGTCGAAGGCCGCCGCCGTCTTTGCGCGACACAATGACGCGCAAAGCTTCGCTGACCTCATCGCTGCCTGGCGCGTCGAGGGCGGCAAGGGCCGTGTCTGGATCGCGGTGGAAACGCTCTATTCCATGGATGGAGACATGGCTCCATTGTCCGATCTGGCCGAAATCGCAGCGCGGCACGACGCCATGCTGTTGCTGGACGAAGCACATGCGACCGGCGTCTTCGGCCCGGTGGGCAGGGGCCTTTCGGCCGGGCTGGATGGCCTGCATAATGTCATCAGCCTGCACACTTGCGGTAAGGCGATGGGGGTGGAGGGCGCCTTGATCTGCGGCCCGCGCCTCTATGTCGATTATCTGGTGAACCGTGCGCGGCCGTTCATCTTCTCGACCGCGCCATCGCCGTTGATGGCGGTCGCCGTATCGGCGGCGCTCGACCGGATCGAGGCTGCCGATGACCACCGCCAGCGCCTCGCCGTGTTGCGGCAGGACGCGGCGGAGGCGATCTGCGCGCCGCTGGGCCTTCCGACGCCCCGCAGCCAGATCATCCCGGTCATATTGGGCAAGGACAGCCGGACCATGGAGATCGCGAGCGCGCTGCAACAGGCTGGTTTCGACGTGCGCGGCATCCGCCCGCCGACCGTGCCGCCGGGCACCAGCCGCCTGCGTGTTTCGCTGACGCTCAATGTCGGGCGCGCCGACGTCGTGGCGCTGGGCGAGGCGTTGCAGCAGGTGTTGGCATGAGCGTGTTCGTCGTGACCGGCACCGATACGGGCATCGGCAAGACGGTCTTTTCCGCCGCGCTCGCGGGCGCGCTGGGCGGCTATTACTGGAAGCCGATCCAGGCGGGTATCGATCCGGAAGGCGACAGCGAAACGGTGGTGCGGCTCTCTGCCCTGCCTGCCGATCGCGTCTTGCCCGAAGCCTACCGGTTGAGCACGCCTGCGTCGCCGCATCTGGCGGCGCGGACCGATGGGATAGAGATCGGCCTCGATAGGCTCGCGCTGCCCCGCGTCGATGGCCCGCTAGTGGTGGAAGGTGCGGGCGGCGTGCTTGTGCCGATCAGCGAGACGCTGCTGATGGCCGACCTGTTCGCGCATTGGGGCAAACCCGTAATCCTCTGCGCCCGCACTGGCCTCGGCACGATCAACCACAGCCTGCTCAGTATAGAGGCGCTACGGGGAAGGGGTGTCCCGATTGCGGGAATTGCCTTCGTCGGTGATCCCCATGCGGAAAATGAGCGGATCATCCCTGCGCTGGGAAAGGTGATGAACCTTGGCCGTCTGCCGCACATTCCACAGCTCGACCCGGCCGACCTGGCGGCCGCCTTTGCAAGCGGGATAAAATTGCCCGGCGTCTGATCTCCGCCGAACTGCAAGTCGCAAGCTACTGCTATTTTTCGACAAACGACATGGACAACGGGTTCACCGGCGTTTCAAGTCTCTTGCATGTCGGTCGCCCGAGCGCGGCCTTCAAGCAAGGGAAACAGGCATGAAAAATCTTCTTTTCGGTGCGGCGATGTCGGCGCTGGCGCTGGCTTCTTCGGGTGCGATGGCTGATCCGGCCCCGCAGACGGCGGGCGGTGCCGCAACCGCTGCCGAGACTGGCAAGGCGACCTATGGCAGCTATGGTTTCGACACAGCGGGCATGGACCAGTCGGTAAAGCCCGGCGACGACTTCTACGACCACGCCAACGGCACATGGGCGAAGAACACGCCGATCCCGGCGGACAAGTCCAACTACGGCGCGTTCAACACGCTGGACGACCTGTCGCGCGAACGCACGCGCGGCCTATTGGAAGCGGCGCAGGGCGACCCAGCAAGCAAGATCGGCGCGGCCTATGCCAGCTATATGGACGCCGCCGCCGTGGAGGCGAAAGGCCTTGCTCCGATCAAGCCGTGGCTGGCTGAAATCGGCAAGGTGAAGAACAAGGCCGATTATGTCGCGTTGGCCGCCAAGGCAGCGCGCGCGGGGGTTTCCGGCCCCTTCGGCATCTATGTCGGACAGGACGACAAGGACCCGGAAAGCTATATCCTGACCCTGCGCCAGGATGGCCTCGGCCTACCCGACCGCGACTATTATCTGGAGCAGGACGGCAAAATGGCGGCGATCCGCACCGCCTATGTCGTCCATCTGGAAAAGATGCTGACGCTGGCCGGCGAAGCCAATGCCAAGGCGCGGGCAGAGGCGTTGATGGCGTTCGAAACGGAAATCGCCAGGATCCACTGGAGCCAGATCGACAGCCGCGACGCGGACAAGACCTATAACAAGATGACGCTGGCCGAACTTCAGAAGGCCGCGCCCGGTTTCGACTTCGCGGCCTTTCTGGCGGCCAATAGGCTGAAACCCGAAACGCTGATCGTGTCGCAGCCTAGCGCCTTGACCGGCGAAGCAGCGCTGATCGCCAAGGCACCTATCGGCGTGCTCAGGGATGCGCTGTTGCTGCGGAGCCTCCATGCCTATGCGGATTATCTGCCCGACAGCGTGGCGAATGAGGATTTTGCGTTCTATGGCACCACCCTGTCCGGCACGCCGCAACGGGAGGACCGATGGAAGCGCGGCATCGACTTCCTTAAGGAATCGCTCGGCGAGGAAGTGGGCAAGGTCTATGTCGCGCAATATTTCCCGCCGGAAACCAAGGCGGCAATGGATCAACTCGTCAAGAATGTGATCGCCGCTATGGGCCGCCGGATCGACGGCCTTGCATGGATGAGCGGGGAAGCCAAGGCCCGGGCCCACAAGAAGCTGGCCGCCTTCACGCCCAAAATCGGCTATCCCGAAAAATGGCGCGATTATGCGGGTCTGACGATCGAGCGCGGCGACCT
Source organism: Sphingobium baderi (assembly GCF_001456115.1). Lineage (NCBI taxonomy): Bacteria > Pseudomonadati > Pseudomonadota > Alphaproteobacteria > Sphingomonadales > Sphingobiaceae > Sphingobium > Sphingobium wenxiniae. The sequence continues at coordinate 502,372 of NZ_CP013264.1, read as the reverse complement.
GTTCGGCAATGCAGAGCGGTCGAACGAGTTCGCCTTCGACTATGAAATGAACAAGCTGGGTAAACCGGTCGACCGGCAGGAATGGTTCATGACGCCGATGGAGATCAACGCCTATGCCAATTTTGGCATGGTGGAGATCGTCTTTCCGGCCGCCATCCTGCAACCGCCCTTCTTCGATCCCCATGCCGACCCGGCCGTGAACTATGGCGGCATCGGCGCGGTGATCGGCCATGAACTCAGCCATCATTTCGATGATCAGGGCGCGAAATATGATGAGACGGGCAAGCTCAATCAGTGGTGGACCGACGCCGATGTCGCTGCCTTCAAGGGGCTGACGGACAGGCTGGTCGCACAATATGACGCCTATGAGCCTTTTCCCGGCGCGCATGTGAAGGGAGCCTTCACGCTGGGCGAGAATATCGGCGATCTGGCGGGGTTGGCCGTGGCGCTCGACGCCTATCACGCCTCGCTGGGCGGAAAGCCTGCTCCGGTGATCGACGGGACGACCGGCGACCAGCGTTTCTTCCTGGGCTGGGCGCAGGTGTGGCGGCGTAATTATCGCGAGGCGAACCTGCGCCAGCGACTTGTCACCGATCCGCATGCGCCGTCGCAATATCGCGCCGATATCGTGCGGAACTTCGACGGCTGGTATGATGCGTTCAAGCCCGCGGCGGGCGGCAAGATCTATCTTGGACCCAAGGATCGGGTCAAAATCTGGTAAAAGCGGAAAGGAGCGGCGGCTGCCCGGCGCTCCTTTTATTTCCCCTTTGTAAAGAGGCATTTTTGGGGTGACGCGGTCGAGCCAGTCGGGCTAGCGTCTCCCACATGGAACATCAGGCCCTTGTCATCGCGCTTATCGGTATATTGGGGATTGGCGCGCAGTGGATCGCCTGGCGTACGGGTTGGCCCGGCATCGCGTTGATGCTGGCGGCTGGCGTGATCGCCGGACCTGTCACGGGACTCATCAACCCGGAACATACGTTCGGCGAACTGCTGGAGCCGATGATCTCCATTGCCGTCGCGCTGATCCTGTTCGAAGGGGGGCTTAGCCTCAATTTCCGGGAATTGCGTAAGACGGATGGCGCGGTGACGCGTCTTGTCCTGCTGGGTGCGCCGGTCGGTTGGGTGCTGGGCGCGCTGGCCTGCTATTATGTAGCGGGGCTGGTATGGCCGGTTGCGATCCTGTTCGCGGGCATTCTGGTGGTGACGGGGCCGACCGTGGTCCTGCCATTGCTGCGTCAAAGCAATATCGCAGCCCGCCCACGCGCCATCCTGAAATGGGAAGCCATCGTCAACGACCCGGTGGGCGCGCTTCTGGGTGTCGTCACCTATGAATATCTGCGTCGCATCGGAGAGGGCGGAACGCTGGCAACGGTCGCCGTTTCGCTGATCGCGGCGGCAGTCATAGCGGGGCTGATTGGCTGGCTGGCGGCGCGCGCGGTGGCCTGGGCCTTTCCGCGCGGGCATGTACCGGAATATCTGAAAGCCCCGGTGCTGCTGGTTGCGGTGATCAGCGTATTCGTGCTGTCCAACGCCATCCAGCAGGAAACCGGATTGCTGGCGGTGACGGTGATGGGCATCGCGCTGGCGAACATGCGGTTCGATTCCCTGCGTGATATCCATCCATTCAAGGAGAATATCACGGTCTTGATGATTTCCGGCGTGTTCGTGCTGTTGTCGGCCTCGCTCGACCTTGCCGTGCTGCGGCAGTTTGAATGGCGCTTCGGGGCGTTTCTGCTGGCGCTGTTGTTCCTGGTGCGGCCAGCGACGGTGCTGCTCAGCCTCGTCTTCAGCCCGGTGCCATGGAATGAGCGTCTCTTCATCGCCTGGATCGCGCCGCGCGGCGTCGTGGCGATTGCGATTTCGGGGCTGTTCGCGCTCAGGCTGGACCGGCTGGGCTATGCGGACGGATCGATCCTCGTCACCTTGTCCTTCGCGGTGGTGGTTGCGACGATCCTGGCGCATGGCTTTTCGATCCGGCCGGTCGCGCGCCTGCTCAAGGTGACGGGAGCCAGCGATCGCGGGCTGCTGATCGTCGGTGCGACGCCGTTCAGCCTGAGCCTCGCCGATCAGCTGCGTCAGTTGGACGTGCCGGTAATGATCGCCGACAATAGCTGGCAGCGGCTCGCGCCCGCGCGGCAATCGGGTATCGCTACCTATCACGGCGAAATCCTGGCCGAGGCGACCGAGGAGCGGCTGGACTTGACCCAGTTTCAGGTATTGGCCGCAGCGTCCGACAATGAAGCCTATAACGCCCTGGTCTGCAATGAGTTTGCGCCGGAGGTGGGCCGCGACAATGTATATCAGTTGGGCGACGCCAGCGACGATGAAGACCCTCGTGCCCTGCCTGAATCGTTGCGGGGACGTGCGCTCTTCGGCTCGGGCCTGGGCGTGGAGGATATATTGAATCGGGAGGCGGCGGGCTGGACTTTCCGCAAGACGCGGATCAGCGAGCAGTTCGGTTTTGAAGACGCAAGGGCCGATCTGCCCGACGGGGCGGACATGCTGCTGTTGCTCCGCAAGGCCGGCGCGCTGCGCTTTTTCACCCATGCGTCGCGGCCGACGCCGCAGGTGGGGGATACGATCCTGTCCTATGTGCCACCGGCGCATGGCGTCCATGAAAACGGAAAAGGAGAGGAAGCATGACGATCCGCGCCTTGCTGCCTGCGCTGACCCTGTGTCTGGCTGCGGCGGCTTGTGAACAAAACGGGCCGGAAATCCCCAATTCGGCGCAGGCCGCTGCCGAAAATGCAGCTGTGACCGCCAATGAGGCCGTCAATGCCGCCCAGGCGCCACGGTCAATACTGCGTCCCGAGGTTGTTACTGAGCCGGAGGAGGAAAAGGTCGAACCGGTGCATGCGGCAATCGGCTTCGGTACATCGGGCCTCAAGCTCGACGACGCGGGACGCGGCGCATTGGATGCGCTGTTGGATGCGCCTGCCATGAAGGCGGGTGGTTCGATCACCCTGCGTGGCCATAGCGATACGCGTGGCTCGGACGGCGACAACCGTGTCGCTTCCCGCATTCGTGCGGAAGCGGTGCGGGATTATCTGGTGAAAAAGGGCGTGGCGAAGGATCGCATCACCCTTGTCGCGCTGGGCGAAACCCGACCGATAGCGCCCAACGCGCATGAGGATGGCACCGACGATCCCGAAGGGCGCGCAAAGAACCGGCGCGTCGAAATCGACATCGCGTTGCCGCCGGACGATAGCCCGCCGCCGGTCGTGCCGACGCTTCCTGCCGAAGCAAAGGCACAGAAGGAATAGCCATGGCCGCGCGGCTGCACTAAAGCGCGCGCATGACTTCTCCTGTCTGGCACCCCTTCCACCAGCATGGCCTTGGTGAGCCGATCCCGCATGTCGTGCGGGCGGATGGCGCCATCCTTCATCTCGCTAGTGGCGGGACGCTGATTGACGGCATTTCAAGTTGGTGGGTGACGACGCACGGCCATTGTCATCCCCGCATCGCCGCCGCCATCGCGGAACAGGCCGGGCGGTTGGATCAGCTCATCTTCGCGGGATATACGCACGGACCGGCGGAGGAAGTGGCGCGTGGGCTGATCGATCTGGCGCCCCGCGCGGCGGATCGTGATCCGCTGGCCCATGTCTTTTTTTCCGACAGCGGCTCCACGGCGGTTGAAGTCGCGCTGAAAATGGCGCTGGGCTACTGGCATAATCTGGCGCTCGATGGGCTGGCGCAGCCCCGGCATCGCATCCTTGTTCTTGAACATGGCTATCATGGCGACACGATCGGCGCGATGTCGGTGGGGGAGCGGGGGGTCTATAATCAGGCATGGAGCCCGCTGCTGTTCGATGTCGGCACCATTCCTTATCCCGCTCCGGGGCGGGAGCAGGCTACGCTCGATGCGCTGGAAGCTGCATGCACCGCGCCGGAACTGCCTGCCGCTTTCATTGTCGAGCCGCTGATATTGGGCGCGGGCGGGATGCTGGTCTATCCGGCGCATGTCCTGCGCGATATGGCGGCGATATGTGCGCGCCATGACGTGCTGTTCATCGCGGATGAGGTGATGACCGGATGGGGCCGCACTGGAACGCTCTTCGCCTGTGAGCAGGCTGGCGTTGTGCCGGATATCATGGCCGTGGCGAAGGGCATTACCGGCGGCGCGATCCCGCTTGCGGCCACGCTCGCCACGCCGCGCATTTTCGACGCGCACAAATCGAAGGATCGCGCGCGCCTCTTCTATCATTCGTCCAGCTATACCGCTAACGCCATCGCCTGCGCCGCGGCCGTCGCCAATCTCGCCATCTGGCGGGAAGAGGATGTGTTAGGCCGAATCGCGACACTGTCCGAAGGAATGGCGGCGCGGCTGGCTGAACTGACGCGCCGCCCGGCTTTTGCCAATGCCCGCCAGTTGGGCGCCATCGCCGCCATCGACCTGATCGCGCCGGATGCCGGTTATCTGTCCGATCTCGCCCCGCGCCTGCGCGCCTTTTTCCAGGAACGTGGCCTCTTGCTGCGTCCATTGGGCAACACCATCTATCTGATGCCGCCTTATTGTCTTGATGCGGACCAGCTCGATCGTGTCTTTGCAGCGCTCGCCGATGCGGGCGAACGCTTCGGCGTGCGGAGTTGACTTTCATTTTCTACATTTTGGCGCTATGGCGGCGCGATTTTTCGACATTGGGATATTATGGCCAAAGAAGAACTGCTTGAAATGCGCGGACAGGTTGTGGAGCTTCTCCCCAACGCCATGTTTCGCGTCCGGCTTGAGAATGATCACGAAATTCTCGGCCACACCGCTGGAAAGATGCGTAAGAATCGCATCCGTGTGCTGGTCGGCGACGAAGTGCTCGTCGAGCTGACCCCTTACGACCTGACCAAGGGTCGGATCACCTACCGCTTCAAATAAAGCCCGATGCGGCTCATCCTCGCTTCCGCCTCTCCCCGCCGCCTTGCGCTGTTGGGGCAGATTGGCGTCGTGCCCGCAGCGGTGGACCCGGCTGACATTGACGAACAACCGCGCAAGGCTGAACTGCCCCCTCATTATGCGGCGCGGGTCGCGGCGGAAAAGGGGGTGCTGGTGGCGGCGCGCCATGCCGATGCTTTGGTCCTTTCCGGTGATACGGTCGTGGCAGCCGGTCGCCGCATCCTGCCCAAGGCGGAAAGCGAGGAGGAAGCGCGTGCATGCCTCCAACTGCTTTCGGGCCGCCGCCACCGCGTGTTGAGCGCGGTTACGCTGATCGATGCGGACGGCAAGGCGCGCCATCGCCTTTCCACCAATATCGTCATTTTCAAGCGGCTCGATCGGGTGGAGATCGACGCCTATCTCGCCAGCGGAGAATGGCGTGGCAAGGCGGGTGGTTACGCGATTCAAGGCCGCGCCGCTGGCTTCATCTGCGACATTCAGGGCAGCCATAGCGCCATCGTGGGCCTGCCCCTTTATGAAACGCGGGCGTTGCTGCGCGCCGCCGGTTATCCTTGTGATTGAGGTGCCCCATGGCTGAATGGCTGTATGAAGAAGGCATTGGTGAGGCGCGGGCCGCACGGATCGAAAAGGGGCGCCTGGTCGAGGCGCTGGTCGAACGCGAAGGCGAGGCCGTGCGCGCCGGAGCTGTGGCGCAGGGGCGCCTGATCCGCACGGTCATTCCCAAGAAGCGGGGTATCGCCCGTCTCGTATCGGGTGAAGAAGTGCTGATCGAACCCATCCCTCCCAAGATCGCGGAGGGTGCGACGGTGCTCATCGACATTCAGCGGGAGGCAATCCCCGAAGAGGGCCGCCCCAAGCTGGCCAAGGGTCGCATCGCGCAACCCGGCTCAAAGGCGCAGCCCGGTCCCACTTTGCTGGAGCGTTTGCACCAGACGGGCATATCCATCGTCCCCTGTCCCGCGCATGAGGAAGATCGGCTCGAAGCTCACGGCTGGAGCGAATTGATGGAAGAAGCGATGGCGGGCGAAGTCGGCACCGAAGCTGCGGCGCTGCGTATTTTCCTCACGCCCGCCATGGTGCTGATCGATGTCGACGGCAGCCTGCCGCCCGCCCAGCTTGGCCCCAAGGGCGCGAAACTGGCGGCGCAGGCGATTCGCCGCATGGGCCTTGTCGGCTCGGTCGGCATCGACCTGCCGACGATGAACAACAAGGATGAACGCGTCATTGCAGCCGCGCAGATCGACAAATATCTGCCGCTGCCTTTCGAGCGCACGGCCGTCAATGGTTTCGGCTTCATCCAGATCATCCGTCGCCGTGAACGGGCGAGCCTGATGGAGATATTGCGCGCCGATCCGGTCGAAACGGCAGTGCTAGCGCTGCTGCGGCGGGCGGAACGGCATGGCAATGGCGGCAGCGTCACGCTGACGGCGGCGCCGGCCATCATCGATCGCTTGCACAAGGCGCCGCACTGGGTCGAGCAACTGGCACGGCGCCGGGGCGGAGCGATTACCTTGCGTGCCGACCAAGCAGTCTCCATATTGGCTGGCCATGTCGCCTAAAGCCTCTTCCTGCCCGATCTGTGGCCAGCGGCCCGCCCCCGAAACTCGCCCCTTCTGTGGAGAACGGTGCCGGGATCGCGATCTTTTGCAATGGTTGGGAGAGGGCTATCGCGTACCCGGCGCTCCGGCTTCCGGGGCACAAGAAAAAAGCGGCGATTATGGGGTGGACAGCGACCCCGATTGATGCCTATAGGCACGCCTCTCTGACGGCTGGTGTGAATAACATTGGCCTCCCATGCCCGGGTAGCTCAGTTGGTAGAGCATGCGACTGAAAATCGCAGTGTCGGCGGTTCGACTCCGTCCCCGGGCACCATTTCCATGTTCGCCAAGTCCCGCGAATGATTGAGAAAACCCCAGAAAACTGCTAAAATATCCGCCGGTCGGACTTATTCGGCCATCCGAATGCTTCGCGTCGACGAGGAAGGCGACCTGTCGGCTATCGTTTCAAACCGCATGCGGTTAACAGCGAGAAGGTGGCTTATGGCGACTGCGCTTGATTAACGCTTAATGATGCGCTTACCAGCGGTTTGAAGCGAGAGCGAGGCGCATCGCAGCGCCCCTACCAGAGGATCAACCATCCGTCATCCGCTGGGGGTGGAACTCCTTCCCCCAACCGTGACGCAGCATGATCTCAACCAGTGCTCACACGGACATGATCTCCGTATAATCGGGATATTGCACTTTGGAGAGTGCGCCGCCTTCCACCGGAATATTGGCGCCAGTGATATAGCGGGCTTCGGGCGACGCAAGAAACAGCGCCGTAGCGGCCACATCGGCATATTGTCCTACGGAACCGATCATCGTCGTGCGGCCGACAGCGCGATCGAGCGCATCGTGATCGAAATCGGCGGGCAATGTCGATACGTCGTCTTCGTCCGGCCGCACGGTGCCCACCACGATATTGTTGGCTCTTATGCCATGGGCCGCATAGTCGTTCGCCAACTGGCGTCCCAGCGCATCCATTCCCGCCTTCGCCATGGCATAGGCGCCCATGTTGGGAAGCGCGCGGGTGGCTGGCATCGCCGAAATGTTGAGGATTATCCCATAACCACCCTCAACCATGTGAGGCACAGCATATTTGGAACACCAGAAAGCGCCGAAAAGTCCTATACGCATGGTCTGCTCGAAAACGGCGCTGGGCAGACTATGCAAGGGGCCGAAACCAAATGCTTCAGCGGCGGGCCCGGCATTGTTGACCAGGATAGAGATGCTGCCAAATTCGTCGACGGTGGCGTTGACCAGCGCGCGCACATCCTCCTCCCTTGCAACGTCCACGGCCATATATTTCGCCGCTATGCCGATGTCCCGGAGCGCCTGTTCCGCTGCTCTGCCCGTATCGCGATTGCGGCCTGAGAGCATGACGTTGGCGCCGGCCTCGGCAAAGCGCCGCGCAATGGCAAAGCCGATGCCCGACGCGGAACCGGTGATCAGTGCAGTCTGGCCTGACAATGGCATGGTCATAGATGATCCTTCGCATGGTGCAGGAAAGGAATATGGGCGGAGTGCCAAAAAAGCACCACCCGTCAGATGCCTGCCGTGCCCCATCACCAGTGGAATGTCGCCGTTGCGCCGTATGTCCGCGGCGCGCCGGGGAAACCCATGGCCGGACCGAACGAGGTATAGAAGGTGGAGACGACGTTCAGATAGCGTTTGCTGCCCAGATTGCGTCCCCAGAGCGCGATTTCGACGTCGGGCCGGTTCAGCCGCAGCGCGACCTTGCCGTTTATCAGGCCATAGGCGGGGACAGTGCCGAATTTGTTCGCCTGTTGGTAGACGAGCTGGACATCCGCGGGCTGCAAGGGGGATGCCGTGTCCTGATAGAAAGCTCTTGAGGCGACATAGGCGTAGTCAGCGTGCAGCGTAACCGTGCCGATCGGAATATCCAGGGTCTGCGTGGCGCTCGCGCTGAATGTATATTTGGGTGACTGGGGCACTGTCTCATCCGTGCGGTCGACGATGACCGGCACGCCGTTGACCAGCTGAGTGCCAAAGAAGGACGTATAATTTGCGTGGAGATAGGCGCCGGTTCCACTCAGCTCCATGCCTTTCCAGGGGACGAGCGTCGCCTCGACTTCCAGGCCGTAGGTGCGCGCGCTGCCTGCATTCTGCACATATTGGGTGATACTGTTGAAAACCGGGTCGAAAGCGTTGACGATGCGCTGGACCTTTTGCTGCCATGAATAGAAGATCGCGGTGTTGGTACGCAGCTTGCGATCGAACAGGTCCATTTTAAAACCGGCTTCGACGTCGCGCACATTTTCGGGATCGAATGCGGGAGAGATTGTGTCGCGGATGTTCCAGCCACCAGCCATCGAGGCACCGCTCGTCTTGGCGTAGATGAACAGATTTTCGGACGCCTGATAATCAAGCCCGAAAGTCCAGGCCGGATAGTGGAAACTGCGATTGCGCGTTTGATTGCAGGGGCCGCCGGGCACATCACGGATGACTGTGCAACTCTCCGGGTCGTCCCGATCCGCCAGGCTGTGGATGACCACTTTTCGTCCATCCCAGGTATAGCGGAAGCCGGCGGTGACCCGCAGTTTATCGGTCAGGTGATAGTTCGCCTGAGCATAAAGCGCGGTCGAGCTGTTGCGTACGTTGCCGTCGGTTCCCGTCGTCACGACTTGCGCTGCCGGTCCTGCGGGATTGAGGAAGCCGAACGATTGGGAATGGTTGATCTCTCTGCCGCGTTCGATGAAATAATATAAGCCACCGATCAGGTCGAGCTTGCCTAATGTCGTGGAGAAATTGGTTTCCTGGCTGAACTGCTTCTGCGCGAAGCGACCGTCGAACGCGACCAGATTGGCTGGAATGCCGCTGATATCCTGGGCGTCGCGGATCAAGCTCTGACGATAAGCGGTGATCGACTTCATATGGATGTCGCCGAAGTCTACATCGAGATTGGCCGATAACCCCTTCGCGCTGCCGATATCGTATGGCTCGTCGAATTCCGGTTTTCCGGTGTTCGCATAGCCGAAATATTGCCGGAAATTTTCCTTCGTCGTCACATAGTCGGCCGGGTTGATGCCGACCATGCCCAATGCGTCGCCTATGGTGAAGCCGGGCGCCAGCTCAAATCCGGAGTTGAAGCCAAGCAATGTCTGTTGCTGGCCGCTGTCGCGATAATGGGAATAATCGCCGGAGATGATCAGCGTCAGCGGAACCGCGTCCGGGGACCAGCGTATGGCCGCGCGGCCATAATAGTCGCCTTTCACATCGCCCGCAGGCCGGTCGTCAAGGCGTGGATAGCTGCCATAGCCATCATGCTTCTGGAAACGGAATACGCCCCGAACAGCGAGTTCGTTGCTCAACGGCACGTTCAACACGCCCTCGACCAGCCGCTGGCTGTAATTGCCGACGCCGAGCCGCAGTAATCCTTCGAACTTGTCCGATGGTTTGTTGGTTGTAACGCTGAGAGCGCCGCCAATCGTGTTGCGGCCAAAGAGCGTGCCCTGTGGACCACGCAGGATTTCCACGCGATTGACGTCGAGCACATCGACGTTCGCAGCAATCGGACGCGCGATGTAAACGCCGTCGACATAGACACCCACGGCGGGGTCTGAATTCGTGCCGGGGGAATTCTGCGCTTCTCCGCGAATGGCGAGTTGGGCTTGCGTTGGCGCGCTGGTTCCGCCCACGCCGATGGACAGGTTCGGTGCGCGGCCCTGAAGATCGCTTACCCCCATGACCTGCTGGCGGGCGAGCGATTCCCCGCCCAGGGCGGTAACCGCGACTGGCGTCGTCTGCAGGCTTTCATCGGTTCGCCGGGCCGTTACAATGATATCTTCGACACCGGTGGAGGTGGAAGCCGACGTCGCGTCGCCAGTCCGGGTCGCTGGCGCGGTGTTCTGCGCCCACGCCGGCGTGACAACCAACGCGGCCGCCGCCGCCCCGCAAAGCAGGTTCATCGTTTTCATCCCTCTCTCCCATTATCCCGCGGTCTTTGCCCGTGTTTGTTCAAAGCATTGTAATAATTACGTCATTCCGGCCACCGCCGCGTCAGCGCATCCCAATCGGCGTCCGCAAGGCGTATGACCTTGGTTTGGGGCAGGACTAGTTTGGCGGGATGAATCCAGCGCGACATCATGTGGCCTTGGACATGCCCCAGCGTTTCGAGCCAGTTGCCCGCAGCGGGTCGTTGGTCGGACACAACAAGCGTCATGCTGCCGTCTGCATTCGCGATGGCCTGATTATTGTTGAGGAGGATACGGCCCTTCGTATAGTCGAGGGACTCGAGCCAGAAATTGTAGAGACACAGGTTCCATGCTTCATGCACCGGTACCTCGGGCCACTGGATGGCCAGCGCCTCACCTTCCGCAAGGTCGAATGACCCCCAGAAATAGGCGTAGTTGGGATCTCCGCCCAACGACAGCATGAAATCCTGATCGACGCGGGGAAGCGTGTTGGGCTTCCTCCGCATCGCGGCCGCCAGGTTGAGAAAAGTACGCCCGGTGTTCTCGAAGAAGGACTGCGCCTGCTCCGACCGGGCCAAAGCTTCGGTCAGCAGCGGAGGAGCCTGCATGATTTTGCCGATCGGCGCGATTTTGAAGGACATCTCCCTTTCGCTGGAACGGTCGGCGAAGGTTTGCCGCACCATCACGCTGTTGGTTTCGGGGTCCATATGGACGCCGTTCGCTTCTAGATTTTTGCTGCTGAGAACGACTCTGAAATTTCCGTCGGCGTCGGTCTGAACATCGGGACCGTCCAGCACGCCGGTGATTTCATACTTGGCGTTCAACGACATCTTCGCCGTGGTGAAGTTGAAATAGTTTACGCTGCCGACATTGCCGACAATCTCATATTCTCGCGTCCCGTCCACATATGCGAGCGCGTAGAGACTGTCGGGATTGTCCAGGCCCCATTTGAGATGTTCGTTATATACATTGGCGAGAAAGGGGTCTTGCGGATCGGAATATTCGACGAACTTCTCGATCCCGCTCCGCAGTAACCGCGTTAGATAACGCAGCCCCTCTGCCTGCGAGACGGCGTCGGCCTGTTCCGCGGTCATCAATATGTCCCGCCCAGCGTGCATAAGCCCGGTGCAGAAGGCATCCCACCGCTTGATTGCATCGCCGATTGCAAGTTCCGTCATGGCTTCGCCCCAGGCTTGGATCGGCCGAAACACATGGCCAATCAAAAATATGTTGATGATTACTCAGAAATTTCAGGCATTACGCCGAAAAATGCCTCATATCTTGCGTAAACATTTCTTTCATCTTGGACGACGTGATGAGGTGTTAGCTCATATTCATGTTTACCGAACTTACCTTTCGTCTTTTGTTCCAAAAATTGGAGCATATTCTGCTCGACTTCTGGCAAAAGCTGCATATCGAGATCATCGTAGATCTTTCTGATCGACGCCATGGGATCGGTCATGAATTCCGCATAGTGAAAATTGGCGAAGCGGCCGCGCGGCAGATCGCCGCTTTCGATCAGGGCGATCACTTCGTCCCAAGCCGCAGCGCGATCCACCGCCGAAGATAGCGACCAACTTTCGCGTCCGCCATTGCCCCAGGGATTGTCGGTTCTCAGCCAGTATAATGTGCCCATGACGCTCACGACGGAGTCTGCCGTCACCAGGGGGTCCCGATGCGTAAAGATCACGCGCATGTCGGGAAAGACCTGCAGTATCTTGCGAAGGTGAGGGAGGTGCGATGGGCTTTTCATCAGCCAGTGGCGCCCCTGATGCTGCGATTGGAGAACTTGCAGCGTGAGCTTCTGCCACTCCAGTGTCTGGGTCAGATCCTGCGTCTCCAGATAACGAGCATATGACGGAATCTGAAAAGCGATCGTGAAGACGTCGGACAGGAAGGCCGGATATTCAGTTTCCAGACTCTCCACCGGGAGTTCCGCGCCAGACTTGTGGGCTGACTTGAATTCGGGGGTCATTTCTTCAAGCAGGTCGTTGTAAGAGGCAGCGCGCGCGTTTCGGTCCTCTACGTCAGTGCTTCCCACCTCTGACGGTGCACAGGGAAACAGCGCCTCCGATTTGGTGACGACCTGAAACTGCGGATCCTGCGCCAGCACCTCGAACAGTATCGTCGTACCCGAACGCGCATAGCCGGTGATGAACAGCGGGCGGTCGATCGGCCTCTGCACGATCTCGGGCGACGTCTTGGCGGCCGCGACCATCCGCAACCGGGCCTGAAGATACATCAGCAACTCGCATCGAGTCAGCAATCTGCCGGCGAAATGGAGATCGGCCTCGTCATCCAGGGCATGCGCCAGAACCTCAAGATGCTGCCGCCAATCGCCTTCGCCGAAATCTTCAAGACCAGTGGATTCAATCGCTTGGGCGATCAGGGATTCTGGCTTTAGCGGAATGATCGCCCTGACATCCAGGCCTTCGCCAAGAGCGTTCAGCTTCGCCATCCATTCAGGGCGCGGCGCCGGCTTCCAGGCCTCACGCCGGTCATAGGTTTCCCCGTGCATTCCTCATCCCGCTTGTTTCTAATTATGGGGGACGTTATGCATAATTATAGGAGTCAACTCCAACGGCATTTGTTGACCTCGAGTCAACCTGCAGGCTGGAATGTATGAAACGGACGGAATGAAACGCGACAGCGCCGTGACGATCGCCCGCATCCTGGACGCGGCGGAGCAGGAGTTTTCGGCTCATGGCTTGCTTGCAGGTCGGGTGGATGAAATTGCCCGGCTTTCCGGCTGCAGCAAGCAGCTCGTCTACCGCTATTTTGAGAGTAAGCATGGCCTTTATCAGGCGGTGCTGGACGATATTTCGCGACGTCATGAAGCCCATTTGATCAGGCAGGATTATGATAGCCTGCCGCCCATTGACGCGCTGTCTCTGTTCGTCAGCCGCCTCTTCGATATACAGAAGCGCAACGGCGGGCATGTCATTCTGGACCTTGCCCAGCAACAGGAAAATGACGAACACCCAATCTATTACAAACAGTGGCCGCAACTGGTTGGCAAGATTGTGGCATGCTTGGAAAAGATCATCGAACGGGGGCGCGAAGCCGGCGACTTTTCGGACGATATCGAAACCGACGATCTCTTGATCCTGATCAATGTCATGACCAACGGTTCGATTTCCTTCGGGCGTTTCATCGCAAAGATGATGTCAAAGGACATGACGCAGGATCAGGCCGGACATTATATGGAAGAGCTTGGTCTACTTTTCATCCTCAAGGCCATGCGCAAGATGCCGGTCACGGTGGATGCCTGATCCGACTGCAACGACGCGGCACACACCGCCCATGGCCAAATAGTGTCACCAGACGAGCCGCAGTTGCTCCACATGAATGACATTGCCCAGGAAAAAGGGAACCCTGAAGCCGGGCTCTATGGAAAAGGACGGGATCGCGGCCAGGAATTCCTGCATGGCGATCTGAAGCTCTCTGCGCGCGAGATGCTGGCCGAGGCAACGATGAATGCCGAAGCCCAAGGTCAAATGGGAAGGCTTGCGGTCCAGCCTCACTTCGTTGGGCTGATCATATAGATCGGGGTCGCGGCCAGCCAGCGGGGTTGACATGGCGACATAATCGCCGGGCATGATCGTCACCCCATCCAGAGTATAGGGATTGCGGCATATCCGCAGGGTGGTGACGGCTGGATAGGCGCGAAGCAGTTCCTCGATGGCGACGACTACCTTCGAGGGCTGGGCGCGCAGCATCTCCTGATCTTCGGCATGGGTGGCGAGATGATGAAAATGCAGACCCAGATTGGCGGTCACGGTATCCAGGCCGCCCAGATAGAGATTCATGCAATGGCCGAACACTTCCTCATCGGTCCAACGCCGTCCATCCACTTCCAGTTGGAGCGTCTTGCTGATCAGATCGTCACCCGGATTCTTCTTTCGATCGGCGATCGCTTTCAGCAAATAGGTTTTGACCGCCCGCACGGTGATCGCACGGCTGCCATTGTCGTTGCTACGCAACAATATATTTTCCCATTCCAGGAACTGGTCGATTTCGGCCAGCGGAAAGTCCAGCAAATCCAGAAAGATCGTGACCGGAAAGGGAATAGCGAAATCCTTCACGAATTCGCAACGGCCCTTGTCCTTGAACCTGTCGACGTAATGGCGGGCGCGTTCACGAACGCGTCCATCCAGAGCGGCCATTTTCGCAGGCGAAAAGCCCGGATTGAGAGCCGTGCGGAATCCCGAGTGGCGGGGAGGATCCAGTTCGGTCGGGATGATGTCCCAATCTTCACCGATCAAGCTCGCGAGTTGAGTATTCCCCTGCTTGTAGAAATTTTCCGTGTCGTTGTAGATCGCGCGAATATCGGCAGCGCGACGAATGACCCAGCCGGGCACGGGCCCTTGCAGCACGTTGCGCGCATAGAATATGTCGGGGCCTGCGTGGATCTGCGGAATGACCGCATCATAGGGATTATCGTATGTGATTTCACGGTCGAAGAGACGGCATTCACGCACTCTCTCTGACGGAATATGCGCGGGTATTGCCTGAGCAGTGGTAGCCATTTGATCCTCCGTCCTGACGCTGCTTGTCTCCCCGCTGCTGCGGGGCGGCGGGCATTTGTCGTCGGACATTAATCTCAAGCCGTGGATATTCAATATACTTATAAGAATAAGTGATTATTCTTATATAATGAATAAATGGTAGAGCGACTAGCTGCCATGCTCGGCAATAGCGTTGTCGATGATGCGTACCAAAGGCGAAATACGAGGAAAGCCGACATAAGGCAAAGCCGTCAGCAGGACGGCTTGCAGTTCATCCGCGTTCAACTCCCCGTTACGCAACGCTGATTTGGAGTGGATTTCAAAAAGAGAGGAATCCGCGCCCAATCCGGCGATGATGCCCAGGACGATCAACCGTTTGTCACGAAAGCTGAGTGTTTCATTGCCCCAGATGTCGTTGAACATCTTCATGGCCAAGCCGGACAGAGCCTTGCTCTCGATAACGGGAGGCGGTGCAATAACGTCGCCATAGCATTTTTCGAAAATCTCCTTCCCACGCGCAATCATTTCATCTTCAGTCATCGCTCATCCTTCTCGATCAATGCCGACGCCAGCCATTGCCGTAATGATTGGCGCTGGCGGGGCTTGTCATACCATGGGAGGGGAACGCTCAGGCCTCGGACGTAGAGGTCAGTGCTGGAATTATCCTCAGCTCTTCAGGAATATGTTCTGCGCCTATCCTGCGGTCAATTTCCTGATGATACCAATATAACGCACGCTCCTGACGTCCCATTAATACTCCCGGCATCAGGCCGCTTGCCGCCGCGCGCTGCAGGCTGGCGAAGAGTCGCAGATCCTCCGCTAGGATCGCTTCGGTATTGCGGCGCATGTCCTGCCAGAAGTCTGCGTCGGCCTTCCCGTTGCTCTTCCAGCCGAACAGTGGCGCCTCCATAACGCTCGTGTTCGGACTCACCGGCCAGAAAGTCTGCCAGGCAAATCCGACGGGATCCAGCGCCGTGAAGCCATTTGGGAAGAAGGGCAGGCCCATGGTTGCTTCCCTGAATTGCTGAGCGGTTTCTCCGTCGGCGGTCCTGTCGGTCTGGAAAACGGTTTCACCCTGCTTCTTGCGGGTAAGGAAACGGGCATGGCCATTGCGTAGCAGGGTCACATCGAAGCTTTTGGAATCAAGATAGGGTGCCAGCGATACGGCGTGCACCGTGTTGACGTGATAAATTTCCAGGAAATTGTCGTAGGCGACCTTCCAGTTGCATGGCATCTCGACAGTGATCCACTGCTTGACCTCCATTTCCTCAAGCGGGAAATCTTCCATCTGCGCTGCCATCGGCGCTAGAAAATCCGCCAGAGGTTCGGCGCGCTGGTCCGGATTCAGGTAGATCATGCCGCGCCAGACCTCACACCGTACAGGGATCAGCCCATGCTCCGCCTTGTCAAGGCAGGGGAAGTCCTGCTGCTCGGGCACGGACTTCAGCCTGCCTTCAAAATCATAGCCCCAGGCGTGATAGGGACAGACGAACCGGCGAGCGTTTCCTTTGGGCTCCAGCAACAATGCCGACCCGCGGTGCCGGCAGATATTATGGAACGCACGCACCTCGCCATCCCCGCCACGACTGATGATGATCGACAGGCCGACCTTTTCAAAAAGCTTGTAGGAGCCGTTATCAGGCAACTCGCTGACATGGCCGGCATGCAGCCACGTCCTTCGCCACAGATGTTCCATTTCCAGATCATGGAAGCGTGGATCAGTATATCGACCGGCGGGCACAGGCCGCATCGCGGCAATCTGGTCCATCGACCCAGATCGTGTTCCATTGGAAGTCGCGGGGGTGTCCTGGCTTGCATGAGTGCCGTTCATCGCTTCTCTCCCTTGATCAACAGATAGTGGATCGACTCTCGCATCGTTTTCAATATCATATATGTCATCTATGATTATGCATAGCATGATCGGTTGATGCCAAAGCTAGGCGTAGTATATTCATATATCAGGATTATTTTTCATTCAGATCGATCAGGGGCAATCCTGTCAGGACCGCTTCATCACAGTCATCGCTGCAATGCAGCTTTAGGCTTGATGTGGTATATCATGCACGATAGCCTGAAATTGCATGAATGATGATGCGCCTCAATGTTGTCCGCATATGGCTGGCAAACGCTCCGCACCATTCTTCGTTCTGCAAAATGCAAAAGAACAATTGAGAAGGAAATGCCTGTGGAGCGTTTGGACGGACGGGTAGCGATCGTGACGGGCGGCGGCGGTCGCATCGGAGCCGCGACTGCGCGAAGGCTGGCAAGCGAGGGCGCGAAAGTGATCGTCGCCGATCGGTCGCGAGAAGCGGCCGAAAGCGTGGCCAGAGACATTGGCGATTGCGCTCTGCCCTTCATATTCGATGCCGGAGAACCGGAATCGATCCGGGCCATGGTCGAAACGACAGTCCAGCGCTTCGGCCGGATCGACATTCTCCACAATAACGCCGCCTTGCTCGACGTAGATTTCCTGAACAGCGACACTGATGTGGTGAACATATCATTGCCGGCTTGGGACAAAACCATGGAAGTCAATGTCCGCGGCTATGTCGTCGCATGCAAACATGCGATCCCCCACATGCGGGCAGTGGGTGGCGGCGTCATCATAAATACTTCGTCAAACGCGGCCCTGGCCGGTGACAGCGCGCGGATCGCCTATGGCGCGTCGAAGGCTGCGATCAACGCGCTAACGCGGCACATTGCAACCCAGCATGGCCGCGAGAATATCCGCTGCAATGCGGTGTCGCCTGGCCTCATCACCGACCCCGAACTGGAGGCGCGCTTTCCAGATTTGCATGCGGTCAGTGCGCGTCACACCCCATTGCCGCGCTATGGGCGAGGCGAGGATATGGCGGCGCTTGTCGCATTTCTTGCTTCGGATGACGGATCGTTCATCACGGGTCAGGTCATATGCTGCGACGGAGGCATGTTAGCGCATCAACCCACTTATGCGGATATCATCGAAAATCCGTCTCTCTAGCGGGAAACCTTGCTTGCGTGTTGGAGATTTGCGGCCCTCCGCTTGCACTGCGGCTATAGCTCTTATCTACGAAGACCTGTTACAATCCCGTGATCGAAAGGGACGGGTAAAGTGAACTTAGCGAAATCGAGGGATTTGGAAAGCGGCGGCATATCCCTGGAAAAAAGAAAGCCGAACCGGCGGGGGCGACCGCGGATTGAGGACGGGCCGGTGCTTGATCGCGAAAGACTGGCCGCGACCTTGCTGGACATCGCGCGCCACGAAGGCGTGACGGGTCTTCAGATGCGACCCGTGGCATCGGCTTTGGGCGTGTCCCCGAAGGTTCTTTACGGTCATGTGACTGACAAGCAGGGCATGCTCGAAATTCTGGTCGAAACGATTCTGGACGCCTGCATGCCCGACGTCCGGGACAAGCCATGGGACGAGACCTTGCGTGCGATGGCCGGCGCGTTGCACCAGGCATATAAGCCGTTTCCAGGTGTGCTGGATGTAGTTCTGGCGCAAGGCTGCGACGTATTGCAGCAACCTTATACGAAGTGGTTCCACGCCACGGCCCATGCTGCGCTGACAAATGCCGGCATACCGCAGAAAAAAGTCTATCACGTCTTTGTTCGATTTGCCGTCATCGTGATGGGCAGCGTGCTTTACGAGGAGAGCAATGCACGCAGCGCCGACCCGTCGGAATCCCAGGAATCGTTAGATCAGTGTTTTGAAGAAAATGTCGAAATGTTCCTGAAAGACGTTGAACGCATGGCAAGCGACTGCGCCGGAACCGATGGATAAGCCGCAGGCCGGCACATCATCGCTTTCCGGTAGGAACATCGCTGCCGCCACCCACCGGGTGGCGGCATTCTTCAATCAGAATCGCACCGTCACGGTGCCGCCATAGGTGCGCGGAGCACTGGGGAACTGCTCGCTGGACCCCAAGCCCGTATAGCTGTTGAAGGCGTTGCTGAACCATTTCTCGTTGGCCAGATTCTTGCCCCAGATTGCAAATTCGATGCCCGAATCCATCTGTAAGGAAATCTGGCCGTTCACTAGAGAATAAGCCTTATTTCGCGCAGATTCATTACCGATCGCAACCGCTGCCGCCTGTGCCGGATCGCCAGTGGTAAAGTAATCGAAATAGCGTGCCGCAGTATAGGCATAATCGATATGGAACGCCAGCTTGCCGCTATCGATGTCGAAGGTCTGCGTTGCGCCAGCGTTCGCGGTATATTTGGGCGCCTGGGTTACAGGCTCCCCCGAACGATCGACCGGAACAACCAGACCGTTGACAAGCTGGTTCTCCGTGCGACTGCCCCTGACATACGCCGCGTGCAGATAGGCGGCGCTGCCGGTCAACTCCATGCCCCGCCACGGGATCAGCGTGCCTTCAAACTCGACGCCATAGGTGCGAACCTTGCCGGAATTGCTGACAAACTGGGTCAGCTGGGTCTGCCCGTCGCCGTCGACAAATGTTGTGGTGACGATGCGCTGGACCTTCGACTGCCAGGCATGGAAAAACGCAAAGTTGGTCCGCAGCCGGCGGTTAAGAAATTCGCCCTTGATGCCAACCTCAACGTCCTTGACATGCTCGGGGTCGAAGGCGCTTGAATATTCCGGTGGCACGGGTCGGCCATTATAACCGCCTGACATCGACGCTCCGCTGGTCTTGGCATAGACAAAAATGTCCGGTGACAGCTTATAATCAATGCCTGCCGTCCATGCGGGATACTTGAATTTCACCTTGTTGGGGGGGTCGCAGGGAGCAACGCTCGCCGGCAGCCCGGCATTGATCCCGCCGGAACAGATTGGATCTGCGGCGCGATAATCGTCAACGCCATGACGATTTATGAAGCGCGTATCCCAGGTGTACCGTATGCCTCCCGTGATACGCAGTGAATCCGTGGCATTGTAGTTCACCTGTGCAAACACACCCTTGGACTCGGCATAATAGTTGGCGAGGCTACCACGGAAATTCTCTGCGGGAGTATTGTACAGGATCGCCGATTGGGTTTCCTCCGTACCTGATTCACGGAAGTAGTAGATGCCGCCAATATAATCGAGACGACCCAGACTCCCGGAAAGCTGCAGTTCCTCGCTGAACTGATGATTGTGGTAGATGCTCACAAAGCCACCCACGCCGGTTGGCGTTCCCGACAGATCCTGGCTGTTGGCGCTGTGCGACTTGCGATAGCCCGTGATCGACTTGATCGAAACGTCACCCAGATCGATGTCGAGATTCGCGGTAATCGAACCCGCCTTGGTCAGGCTGAAGGGGTTGTCGATCTTTGGGTTGCCCGTTTGGGGCGCGCCATAGACCGTGCGCCAGCTGTTCGACAGGAGGAATTGACGCTGATCGGCAGGCACGAATTGCGGATTCAGATATTGGGTAATCGGCCCGGCATTGCCGAAGTTGAAATTCTCATAACCCGGTGTTCCCGCCTGGGAAAGGGCATAAAAGGACGCGAGCGCGCCGTCGGGGTTGATGGCGACGGTGGAAACGCCAGCGCCATGATCCCGATAATGGGTATAATCTCCGATGATGTTCAGCGTCACCGGCAGCGACGTCGGTTCCCACTTCAGCGATCCGCGGAGATAATATTCGCCATCGACATCGCCCTGCCGGCGTCCAAGGAAGGGATTTTTGAAATAGCCGGCATGACGGTCGTATCGACCCGCGAAGCGGGTAGCGAGTTCATCCGTCAAGGGAATGTTGACAACGCCTTCGACAAGCCGCTGGCCATAATTGCCCGTGCCCAGCTTTGCATAACCTTCGAAACGGTCGGTCGGTTTTTGCGATGTGAGGTTGAGGGCGCCGCCCGTGGTATTGCGACCGAACAGCGTCCCCTGCGGGCCGCGCAGGACTTCGGCGCTCGCCATGTCCAGAAAACCCAAATTGCCCACTACCGGGCGCGCCACGTATACGCCGTCGATATAGATTCCAACCGATGCGTCGGAAAAGGATGTTGGGCTGTTCTGAGCCTGACCACGGATCGCCAGGAAGACCAGCGAGCCGGGACCGGTGCCGCCGCCGCCCACGCTCAGGCTGGGCGCCGTGCGGCCAAGATCCGAGACCGAGGCGATCTGGCGCTGCACAAGGCTTTCGCCGCTAAGGGCTGTCACTGCCACAGGCGTGGTTTGCAGCGCTTCGCTTGTGCGCCGCGCCGTGACCACGATATCCTGGAGTTGGTCTTCAGATGCAGTAGATGTCGCCTGGGGCGTTGCGGTCGAAGTTTCTCCCGCCGCTTGGGCGGAGGCCGATTCCGCCATCGCCAGTGCGGTGATCGCTACCATGGCGGAGCCGGATAGGAGGCGCTTAAACAGTCTGTTATGCTGCATGTTCAAATTCTCTCTCTCACTCATTTTGACAGAGGCCCAGCCGTTTTCACGGGAGCTCTGTTCTCGTTGAAGTCGTCATAGAAGCGATGGCAGCTTGGCTTTGCCGGCTCGATCAGCCCGCCAAGAGCGCTTCGATGGAGCGAAGTGGCTCCTCGCCATTCCAGTTCAGATGCAGCGCGTGAAGCCGTTCGGTAATAGCGTCATATGCGATGCGATCGAACTCGAGCACTTCCAGAAAACAGCCGATCGTATCGCGCGCGTCGAAGAATGCGTTTCGCCCCATTCCGGGTAAGTGCAGGGAGAGCGCTTCTACAAATCCGCTCGCTCGATACGCCTCGCACTGGGCGTCATAGGCCGCGGCATCCAGCGGCTTGATGCTTGGGTAGATGTGATGCAGCGCGCCTTCGCCCTTCACGTCCAGCACTTCGCGAATGATGGACGGTGCAGCGTTCGCTGGTTGCAGCAATTCAATTAAAGTCGTCCCCAGGAAACCGATCGCGGCCCGAAACGCATCCTCGGCCGGTTCGCCCCGGTAGCGGTTCCCTGGACTTGGCTCGAACGCCATGACGATGAACGGACCCGCGCCGGTAGTCTTTGCCCACCGGTCGACAGCGGCCTCGATATTTTCCGTGACGAAGCAGATCTCCGTCACGCTCCCGATCGGCACTGGCATGGACTTGTCCTGATTAAATCGGTTGCTTGGCAGCGGTTTCGATCTTGCGCTCGTAAAGGTCTCCGCCGAAGACCTGCCGGACGTAGAAGGTATCGAAATATTCGTGCAGCCTGATGATACGGTCGCCTTCGAATTCGACGACATGGTGATAAGTATTGCAATAGGTTCGGCCGTCGGGGAAGGCCATGTCGCCCCGGAGTTCGACGGCAACCTTGTTCCCTTCAGCGACCGTTCCCATTACGCGCAGGTCATGCTTGGTTAATTGACCTTCCGTCTCGGTCGCCAGAGCGCGGACTCGGGCATGTGACAGTTCACCTTGTCCGATGATCCACCATGTGGCGTGTGGATGGAAAGCTTCGTCTGCATCGGCCCACCGGTTTTCGGCCAGCGCGATCATAGCGTCACATGCGCGCTTACGGAGAAATTCAAGCCTGTCGTCCATAATCCGCTCCTTGTTGACCTGGGGTGTAGATTGTCGTGCTGTTATACTTCAGCGCTGCAGGATATGATGGCTCAATACAACGAAGCCGATATTGGCGGTGAGGAGGCTGATACCGCTTGCGAACAGTGTGAGCGCGATTGTGAGAGCGCCCAAGACCGCTATGAACCTGCGCCACAGAGGCCAGGCGGGGAAGCAAACAATCCGATGATAACCAGCGCCGCGCCATCCAGGCCCAGGAGGCGGACCGCTTGCTTCCCGCGCTGACTGACGACTGACTTGCATGAAACCCACTCCGTCGGCTGTTCACGCTTCTGTGGCGCGACTCGCATTCGTTGGACCTCAAACTTCTCCTTCGTCGGCCGGAATGCAAATTAAAAATAATACCTTGTTTCCTTTTTATAGTGGAATATTATGCATAGATTAGGAATCGAGGCCCTGAAGGGATGGCGCTTGGAGAATCCTGCGCTGCCGTGCATCCTGACGGAAGTGGCTCGTATAAGTGACACGCACAGGAGTGAGGATGATGGAGCTGGATGTGGAGAAGGCCCTGGCCGAATTCGATGTCGGCTTGGGCAGGATGCACCCCGATGAAGATATAATCCGCACGGGCAAGGTTGCTTCGGACACCTATTTGTCGAAGAATCGCTTCGATCAGGAAATGGAAGTTTTCCGTCGCGTCTGGCTCAATGTTGGCCTGGAATCCGACGTGCCGAAACCTGGCAGCTGGATCGTCCGGGATGTCGAAGCCGGAAAGGCGTCGATACTCATAGCCAGGGGCCAGGACGGGATCATCCGTGCTTTCCATAATGTCTGCTCCCACCGCGCGCTGAAGCTGGTTTGGGGCGAGCAGGGATGCGACTCCCAGTTCGTCTGTCCCTATCATGCCTGGAGCTATGCGTCGGATGGTCGTCTTCGCGGCGTGCCTGACCGGGCCGCTTCCTTCCCTGACCTGGATTTTGCAACCTCCGGCCTGACCCCGATTGCGATCGAAGTCTGGAAGGGCCTCATCTTCATCAATCTCGATCCCGAACCCGCGCAAACCCTGCGCGATTTCCTCGGTGGAGTCATGGACCTGCTCGAGGATACGCCTCTCGACCGGTTCCGCTATACCGCCCGGCTTTCGGGCGTGGTCCAGTCCAACTGGAAAGCGGGGTTCGACGCCGCCAGCGAGGGCTATCATGTCCGGGCGCTGCATGCCGACAGCGCCAAGGATATGGTGTGTTCGCAGAAAAATCCGCACGTTCATTTCGTCTCGCTCGACGTTTATGGCCCCCACAGGCGAACGTCCAACACGCGAAACCCGGATTTCGTCGTGCCGGAGAGCAAGCCCATCCAGAAGCTGATATTCGAGGCCGTGCCGCAGGTGACAGTCGCCGATGCGGCGGAACGGGGGGCTTTCGACGTCGCCGGCCTCAACCCGACGCAGGATGAGGATTGGAGCAACGAACAGATATCCATCTTTCCCAACTGTATCCTCAGCCTTGCGATGCACGGGTTCTGGACGATGCATTACTGGCCGATTTCGCCCGACAGCTTTCGCTGGGAGGCGCATTACCATTTCGCCAAGGCTCCGCAGACATGGACCGAGCGTTTCGGCATGGAAGCGAGCGTCGCGTTCAACCGTGACATCTCCAGCGAAGATATCGCCTGCACGGAAAAGCAACATACGGCGATGGAGTCAGGCGCGAAGCCATTCATCCAGTTCGGGATTTACGAGATGATCTGCCGCCACCAGGCCGCGGTGCTGGAAAGCATCGTCAATGGCAGCCATGCGACCCCCATGGTCCTGGCAGCGGAATAGGAGCGCAACTCATGGCCAATTTCAACCAGGCGCTGCCCGCAGCCTTTGCCGATTTGCAGTCTTTCGTCCCGATCTGGGGTCCGCTCGAAACGGCGGAAGCGCGCTATCTCCAACGGCAGGCCTCCCGTCAGGAAGAGCTGCGCGCCTTCTATGACGCGATGGAACCCAGGATCAGGGATATCCTTTCCTACCTGGATGGCTTTCCTGCCGATCATGATCTTCCGGCGCCCGAACATGCGCTGTTTCAACTGGCGCTTGGGCTGACGGAGGCGGCAGCCGCCATCGAGGTCTATGGCGCGCCTTGCGTGCCTTTTGTCGATGCTCCACACCATGTGAAGATCGACTGGAACGATGGCGTCATCTGAGGCGAGGTCCACTTGGAACCTCGGATAATAATGAGAATTGGGTAGAGATCATGGCCAAACTGATGACGTTGATAAAACGGTCGCCGGACGTTTCCGCAGAGCAGTTCCGCAGTTATTGGCGAGACATCTTCCTTCCCCAGCTTCGTGCACTACCGCTTTGTGCCGATTCCTTATCCCGGGCTGTTCATCATCATGTCGTGCCGAAAGACGTCCGTAGCGGGGAGGGCTTCACGCCGCAGGATTGGGCGGGCGTCGGCTGTTACTATTTCGACAATCATGATGATCCACAGACATTGCTGTCGACGCCCGCTTTTCAGGATTTGTTCGCGGATACATCACATATTGCCAAAGCCACCCATCTGCTCGTCGATGAAATATGGATGTATAATCGCGACAAGTCCCATCTGCCGCTTAAGATGTTTTCCTTCTTTAAGCGACTGCCGCGCTTTACGCGCGCGTTCGCCCATGAATATTATCTGACGCTGCACGCCGATGTTGGGGCGTCGATCAACAAGAACCGGACTGTACGTTATATCCAGAATCACGTACTTCAGACCTACCGCAATCCCGACGCTGAATATGATTTCGATGCCGGTCCGGAAATCTGGTTCAAATCGATGGAGATAGCCGACGATCTTTTCGCGGATGCCGAAGGGATGGCCATCCTGAGCGCAGACGAAGAACGCTTCTGCGACAGGCCCTATAATATATTCTTCATGACTGATGAGCAGCAGGTCTTCTCACGCGATAATTAGGCGGCGTAAAAAGACCCGCAATAGCCGCTTTCCCCAATGCCTCTCGGGCCGTCCGTTACGGGACGGCTCCGCCGACATTGGGAGCGAGACGATCGACCAATATGGCGCTGGCCTCGTTCAGGCCGACCACCTCGACAGCAATGCCATGGTGTCTCATCTTGGTCACAACGTCCTCGAGCGCGCCAACGGCGGTGACGTCCCAAAAATGGCTGGCGGTCAGGTCAATTCGCACGCGGCGCACGGTATCGCGCAGATCGAATTGATCCGCGAAAATATCGGCGCTGGCGAAGAATATCTGGCCTGACACCGTATAGGTTCGCGTGTCGGCTTCCTCATCATGGTGCGATGTAACCCGCATCAAACGCGTCACCTTGAAGGCGAAGAACACGCCGCTGAGCAACACGCCGACCGCGACGCCGGCCGAGAGGTCGTGGGTTGCGACTGTTACAACCACCGTTGCCAGCATAACGACGCCTGAAACCTTGGGATGGAGCGCGAGGTCGCGGAACGACCCCCAGGAGAAGGTGCTGATCGACACCATGATCATGATCGCTACCAGCGCGGCCACGGGAATCTGCGCCACCCATGGGCGGAGCGGCACCATGATGACAAGTAGGAACAGGCCCGCGACCAGCGTGGAGAGCCGCCCGCGCCCACCATAGCGGACATTGCCCACCGTCTGGCCGATCATGCCGCAGCCAGCGATGCCGCCGAACAGCCCCGCGGCCACATTGGCAAGGCCCAGGCCGGTGCATTCCTGCGCCTTTGAACTGGTGGTTTCAGTAAGATCATCGACGACGCTGGCGGTCATCATCGATTCAAGAAGGCCGACTGCTGCCATGGCAAGGGCATAGGGGGCCACGACCTTGAGCGTTTCCCATTCGAACGGAATCGCCGGGAGCGTGAAGGAAGGCAATGAAGCGGGCAGGCGACCAAGGTCCGCAACGGTGTGGATCGGCATAGGAAAGACCAGGCTGATCGCGGTCAGTATGACGATGCAGATGAGAGGCGAGGGAATGACGGTTGTCACCCTTGGCACCAGATAGATGATCGCGAGACCGCCCGCGATCATGGCATAGCTGTGCCAGCTGACATTCAGCATCTGGGGCACCTGTGCCGAGAAGATGAGGATCGCAAGCGCATTGACGAAGCCGGTGCGTACGGATCGCGAGACGAAACGCATCAGCACGTCCAGCTTCATGAGGCCGAAGGCGATCTGCAACAGTCCGGCAAGCAGGGTGGCGGCCAGCAGATATTGCAGGCCATGACTGTGGACCAGCGCGGCTGCGACCAGCGCGACTGATCCGGCCGCGCCGGAGATCATCGCCGGGCGCCCTCCCGTGAAGGCGATCACGATACCGATCATGAAGGAGGCGAACAGTCCCACTTCCGGGTCGATGCCTGCCACGAAGGAGAAGGCTATAACTTCTGGAATCAGCGCGAAGGTGGCGACCATTCCGGCCAATATGTCGCGGCGTGCATTGCCCGCGCCGCTAAACCATTGGGCGCGGTAACGTGAAAGAGATTGTGCATTCATCAGGAGGGACC
The DNA here is from genome assembly GCF_001456115.1 of Sphingobium baderi. NCBI lineage: Bacteria > Pseudomonadati > Pseudomonadota > Alphaproteobacteria > Sphingomonadales > Sphingobiaceae > Sphingobium > Sphingobium wenxiniae. Next base: position 475,615 of record NZ_CP013264.1, on the reverse strand, counting down.
AGCCGAAAATTCAGGCATGTCGCGAAGAGATGTGGCGGTATGTCATCCGGCCATGCGACGCACGTTGTCCGGCGGATCGGCGGCCGGAATAGCCACCCGGAATTTCACCGGGTCCATACGAATCCGCTTCACCTAATACAGGCGGCACCAGCGCACAACCTTGTCATAAGGTGAAGGGATGGCCGGTTTGGGGATGGAGCCAGTGCATATTCGTTCCGCACATCAAACAAGGACATATGCGGCACCCCGTAAATTTGGCCGATGCGACTCGGCTGGCCGAAAGGCGGGAGGTTGGGAGGCTTTCGATGGCAATTTCACTGATTCAAAAGCCCACCGGCGGCGAGCGTGCTCAGCGGCGCCTCGTCACTCCATCGCCGGAACCGCACGTTGCCCCGAATGGTTCAGCTTGCACAAGGAGAACAGAGATGAAGATGCGTGGAATGAATGTCGCGGTTATCGCGACGCTGGTGCTGACGGGCGCTTCGGTATCGGCCTGCCGTGACGGACGACCGGGCTATAACAGCGATCGGCACCATGGCCATGACCGGGACCACAGGCATGATCGGCACGACCGCCATGGTCGCCATGATAGAAATGATAGAAGCTGGTCCCGCTGATCGGCCTTCTCTTGACCGATAACTGGAGGATGGCCGGTTCTGCGGATTTGGCGATCTACGTGGCATGAGACACCGGTAAGTCCTATAACGATGATGGATTCTGGCCGGAAGGAAGCCCCAATGCCCAATATGATCGCGATGGCGGTGCCGCATGCGGGCGGCAAATTCGAACGTATTGAGCGTGACATTCCCAACCCGGCTCCCGGCGAACTATTGATCGAGGTTCATGCCTGCGGCGTATGCCACAGCGATGCACTGACGGTCGAAGGTCATGTTCCCGGCATCGCATATCCGCGCGTTCCGGGACATGAAGTGATTGGAATTGTGGCTGCCGTTGGAAGCAATGTTGGCGGCTGGCAGGTCGGCGACCGTGCCGGGGTGGGCTGGTTCGGTGGCTCTTGCGGCCATTGCGTTCGCTGTCGCCGGGGCGAAGCCTTCGCATGTGAGGTCATACAGGCCGTTACCGGCGTCACCCGTGATGGTGGCTACGCGACCCACCTCGTTGCCGATGCCACCGCCGTTGCCCATGTCCCCACCGATCTCGACCAGATCGAATCCGCACCGCTCCTCTGTGCCGGGATCACTACCTTCAATGCGTTACGCAATTGCGGGGCGGGGCCTGGCGATCTCGTTGTCATTCATGGCGTCGGTGGGCTGGGTCATCTGGGCATTCAATTCGCCCGGCGGCTTGGCTTTTGCACCGTTGCGGTTAATCGCGGCCGCGGCAAGGAAGAACTCGCGCGGAAGCTGGGCGCCCATGACTATATCGACAGCGAGGATGGCGATGTCGCGCAGATATTGCAGCAGATGGGCGGCGCACGCGCGATCATTGCAACCGTTACCAGTGCGGACGCCATGCGGGCCATCGTGGGAGGGCTGGGCCCTAACGGCGTGATGATGGTGATCGGGGCAGTCGGAACCTTCCCGGTCGATACACTGGATCTGCTCGGCAAGCGCGCGGCGGTGAAGGGCTGGTATTCGGGCGTGGCCGCGGATTCCGAGGACACGCTCGCTTTCAGTAAACTCAACAACGTGAGTTCAATGAATGAAATCTTCCCGTTCGAGGAAGCCCAGGCGGCCTATGATCGCATGATGAGCGGCAAAGCCCGATTTCGCGTGGTGCTGAAAATGCGCTGATAATATCGGCAGTGGTTGGACGGCCGGACCGACGTCATCTTCGTGACCAGCAAGGAAGTTCGATCGGCCCTAGCGTGCGGCGGCGGCCTTCTGTTCCTGCGAACTGTCCACATCCCAGGCATGCAACGTGGGGAGGACTGACGAGGCGAACAGGCGAATAGCCGCTTCCTGCTGTGCGTGCGATCCGATCGTGAACACCAGATCGGTGACGCCGACGCCGCAGTCGCGCAGCGTCGCGAAGCGATCAATCACCGTTTCCGGAGACCCCAGGAAATAGGGCTGGAGGATCAGGGGAACGACCGGAGGGCCGCCCATGGTCTTCGACTGAATTCTCGACTGCTGCTCTGCCATTGCACCGAAATGTGCTTTCATGTGCTCAGCAGCCTGCTCGTCTGTCGGCGCGACATAGGCAAGGCCGCGATAGATCACATGGTCGGGCGTCGGCGTCCATCCGGCAACGGCCGCCCGTGCGTGATAGAGTTCCACCCAGTTCTTCACCACCTCGGGCGGAGCAAAGGAGAAGGCGATCCCTAAGCCGCGCTCGGCGGCGAAGGCGATCGACTCTTCACTGTTCCCCGATCCGTAGACCACCGGATGCGGTTGCTGTATCACACGAGGCCAGGTCGATATGGTGCTGAAATTATAGTGCTCGCCTTTCCAGGCGAACGGCTCCTTCTCGCGCCAGGCTTTCAGGATAAGGTCGATGCCCTCCTGGGTCATCCCACGGGTCTGGTCGGACGGTGTATCGTAAGTGCCATGTTCATTGGGGGTGCCGCGCAGGAACAGGGTCACCAACCGCCCGCCGGTGAGGATGTCGAGCATCGCCAGCTCTTCCGCCAGCCGCACTGGATTGTTGAGCGGCACGAGCGGGCCAAGAAGTGCGATTTTCGCGCGCTTGATGCGTTGGCTGGCGGCCGCCGCGAGCACAACGGGGTTAGGCGTCATCTGATAGGGTGCGTAATGATGCTCGGAAAAGCTGATCCAGTCGAAGCCCAAATCCTCTGCCAGGCAGCACAAATCCAGCCATCGTTCAACCGATGCCTGTGCCACCGATGGATCGCAATAGCTCGGAGAAGCGGGCCAAATCTCTATTCCTGGAGCCGGGCCGTCATAGGACGTCATCCCCAGAAATGAAACCTTCATCGCCGCTTCTCCCTACTGCCACACAATCGACCTATCACCTCAGATCGTCAATGTCGAACATAATTATGCATTATCCTTGAGGCAGTCCCTCATCGTTGATTCATGGCTTGAACCATGCCCATATAGTGATCCATGCGCCCGTCATGGGCAATGCCCAGCAGGCCAGCGAGCATCGACGCCGCCGGATTGTAGACCGCCACCTGATTGTCTGCAGGAAGAGCGCCCGCCTCGATGAGGATGTCCGCCGTCCGCGCTATGACGAGCGCCATCCGCAGAGCCGCCAGCACTTCAAAATAGGCCAGATCGGCGACCGGACGGCCAAGGGCCCGTTCAAATATCGCAACCTGCTCATCCCGGTTCGGCATGCCCGCCGGGAGCGGATTTCCGGCGGCCAGCATCCGGTCCACCACGAACCACCAGCCCAGGTCGATTTCAGCGGGGCCGACGGATGCTGCTTCGAAATCCAGCGCTGCCGTGACCGACCCGTCCGGCCCAAACAGCAGATTGCCGGGATTGGAATCGCCCCAGAGCAGGCCGATGTCCGCCACGGGCGGCCGATTGTCTCGAAGGAAGGCCATCGCCTGATCGATGACCGGATGCGATTTTTTGCACGCCAGATTCCGCCATGCAGCGATCCAGCCCAGATAATGCTCCAGTCCCGGCGCGCCGTAGGGCGGTGACAGAAGGAAATCGAAGCCGTCGCGCCAGTCCAGGCGATTGATCTGCGCCATCGTCTCGAGCGATTGGCGCCATGCGCGGGCGCGCTCCACCGGGTCCAGCTCGATCAGCAGACCGGCCACATGATAGCTGGGATATTGCGGCAAGGATGCGCCGTCCGTCTTGCACATCACCAGGAAGGGCGCGTCGAGAACCGTGCCTTCTACATCCCATCCCAGGATCTCGGGCACCGGGACGCCTCGCTGGGCCAATGCCTCCATCATCCGGGCCTGTCGCTCGATCGAAGCGTCGAGAAAGATGTTCCGTCCCGGATGCTCGATCCGCAAGACGATATCCGCCGCGCCTTTTTCACTCTGAACGGACAGGAGCAGGGTATCTGCGGAAAAGCCGGTTTTCGGCTGCCCGATGCTGACGATATGACAGCTCGCACCAAGTTGCGTGTGCGACGAAAGCCACGCGTCCAGCCGCGACAAGTCGCGCCGCGTTTGAGCCATGCCTACCTCTTGCGTTCCGGCTGCGTTCAGCCGATTTTGACGACGAGTTTGCCGACCACCTCGCCCGACTGGCTGACGGCCAGTGCCTCACTGACGGCGTCGAGCGAATACTCTCCCGCGATCGGAATCTGGACCTGGCCACTCGCGACAAGGGCGGCCACGCTCCCCAGCGCTTCTGCGGTCGGGTGTCCGAAGACCATCATCCCCCGCACGCCGAGCGCTTGGGCATGTTCCTCGGACGGGGGCTGAACCAGGCTGACCAATATGCCGCCTTTTGCCAGCACCGGCCAGGACGCTTCCTGGGTGGCGCCTCCCACGCCGTCCAGCACGACATCCACCTGCCCCGTCTGGGTCGCCCAATCCTCTTCACGAACCAGCGCGATGTCGGCGCCAAGGCCACGAACATGGTCCTGCGTGGCCCGGGACGTCACCGCCGTAACATGGGCTCCGCGCGCTTTCGCCAACTGGATCGCCAGGCTGCCGACGCTGCCGGCCGCCGCATGCACCAGAAGTCGCGTGCCAGCCTTTACTTCTGCCGTATCCAGCGCAACCGTCGCAGTGGCGGCGGCCACTGGCAGCGCGGCTGCCACGACCAGGGACATCCCATTTGGCACGCGGGCAAGCTGATCGACCTTGAGCAATGCGAACTCCGCAAAGCCGCCGGTTATGCCGGGTGATCCAAAGACCGCGTCGCCTATTGAAAGGCCTTGAACGTCCGCGCCCAACGCTTCGATCGTCCCAGCGGCATCATTTCCCAGCGTCGCGGGAAAGGTCAGCGGGGCCGCTTCTGCGAGATAACCTTCCCTGATCTTCCAATCGACCGGATTGACGCCAGCGGCCGCTACCTTCACCAGCACCTCTCCCGGCCCCGGACTCGGGACGGGCACGTCGACTATCTTCAGGACATCTGGCCCGCCATAGGCAGAAATCTGCGCTGCCCGCATGATCTTATCCTCTCAAATCCCCGCTCTTGGCCCGAGGCTATGAGGCGCGCACCGAAGGGTCAAGCGCATAATCATGCATGAACCCATTAATTATTTTCGATGGGCGGTCGGTCACGCCAAGGGGGCGAACTGCCGCATGCCGGCATCAGTCGGTCTGGATCGCTCTGGCAGGGCGACGCGGCGTTCTTTTCGGTTTTATCGAGGCATTGGGCTGCCGCGCCGTTGCCGCCGGGGCTTGAGGCTTTGGTGGCGAAGCCTCGTGAATCTGCTCCTCGATGAACTGGGACACTTTCTCGTAATTCTCAACGCTGAGCGCGACTACGCGATCAACGTCGCGGGCGAGGACGGCTTTCAATATCTGCTCATGATGCGGATTGAGGTCGAGCTCGAATTTCGCGAGCGACATATAGATCTGCCGGTATCTTGCATTTTGCGTATATAGAAGGCGCCAGGACCAGAGCAGCCATGGATTGTCGGCAGCCGCCAGCAGGGCTTCGTAAAAGGCCAGGCGTTCATTGGCGTAGGAATTGAGTTCTTCCTTGCCCTCCACCACCAGTTCCAGCGTCCGAAGGGCGCGGTGGTAGGCTGCGATCAGGTTGAGTTCCCATTCCAGATCGCCATTGACGATGGCGGCCCGCAAGCATGGCAGTTCGATCGCCATCAGCGCTTCTGTCAATTTGCGGAAGCCGGTCGTCGAGACCTGGGAAACCCGAAAGCCGCGATTGCGCTCGATTTCTACCAGCCCTTCGGCAGCCAGGCGCGAAAGCGCCTCTCGCACTGCAGCCTGGCTGAGCGTCAGCTTCTTTTGAAGCTGCGAGATGTTCAGCCGCACTCCGGGCGAGAGCCGACAGGAAATGATATCGGATCGCAAAATTGAATATGCGCGTCCGGTGATGCTGCTGTCTTCCATCCCATCGCCTTAGATCGAAGGCAAAAGGAGTTCAAGGGTATGCATAATATGCGGATTTCACGCGGATGGCCGACGGCGCGATCATCGGCCGTCCGCGTGAAGCGGTTCCTGCCTATTCGATGACGTCGCCCCGCCCGCTGGCTTCCAGAGCGATCATGTCGGCAAGTTGGGGCTGATGCGCGAGATGGCCGCCATCGCACTGAATGGTCTGCGCGGTGATGTAGCTGGACTCGTCGGCCGCCAGGAACGCTGCCAGCGCGGCAATATCTTCCGGTTCGCCCAGGCGCGGCGTGACGACGTGCCGATGGATCGTTTCCGCAAGGACCGGGAAGCCCTTCATTTGTTCGGTCAGGATGACGCCCGGGGCAATGGCGTTGCAGCGAATGCCCTGGCGACCGTGCTGAACGGCGATATATTTGGTCAGCGTGATCACGGCGCCTTTCGACGTGCCATAGGCGATACGCACATTGTCCCCGGCAAAGCCGGAATCGGATGCCGTGTTGATAATCGAACCCGTGCCGGCCTTTATCATGTGGGGGATGGCATAACGGCACCCGACCAATATGCCGCGCACATTGATCGCCATCGTCTTGTCCCACACCTCCAGCGGGATATCGATCGACGTTCTGTCCTGTACGTGCATCTTGTGATCGGTCAGCGCCGCATTGTTGAACAGAATGTCGAGCCTGCCGAATTTCTCGACCGTTTTGGCGATGGCGGCTTCGATCGAGGAGTCTTCACTTGCGTCATAGAACATGCCCACGGCATTGGGGCCAAGGGCATCGGCGACTGCCAGCGCCCGGTCTTCGAACAGATCCGCGACGACGACGCGCGCGCCCTCTGCAATGAACCGCTTTGCGCTCGCTGAGCCGAGCCCCCCGGCGCCGCCCGTTATGATCGCAACCTTGCCTTCAAGCCTGTTCATCTTCCTGCTCCTTTTTCTTTCTGAACCGTGAGTTGCAACCATCGGGTCGATTGCCGATCCGAAATGCAGCTATCCAATAAAGCCCAACGTGCCGGCTGCATGCACGAAAGGGATGATGCCCCTCTATATCCATTGCGCGGTCACTGGCGATTATGACGTTCCAAGCAGCCGGAAGGGCCGTGCGGAACGGTTGACATCATGCATAACAAATTTCATCATGCAATATACCGATAAATGCAGAAAAACCTGCAACAGGGAATGGCGGCGGTCCGGCAAGCCAACCGATGTTGAAAACGGACGCAAGGAGGCAAGGATGACGATAGCGCATGAGGTGCATGTGAAGGCATTTCTGGACGGCTTTCACGAGGGCCGGCCGGACTTCAAGAAGCTCCTCGATACATATTTCAGCGATGATGCTTTCTACCAGCCTTTGGTGCCCATGCGCGTGCCTTCGCGTGGTCGTGAGGCAATCCGGGCCGAACTGGAACGGCAATATGAGTTCTACAGCGACTGCGACTGCATCATCCATGCAATGGGTTCCAGCGATTCCCATGTCTTCACCGAGCGGACCGACACGGTCACGCTGAATCATGATAACAGGCGGATCGAAACGCGTCTGAATGCCGTGTTCGATATAGACGCCAATGGCAAAATCTGCGGCTGGCGCGAATATTATGACTCGGGCGATCTCATCAAGAAACTGGGTGTCACGATGGATCAGTTCGAGCAGATCATGGCGGCTGCCTGACCGCAAGAAACATACTGCACGGAAATGGAAGACGATCATGGGTACACAAGAGAATAAGCAGATCGTAACCCGTTGGCTCGAAGCCGTAAACAGCGGTCAGAATGAGAAGATTCTCGACCTGTTGACGGAGGATTTTCTATTCAAGACCATGGCGCGCAGCCCGGAATGGCTCAAATATCGTTGGAACAAGGAGCAGTTCGCTGCGGCGCCAGAGGCGCAGTCGACCTTGCTGGAATCGCCGATCAGGATGGAACAGGTAAATCTTATCGGTGACGGCGATCTTGTCGTATTGGAAGCGCAAACCGATGCCTATCTCAAAAACGGCAAGCATTATGACAATGCCTACAGCCTGATCTTCCAATTACGCGACGGGAAGATCGAGGAGGTGCGCGAATATAGCTGCAGCCACCTGGTGGTCGAATGTTTCGGTGAGTTCAATCCCGATAATCCCGCGGCGGCCCGGGCTGGCAAAGCGCTCACGGACTAGTCACCTGAATCCGAAGTTCGGCTCATTGTTTTCTGACAGAAGCGCCTAACCGAGGCGAGGATATCGTCGGCGGATTTGACCCACTTGTAGGGCTTGGGTCTTTCGTTGTGAGCGGTGATGAAAGCGACGATATCGGCTTCGAGTTCGGCCGTTGATCGGTGGACGCCTCGCTGCAACTGCTTGCGCGTCAACTCGGCGAACCAGCGCTCGACCTGATTGATCCACGATGCCGACGTCGGCGTGAAGTGTACGTGCCAGTGCGGGCGGCGTGCCAGCCAGGCCTTGATCCTGGGCGTCTTGTGAGTGGCATAGTTGTCCATCACGAGGTGGACCTCAAGGCCTTCAGGCATGGCTGCATCGATCTGCTTGAGAAAGTCGAGGAACTCGGTCGCGCGATGTCGCCTGTAGCATTTTCCGATCACGGCGCCGGTGGCAATATCGAGCGCGGCGAACAGCGATGTCGTGCCGTTGCGGACGTAGGTATGGGTGCGCCGCTCGGGCACACCAGGCGCCATGGGCAGGACCGGCTGCTCGCGATCGAGGGCCTGGATCTGCGATTTCTCGTCTACGCATAGCACCACCGCGCGGTTCGGAGGCGACAGGTAAAGACCGACAATGTCTTGCACCTTGTCGACGAACAGCGGATCGCTCGACAGCTTGAACGTCTCCGACCGATGTGGCTGCAGACCGAATGCGCCCCAGATGCGCCGGATGGTGGTGTGCGATAGTCCGACCTCGGCTGCCATCGAACGGATTGACCAATGCGTCGCGTCCTTGGGCGTGGTGTTCAGCGTGCGCTCGATCACCTGCGCCACCTGCGCGTCGCTCACCGTGCGCGGACGGCCCGCCCGATACTCGTCGGTCAGGCCTTCAATCCCGGCTTGCGCAAAACGGCGACGCCATTTGCCGACCGTATGCTCGTGAACCCCAAGTCGCTCGGCAACCTCCTTGCTCTGCAGCCCGTCCGCGCACAGCAGTACCATCCGGCAGCGGTCCGATAGTGAACGCGGGGCCTTATGACGCCGAACCTGCGATTCCAGGAACATGCGATCAGCTGCACTCAAAACCAACTTGTCCGCCTGACGCCCGACCATCCATGCCTCCTGCGCTCAACAAGAAGCATATACAATGTAGCTTACTTCAGTTCCAGGTGACTAGGGGATAATCGACATTCTATTCCGGCGGGGTTGGAAATGGCGTTGGAGTGGGCATTTGCCTCGCTCCACAAACGCCTGAATGTCGATGCCTCCTAAATCCCCCTCAACTCCTGATCGGCCGATGCCGGATAGAGAGTGATCGGGACATTGTGGAAAGACGAGCCCAGATAATAAGCATGCCCGCCCGACCGCAATGCGCGTTCGCTGAGTGAGAATCCTGACTTTTCAAGCATGGCCCGCTGCCGTTCAACATCTTCGTAGATAAGGTCGATCGATGCCAAAGGTGGGTGAAATTCTGCATGAAAGGGGGAATGGCCCTCCACCAGTCGGACACGATGGGCGCCGCTCAGTCCGGCAGTGCCCAGACCCATAGGATCGCAAGGCACGAAGGCCATATCGAAAAAGCGTTCGAGATCCCGCGCGGTGTCCGCCATATTTTCCACCACCAACGTCACCGCGCCCACTTTAGGCAAGGGCGCCAATTCCAGTTCGGCGAATGGGCCCTGTTCGCGCATTTGCATCTCATTGTCGCCTGCCGTGCAGACCATCAGCGGAATATTATGAAAATCCCTGCCGAACAGATATTCGTTCGCCGCCGGCGCGGGCAGGAAATTGGTGACCACCGGCTGATAGCCCCCTGCAACAAGTCTGTCCGTAGTCGCATCGGCGCTGGTTACGTCCATGGCGACTTCAATCAGCCGCCCTTGACTTGCAAAGGGTAATTCCTCGTGCGGTTGAATGCCCATCAGGCCATGTTCGCCAAAGGCCACGCTGAACGCCGTGAATTGCTCGTCCAGCTTCGGGCTCACGAAATGGAGGCCCAGCAGCGCCGCCGCGTCACGGGTGAAGGCATCAAGATCGTCGACCACCACCGCAATCCGGCAGAATTTTGGAACATAGGTCATATGCTTCCCTCTCCCAGCGCGTCACCGCGCGGCTTTGATCGTGGCCGCGCCATATTTATCTTACCGGGCGCGGCCTCTGAAGGGCTGGATGGGCAACTGTCCGGCCGTTTCAGTCTCAATATACAGCCGGCTTTTCAGCCCACCAACAGGCGTTCCTCGCCTGTCACGAAGCTCAGCATTTCTCCCGGGCGCGAGAATTTTTCCTCATCCGGCCGTATCACGGCGAGATAATCCTCGTGGGTATACATGGCGATGAAGTCCTCCGCGTCGGCAAAGCCCATGTCGGCGGCCATCGGCACGAAGCGATATTGCGCCAGCCAGTCTCCCATCTCCAATGTCGGAGTGGGTCTGCCGTGAAACTGCGTATATCGCGTCAGCATGTTCCACGTTTCCGGCACGGTCTGGGCCACGACGGGATGCACATTGGCCCAATAGCTCTGCGCTTCTTCCAGCGTCAGCGTGTCGACAATGTCGCCCGCTGCCAGAAATTTGACGACCGATCCCGAATCCGGTTTCGATGGCACGACCTTGGCCAGCCAGGCGACCCCATCTGCGGCGGAAACGATGCTCGCGGCGAGCGAACGCAGCGCTGTATCCTGCGACAGCGCCTTCATCGCAGCCGCGGCATCTTCCGCCGTATCGAACCAAAACTCCGCCATGCCATCGAACTGAGGCGGAAAAACCGCCCTTACCTTCTCGCTCAGCGCCGTTGGCGGCACGTCGAGGATCAGTTTCCGCAATGTCCCCAGGTTCTGCAAAGCGTCCCTGATCGCAGGGACCAGTTCATCCTGCCAGCGCCGGGAAAACTGCGCCTCATCGAGCGCGCTCTGCCGGTTCACAAGTGTCGTCACTCTCCACATGGGGCTTATCCTCAAATCGACCGGTTGGCGGGATCGGCGGCGAAATTTTCCAGAACCTCGGAGAAATAGGGCATATGGTCGGTGATGCCACCATCGACGACCATGACCTGTCCAGTCATGAATCGACCATCGTCGGAGGCCAGAAATGCTACCGCGGCGGCGATGTCGCGCGGCGCGCCCAGATAGGGTGTCAGCTTGTGCTTTTCGATTCTGTCGAGTTGTTCCTGGGAATTGCTTTCGTAGACATTGGGAGTCACGACCAGGCCCGGCGAGACGACGTTGCACCGGATGCCCTGTTTGCCATATTGCGTCGCCGTATACAGGGTGAGGCAGTTGATCGCCGCCTTCGAAGATGCATAGGCCGGGCCATAGAGATCCCCGCGCAGCGCGGCGCCCGAACTGGTGTTGATGATCGACCCGCCGCCATTTTTGAGCATCAGCGGTATGCCGTGCTTTATCATCAGCATGGTGCCGCGCGTATTCACCAGAAATGCGCGATCCCAAATGTCCGCCGGCATGGCGGTTATGCCCATATCCAGCGCCATCTGCTCGCCGCGGGTATCAGCCGCATTATTGTGCAGGACATCCAACCGACCATGCTCAGCCTCAATCGCGGCGAAGAAGGCGATGATGCTCGATTCCTCGGCAAGATCAAGGTGGAGCGCGGTTGCCTTGCCGCCATCTGCAACAATGCTTTGGGCGACCTTGTTCGCGCTGGCGGTGTTGACGTCGCCTATGACGACCTGAGCGCCCTCGGCCGCAAGACGCCGGGCGCTGGCCTCACCGATGCCGCCCGATCCGGTGACGACCGCCACCTTGTTTGCCAAACGGTTCATGCTTTTCCTCTCCAGTCCACTTGCAGATCGCCTTTTGCGCGGTGTTCCTTGTGCTTTACCGACATCCACCAGCCGTCCGTGTTCGGATCGTCATTCAATATGGTCGATGCCCCTGCCGATCATGCCAGTAAAAGGTCGCGGCATGGCTTTGGGGAAGTATGAAGATAATCTGCAACATACTCAATAGTGCATATTGGTGGTATTTTTGCTTTCTGAGTATCGCATTTATGAAATGCCGTGCGGTCGCTGACCGGATGCTGAGAACAGGCAGCAGATGCTCCCATGACCTTGCGCTGGATGCGGCATGACATGCCGGACCCGGCTCGTCGAACTGCCGGGCGCGGATGCTGGATATGGCCTTCGGGATCAAAGGCGGAAGAATGGGCCTCGATGGCCGCCGCGGGTCATTGTTCTTTCCGCAGCACAGATTCCGCCATCATGCCAAAGCCCACCCCGATGATCGACCAAAGAACCCCTTGCATGGCTATGGAGGCGACCCGGAAGTCCCATAGCACGGTCGCCGGGAAATCATTGGGCACCTCGTTGATCTCCGGCAAAACGGCCTGGGCTATGAAAACCGTCACGATATAAATGACGACGGCGCCGATGCTGCCGTTGAAGCCTCCGAATTTTTCGGCAAGGCCACGCCCAAGGCTGAAGGCGATGGCGAGAGCTGCCAACGACAGTCCGATTGCTGCAAAAAAAGCTGCGGTACGAAAGCCGACCGTTTCATGCAGGCCCACCGCTGGCGGCGTCGGTGGATATTTGAGCGCGGGCACCAGGGCGACGGCAAAAAATGCCGCGATGGCGAGCAACAGGGACAGGGTGCGTGGCCCGATCATGCCGATACGGCCGTAGGCGGCAGCGAAGACGAGTGAGAAAATACCCCCTACTGCCGCGCCGTAAAGCGTTATCGCCGTCAGGAGGCCCAGGCCTTTCTGTGTCGCGCGGCTGACCAGCTCAGCTTCTTCCGGCACGCTCATGCTCGCCATGTCCGCATGCGCCATATGTTCGTGGGCAGTTTCGAACCCTATGGCCAGATCGATCGATGGCTCAGCGAAGGCGCGGGCGAACAGGGCGACAAGCACGGCTGCGATGATTCCCGCGATCATGCCGCGGATGAGAAGGCTTCTGCTCATGACGAATTCCGCCTCAAAGCGATGCCCAGGCGATCGGAATCGATCGCTGGTCAGGAAATCGCGGTAAAATAGGGAATAGATGCGGCCGATCTGATGCAGTCGGATCGCAAACCGCTCTAGTGGCAGGGAAAGCCCAAAAGATGCCGACCGTCATGCACGAATTCGTGCACATACATGCCCTTGAACAACGAAAAGGCGCCTTGTTCGGTGCTGACGAAATAGAGGAAGATCAGCGCCAGCAGCGTACCGAATATCGCCCAGGGCAGGATTTCGCGCAGTGGTATGGTGCTGCCGCCCTGCAGGGGGATGAAGATGTCTTCGGCAAATAGCGTCGTGGTGGCCATGATGATGCTCCTTTCGGGATTTTCGCGTCCCGCCGGTGTCCGTTCGCCCGAGGAAGGTCTGACTTTCACCCGCCCCCTCTCGACAGAGATGGGCAACGGACGATAACAGTGGCGCGACCGTGCCGGAATCTCACCGGCTTCTTCCTCGACCTTGCCCGCACGACATAGGATGGAACCGGGCGCAGCGTCAACGTCCCCCGGGAGGATCGACTGATCAAGCGCCTGAACCTGCTCTGCCACGCGGCGACGCCATCTATGCGCGAAGGCGGTTTTCCGGCGCCCGGCGAAGCCGTCGATGAAGGAGGATCGCGTGCGACCGCTGGATTGCGCCTGCCCCGCCCAACCCCCAGAACTATCGTCACGAGTCCGATGGCTGCGGCGCAACAGACGGCCGATCTTTTGGGAGTGGCCGCGCAGGTCGAGCCGGCACTGCGGGACATCGATCATGGCGACTGGGCAGGACGCAGCTTCGCGGACATTCACGCGCGTGATCCAGGCGCCTTCGCTCGCTGGCTTGCCGATCCGGCACCGGGCGTGCCGGGCGGCGAAACGATGGCAGTGCTTTTGTCGAGGGTCGGGGTATGGATGGATGGCATCGACGGAGATGTGCTCGCGATCACCCATCCCATGGTCATCAGGGTCGCGATCGGCGTTGCGCTCGACCTGCCGCAGCAGGCATTATTGCGAATAGATATCGCGCCGCTTTCCAGTGTCACCCTGTCGTTCAACCGTGGCTGGCGGCTTCAGGCGCTCCGTCCCCTTTGACTGTCCGTATCCGTGGCGCTTGCGATCCGCCTGCATCTGGCATATTGGCTGCGCGTCCTTGCGGAAGGCTCCGGCTGGAATCGGGGACAATGATCGCGCTGGTGGCCTTGTGAGAGGCCTTAAAAGGGAATGCGGTGCGGATGGATACATCCATCCAATGCCGCGGCTGTCCCTGCAACTGTAAGTGGCGAGTGCGATGTACATGTGCGGACGGGCTAACGACTCGAACCGCCAGCCACTGGGCCGGACGCTAAGTCATGCGAGGCCTGGGAAGGCCGTGCATCAAGCGATGACCCATGAGCCAGGAGACCTGCCGGCGTCTGGTCGCTCTTGCCCTGGCCCAGGGGATGGCCGTGGCACGGTGAACTCCGTCTGAGCGACGAACGCGCGGCAGGGGCCGCATCGGAGACGTGCGTCGGCCGCCCATTGGCGTCCGGTCGCCGCGCGTGCCGACCGTTCGTGAACGGCACGCCCCTGTCCAACGTCGATTGGACGCCGACGGGGGACTGTCTTGAATGATATCATCCTATCGCGGCTGGCTTTTGCCGCGGTTCTTTCTTTCACCGCGACACTGGCGCAGGCCGAAACCAGCGACGATGCGGGCGGCATCGTCGTTATTGGCAAGAGCCTGGAAGAGCTGCTGCCCCAGCAACTGTCCCGCTATGGCAGCGATATCGAGACTGTTACGGACAAGCAGGTGCGCGACGGCGGATATGTCGATGTTGCGCGCGCGCTGCAGACGGTGCCGGGTCTCTATATCATGCCGGGTTCCGGGCCGTTCAGCTATGTCGATATCTCACTCCAGGGGTCGCGCACGCAGGACGTGCTGTGGACGGCCGACGGCATCCGCCTGAACAACCGGCTTTATGGCAGCACCTCGCCCAACGACACGCTGCCCGCCAGCATGATCGAGCGCATCGAGGTGCTGAAGGGTGGCGAGAGCCTCTTCTACGGCACGCAGGCGGCGGCTGGCGTCATCAATGTCGTGACGCGCGGCTTCACCGATGCCTTCAACGGACAGGTGAATGGCAGCGTCGACAGTCGCTCCGGCGTCAATCTCGACGGCTATGCGCGGGGCAGCATCGGCGATCACAAGTTCGTGGTCTATGCCTCCCGCAACCAGGCGGAAGGGTATCGCCCCTACAGCGTCATGCAGCCCAGCGCGACCGACCGGAAGCGCGGCTATCGCCTGTGGTCGGTAGGCGGCAAATATCAGTTCGATTTCACGCCAGACCTGCGTCTCAACCTGCAATATCAGCACACGGAAGCGAAACTCGACAATCTGAGCGCCTCGCGCGTCAACACAAGCCGCAACGACCGCAATGAAGAGATTGCGAGCGCTCGCCTCGATTATACCGGAAGCGACACGATCCAGTTCTTCCTCAAGGGCTATTTTCACGACTGGAAAACGGCCTATGTCCAGATACTCAATCCCATTCCAGCCGGGCCGCCGATCGTGGTTTATCCGGCTGGCACCTTCTGGGGCTATCAGGACTATGGCGGCAGCGCGGTCGTAAAACTGCATCCGCATCGCGGCCTTGAATATCTGATCGGCTATGATTTCCAGAATTTCAACGGCCGCGACGACGTGTTGCTGATCGGCAAGACCAGCGAACAGGTGCATGCCGGCATCCTTCAGGTCCGTACCACCGATGAAATCAGTGACCGAGGCCGGATCGCGGCTGGAGCGCGCTATAATGAAAGCGGCGGTGCGAAGAAGACGATCTGGAACGTCAGCGGCCGTTTCGACATCAGCGACACCCTCTATGTCGAGGGCATTGGCGGCACATCCTTCATCCTGCCTGATGCATCGTCGCTCTATGGCATCGACCCGTGCTGTGAGATCGGCAATCCGAACCTGAGGCCGGAGCAGAGCCTGAACATCAATCTGACCGTAGGTGGAGTTTTTCCGCTGGCGGGTGGTGCGCTCTACTGGAAGACGACCTATTTCCAGCGCAGGATCACGAACCTCATCGACACATATTATGGTGATCCAGCCTTTCCCAATGGCACGTTCATCAATGTCGATACCCGCGTGAAGGTGCGCGGCGCCGAGTTCCAGATCGACGCGACGCTGGCGCAGACCTGGCATATCAATGCGAGCTATACCTATACCCGGGCTCGCGACGGAGATTCGACAACCCAGCGCGACAGAACGCCCCGGCAATATGCCAAGGGCGCTATTGCCTATGCGCCGGAAGACCTGCCCTTCGGCGCCAATGTCGCGGTGAACTGGGTCGGCGACGCCTATTCCTCGCCCTTTGGCTTCCCGCGCCAGAACTATGGCAATTACGCGACCCTCGACATCGGCGCGCATCTTTATGTCGACGGCGCGGCGCGGCGGCATCGCTTCGGCGTGAATGTGGAAAACGCCACCGGCAAAGAATATGCGACGCGCGGTTTGGGATCGGCTCCCGCCGATGCGGGCGGGCGCTTTCTTTATTTCCTGCGCGGCGTGCCCCGGACGCTCCGGGTCAGTTACGGCCTGAGTTTCTAACGCTGCAATGCTCCGCTCGTTTCTCTTCCTCCATCGCTGGTCCCGCTTATTGCGGGGCAGCGGCGTCCCGCCACTTCCCGCTGCGGTAACCTTTGTCACAGGGATGGCGTTCGCAAGGCCGGGCGCAATTCCCGGGCCGAGCGCGGCAGGAGGAGACGCGAGCGGCAAATCCACCGTCACCCATGCCCCCATCCAACAAGGAGCGAATGCTTGAGCAAGATACCCACCACGGTCATCACCGGTTTTCTGGGCGCGGGCAAGACCACGCTCATCCACCATCTCCTCCAGAATGCGAAGGGCCGCAGGCTGGCGCTGATCGTCAATGAGTTTGGCGATGTCGGGGTCGATGGCGAATTGCTGCGCGGCTGCAATGAGGAAGCCTGCCCGGAGGATGACATTGTAGAGCTGGCCAATGGCTGCATCTGCTGCACCGTCGCCGACGATTTTCTTCCGACCATGCAAAAGCTGCTCGACCGGCCCAGCCCGCCCGAACATATCATCATCGAAACATCGGGTCTCGCATTGCCCAAGCCGCTGGTGAAGGCTTTCCAATGGCCCGACATCCGAACTCGCGCGACCGTGGACGGCGTGGTGGCGCTCATCGACGCCGATGCCGTCGCCGCCGGCCGGTTCGCGACCGACGAAACGGCACTGGCCCTCGCCCGCGCTGCCGATCCGTCACTCGATCATGACAGCCCGCTGGAGGAACTGTACGAGGATCAACTCGCCTGCGCCGATCTCGTCATTCTCAACAAGTCCGACCTGGTCGATGACGATACGCTGAGCCGGATCGAGAGCGATATATCGTGCGACACCCGCGACGGCGTGAAGATCGTGCGGGCCGATCATGGCGCGGTCGATGCCAGCATATTGCTCGGACTGTTCGCTGGCGCCGAGAATGATCTGGAGGCCCGTCCATCGCATCACGATGCCGAGCCGGACCACGATCATGACGATTTCGATAGCTTCGTCGTCAGGGGCGGCGAGGTCGCCAGCATCGATCCGCTTCTCGCGGCCATGACGCCCCTGATCGCAGCTCACGACATCCTGCGCGTCAAGGGCATTATCGCGATTGAAGGCCGTCCGGCACGGATGGTGATCCAGGCGGTAGGCCCGCGTATTCAGCACCATTTCGACCGCGCGTGGAAGCCGGAAGAGGCGCGCATTTCACAGTTGGTCGTGATCGGCCAGAAGGGCCTCGACCAAGCCGCCATCGAAAACGCTCTGGCGGCGGTGCTCCTCTGATGCACCTGCTGGCCGCCACGCCGGGAACCGTCTCCAATGGCGATGAGGCGATCGACCTTGGGCAATCGCCCGGCGAGATCATAGTCCTGACGGTGGCGGACAGCGAACTGGCCTGCTTCGCCAAGGCGGCGTCCATGCTCGGTGACGAGGCGCCGTCGATCCGGCTCGCCAACCTGTTGCAGCTCAAGCATCCCTATTCGGTCGATCTCTATGTCGAAAAGGTGATCGCCCACGCCCGCTTCCTGTGCGTCGTCCTGTTGGGAGGCAAGGCTTACTGGCCCTATGGCGTCGACGAGATCGCACGGGTCGCGCGTGAGAAAGGGATCGCCTTTGCCGCCATCGCCGATGGGCGCGAACCCGATCCGTCACTCGATGCCGCCTCCACGGTGCCCCGGGAGGTCAGCGAAAGACTGCGGGATTATCTGCGCCAGGGCGGCGTCGCCAATGCCGTCAGCTTCCTGCGCCATGCCGCGCGGCTGATCGGCCGCGACATCGGTCCGCCCGATGATCCCGTGCCCGTTGCCGACGCAGGGCTTTATCTTGCGGGTGTCGAACGTCCGACGCTGGACGATGTGCGGGCGGGCTGGACCGACGGACGGCCGGTGGCGTTGCTCTGCTTCTATCGTGCGCTGATGATGGCGGGCACGCTCGATGCCGTCGATGCCCTGGTGGCCGCGCTGGCGAGCCGGGGGCTGAACGTCCTTGCGGTCCATGTCCGGGCACTGCGCGAACCCTTCGCGATCGACTGGCTGCGGGGCCTTATCGCGGCGATAAAGCCCGACATCATTGTGAACGCAACCTCTTTCGCGGCCTCGTCGCCCGGCGAAAGTCGTGTCGCAGGCATCCTCGAAGATGCCGACTGCCCTATCCTCCAAACGGTGTTCGCCGGTGTGGAGCAAGGCAATTGGGCCGACAGTCCCCGGGGTTTGGGGCCCCGCGATCTCGCCATGAATGTCGCGCTGCCCGAGGTGGACGGCCGCCTCTTCACCCGCGCTGTCGCCTTCAAGGCGGTCGAGCGGTTCGATGAAAGGACGCAATGCGGCATCGTGGTGCCGCGGGTCGCGCCCGACCGCGTGGCTTTCGTCGCCGATCTTGCAGCCAACTGGGCCGCCCTGCGGCGCACGCCCGTGCCGGAGCGGCGCGTCGCGCTGGTCCTTGCCAACTATCCCAATCGCGACGGCCGGATCGGCAATGGCGTCGGCCTCGACACGCCCGCCAGCGCGGCCGCCATCCTCACGGCGCTTCGAGAAGCCGGATATAGCGTCGGTGACGCTCCGGAAGACGGCGCGGCGCTGATGGCGGTCATGATGGGTGGCGTGACCAATGCGCCCATATCAATGGATCGTCAGCACGAAGTCAGTCTGCCGCTCGCCGATTATCATGTTGCGTTCGACGCTCTGCCCGGTGAGGTCCGCGATGCCGTGACAGAGCAGTGGGGCGCCCCGCAGGACGACCCCTTCGTCCGCGATGGCGCCTTTCATCTGCCCGTTCATCGCTTCGATCATGTCGTCGTCGCGGTGCAACCGGCGCGCGGTTACCATGTCGATCCCAAGGCGACTTATCATGACCCGGCGCTGGTGCCGCCGCACGCTTATCTCGCCTTCCACTTCTGGCTCCATCGCGCATTTGGCGCGCAAGCCGTCGTTCATGTCGGCAAGCATGGCAATCTCGAATGGCTGCCCGGCAAGGCGCTGGCGCTGTCGGGCACCTGTTTCCCTGAAATCTGCGCCGGTCCGGTGCCGCAGCTCTATCCCTTCATCGTCAATGATCCGGGTGAAGGCACGCAGGCGAAACGCCGGATCGGCGCCGCCATCATTGATCATCTGACGCCGCCCCTGACCCGCGCCGAAAGCTATGGCCCGCTCAAGGCGCTGGAGGTGCTGGTCGATGAATATTATCTCGCCGCCGGGATGGACCCACGGCGGATCAACCATCTCAGGATGGAAATCCTCGATCTTGCCCGGTCGCAAGGCCTCGATGCGGACGCGGGCGCCGTGGGCGACGGTGACGCAGCGCTCGCGGCGCTCGACAATTATCTGTGCGAACTGAAGGAAATGCAGATCCGTGACGGGTTGCATATCTTTACCCGGTCGCCGGAGGGGCGGCTGCGCGCCGACCTTCTCATCGCCCTGTCGCGAACGCCGCGCGGTCATGATCATGCAGGACAGGCATCGTTGCTTCGTGCGATGGCGGATGATCTGGCGCTTGGTTTCGATCCGCTGGATTGCGCCATGGGCGAGGCTTGGACCGGCCCCAAACCGGATAGATTGGCGCGCATGTCCGACGCCCACTGGCGCACGAAGGGCGATACGATCGAGCGCCTCGAACTGCTCGCCGTAACGTTGGTGGACGGTGCGCTGCCAACGGGTCCGGCGTCGGCGGCGGTCATGCGGTCGGTGCTTGGCGATCTGGCGCTGCGCGTCGATGCCTGTGGCGCGGCCGAGAAATCGGCGTTGCTGGCGGGCCTGGACGGGCGCTTTATCATGCCCGGCCCCTCCGGCGCGCCGACACGCGGGCGGCCCGATGTCCTGCCGACGGGGCGCAATTTCTATTCGGTGGACACTCGTTCGGTCCCCACCGCCACCGCCTGGGAACTGGGCCGCCGCTCCGCGCAATTGTTGATCGACGATTATCTCCAGCGCGAGGGAGAATATCCCAAGGCCATGGCGCTGTCCGCCTGGGGTACGGCGAACATGCGAACCGGCGGCGACGACATCGCCCAGGCGCTGGCTCTCATGGGCGTGCGCCCGCGCTGGGACTGGACGTCGGGCCGCGTGATCGGTTTTGAGGTCATGAAGCTGGCCGAGATCGATCGCCCCCGCGTCGACGTCACCTTCCGCGTTTCGGGTTTCTTTCGCGATGCCTTTCCCGAGCAGATCGACCTGCTCGATTCGGCGGCGCGCGCGGTCATGGCGCTGGACGAACCGCAGGAGGATAATCCTGCCGCCGCCCGTCATCGCGCCGAGACCGCGCGCCTGATCGATGAAGGGAATGACGCGAAGGCGGCCGCTCTGCGCGCCGGTTTCCGCATATTCGGGTCGAAGCCCGGTGCCTATGGCGCGGGCCTCCAGGCGATGATCGACGAGAAAATCTGGCATGATCGGGCGGACCTCGCCAATGTCTATCTCGACTGGGGCAGCTATGCCTATGGTGCGGGCGTCGAGGGCGATGCGGAGCGCGAACTGTTCACCGCGCGTCTGACTGAGGCCGATGCCGTTGTGCAGAATCAGGACAATCGTGAACACGACCTGCTCGACAGCGATGATTATTACCAGTTCGAAGGTGGCATCGCCTCGGCGGTGGAGCATCTCTCGGGCAAGCGTCCGCGCGCCTATCACAACGATCACAGCCGTCCGGAACGCCCGGTAATCCGGACGCTGGAGGACGAAATCGGCCGTGTCGTTCGCGCCCGCGTCACAAATCCCAAATGGATCGCCGGCGTCATGCGCCACGGCTACAAGGGCGCGTTCGAGATCGCCGCGTCGGTGGATTACCTCTTCGCTTTCGCCGCGACGACCCATGCGGTCCGCGACCATCATTTCGACGCCGTCCACGCCGCCTTTATCGAAGATGAGGCGGTGCGCGCCTTCATGGCGGAGGCCAATCCCGCGGCCCTTCGCGAAACCGCGGCCCGGCTCGCCGAGGCGCTGGAGCGCGGCATGTGGAAACCCAGATCCAACAGCGCGGGCCTGTTGCTCGCCAACCTTGCAGGAGCATGACGATGGTTGAACGCACCGAAGAGCGGCACGCCGAGAAGATGAAGAAGAAGCAGGCCGCGCATGACAAGATCGTCGCCGCCAAGACGATCGAGAAAGGCCTGCTGGTCGTCCACACCGGCAAAGGCAAGGGCAAGACGACGGCGGCGCTCGGCATGGTCGTGCGCGCCATTGGTCACGGCAAGAAGGTTGGCGTGGTCCAGTTCGTCAAGGGCGCGATGGCGACCGGGGAGAAGGCTGTATTCGACGCCTTCCCGGGGCATGTGGAATTCAAGCCGATGGGCGAGGGGTTCACCTGGGACACGCAGGACCGCGCCCGCGACATCGCCGTTGCGCGTGAGGCGTGGGAAGAGGTCAAGCGCATGATCCGCGACCCGGCCTATGATATGGTGCTGGCCGATGAACTCAACATCGTCCTGCGCTACGATTATCTGCCGCTTGACGAGGTTCTGGAGGTGCTTGGCGGGAAGCCGGAGATGACCCACGTCATCGTGACCGGCCGCAATGCGCCCGAAGCCCTGATGGAGGCTGCCGATCTCGTGACGGAGATGACCCTGATCAAGCACCCCTTTCGCAGCGGCGTGAAGGCGCAGGCCGGAATCGAATTTTAATCAACGCTTGCGTGGGGGGCGAAGAAGCGGACGGCCGGTTTTAATGGCGGTCAAGCTGCCGGGCCAGGCTTTGGGCGGCCATGACATAGGCCGGTCCCCCACATACCGTCCATGCCTGGGGCAGGTGCAATCGCTTGATCCCGTTCAGCGCGGGGTGATGGAGCATTTCGGTGCCGAGATCCGTCACCCTGTCGCTGGCATCCTCGATGATAATATAGTCCGGTCTTGCTGCGATCATTTCCTCCAACGACATCCGGGACAAGGCGGGCTTGCCCAGGCGGGTCGCAAGATTGACGAGCCCCATGCGCGCCATCAAATCGTCTACGAGTGTGCCGGCGCCTGTCAGATAACCCCGGCGCTGATAATAAGCGGCAACACCGCGAGGGCGCTTGGGAGGAAGCCGGGCGAGCGAAGCGTCCATATTGCGGATCAATGCCTCTCCGCGGTCCCCATGGCCAACGGCGGTGGCGATTTCCCTGACCTGACGCACAATGTCTGCATAGCTTTTGGCGGACGGCAATTCCAACAGGGGATATCGCCCCTTCAATGCCGCGCGGGTTTCCATCCGGCGACTTGGCGATGCGACCAGCAGATCGGGGTTCAGCGTAAGAACCTCCTCCGCCGATCCGCGCATGACAGGCAAGCGATCCGCGGCGGCGGCCCCGGCGGACATGGCCCGGTCGCGTGACAGATGTGTCAGTGCGGCGATTTGCGCCGGGTCGGCAATGGCCATCAGATATTGGTCAGCGCAAAGATTGAGGGAGACAATGCGCTGAGGTTTGTAGTGATGCTCGTTGGTGCCCTGCGATGCTACCGTGCTTGTCAGAAAGCATGAGATGAGAATCGCAATATAGCCCGAGCATCTTGACATGCTAACGATTCAAACCTCAAAATTTCCATCAGGAGCCAAGGCTCGAAGACTATCGGTCGGCCAGTTGGATCGTTGGCGTTGCGCTACCGGATCATATTGGCGTTGAGCAAGCTGAAACCGCTTTATCGCTCTCACGCCAATGTCGGCCACGGTTATGGCCAGCGTATAAATATGGCCGAGCGTAATGATCAAGGACGCATGGGTGGGGAAAAATATCTGCTGCGATGCGGAAAGCCACCCCTATGCGATTGCTACTTGGCGAAGCGCATAAGAGGAGGTGGGGTCATAGGTGCGCTTTGGCGACTGCATGCCCGGCTCAGCTATGTTTCCTCTGATTCACCAAGCCGCAGGGAAAGCCGATCTCGCCTTCATCCCCGGGAACGCTGAGCGCATGGGGTTTCATGACAGACTGCCCGCCACCTCGCTTTTGTGTCGGCCTGATCCGGCCGTGGCCCGCGATGACGGCATAAAGTATTACAAAATTTATTAATCGTAATATCTCACTGGACAAGGCCAGGAAATCGAACGATGCTGCGATGCGAAAAGGGGACGAATCATGGTCGGATCGATAAGCAGGGCAAGCAAGATCGCATTGATAGCCGGAGCGTTCCTGGCCGCGTCCTGCTCCCAGCAGCAAAATGGCCCAGCGGAGCAACGGCACGAATTCAATATCGGATGGTCGATCTACGCGGGCTGGATGCCCTGGCCTTATGCCCAGCAGGCTGGGATCGTGAAGAAATGGGCCGACAAATATGGCATAAAGATCAATATCGTTCAGGTGAATGATTATATTGAGTCCGTTAATCAATATACGGCCGGTAAATTCGACGGCGTGACCGCCGCGAACATGGATGCGCTCACTATTCCTGCCGCTGGCGGCAAGGATACGAGCGCCATTATCGTTGGCGACTATTCGAACGGCAACGATGGCGTCCTGTTGAAAGGCGCGGACAAGATCAGCGCCATCAAGGGGCGGCAGGTCTACCTCGTCGAGCTTTCCGTATCCCATTATCTGCTTGCGCGCGCGCTCGCTTCGAGTGGTCTGGCGCTCAAGGACGTCAAGACCGTGAACACGTCCGACGCTGACATTGTCGGCGCATTCGCAAGCCCCGACGTCACCGCGGCCGTCGCCTGGAACCCGCAGCTTTCCGTCATGAGGGGGCAGGCCGGGGCAAAACAGGTCTTCAGTTCCGCCGACATACCGGGCGAAATCCTCGATCTTCTGGTTGTCGACACTGCCACGCTCAAGGCCAATCCCAATCTGGGCAAAGCGCTTGCCGGTATCTGGTATGAGACGGTGGCTCTCATGAAGCGTCAGGACGCTAAGGGCAAGGAGGCGCGAGCGGCGATGGCGAAGCTGGCGGGGGCGAAGCCGGAGATGTTCGAAAATCAGCTATCGACCACCTATCTCTATTCCGATCCGAAAGCCGCCGTGGCGGCGACCTCTTCCCCGGCGCTCGTCACGACCATGACGCGTGTGCGCGATTTCAGCTTTTCCAAGGGGCTGTTCAAGGGCGCATCGTCCGCCGATGCGGTGGGCATGGCTTTCCCCGGCGGCAAGACCCTGGGCGATCCCGGACGTGTGACGCTGCGCTTCGACGACAGCTATATGAAGCTCGCCGCCGATGGGAAACTTTGATCCTGTCCGACTTTGCTTGATTGAGGCGATGTGACGACCATGCGTTGGGTAAACCGTCAAATGCGGCGAAGCGACCGCCTGCTTCTCGGACTGGTGCCGATCCTGCTGCTGCTGCTCTTCTATGTGGTCATGGCCGCGCAGCGCCATGCCGCCAATCCGGCGGACAAGATATTGCCTTTGCCCAGCGGCATGGCGGAAGGCATGTCCGCGCTCCTCTTCGAAGCCGATCCCTTGTCTGGCCAGTTCCTGTTCTGGGCCGATACGCTGGCGAGCCTCCAGAGGCTGGGCATCGGCCTTGGCATCGCGACGCTGCTTACCCTTATAGTCGGGCTGGTGCTCGGCACGCTGCCGCCGGTGCGCGCGACCTTCGGCCCGTTGGTGACGGGCATAGCCGTCATTCCGCCCATTGCCCTGCTCCCAATCCTGTTTATCGCCCTGGGATTGGGGGAAACGGCGAAAATCGCCCTGATCGTGTTGGGAATCGCACCCGTCATGGTCCGTGACATAGCGGCCCATGTCGCCGCCCTGCCGAGAGAACAGATCATAAAGGCCCAGACATTGGGCGCGGGCAGTTGGCAGATCATGATCCGGGTGGCTCTGCCGCAAGCGATGCCGCGTCTCTTCCATGCAATGCGCCTGGCCCTCGGTCCGGCCTGGGTGTTCCTCATATCGGCGGAGGCGATCGCATCCGACGTGGGGCTGGGCTACCGGATTTTCCTCGTTCGTCGCTACCTCTCCATGGACATCATCATCCCTTATGTCGCCTGGATCACTCTGCTGGCGATCCTGATGGACGTGGCGCTTACTTTCCTGAGCCGCCGCTCCTTCCCCTGGGCACATGGAGAAAGCCATTGAGCGCGCTCCTCAGCCTTCGCGACATCTGGGTCGAATATGGCGACAAGATCGTCCTCGAAAAGGTGGACCTGGATATCGCCGCCGGTTCGTTCGTCTCGATCGTCGGGCCTTCGGGGGCGGGCAAGAGCAGCCTGTTGCGCGTCATCCTCGGCCAGGAAGCGCCGACCCGTGGAACCATCCTTCTCGACGGGACGCCTCTTGCGCCGGAATGCGGGCCGGATCGCGGCGTCGTGTTCCAACGCTATTCGGTGTTTCCTCATTTGTCGGCGCTCCGAAACACGGTTTTCGGACTGGAGTGCGCGCAGGCTCGCTTTTCGGCACGTCTGTTCGGCAAGGCGCGCCGTGCGGCCCTGGACGAAGCGGCCGCGATGTTGGCGGCCGTGGGCCTGGGCGACAGCCTCCACCTTTATCCCGCGCAGCTATCCGGCGGTATGCAGCAGAGACTGGCGATTGCCCAGGCGCTCATCAAGCGACCCCGCATCCTTCTTCTAGACGAGCCGTTCGGCGCGCTGGACCCCGGCATCCGATCGGACATGCACGCGCTCATCACGCAGCTTTGGCGCGATTATTCCCTGACCATCATCATGGTGACGCACGACATCCGGGAAGCCTTTACGCTCGGCACGCGCGTCCTGGCGCTCGACAAGCGCCGTCACGATCCCCACGCCCCGCATCGGTTTGGCGCCACGGCGGTCTACGATCTTCACCTGAAGGACCGGAACGATCGCGCCGCGGACGAGGATAAAAGTATTACTATTGACAGTATTGGTAATAATGAAGAGGATGCGGCATGAGCTCCGAACCCCCTAGTCTCGCCCGGCTCAGCATGAGCCTTCCCGCAGAGCTTTTCCGGCAACTCGATATGATGGTGGAAGAGCGCGAACTGCCTTCCCGCTCGCAGTTGATCGCCGAACTGATCCGCCATGCCCTTGCCGAGCACGAAGCGCTCATCCGCCCGGACGAGATGCTCGCGGGCACGATCACGCTGGTATATCGGGGCGATCGCGGCCGCGTGCGGCATCAACTCGCCCAGATGCAGGCCGATTATCTCAAGGAAGTCATCTCCGCGCAGCATGTGTTCCTTGAAGACGACCAGTCGCTGGAGGTTCTTCTGGTGCAGGGCCCTGCCGTGCGTTTGAAGACTTTGTGCGACGCCCTTCGACGCGTTCGCGGCGTGCAGCAACTCCAGCTTGTCACCACGACCGCGCTCCTGCCACCGCTTTACGAGCAGGAGGCCGAATGAGCGAGCCACTGGCCAATCCCCTGGCGGCGCGCGATCATGCCCGCGCCATGGCCGGCACGGTGGTCGAGGCGATGCCGGTCCTTCCGCCGGTTGCCGCCGACCTTCCCCAGGACGTAGCCGCCGATGATCTGCTGTGGGAGGAAACGGTCGCGGCGGGCGGCTATGCATCGCGGCGGCTGGCGCGGGGATCGCGGCTGCGCCTCATCGACCTCAAGGGCGACGCCTGCGCTTCCCTGCTGATCTTCAACGCGGCTATGCCGAGCGAACGTCTCAACGTGGCGGACACGGTGAAGGTGCAGTGGAACGCCTATCTGGGCGCGGGCAAGCTGCTGCTGTCCGATATGGGACGCGTGCTGATGAGCCTGCTGGAGGATGGGGCGGGTACGCACGACGCCTTTTGCGGCACATCCAACGCGGCGACCAACGCGGCGAAATATGGCGAGGGCCGGAACAGCGGGGCCTTTCCCAACGGGCGCGACCGTTTCCTGCTCGGCGCGGCCAAACATGGGCTTCAGCGGCGCGACATCCACCCGTGCATTAATCTGTTCAAAGGTTCGCGGATCGCGGCGGACGGGACGATCACACCGTTGGTCGGTCCCTTCGAGCCGGGCCGCGCCGTGCTCCTACGGGCGGAGATGGATGTGATCGTCGTGATCGTGAACTGCCCACATGTGCTCGATCCGCGCGAGAACTGGTCCGTGACGCCGCTGCGTGTTTCCGCCTGGCGCGGTCCGGTAGCGGCTGCCGACGACCCCATTCGCAACGCCACGCCGGAGGGCCTGCGCGCCTTCCAGAATGTCGAAGACTATTTCCGCCTCTAAGCGAGGAACATACCAGCATGAGCGCTGATCCCCATATCTCTGGACTTCCCGGCACCGTGATCCATGACGAGGTCGTGCCCGCGCGCGCTCCGTGGCTCCGCCATATCGGCGCGGGCCAGACGCTGCGTATCGTGGACCTGGAGGGCAATCAGGCCGTCGATTTCCTGCTCTATTCCGCCGCGGACGACACGGAACGTTACAGCGCGCAGGATACCGTCGCGGCGCAAGGCAGTCTGTTCCTGCGCGCCGGAACGGTGCTGCGGTCGAACGAGGGGCGGCCGATGATGACGATCGCCGCGAGCGCCGTCGACTATCACGACACCATCGGCGGGGCCTGCTCCTGTGAATCGAACACGCTGCGCTATGGCCATCACACCAAGTCCCAGCACGCCTGCGTGGAGAATTTCCTGGAGGCGAACCTCTCCGAAGGGCGCGGTAAGCGCGATATCGTCTCCAACATCAACTTCTTCATGAATGTGCCGGTCGAGGAGGATGGCGCGCTCGGCATCGTGGACGGCATTTCGGCGCCCGGCCTGACGGTCGACCTGCGCGCGGAAATGGACGTTGTCGTGGTCGTGTCCAACTGCCCGCAGGTCAATAACCCCTGCAACGCCTTCAATCCCACCCCCGTCCGCATGATCGTCGCCGCATGAGCTTCGACACGGTCCTGATCGCGAACCGGGGCGCGATCGCCACCCGCATCATCCGCACGCTGCGACGCATGGGATTGCGCTCGGTCGCCGTCTATTCGGAAGCGGATGCCGGTTCCCTCCATGTCGCCCAGGCGGATGAGGCGGTGTGCATCGGCGCGGCCCCGGCGTCGGAAAGCTATCTCAACAGCACCGCGATACTGGAGGCAGCGCGCATGACGGGCGCGGGGGCGATCCATCCAGGCTATGGCTTCCTGGCCGAGAATGTGGAGTTCGCCGAAGCCTGCGCCGCCACCGGGATCGTTTTCATCGGTCCCACGCCCGAAAATATCCGCACCTTCGGCCTCAAGCACAGCGCCCGCGCGCTCGCGGCAAGCCATGGGGTGCCCCTTGCGCCCGGCACCGGCCTCCTGACCGACGAGGAGGAGGCTGTCCATTCGGCGCATGAGATCGGGTTCCCGGTCATCCTGAAGGCGACGGCGGGCGGCGGCGGCATCGGTATGCGCGTCTGCGAGGACGAAGCAGCCGTGCGGCAGGGCTTCGCCGCCGTGGCGCGGCTGGGCGAGGGCAATTTCGGTGACGCGGGCGTCTTTCTGGAACGCTATGTCGGCCGCGCGCGCCATGTCGAGGTGCAGATTTTCGGCGACGGCGCGGGCCGCGTCATGGCGTTGGGCGAGCGGGACTGCTCGCTCCAGCGCCGTAACCAGAAGGTTGTGGAGGAAGCCCCCGCGCCGCTGTTGCCCGACGACGTGCGCGCCGACCTGATCGCGGCGGCCGTCCGGCTTGGCGAGGCGGCTCGCTATCGCTCGGCCGGAACGGTCGAGTTCCTCTACGATGCCGACCGGCGGCAGTTCTTCTTTCTGGAAATGAACACCCGCCTTCAGGTCGAACATGGCGTGACCGAGGAAGTGACGGGCATCGACCTCGTCGAATGGATGGTGCGCGGCGCCGCGGGAGACTTCGCCTTCCTCGACGCGAAGCCGCCCATGGCGCGGGGCCATGCCATACAGGTCCGCCTTTATGCCGAAGACCCGGCGCTCGATTATCGCCCCACTTCCGGCACGCTGACTGCCGTCGATTTCCCTGCCGACATCCGCGCCGAAACATGGGTCATGGCGGGCAGCACGGTAAGCGCATGGTATGATCCGATGCTGGCCAAGCTGATCGTCCACGCTCCCACGCGCGCGCAGGCGGCGGCGGCGATGCAGGCCGCGCTCGATGCGAGCCGGGTGGACGGGATCGAGACGAACCTGCGCTGGCTGCGCGAGGTGGTCCGCAGCGCGCCCTTCGTCAGCGGAGAGGTTTCGACCCGTGTCCTTGACGGCATCGGTTATAACCCCCGCAGCATTCGGGTCATCAGCGGCGGCACCGCGACGACCGTGCAGGACTGGCCGGGTCGACAGGGTCTTTGGGCGATAGGCGTGCCCCCATCCGGCCCGATGGATGACGAATCTTTCCGTATCGGCAACCGGCTGCTCGGCAATGCGGAGGGGATGGCGGGGCTGGAGGTGGCCATGACGGGCCCGACCCTCCTGTTCAACACGCCGGCGCGCATCTGCCTGACCGGTGCGGACTTCGGCGCGACGCTGGACGGCATGCCGGTCGCGCGCGGCACGGCCCTCAATGTCGGGGCAGGGCAGACATTGACCCTCGACCGCGCTTCCAGCGGCGGCATGAGGGGCTACGTGCTGTTCGCCGGTGGCCTCGACATCCCGCCCTATCTGAGTAGCCGCAGCACCTTCGAACTGGGTCAGTTCGGCGGTCATGCCGGTCGCCGCCTGCTTGCGGGCGACACGGTGCATCTGGGCACGGAAGCGACGGGCGACGCCCTGCCAGCGGTAAGCCTGCCCGAACCGGGCGGGGAATGGACGCTGCGCGTGCTCTATGGTCCTCATGGCGCGCCCGATTTCTTCACGGACGACGACGTCGGCGCTTTCCTCTCCGCCGATTGGCAGGTCCACTATAACAGCAATCGCACCGGCGTCCGCCTCGTCGGGCCGAAGCCCCGATGGGCGCGTACGGACGGCGGCGAGGCGGGGCTGCACCCGTCCAACATCCATGACAACCCTTATGCGATCGGCGCGGTGGACTTCACCGGGGACATGCCGATCATCCTGGGACCGGATGGACCATCGCTGGGCGGCTTCGTCTGCCCGTTTGTGGTGATTGCGGCCGACCGCTGGAAGATCGGACAACTCAGACCCGGCGACCGCCTCCGCTTCATGCCCGTGACGATAGAGGATGCGGCGGCGGCCGATGCGGCGCAGCGCGCATTCGTCGGGAGCGGCCTGACCCCGGCCTCAACCGCCCCGCGCAGCATCGCCGTCCTGTCCCCTATTCTGGCGCAGATCGATGAGACGGAGGGGCGGCCGCGCACCATCTATCGCCAGCAGGGCGATCGCAACATATTGGTCGAATACGGCCCCATCGTCCTCGACATCGAACTGCGTATCCGCGTCCACGCCCTGATGCAGGAACTGGAGCGGCAGGCGCTGCCGGGCATCGTCGATATCGTGCCGGGCATACGCTCGCTGCAATTGCATTTCGATGGCCGGGACATGGACCAGCAATCCGCGCTTTCGGCCTTGATGGCGGCGGAAGAGCAATTGGGCGATCTCGCCGATTTCTCCATCCCGTCCCGCATCGTCCACCTGCCGCTCAGCTGGCGCGACCCCGCGATCATCGAGACGATCGAGAAATATATGGGCGCGGTGCGCGACGACGCGCCCTGGTGCCCGGACAATATCGAGTTCATCCGCCGCATCAACGGCTTGCCCGATGCCGATGCGGTGGAAAGCGTGATCTTCGACGCCAGCTATCTGGTCATGGGTCTGGGCGACGTCTATCTGGGCGCGCCGGTCGCGACGCCGATCGATCCCCGGCACCGGCTCGTCACCACCAAATATAATCCCGCTCGCACCTGGACTCCGCCCAATGTCGTGGGGATCGGCGGCGCCTATATGTGCATCTACGGGATGGAGGGGCCGGGCGGTTATCAGCTTTTCGGCCGGACCATTCAGGTATGGAACAGTTATCACCAGACCGACGCCTTCGCGGATGGCAAACCCTGGCTGCTGCGCTTCTTCGACCAGATTCGCTTCTTCCCCGTCAGTGCGGAGGAACTGGCGGAGTGGCGTCGCGATTTTCCGAGCGGCCGCCGTTCGATCCGGGTGGAGCAGTCCGAATTTCGCCTCGCCGATTATCGCGCGTTCCTGAACGACAATGCCGCCGCCATTGCGGCGTTCGAGGCGCGGCGTCAGGCGGCATTCGATGGGGAACGCGCCGAATGGCAGCAGCGCGGCGAGTTCGACCGCGCGGAGGCGCTGGACGAAGCGGTCGCGCCGTCCGCCCCCGCCATCGAAGTGCCCGAGGGAGCCGACCTGATCGAAGCGCCCTTTGGCGGCAGCGTCTGGAAGCTGCTGGTCGCGGCCGGGGACGAGGTGAAGGCAGGCGATACCATCGCGGTCATAGAGATGATGAAGATGGAATGTCCGGTGGAAAGTCCCGGCACGGGAACGATAGCGGCGCTCTACATGCAGGAACGGCAGTCTCTCCTGCCCGGCGCGCCGATGCTGGCGCTGAGGCGGCATTCATGAGCGCGTCGGCCCGGCAGAGCGCCGCCGCCATCGCCGCTGCCGTCCATGCGGGGCGGACCAGCGCCGTCGCCGTGGCCGAGGAGTCGATGGCCCGGATCGAAGCCTATGACGCCGTCCAGCCGCAAATCTGGATCAGCCGCGCAGCGCGGGACGATCTTGTTTCCGCGGCGCGAGCCATCGACGCCCGCGTCGCAGCGGGCGAAGTCCTGCCGCTGGCGGGCGTCCCCTTCGCCGTGAAGGACAATATCGACGTCGCCGGATTCGACACCACGGCGGCTTGCCCCGCCTTCGCCTATCGCCCGGAAGCCTCCGCCACGGTCGTCGAACGATTGCTGGCGGCCGGCGCGCTTTGTGTCGGCAAGACCAATCTCGACCAGTTCGCCACGGGGTTGAACGGCACGCGCAGTCCCTATGGGAGTCCCCGCAACGCCTATAATCTCGCTTATGTCAGCGGTGGATCGAGTTCGGGTTCGTCCGTCGCCGTGGCGGCGGGACTGGTTCCCCTTGCGCTTGGCACCGATACGGCGGGATCGGGCCGCGTTCCTGCTGCTTTCAATCATCTGATCGGGTTCAAGCCCAGCAAGGGACGATGGAGCACCAGCGGCCTCGTGCCCGCGTGCCGCACGCTCGATTGCATCACCGTATTCACCAATGACACGAGCGACGCCCGCATCGTCGACGATGTGCTGGCAGGCTTCGATCCGGCCGATCCTTATTCCAAAACGCTCGCGAACCGGCCGCTTGGGCGCAAGACCATCGGCGTGCCGCGCCGCGACCAGCGTATCTGGTTTGGCGATAGCGAGTCCGAATATCTCTACGACTGTACGCTGGAGACGCTCGCGGGGCTTGCAGACATCGTCGCGATCGACATCGCGCCGCTCCAGGAAGCGGCGCAGCTTCTCTACGGCGGCCCGTGGGTTGCCGAGCGGACCGCCGCCATGGTTGGCATATTGGCCGATAATCCCGATGCGGTCGACAACACCGTTCGCCAGGTGGTCGAACAGGGCGTGGGCATGAGCGCGGTAGACCTGTTCAACGGCATCTATCGTCTCGCCCAGCTCAAGCGTCATGCGGACATGCTCTGGACGGGCATCGATCTGCTGGCTTTCCCGACGACCGGTACGACCTATCGCGTTGCCGAGCTTCTCGCCGCGCCGGTCATGCTCAACAGCAATCTGGGCGTCTACACCAATTTCGTGAACCTGCTGGACATGGCTGCGGTGGCCGTGCCCGCCGGAATACGCGCGAACGCCACCGGGTTCGGGATCACCCTGATCGGTCCGGCCGATAGCGACCGCGCTCTGCTGGAAGCGGCGGATGCGTATATCGCGGCGTCGGACCTTCCATCCCCACCACCTCTCGATCTGGAGGGTAAAGTGCAGACTGTGAAGCTCGCCGTCGTCGGCGCCCATCTGAAGGACATGCCGCTGCATTGGCAACTCACCTCGCGGGATGCCAGGTTCATCGGCGCATTTGAAACCGCGCCCCATTACAGACTTTATGCCATGGCCGACAGCGTGCCGCCCAAGCCCGCACTTGTGCATAGCGAGGATGGCGGACCGATCGCCCTTGAGGTGTATGAACTGGGCGTCGCCGAATTTGGCAGCTTCGTCGCGGAGGTGCCCGCGCCGCTTGCCATCGGCACGGTGACGCTGGCCGACGGGAGCAGCGTCAAGGGCTTTGTCGCCGAACCACGCGCCATGACGGGCGCGCAGGACATAACGAGCCTGGGCGGATGGCGTGCCTATATGGCGCAGCGCGGTTAGTGGAAGTTGGCGAAGAGGGGGCAAGACATGCGAAAGCTTGGTATGATGCTCATGGCGGCGGTTGCGGGCTGTGCCTTGATGCCGTTTGCCGCACGGGCGCAGGATGAACAGATTATTCCCGTGCCGGGCTTTGCGGACTTCCTGGCGGTCGACGGAAAGACCGTCTGGGTCACGAACGATGGACGTGTGGAGCAATGGTCGCGCCAGGGTAAGCTTGCCGAGGTCGCCATGTCCAAACCATGCGGCGCCATGGCGATAGCCCATCGCGCCCTGTGGGTTGCCGATTGCAAGGATGGCACGCTCAACCGGATCGATACGCGGACCGCGCGGATAACCGCTTCGATCCCCACCGGAATCGCCAACCCCATGGGGGAGCTTAATGTGGTGGCGGGCGCGGGATCGGTCTGGGTCGCGAGCGATGAAAAGGGCGTGGTTGCCCGCGTCGATCCGGGGACCAACCGCGTGAGCGCATCCATTTCCGTGGAGCCGGGCACCTATTATCTCGCCTTCGGATACGGATCGGTCTGGGTGGTCAGCAGCAAGCGCCAGACGCTCCAGCGCATCGATCCCCGAACCAATGCTGTCGTCAAGAGCACGGCCTTGGGCAAGGAACCCGGCTTTCTCGCCGCCGGGGCTGGCGCGGTTTGGGTGCAGGAGCAGGGCGATGGCACGGTCGCCCGCATCGATCCCCTGACCGGCGAACTATCGGGCCGCGTGAAGGTCGCGGAGACTCTGAAATATGGGGATATCGACACAGGCGGCGGCAAGCTGTGGCTACGCACCACGGACGATCAGACATTCGTCGTGATCGAACCGAAGACCATGACGATCCGGGCGCGGGTGGGGAAGGCAAGCGGCAGCGGCGCGCTGCGATATACGCGGGCGGGCCTGTGGACGACGGCGCATGATCTGCACACGCTGTCCTGGTGGCCCAATCCTGTGAAGATCGGTCACTGACCGACCCGTGCAGATCCGTTCCGCAATCGCGAGACTACGTCGTGTAACGGGAGGCCATCCGAACTTGCGAGTTGGTCGAGGCGTCGATTGATAATCAGGGATCGGACGCCCCCAGCGCGCGGCGGATTTACCGGATACTGACAACCAGTGAGGCGAGTTCCGTGACATGGCCCAATAGCCCGATCGGAAGGTCGGCCTTGGCCGTGGTTTCTGCGTGGGTTTCAGGATCGAGAAGAGTGACCCTGATCGTCCGGGCCAGGGGTGCCGACCATGCGCGCACCGTTTCGATCGGCAGGCGAACCCGCCAATGGCGCTTGCCTTCCACCACCACCGTATGGCCATTGATGCGGACCATGGACGCCGCATCGTCGCGCTGACCGGAAATAAGGAGGCAGCTTCCGGAACGGCATGACACCAGCCGCGTGCTCGGCTCGGCCGCGGCCGTTGCGGGGGATGCGATGCAGGCGATGACCGCCGCGCCCAGCGCCAATGCCTGTTTTCCTGTTCGATATACCATGGCCGGTTCAGGCTCCTTGCAAGGCTGGAAAGGATACCGGGTTAAAGCCGATGCCGGCTTCCTCGAAGAAGCGTTTCACTGGTTCCAGGACATCCACGTGCCGTTTCCAGCGCGCGACCGAGTCCGCATAGATCGGACGGCGGACCTGCGCGGCGCTGGGCGTTGAAACAGGCGCGCGATTTGTGTGGAACGACAGGCAGGTATTCGACCACTCCAACCCGCAATGCGCGAGCAGCCGCCGCGTTTGCCCTTCCTGATCCGCGATCAGATCCTCATAGCGGATTTCAAGCACGCGCCCGGGCAAGACCGTGCGCCAAAATGCGATCAGCCGATCGAAACGGGCGTAATAGGCGGCGATGTCGAGCAGGTCGTAGCTATAGTCATAATAACGCGAGCCGATCGCGAACAGGTTGCGGAAATTGCTGAGCACCGTGTCCATCGGATGACGGCGGAGGCACACGATCCTGGCCGAGGGCAGGGACCGCGCGATAAAGCCCGCATAGTGGAAATTGCCCGGAAACTTGTCCGTGAACCTGCGGGCGGGATCGCGCCGGTGATGACGTGCTCTTTGCAGATAATCGCGCCCGATATCGCGCATGTCGCTGCTCGCGGCCGCCATGATCGTCTCGGGGGCCATGACCATGGGACCGCGCGTCCCGGCCGCCTGTTTCACCGCAAGTGGCATGGCCTGCAATTCCCCGGCGCTTTCGACATCGGGATGCGATGACAGGATGCGATCGACGAGCGTGGTTCCGGTGCGCGGCATGCCGATGATGAAGATGGGCGCATCGCGGGACGGCTCCGTCGCAGGAGCCTGTGCCAGCGTCGACCAGCTCGCCTCCACGGCGTCGAAGACGGCGGCGTCGCGCGCGAAGGCATAGGGCAGGGCCCTGCGATGCTCCGCATTTACCGCCATAAGCCTGTTCAGCGCCTCGACCGGCTGGCCGATATCTTCCATCTCCTTTGCCAGCGCGTAGCCGAGCAACAGCCTGCTACGGCCATCGCGTGCATTGGCATAGGTCCGCGTCAGCCGCTCGACATGATTATGCTCCCGCGTCTGCTTGCGGATGCTGGTCAGGAGATGATGGGCGCGCGCCTCGTCCGGCGCCAGCGCGATCAGTGTCTCCAGCGCTGTCTCGGCCTCGGCCACTCGCCCCAGAAAATTCAGGGTCGTTGCCTGATTATAGCGGAATTCCCTGTTGCGCGGTTCCAGCCGCACCGCCTCCGTGAAATGAGACAGCGCGGCGGCGTGGTCGCCGAGGCGGGCATAGACGCAGCCCATGGTATCGCGGCTGAGCGCATCGGTGGGGAGCGTCTGCTCCGCATCCCGGAGCATCGCGGCGGCGTCGCCATCCCGCCGGATCAGCACGAAGAGTTTTGCAAGCTGCGCGCGATATTCGCCCTTCGGGTCGAGCATGATCGCCCGGCCGACATGCTGGATGCCGGCCTGGACGCGACCCGCGCCCGATTCCGCCACGCCGAGCAGGAAATGGCCTTCGGCATCGCCGGGGTCCGCAGCCACCAACGCGGCGGCAAGCCGGTGCGTCGCGTTGAGGTCGCCCCGGAAGAGGGAGTCTCGTGCTGCGCTGACCTGCCCGGCGCGTGTTGCCATCATGCCGCCGTTGCACCTCCCGCCGTATCCAGATTGTGGCTGGACGCGGCGTTGTCATTTTGCTGCCTACCCGCCGCAGCAAGGGACTGCTCTCGCCTGGCTTTCATCCGGTCGATCAGAGGTTGCACCGGAAACATCGTCTGTTCCCAGATCGACAGCCGCTTGCGGTCGTCCTGCCCGACAATGGCGGCTTCGCCCTCGCGATAGGTGCCGAACAGCCGGTCGAGAAGGATCAGCGAATTGCCATAGTTGCAGCGGGTGCTTTCATAGTCCGTCGAATGGTGCAGGCTGTGGTGCCGGATGGTCGTGAAAAAGAAGGAATACCAGATGGGCGGGTCGGATCGCACATTGGCGTGCGCGAAGGTCGACACCACGCCCAGAACATTGAACGCGCAGAACATGGCGGTTTGCTGGATGTCGAAAAGCGCGACCAGGCTGAGGCTGATGAGGAACAGTTCGATGGGATTGCCCACCGCGCCCTTCGCCGCGTTCAGTTGCGTGATGTGATGATGCGGCGCGTGGGTCAGCCAGAAGGGATGCCAGTTATGCATCAGCCTGTGCATCCAATATTGGCCGAACTCGATGATGAAAATGACCATGGCGACCTGCACCAGGAAAGGCAGGTGCGTGATCCATTCGGTGCTGATGCCCAGCGATTGCTTGGCTGCTTTCAACGGATCTTCGGCCAGCTTTTGCGAAGCCCATGAAATCGCGGTGGCGCTCATGACCACATAGAAAAGATCCGTGAAGAATTCCTGCCTGTTCATGCGCCAGCCGGCATGCCGTTCGGCGACCCATTCCAGCAGCAGCACGCTCGCCGTGATGAGCGGGGACATCACGGCGAGCGTCCATGGATTTTCGAGCAGGGCATCGGGACCGAAGGCCCAGAACAATAGGACCATCGCGATCATCGCGGGGGGCACCAGGTTGAGCATGGCTTTTTTCATGACATTCCCGTCTGGATGGCCGCGCCGCCTGTTGCGGGCGTCAGGAGGATTGTGCGGTGGATTGGAATTTCGGTGAGCGCATTGCATGCTGGGCAAGGCTTCGCGGCGCTGCGGCGTCGAAGAGGTAGGTTCCGGCATAGACGCAGCTCAGTGTTCCCACCTGTCATGCCGCGTGCCGCCGATGGCCTGGGCCCTGGCGGAAATGCCCTCCAGAAGCAGCCGAAGGGCCGCCGCACCGATCATCGCGGCGCGTCCGCCAAGGCCATGCCTGCTCTCAGGATGAAGAATCGCTTTCCGGCTCAATCGCATGCCACACTCCCTTCGGTGTGTTGAAACTGAGCCAGGGCGCGTCAGGGCGGCAGGCGCAAATTTGCGATGAAAGGCATAGATTTACATTATGACCTGCGCTGCGCGCGGATGCGCCTCACGACCTCGTCCAGGAAAAGCTGCGTGGCCGTGTCTCGCGCCGGGTCGAGCCGGGCCAGGAGAAAAATGTCGTAGGACGGCTCGAAATCGGCATGGAGCATCGGCCAGAGCCTGCCCTTGGCGACATCCTCCTTAACCGCGAGGACGGGGAGAAAGCCGATGCCGACCCCGTGAACAATAAGGCGCCGCGCCTCGTTTATGTCCTCTGCCAGCCCACTCACCTTGGCGCCGAGCCTATAGCGCCGGCGCAGATGGGTAATCGTCTCGATCTCATCCTCGCCGGTCAGCACGAACCCTTCGTCCCTGAGTTCGTTGAGACGGCTGACATGATAGCCAAAGAGGGGATGGCTGCGGGCGCAATAGAGCTGCTGACGCTCGGTGAACAAAGGTTCGTAGACCAGGCTGCCGCGAACATTGCTGTCATAGCCTACGCCTATCTCCACTTCACCTCGCTCCAGCGCGTCGAGCACCTGACGCCAGGGAGAGACGCGGATCTCTATATGAATGTCAGGATTGCGTCTGTGGAAGCTCGCAATGGCCTCGTCGAACTCGGGAGAAACGAGCGCTGACACGATCTGGATACGAACGATGCCTTCGACGCGCTTGGTGGCCTGCGCGATCTGATGCGGCATCATCCTGGCTGATTCCAGCATGTCCTCGCACAGCGCCATCATGGCCTTGCCCGCCGCCGTCATCTCCACGCCTGTGGCGGAGCGGTGCAGGAGCGTTGCCCCGACCTGATCTTCCAGCCGCTTGAGTGCGGCGCTGATGCTCGGCTGTTGCTTGTTGAGTTGCCGCGCGGCCGCGCCGATGCCGCCGGCCCGGACGATATCGACGAAGGTCCGCATCAGGTTCCAGTCGACACGGCTCGCGAATTTCTTGTCGGTCAACGGTGTCCGGTCGCTCATAACCTGTCTTTCCTGTCGATCCCAGACCTTCGGGGATGGATGTCGGCTTGCAGAATAACGCCGCGTGCGCTCAGGGCCATAGATCAAATCGATGCAAAGCCTGAAATAGGCGTGAATGTCGCTATGGGCCGCCGGGATCGCTTACGATCAGCCCGACTTGGCCGCCCAGGGGAAGGCGAAATGACCGCAAATGACTGCTCGGCCTGGTTGGCTTCCACAATCTCGCGCGGCGGCTATAAGCGGGCTTTTGCTGGTAAAGCTGGTCTTCAGCGGTGTTTGCAATATTCTGGCGGGAACATGCGGGCCGGAAATCGACATTGGCGCGAGCGAGAGGGTGGACGATGTCCGAT
This sequence comes from Sphingobium baderi, assembly GCF_001456115.1. NCBI lineage: Bacteria > Pseudomonadati > Pseudomonadota > Alphaproteobacteria > Sphingomonadales > Sphingobiaceae > Sphingobium > Sphingobium wenxiniae. Next base: position 436,299 of record NZ_CP013264.1, on the reverse strand, counting down.
GAGATGAGACAGGCCGATTTTGGTGGATATCGCATGCCGGGCAAAATCAGTCTTCAGCATCTGCGATATCTGGTCGCCTTTGCAGAGCATCGCACGCTGACCGAAGCCTCCGCCAATCTGAACGTGTCCCAGCCCGCCATTTCCCGCGCATTGAAGGAATTGCAGGCCGAACTGGGTTGCCAGTTGCTGCGGCGCGTCGGCCGCAGTCTGGAACTCACCACGGCAGGCCAGCGGGTGCTGGCGAGCGCGCGGCGCGCGCTCGCGGCCATCGACGACATGCAGCGTGTCGCCGGGGAGCAGTCGGCCCATGTGTTGCGTATAGCGACGCTGGGCGCGATGGCGGCGGGCATGGCGCCCGTTCTGGAACGCTTCATGCGTAAAGAACCGCTGATCCGCATCCAGATCCAGCATATGGCGCAGGATCACGAGATGTTCGACCAGTTGCGGCGTGGCGATGTGGACGTCGGCTATTGCGGTCTTGTGAAGAGGCCGCGCGGCCTTTCGATTACGCCGACCCGGCCGCTCGGGATCGTGCTGGCTTCTCCGATCGGTACGGATTTGCCCGATGCGGTCCGTTTCGCCGATCTTGACAGGCTCCCCATGGTCATGCCGCCTTTGACGGAGGAGCGCCGACGGCTGTTCGACGATCCCTGCTCCCGTGCCGGCGCCTTGCCCGACATCGTGCTGGAAAGCGGCGACACGACGACTTTTCTCAGCAGTATCCAGGCCGGCATCGCTTCATCCATCATGTGGGACGTCAATGCCGTTCAGTCGACCGATATAGAAATCCGCCCCTTCGATCCGCCGCGTTTCCATCCGGTCGGTTTCGTCCATGTGTCGAAACCGACTGCGCTGGTTCGCAAACTGTTGAGCCTGTCACGGAAAGTCGAACGCGAACGCGAACGCACCGCGAGCCGTCAGCCGACCGCGCCGAAATATATGTCGCAGGTTATCGAACTACCCTAATTATAACTGCTGCCATTCTTGTTTACGGCCGGACGCCTGCCCCATGAATGTCTTGCATGAGACCCGGACATAGCCGGGCCGTCACGCCGCACCTCGCGGGGGGAGCGGCAGGCGATCCGTGAAGGGAGAGCGATGATGAAGAACGCAAGGTCCGATTGGGAAGGTGTCGCCGCTTCGGGGCCTGATGCCGGCCTGTTCGCGAAGAATTCGCTCCCCGAAGGCACCGGCACGATCACCACCCTGACCCGGTCCGCGATTTCGGTTGGTATCTCGTCATCGCCGCGCTGAAACATGCGATGCTCGCAATAAGGGACTATGGCGATGGCAGGGTCATCGAAACGCTGGAGGTGCCGCCGGATTTTGCGATGGAGCACCTTCATTTTTCCACCTCGACCGTCACGCAGCCAACACGCTGGGCAACGGATGAAGAACCCCTCGATAAAGGATAATGGGACATGGCACTGACCGAAGCGGCGAACAGCTATGCCGATAATGTCGAATTGCTGAGTGTTTGGCTCCGGGACGAATTGGGATGTTCCGACATCGCTCTCGACAAGCAACGCCGCTGGCGTCCGGTCTGGCACGCTCGCGCCCGGCAAAATGGCGTGACGCGCGAGTTCCTGTTGAAAGGCGACCGGACCTGGCCCACCCATCCCTATCCGTTGGACTATGAAATGCGGATGCAGCGCACGCTGCATGAAAATGGCATTCCCATCCCGGCCATTCTGGGCATGTGCGACCGCCCGAACACCATCGTCATGGAATGGATCGACGGCGGACGCGATCCGGGCCTTGTGCAGCAGGCGATCGAAAGCGCGTCGGTGATGACCGACGACCGCTGGGCGGCGTCCTTGCGCTACATGGAAATCCTGGCTGACGTCCACCGCATCCCCTACCAGAAATTTGCCGAAGCGGGCGCCGACGTGCCGCAGGGCGCGCAGAACATCGCCATGCATAATTATGAGCGGTTCCATGCCATGACGCAGGCGCAGGGTGTGACCGATCCCATTCTGGAGTTCTGTGTCCGCTGGTTGCGGCGTAACTATCCGCGCAACCGGCAATCCATTTCCTTCGTCACCGGCGATTGTGGGCAGTTCCTGTCCGACGGCCCGCGCGTGACCGGCATATTGGATGTGGAGATCGGCCATCTGGGCGATCCGATGCGCGACCTTGCCTGTTTCCGGGGCCGCCATCCCATCGAGAATATGGGCGATGTCCCCGCGCTGTTCCGTCATTATGAAAAGGCGATGGGCGTACCGCTCGATCATGATGCGATCGCGTTCCACACAGTCGCATTTCTGGCCGAGGCCATTTATGGCCCGCTGTTCGGCCTGTACGAAACCGGACGCGGCGGCGACTGGGTCGAGGCGGCAGTGCAGGTGCCCATGATCGGACGGCGCTGCATGGAGGCGCTGGCCGAGATATTGGAGATCGAACTGGATGAAATCCAGCTTCCGCCTCCAGCGCCTGCGGATCGGGACGAACTGGCGCTCCGCAAGCTGGCGGCAGAGATCGACCGTCTCCCTGAAAGTGAGGCGCTGCAAGGGTGGCAGCGCAATATCCTTGCGTCCATCCCGCACTATCTTGAGCAGAAGACCCGCTATCGCGACTGGCTGCGGGAGGAAGATCTGCGCGATCTGGAAAACCTGCTCGGCAAGCGTTTCGACGACGTTTCCAGCGGCGATGATGCCCTGATGCATTTCATCGCGGCCAGCACGCCGGAGCATGACATCGCCCTGACGCGCTTTTTCCACCGGCGGATGTTGCGGCAATGTCTGGTGATCGCCGGCGCCGATGCATCCGCCGACCATGTCCTTCTGGCACGGATGGAACCGCTGGTGCGAGGGGAGGCTACACGGCAAGGCTGACGGGCGTTTTTGGCGGAGGAGAGGCGCGACCTTTGGTCGATGGATGGCGACCATATCGCCATTTCCTGCCATGAACCCGCCAGTTGGTCGCGCACGCGGAGCGGTTGGACGTCGATCAGGTCAGGATGAGCACGCGCGCATCCTGACCATGGGATGATTTGACGACGACATTGCCCGCCAGGTTCACGAACTCGATATCGATTTTGGCTTCGCCGATGGGAAGGTTGCTGAGCGTCAGCGTGTCCAGAAAGTCGGGCAGGGTCGGTTCGATCAGCCGGACCCGCTGCGCGTCCGTGTCGAAATTCAGACCCAGGCTTGCCTGGATGAGCAACAGCGGAGCGGCGGCCGACCATGCCTGCGGGCTGCATGCGACGGGATAGAAGGTCGGACCCTGCGCCCGTCTGCGGGGAAAGCCGCAGAAGAGTTCGGGCAACCGCATCTGGTCGACATAGGTGGCTGCGGCAAAGAGACCCTCGAAAACCGTCGCCGCTTCCTTCCTGTAGCCATAGCGGGAGAAACCCGCCGCGATCAGCGCATTGTCGTGCGGCCAGATCGACCCGTTATGATAGCTCATGGGATTATAACGGGCTTCCGTCGATGCGACCGTGCGGATGCCCCATCCGGAAAAGGACGCCGGGGCCATGAGCGATCGCACGACCGCGTGAGCGCGATCCTTCCGCGCCAGCCCGGCAAAGAGGACATGGCCGGCATTGGACGACCGAACGCGGCAGGGGCGTTTCCGTCCGTCCAGAGCCAGCACATAGGTGCCAAGCTCCTCATCGAAGAAGGCCGCGTCGAATGTATCGCGCAAATGGTTCGCCCGCTCCACATAATGGCTGGCCCGGTCGACTTCCCCCAGCCTGGCGAAGATCGCGGCGGCGGCGTTCCATGCGCCGAACACATAGGCCTGCACTTCGGCGAGCGCGATCGGCCCCTGTGCAATCGTCCCGTCGGCATGGAAGATGGAATCGTGGCTGTCCTTCCAGCCCTGATTGACCAGACCCGCGTCCGTCAAACGGCCATATTCGACGAACCCGTCGCCGTCCCTGTCGCCATAGACGTCGATCCAGTTCAGGGCCGCGTCGAGGTTATCCCTTATCCCCGCGATAAAGGAGATGTCGTCCGTCCGTTCCAGATAGACGCCCGCCAGCATCACGAAAAGCGGCGTTGAATCGATGCTTCCATAATAATGGCGGAAAGGAACCTCGCCCAGTTCGGCCATTTCGCCATGGCGCACTTCGTGCAGGATCTTGCCCGGCTCGGCATCGGCCGCCGGATCGAAATCCGTCGCCTGATGCGCGGCCAGATAGCCCAGCACCCCGCGGCTGATCGCCGGATCCAGCCAGAGCGTCTGCATCGCTGTGATGAGCGCGTCCCGCCCGAAAATCGTGCTGAACCATGGAATGCCGGCATAGGGATAGGGACCATATTCGGTCTCGGTCGAAAGCATGGCGATGTCCGCGACGGCGCGGCGGGTCACTTCGTTGAAAAGCTGATTGGAAGAATGGATCGTGGCGCCGCGCGCCAATGCCTGCCGTGATCCCTGCATGGCTTCGCGAAGGGATTTCAGGAAACGCTTGGGCAGGTCATCGTCGGACTGTTCGGCCACGCAGCCGATCCGCATGAAGATCGTGCACCGCTCCGCCGGGGACAAAGTGATGTCGAAAAGGGCATCCGTGGCCGTCAGTTGCCGGGGGACCGGATCGAATTCGATCTGGGTAACGCGATCCTGATCGTCCCGGCCTTTGTAGCGAAGGCATACTGTATCGGACTGTATTTCCGGTTCCATCATCGCGCCGCGCCGCAGGCGAACGGTGCCCCGGATCTCGAACAGATCCCGGAAATCGGCATCGAAGCTGATGCCGACCGTCATCTGCCGTGTCTGCTTGTCGAAATTGCGGATGGTGATGCGTTCGTAAACGGCGCTTTTCCACAGGAACCGGGTCCGGCGAAGGTGGATGAGGTCATGTTCGACCTCCACCCGGCCGTCCGCCCCTATGAAATCGGGATTGGCCAGATCGCAGGTCAGCATCGTGTTGTCGTCCCGCAGGCCCGAACTCAGCAGGATGGGGCGCTGCCCGTTCACCGTCAGGAACAGGTGGGAGAGGTGCCGCGTGTCGCGATAATAAAGCCCCTCCGGACTGCCTGGCCCGGAAATGGCGTCTCCGCTGTGGTCGAACACGGCGAAGCTGTCGCCATGTTTCAATGTGCGCGGGCGGCGTTCGTGCAGCGAAGCGGTTGCCGGGATGAAGAACTGCGTGTTCATCTGCGACAGCCTCTGTTCCAGGTCCGCATTCGCCAGGTCGGTTTGCGACTGGATGGATGATGCCATGGGCTGTCCTTTACGCAACGATTTGCAGGTCGGCTTCTTCCCCCAGCTGACGACGCAGGCGCGCTGCTTCCATGCGCGCGCCGGGCAGGCCACGATAGAGCGAGATATAGTCGCGCGCCATGCGTTCCGCAGTGAAACGTGCATCAAATGCGGCACGGACCCGCCTGCGGTCGAGATCCTTCAATCTTGCCACGGCCGCCACCGCTTCATCCTCGCTCTCGACGATGAAGCCGGACACGCCCTCGTCGATGATCTCCGGGACCGATCCGCAGCGAAAGGCGATGACCGGCGTGGCGCAGGCCATGGCCTCGATCATCACCAGCCCGAACGGCTCGGGCCAGTCTATCGGGAAGATCAGGGCGCTTGCCTGCCCCAGAAATTCCGCCTTCTGCCGTTCGTCGATCTCGCCGATGAAGCTGACATTGGGATGGCGTTCGATCAGCGGCGCGATTTCCGTTTCCCAATAGTGCCGGTCGACCGCATCGATCTTTGCCGCGATACGCAGCGGCATACCCGACCGGGCGGCGATGCGGATGGCCCGGTCCGGCCGCTTTTCGGGGGAAATGCGCCCCAGAAACGCCAGATAGCCCTGACCTGGCCCCAATTGCGGCGGCAGCAGGTCCGCAGGCAGGCCATGATGGATGGTCCCCGCCCAGGTGACGGGCGGCATCGGCAATCTCTGATGGTCGGAGATAGACACCAGCGGATGATGCGGAAACACGCGATAGAAAGCGGGGAGATCGGGCAGATCGAGCCGCCCGTGCAGCGTCGTCACGGTCCTGTCCAGGCAGTCCCGCACCATGGGCATGTGCAATATGTCGATATGGAAATGAAGCGCATCGAATGCGTCGGCGCGGCGCATGACCGCTTCCAGCAGCATCATATGATAGGGGATCGGGTCGATGACCTTTCCATTGAGCCGCAACGCCATGTCCGTGACGGGGACGAGTTCCGCGCTCGTTCGGGAATCCCCACTGGCGAACAGGGTGACGTCATGACCCTGGCGGACCAGTTCCTCGGTAAGATAGGATACGATCCGTTCCGTGCCGCCGTAAAGTTTAGGAGGAACACTTTCCGCCAAGGGCGCAATCTGGGCAATCTTCATCCATGAATCCTCACATGGCTGGCCCATCGTCGATAGCGGTCATTGGCCCGACATCATCCGGAACGACCCTCCCTATCGGAGCAGTTTCCGATTCTGGGGAGGAAGGGGGATGGATGTCTACAGGCTGATTGTGTTTCCGATATCCAACTCCGACCAGTTTCCTGGGAAAAACGTTCATTCTGGCCATTTCGCGCACGGGAAAAGCACGGCTCGGAGATTGTCCCCTCACCCGTCTTCGTCACGATGCTGAAATATACGCTCTTATAACGATAGGGGGGACGAGACGTTCCCATAAATCGTGCTGATCTGGATCAACGTGCAGGACAGGCATCCGGCAAGGAACGCGCCGCCCGCGGATCGGTCATTCCAGCTTCATCGGCATTGGAAGAATATTGCCCGCTGGCCAATTGCGGGAACAAGCGTCATGATTTCCGCAATATCACCATGGCAGGCCGGGCGTGCCCATGGCGCGCCGGGGAAACCGGGAGAGCAAGGTCATGATTGTCGGTACCGTCAGGGAAATCAAGAATCACGAATATCGCGTCGGCCTTACGCCGGAAAGCGCGCATGAACTGGCGGCGCATGGCCATGACGTGCTGGTGGAAAGCGGCGCGGGCGAAGGGATCGGCGCGCATGACGCACTTTATGAGCGGGCCGGCGCGCGCATCGTCCCGGCCGCCGCCGAAATCTTCGCCACGGCGGAGATGATCGTGAAGGTGAAGGAGCCGCAAGCCGGGGAGCGCGCCATGCTGCGGCCCGGCCAGATCCTCTACACCTATCTCCACCTCGCGCCCGACCCCGAACAGACTCGCGACCTCATCGCGTCGGGCGCGACCTGCATCGCCTATGAAACGGTGACCGACAACAGCGGCGGCCTTCCGTTGCTCAAGCCGATGAGCCAGGTCGCGGGCCGCATGTCGATCCAGGCGGGCGCGACCGCGCTCGAAAAGGCGAATGGCGGGCGCGGCGTGCTGCTGGGCGGCGTGCCGGGCGTGCTGCCTGCCAAGGTCGCTGTGATCGGCGGCGGCGTGGTCGGCTTCAATGCCGCGCAGATGGCGGCGGGCCTGGGCGCGGACGTCACCATCCTCGACCGTGATCCGCAGGCGCTCGAACGGCTCGGCATGTATTTCGAGGCGCGGGCAAAGACACGCTTTTCCAATCGCGCGAACCTCGCCGAATGCGTGGCGGAGGCGGACCTTGTGATCGGCGCGGTGCTGATCCCCGGCGCCGCCGCGCCCAAGCTGGTGACGGCCGAAATGCTGAGGACCATGAAGAAGGGGGCGGTTTTGGTCGACGTCGCGATCGATCAGGGTGGCTGCTTTGAAACCAGCCATGCGACCACCCATGCCGAACCGACCTATATCGTGGACGGCATCGTCCACTATTGCGTCGCCAACATGCCCGGCGCGGTGGCCCGCACCAGCACCTATGCGCTCAACAATGTGACGTTGCCCCATGCGCTGCGGATCGCGGATCTGGGCTGGAAGGAAGCGATGCGCCGCGACCCGCACCTGCTCGCGGGTCTCAATGTCTGGGACGGCAGGATTACCTATCAGGCGGTGGCCGAAGATCTGGACCTTCCCTATACTCCGGCGGAACAGGCCATCGCCTGACGTTACTCAATCCGCGTCCGGGTTACGGAAATTGAGCCGCCGCGTCACGGTATAGTCGAGCACGCCCACCAGCAGATAGCTGATCCACTGTTTCGCCAGCGTCAGCGGGCCGCGCTGCGCCTTGTAAGTCTCCAGCGTGATCCGGCGGCTTTCCTGCGCCTGCCGCGTGATGAAAGCGCGCATGGCTTCGGCAAAGGGCGCATCCTCCACTTTCAGCATGACTTCCAGATTGAGGAACAGGCTACGCATGTCGAAATTGGCCGATCCGATATAGACCGCATCGTCGATCACGATCAGCTTCATGTGCAGCTTGCACGGCTGATATTCGAAAATCTCCACGCCCCGCTTCAGCAAGGGGCCATAGAGCAGCCGCGCCGCCGCGACGGTCGCGCCATTGTCTGACCGGGCGGGCAGGATGATGCGCGCGCCCTTGCGCCGCGCCGCGCGGGCGATCCGTTTCAGCATCCCCCGGCCCGGCGAGAAATAGGCTTCCACCATGTCCACCCGCCGCGCCGTCTCCAGATCGCGTTTCACCACCGTCGCCCAGGGGCTGAGCCGGCGCGTCGGCCCGCCGATCAGCCAGCGGAACGGCGATCCTTCCTGGCGCCGCGACCGTTTGCCCCAATGCCGCACCAGCCCGCGCAGCAGGCGGAAGCTCTGCTTGCGCGTCGACACCCATCGCCAGAGCTGACCATACCACAGCGTCATCGCCTCGGCCTGCGGGCCGTCGATCATCAGGCCCAGATCGTGCCAGCAGTCATCTTCCGGCAGGCCGAAATAGCTGTCCTCCACATTGAAGCCGCCGATCAGCAGCCGCCGATCGTCGGCGATCGCCATCTTCTGATGATTGCGGATCAGATAGCGGGTGGAGCGCCGCGCCCCGAACCAACCGAAATGCCCGCCTGCCTCGATCAGCGGGTCGAAGAAGCCGGCCGGCGTCTTGCCCGATCCGAAGGCGTCGATCATCAGCGTCACGGTCACGCCCCGCGCCCGCGCGGCGACCAGCCGGTCCAGCACCAGCCGCCCGCTATGGTCATCGGCAAAGATATAATAATAAAGCTTCAGGCTCTCGCGTGCGCCGTCGATCAATTGGATGAGAGCGCCGCGCAACGCCGGGCCATGATCGATCACGCGCAGATCATTGCCGTCCAGCGTGAAGCGGATGCCGTCCGTCTCCTCGGGCGATGGGGCGGGCTGGTTGGTCGCCATGCCCCGTTCATGCGCTCATTCGCCGCGCTTGGCCATAGGGGCGGGAAGTCCGGTGCTGAGTGACGATCATGGGTGAAGAGCGATTGCGCGCCTCCCTCCCCGTTCGTCCTGAGTAGCCACTTCGATAAGCTCAGCCCCGACTCAGGGCGAACAGACGTTTATGTTTCGGCAAGCGTCCGCAAACGGCCATCGCATGGACGTTGCCGCGTCAACACGGCGATTCCCTTTCATTGACTCTGCCGCCACGGCCTGTTAGGCGCGCGTCTCACGACTCTCATTCCTTGTTCAGGAGGCCCTGTTGGCCCGAGTTACCGTCGAAGATTGCGTCGACAAGGTTACCAACCGTTTTGATCTCGTCCTTCTTGCGGCGCAGCGCGCGCGCGAGATTTCCGGCGGTGCGGAACTGACCCTTGATCGCGACCGCGACAAGAATCCGGTCGTCGCCCTGCGCGAGATCGCGGAAGAAACCGTCCTGCCCGTGGATCTTCAGGATTCGCTCGTCGGCTCGCTGCAAAAGGTGCAGATCGATGACGACGACACGCCCGATGAAATCGGTTCGATCGCCCAGTCGGCGGAGGCGCTGCGCCTGACCGCCGCCGCGCCGCCGCGCAACCAGAATATCGGCGGCGATTACGACGGCTGATCCTCAACGGTTCGGAGAGGGAATGAGGCCCGGACTGCACTGGCAGGACCGGGCCTCACTATTTTTGCGCGCTATGCAGGCGTGCTTACCGCCAGTGCCTGCACGTCACGCCCGCGCCGGATCGCCCGCGACCATGCGCGTAACCTCATAGGTCATCACGACTTTTTCATCCTGATTATAAATGGTGACGTCCCATTTCACGATGGCGCGGTTACCCTTGCTCGTGGGGCGGATGTCGGTGGTCTCCAGCACGGCCCAGATGGTGTCGTTGACCAGCACGGGCGCCACCACCTTCATATGGACATCCAGCAGCGCGAGGCCGACGCCCTGGATCGCCGACTGGAAGATCAGCCCTTCGATGAAGCTGTAGGTGAGCGCCCCGGGCACCAGCCGCCCTTTCACCGCCCCCTGATAGGTCGCATCAGTGAACAGCACTTCCACCATGCCGGTGGCCGAAATGAAGTTCACCAGATCGGCTTCGGTGACGGTGCGGCGCCATGTCTTGCCCTTTTGCCCCACCACCAGTTCCTGCCAATAGGCGCCCCGGCCCAGTTGCGGAATGGAATCGAATGCGCTCACTCATCTGCTCCTTGGATCGTCCATATCGATCGTGGCGGTGTGGTCGCCCGCCCTTCCTCCTGCATGTAGTGCGCCTTCTGAACGGCCCCGAAAACAGAAAAAGGCCGCGTGCTCCCGAAACGGGGGGCGGCCGGTTCGACAGGATCGGATTTTCCATGGTCCAACTGAACATATTGACAAGCTCCTTTAAACAGGATGATCCATCGACATGACCTTGAAGGTCTGACCGGAGGCCGTCGGGGGACGGCGTCCTGCAATGGGGGGAATGATGGGGGGCTGGAAAAGACTTTCGGCATGGGCTGCCTGCGCGCTGATGATGGCGTCACCGGGCCTCGCGCAGGAAAAGACCGGGGTGAAATCAGGCTTCATCCTCCCGCCGGGCAGCGCCCGGATCGTGCTGATGCGGCCTTCCGTCATCGTCGGCGCGCAATCGACGGGCGGCATGTTCGAACCCAATGCCGATTGGACGGATGAGGCGCGCCGCAATATCGACCGCGCCATTCAGGATATTCAGGGCCAGCTTGGCAACAGCGTGGCCGCCTATGACAGCGAAGCGGAGGAAGCGGGCGCGCTCAGCGGCGAATATCGCTCGCTGTTCACCTCCGTCGCGGATTCCGTGCGCGAATATCAGTTCTTTCCCGGCAACCGCCTGCCCACGAAAAAGCGGGACAAGGGCTTCGACTGGAGCATTGGCACCGATGTGGCCGACCTGCCGGGCCTCAGCAACGCCGACTATGTCCTCTTCATTTCCACCGAGGATCATTATGGCTCCACCGGCCGCAAGATGCTTCAGATCTTCGCGGCCATGGGCGGCGTGTCCGTCCCCACCGGCCTGCACAAGGGCTATGCGGGCCTTGTCGACGTCAAGACGGGCGAACTGGTCTGGCTTAATGCCGATCTTCAGATGGGCGGGGATGTCCGCACCGCCGACGGCGCGCAGAAACGGGTAGGCCAGTTGTTCGAGGGCTTTCCCGGCCGAACCATGCCTCTGGCCCAAAACGCCCTGCCCGGACTCGCGCAACCGTGAAAAGGGCGCTGCTGGCGCTGGCCATGGCGCTAGGCCTGCCGGGCACGGGCCACGCCGAAACCTTCACGCTTCCGCCTTTCACGCAGGCCTATGAACCGCAAGGCGTGGATGAGCGCGGCGCGTGGATGATGGCGGATGAGCAGGAAAGGCTGCTGCGATCCTCGAAATTCGTCATCAGGGACGATGGGCTGAACCATTATGTCCGGGGCGTGTTCTGCCGGACTGTCGGGCAGGATCGGTGCGCCAATGTCCGCATCTATGTGATGCGGATGCCGGAATTCAACGCGACCATGTATCCCAACGGCATGATGACCGTCTGGTCCGGCCTGCTGTTGCGCGTCCAGAGCGAAGCGGAGCTTGGCGCGGTGCTGGGCCATGAATTCGGCCATTTCGAAAAGCGCCATGGCGTTTTCGGCTTCAAAAACAAGCGCACCATGTCCGACGTTATGGCGTGGATCGGGGTGGCCGCGCCGCAATCGGCGGGCTTTCAATATTCGCTTCTGGGGCAGGTCTATGCCTTCAACCGGGAGCAGGAGAGGGAAGCGGACATGATCGGCGTGCAATATCTCGCCGCCTCCGATTATCCTTCCTCGGCGGCGGCGCGGGTCTGGCGGCGGCTGATGGCCGAACAGGACGCCTCGGCCTCCGCGCGGGGCCGCAAGGCGAAGCATGGTTATGCGGCGGGCTATTTCGCCAGCCACCCCAGCGAACTCTCCCGCGCCACTACTTTGGAGGCTGCCGCCGTCCGCTATGGGGATGAGGGCGACGAAGGCCGCGCTGCCTATGCTCAGGCGCTCAGGGAATGGCTGCCCGAATTTCTGGGCGACCAGATTAAGCGGAATGATTTCGGCGGGTCCGATTTCATCCTCGATCAACTCGCTTCGGACGGCTGGACCGGCTCGCTGCTGTTCGCGCGCGCGGAACTCTACAGCCAGCGCGGCAATCCCCGCGACTATGTAACCGCCGCGCAATTTTACGCGCAGGCTATTGAAAAGGGCTATGCCGCGCCAAAGGCTCTGCGCGGGCTGGGTCTGGCGCAATTGCGGACCCAGCAGACCGAACAGGGCAAGGCGTCCTTGCGCCAATATCTTCAGCAATCGCCCGACGCCAGCGATGCCAGTCTCATCTCCTCGCTGATCGGGAATTAGGGTAAAATCATGAAAATCCCATATCGCTTCGCCGCCGCTGTCCTTGTCGTGACGAGCGCGCCCGCTCATGCCGGCAATCGCCTCATGCCTGCGGGCACGCCCGCACAGATCGCGGGCACGCCGCTGTCCGTCACCCCGCCGATCGACTGGAACCGGCTCGGCCTGCGGCCCGGCAAGTTCGCGGAGACATGGACGCTGGACGGCGACAGGCTCAACAAGGTCGTTTTCTTCTCGGGCGTGCCCGCCGGATCGCCCCTGTTCCGCGAGATTGACCGGAAGAACCGGCCGCTGCCCACCGTTTCCGCCGCCATGCTGGCCACGGACATCCCGGTGCTGCTGGAAAGCAGCTATCGCATCGTCATGGACACCGCCCTGTTCCAGGTCGACGCCATGGCGCCCGCGTCCGTCGGCGGCCATGACGGGCTGCGTTTCTCCTATAGCTACACCCGTCAGAATGACGAGCTTCGGCGGAAGGGCGAGGGCAGGGCGGCACTGGTCGGGGGCAAGCTGTACATGATGCTCTATGAAGCGCCTGCGCTCCATTTCTACGACCGGAATGTGGAAGATTTCCACAAACTCGCGGACACGGTGAAATTCTGAACGCCCTTGAGGCGCGGACTTCCCTATCCCGCTCTCACGCCGGGCAATCGGATCGCCAGATGCAGTCCCGAGCTTGACGGGACAATTTTGATCATGCCCTGATGAGCATGGACAATCGCCCGCACCATGCTGAGGCCCAGTCCGTGACCTGGTTTCGAGCGGGTCGGGTCCAGCCGGACAAGGCGCTCGAAAATCTTTTCCCCGCCATTTGCGGGAATACCGGGGCCGTCGTCCGCTACCGTCAGAACCGCCGCGCCCTGTTCAACGGCGAGCGTGATGATGGCGTTGGCTCCATCGCCTGCATGGACGAGAATATTTTCCAGCATATTGGCGATGGCGCGCTTGAGCAATTGTGCATCGCCGCGGATGGTGACGTCGTCCAGCATAGCGGTGATGGTGCGGCCTTCGTCGTCGAACGCCGGGCGATAGGCTTCGACGATGTCCGCGACGATCTCCGCGAACGGCAGGAGGATGAAGCGCTTGCGGACGGCCAGGCCCTGCACTTCCGAAATGCCGAGCAAGCCTGCGAAAAGGTCCAGCAGCGCGTCCATGTCGGCGATCGTTCGTTCAATCCTGTCGGCCGTCGCCTCATCGGGCGCTGCCCGCATCAGGGCTTCCATGTCCTGCCGGATACGGCCCAGAGGCGTACGCATGTCATGCGCGATGTCGCTGGAAACCTGACGCAGCGACAGCATCAATGTTTCGATGCGGCCCAGCATGGCGTTGAGGATCATGGAGATGCGATCGAACTCGCTGCCCGAACCGTCGATGGGAACACGGCGCGTATAGTCGCCTTCGATGATGCCCTGCGCGGCTCCGCTGATCAGCACAAGCCGCCGGCGGATCAGCCGTCCCAAGGCGATGGTGCTGACGGTCCCGGTGAGCAGGATCACGCCCAGCCCTGCCAGCGCCACCAGCAGGATGCGGTCGTCGGCGCGGCTAAGCGCATCGCGATCGCCGGCAACGACGATCTGTCCGCCATCCGGCAGGCTCCGGCCCAGCGCTTGCGCTTTTCCGGTCGAGCCATCGGGACGGCGGATGGGCAGAAACTCGGTCCACCCGTCCGGCGGAAGCCTGGGGATCAGCGATCCGGCGATCCTGTTCCCCTTCGCATCGGACAAGGCATAGAGCATCATGCGCCCTTCGCCGCCCGCCCCGGCGAGATAGCCCGTTCCGCCGGTTGTCCCGCCATCGCGCATGTCCACGAATTGCGCCAGCGCCGCCGTGCCGTGCGATGCATGATATTCAAGCAGCGCATCCATCTCCAGTTCGATCCGATGATCGATCTGCGCCTCGATTTCGCGGTGGGAAATGAAGATCGCGGCAGCACCCAGCGCCGATATGACCAATCCTGATATGCTGGCGGTCAGGATGGACAGGCCCTTTATGGTGCGGGGGACGATCATGCAGTCATTGTCCGCCGCTGACGATCATGTAGCCCGATCCGCGAATGGTCCGGATGACATTGTCGGCCCCGCCCTCGTTCAGCTTGGTGCGTAGCCGGCTCATATGCGTTTCGACGATGTTGGTTTTGGGATCGAAGCCGAAATTCCAGACCCGGTCGAGCAACATGGTCCGCGTGACGAGCCGATCGGCATTGCGAAGCAGATATTCCAGCAGGCTGAATTCGCGCGGTTGCAGGTCGACCGTGCGACCATCGCGCTTCACGGTGCGCCGCACGAGATCCATTTCGATACCCCCGACGCGCAGCAGGGTCTGTGCATCGCCTCGTTCGCCGGGTGGCGGCCGCCGCGCCAATGCGCCAAGGCGCGCCGCCAGCTCCGCAAAGGCGAAGGGTTTGATCAGATAGTCATCCGCACCTTCTTCCAGCCCGGCGACACGATCCTCGATTCCCGCCATGGCGGACAGGATGATGGCGGGGGACTGGCATCCCGCTTCGCGCGCCAGCCTGAGCATGGTGAGGCCATCAAGGCCCGGCACCATTCTGTCGAGGACGAGAATGTCGAAGGCTTCGGCCAAGGTCCGCGCGAGCGCGGCTTTCCCCTCGCTCTCGGCCACCACCTGATGCCCCAATTCCGTCAGCCCGCGCACCAGATAGTCGCGCGTCTCCTTGTCATCTTCCAGCAGCAATATCCGCATCGCATCCGACCGTACATTTCCGTCCTCCATGCTGCAACGACCCCCGTGTAACATTGGCATTTCTATACCATTTCCCAATGTTGTTCGATTTGATGGACCTTGTGCCGCGTATCAGTAAACACGCCGAAGCTGCGAGTCATTATTATTAGCTTTCTCATTAAGGGGCAAAAATGGCGGAAATCATGGATGGGCCTGATCGCTATATGCGCCATGCGGCTGGTCCGGCTGCCTTCATGGAGGCTGGCCTGTCATGAAGTCCGGACATATCCTCGCGCGGCGCAATGTGCATGAGCGGCAGGTGATTGCGTGCCTGCGCGGTGGCCTCACCTTCGAATTGCGCGACATTCCCGATGCGAAGGACGCCTTTTCCAATCTGGCCGACATGGCGCAGCGCCGCGGCGCGGTCATCTTTGCCCGTGAATCGCCCTTTGTCGGCGATGCGGAGATCGAAATTCTGACACGGATCGCCGCTGCCCAGCGCTTGGGAAGGCGGGCTCCCTCGCATGGGGGTGGCATGGAATGCGATGCGCTGCTGCGCTGCGCGACGGTGCTGCGCGAGGCCGGCATCTGGCTGCCGTTGGCGGCATCGGCGGGCGGTTCGCGTCGGCAGCCCGAGCGTGGGGCGTTGGCGCGCCATCGGTTCGCAAAGGGTGAGGCGGTGCGGGCGCGGGCCTTGTCGCTTGCCCGATCGCGTCAGGTCGCCAGCACGGAAGAATTCGCGGCGGTTGGCGTTTCCCGTCAATATGTCAGTCAGTTGTGCAAGAACGGCTATCTCGAACGTGTTCGATATGGCTGGTATCGCGCGGCGCCCGTTTCGGATCGCGGCTTCGCGGCCGATCGCTACGCACGCGCATAAATATTCAACGGGGCCGGAAGCAACCGGCCTCCTCATCATGCCGAAAAGGGGCAAACATCGTGAATCTGAATGAACCGCGCCATCGCGCGTCTACTGCCAGCAGCTTTCTGGCCTTGAGCTGCGTGGGACTATTCGTTTCCGCTGCGCCGGCTATTGCTCAGTCCGTCGATCAGGCTTCGTCCGATGACGGCCAGAGCCGCAAGCTGGGCGGGATGGTCGTCACCGACACGGCGATCGATGAGCAGGGCTATAAGGTCGACAAGCCGGACTCGCCCAAATACACCGCGCCGCTGGTCGACACGCCCCGGTCCATCACCGTCATCCCGGCTTCCGTCATCAAGGACACGGCCTCGGCGTCGCTGACCGAAGCGCTGCGGACGGTGCCGGGCATCACGCTGGGCGCGGGCGAGGGCGGCAACCCGCTGGGCGACCGCCCCTTCATCCGCGGCTTCGATAGTCAGGCGAGCACCTATCTTGACGGCGTACGCGACCTTGGCGCGCAGAGCCGCGAAATATTCGCGATCGAGCAGATCGAGGTGGTGAAGGGTTCCGACAGCACGACCGGCGGTCGTGGCGGCGCGGGCGGTTCGCTGAACCTGGTATCGAAGACGCCCAAGGCCGACCGCTTTATCGCGGCGAGTGGCAGCGTCGGCAATGCCGATTACAAGCGCGCCACCATCGACATCAACCAGCCGCTCAGCGATTTCGTGGGCGTCCGGCTGAACGCCATGTGGCACGATCAGGATGTTGCGGGCCGCGACGACATCTGGTCGAAGCGCTGGGGCGTCGCGCCCTCGCTAACCCTTGGCCTGAACGGTCCGACCCGCCTGACCTTCAGCTATTATCATCTGCACACCAGCGAATTGCCGGATTCGGGCATCCCCTATCTCTATACCAACGGAAACGCGCCCGCTGGCGTCACCGAAACCGGACCGGCGCGCGATTTCACGACGATCGGCGGCCGGGAGATCAGCGTGCCGCGCGGCGCTTATTACGGCCTCAAGTCCCGCGATTTCCGCAAGACGGATGTCGATAATTTCACCATCCGCGCGGAACATGACTTCGGCGGCGTGACGCTTCGCAACACGTCGCGCTATGGCCGCAGCACGCAGGGCTATGTCTGGACCCAGCCTGACGATCAGCAGGGCAATGTCTACGGCACTGACGCCGCCAATCCGGCGACGGCGGGCGGCTATGTGTGGCGGCGCACGAACACGCGCAATGGTTATGCGGAAGGTCTGATCAACCAGACAGACCTGTTCGGCACCTTCAACACCGGCGGTATCAAGCACAGCTTCGCGGCGAGTGTCGAATTCAGCACCGAAAAGACCGCCTATGGCAGCTATGTCTCGAACGCCGCCACCGGCGCGCCGATCGCCACCGGCTCCACTCTGACGCCGCGCTGCTCGGTGGAGATGATCGCGCGCTATAATTGCACGACGGTCGACGCGCCGAACGCGTCGGACCCGTGGGTCAGCTATGCCAGCGACACGTCGGGCGTGCTCGCCACGATCGAGAAGAGCCTGCCCAAGACGCGCACCATCGGCGAAACGACCACCAAGGCGGTGTCGTTGTTCGATACGATCACGATCACCGACGCGCTGCTCATCAATCTGGGCGGCCGCTATGACCATTATGAAACGAAGCTAAGCCCCGGCCTTGCCGTGGATTCGACCGACAACCGTAGCTGGATCTCGCGCAAGGACGATCTGTGGACCTATCAGGCGGGCCTTGTGTTCAAGCCCGCTTCGAATGGCAGCATCTATGTTTCGACGTCGACTGCCGCCACGCCGCCCGGCTCCTTTCTGGGTCAGGGCAGCGAATCGAACGGCCTGACAGCGGGTCGCTCGGAAGTGCTGGCGAGCCTTGACGACCTGAAGGTTGAAAAGACCCGCTCCTATGAAATCGGCACCAAGTGGGATCTGTTCGGCGACAGTCTGGCACTGACGCTCGCCGCCTTCCGCACCACGACGAAAAATGCCCGCGCGACCGCCGAAAACGGCTTGGTCACGTTCATCGGCGAACGGCGGATCAAGGGCATCGAATTCGGCTTCAACGGCAACATCACGCCGGAATGGAACGTGTTCGGCGGCTACACCTATATGGACTCCAGGATCGTGGACGCGGGCTATACCGCCACGACGGTCGGCGGCGTCACGCTCTACGCGCCCGCCGCCAGCACGGGCCGGCAGTTCCCGAACACGCCCAAGCACAGCCTGACGGCCTTCACCAACTACAAGATCACGCCTGCCTTCACTGTCGGCGGCGGCGCGATCTATATGAGCAAGGTCTATGGCGGCTATTCCGACACCCGCACCATTCAGAACAACGCGGTGGTCATCACCAAGTCGCTGGCGCGCATGGTGCCCAGCTACTGGCGGTTCGACGCGAACGCATCCTACAGCTTCAATGATGCGGTCAGCCTTCAGGTCAACGTCAACAACGTCTTCAACAAGCGTTATTATGACAAGGCTTATGCGGCGCACTATGCCAATCAGGCAGCGGGCCGCACCGCCATCGCGACGCTCAACATCAAATATTGAGCTTGCCTGCTCTCCTCGGAAGGCAAGATGGCCCACCCCGCAAGGGGTGGGCCATATTCACGGGAGTCAATGCATGTCGCCCCATTCGAAACTGATCGCCATGAACGAAGCGGATCGCGCCGCCGCGCTCGCCGGGCCGCCGGAAGAGGTGGCCGCCCTGCTGCTGGAGGCGGCCGAGGCGGGCCATGCGGAGGCGCAGTTGCTCATCGGGCAGCTTTATCTCGATGGCAAAGGCGTGGACCGCAATCCGGTCGAGGCGCTTCGATGGTTCGGCATCGCGGCCAAGGACGGCAACGTCATGGCCATGAACATGGTGGGGCGCTGTTGCGAGCATGGCTGGGGCGCCGCCATAGACAAGAGCCTGGCCGCTCAATGGTATGGGTCCGCAGCGGAACGCGGTCTGGACTGGGCCATGTACAATCTCGCGACGCTGTATTCGCTGGGCGAAGGCGTCAGCGAAGACAGGCCGGAAGCCCTGCGTCTCTTCGAGCAGGCGGCCGCGCTCGGCCATGCCAAATCCATGAACATGATCGGCAGCTTTCATGAGGATGGCTGGGTCGTCGAGCGCGATATCCGGCAGGCCGCCCGCTATTATGAAATGGCGGCCAAGGGCGGCGATTTTCGCGGCCAGTTCAATCATGCCCGCATGTTGATCGATGGTGGCGACATCGCGGGCGCGCGGCTCTGGCTTGCGAAAATGTCGGAGACGGCCACGCCCGCTTTCCTGGCCAAGACGAAAATATGGATGGCTGCTCAATCCGATCCCGTCTGGCAGCAGGCGTTAAGCAGCATGCAGGCGCGATAGCCTTCCCGGATCATTTGCATTAGCTGCCGTGAGATTATTCGCCTCGTGCATGCCCCTTTTCGCGAAAGGAGGCATGCACGAATCTACATGGGGGGCGAAGGCGCGGGATCGGCCCGGGTGGAACAGGCCGCTTCCAGCCTGACCCACCCGTCTGGCGATTTTACAGACCGTCAAGGCCCTTGCTGACCAGGACATTCACCGCAACACGGCGGTTTTGCGACTTGCCTTCGACGGTATCATTGCTCGCCAACGGGTCCGCTTCGGACATCCCGGACGGGGTAAGCATGCGATAGGGCTTCCAGCCGCACACCTGCTGAAGATAATTGACGACGCGACCGGCTCGCTTTTCGCTCAGTTCCTGGTTGAAGTCGGAGCTTCCGGTAGAATCAGTGTAACCCACGACAAGCAGCAGGGCGTTGTCCATCCCCTCAGCAGCGGTTGCCGTGGCGCAGAGATCATTTTTCGCCTGAGCAGACAGCACGGCCTTGCCAGTATCGAAGTTCACATTGGTCGTGCTTTTGATATTATATTGATCGATGTCGCCCACGCGACCGCGCAGCGCCTCTGTCGCCGCGGTCTGTTCCGCAAAACCCTGTGCGGTGCCGTTATGGATCATGGATGCGGTCTTGAGATCCTTGTTCTTAAGATCGATCTGGCTTGCCAGCAGGCCACTGCCCGATTGCACCGTCTTGATGGTGACCGGCAGGCCGTTGAGCAGCGATTCCGCGGCAAGCTTGCTGCGATGGAGGCCCAGGAATCCCCCGCTGGCCTTGATCCGGGTGGCATCATTAACGGCGATAGCCGTGTTGGTGCCGTCAGAGGCGGTGACTTGTATGCTGTCGCCGCTGCGCGCGGAGATAATGCCTTCGATCTCCGGCCCTTCGGCCAACTCAGCCGTTTCAGGCGAAGGCGGCATATGGACCGTCGCCGAAAGGTCGGCCTGGGACTGGTCCTGCGATTCCTGCGCGGCCAGGCTGGCGGACGCCGTGGCGGTAAGCATGGCCAGCGACAAGAGAGCCCTTGGGGTCTTGGAAACGACAATCATTGCGATACTCCTTCAAACTCGACCGGCCGTGCCTGCATGATCGCCGTTCTCGTCCGACCGTCGTTCCCGCGATGGCGTGTCCAACTCTCAGACTCCCTTTGACCCTTGCTGCGTACGATGCGCCGCATCGATGCCGCACTTGAACGACCTGGATTTCCTGCGTGTTCGGACCAACCTTTCTAGCGCATGAACGCCGCCAGTAACGCCGGGCGCCGCGGGGGTAATTGGAGCACCTCTTGCGGCGAACTGATGTAGATTGCGCCACACGAATGGCCTCAGCGCACAAGGAAAATGGAAACTATGCTTCCCGGTCCCAAACATTCGCCGGTGCATCTTCGGATCTGCTTCGGCGAACCCCGGACCGGTCCTGAATGACCGGAACGGCGCTTCGTGGCCGATCTGCCGCGGCGATCCGCTCGCTGCGCGCCGATCTCATCTGGCGCGCGCATCGTGTTGAGGGGTTTTCAGCCGCTCGATCTGGGTGTTCGCGCGCAAGGGTCGCGCATCGCCATTCGCGACCACGGACAATCCTGCCGCATTCGGCAGCCCGGGCCATGCATTGAACGCCTGATGTTACGGCTTTACCTCAGAGCGCGTGACCAACCCGTTCGATGCGGATGGTGGCATCAACTCCCTGATCACGCCCCAATAGCCCCGCGTAACATGCGCGTCCGCCGCATAGGCCGGGTCGGTCATCAAATGGGCGTGCAGTCGGCGCAGATTGGTCCAGGGCACTGACGGGAACAGATGATGTTCCAGATGATAGCTCACGTTGAAGGGCGCGATCAGAAACCGGTCGAGGAATGTGGGGATGACGGTGCGCGTGCCGTTGAGTTCCCGTTCGTCGGCGACGCCATTATGTTCGGCCATTGCCCGAATCCGATTGAAGACATTGGCCCAGATGAAAAGCGGGATCATCAAAAGGCCCAGTATTTGCCAGCGAAAGGGCGACCACAGGATCAACCCGTAAAACAGCACGGCCCAGACCACATAGCGGATACGCAGAGCCAGGCGAAAATCGAAACCGAAGCGTTTCGGATTGTGAAAATTGGCGAAGGGTGCCCAGACCCGGCTGTCGCGCGCCATGCGATAAAAATTGAGACCGATCACACTGCGGACCAGCAACCAGGTCATGGCGGCGCCAGTTTTCGGAAAATGCTGGTCGGGGTCCCTCCGCTGGACGCGATAGTCGCGATCACGCAGGGTGTTGGTGTAGCGATGGTGGTGCATGTGGTTGGCGCGGTACAGATCGATGCTGAAGCCGAGCGGATAAGCGACGAAAATGTCGCCAATCAGATCGTTGAGGCGGCGATTGCTGAACAGCATTCCGTGACATGCGTCGTGCATCATCACCGCCAGGCATTGAATGCGCGATCCGATGACGAAACCGGCCAGCAGGTAAACCGGAATCCGATCGACATGGATCGCGATCGCGCCGGCTGCGATCATTATCACCCACTGCAGGACGAGCAGCAGTGCGTTACGGCGGTTGTCGATCACGGAAAGCTCCCGGATCAGCGCCAACGTGCCACGCCGCGAATATCGATATCCGGGAGGACGCTCATTGGCGATCTCTTCCATGAGGATAGGTCTCCGGCTGCCACACAAACTTGGGACGGACGCTATGGTTGGCGCGTTCCGACGTCAAGCGCGCAGGCCCATCTTCGCGGTCCGGCCCAGCGCCCGGATAAGGTGGGGAACGGGCGGATACCGCTTACAGGCATCACCGGCATCGGTGGCGGCAATATTCGCCAGCCGGATCAGGATCGATCGCCATCGGATCGCTCGACAGCGGCGTCTCAGGTCTGCTCGCGCTCGAAAGGGCGGGCGCATCGTTGAACGGCGGCATCGCTGATGGCCGGAATAGCCACTTCAGAGTCCATTAAGACCATGCATGGCCAAACAGCCGATCCGGGCAGGTAGGCTCCCGCCCGGATCGGTCTTGCAGGTTAGAAGCCGTACTTCAAAGTCGCGCGGACATTGCGCGGCTCGCCATAAATATAGCCCCCGAACCAGCTGTTCGTGTTGTAGTAACGCTTGTCGAAGACGTTGTTCACATTGATCTGGAGCGATAGCTGTTCGGTGATGTCGTAGGCGCCCATCAGATTGACAAGCCAATATGCCTTCTGCCCCACCTTTTCCGTCTCCCCAGTGCCAGGATTTTCCGCCGTCTGGGGCGGGCGGCTTTCCCAGCGAACCGAGCCGCCGAGGCTGAAACCGCGCAACGCGCCGCCAAGCTCATATTTCGTTGCCATGCGGAACACCTTGCGCGGCTGATGTGCCTGTACGTCATTGCCATCCGCGTCCGTTGCCTTGAAGTGGCTCCAGCCCGCGCTGATGTCCCAGCCCGGCAGCACCTCACCTTGCATTTCGAATTCATAGCCCTTCGACACCGTGCCCATCGCGGGCTTGGACGCCACATCCGTGGTGCCCGGCACGAAATAGCCGATGTCGGGAACGGCGAAATTATCCTGCTCGATGCGGAACACAGCTCCCGACAGGCGCAGCCGACCGTTTATCAGGTCCGCCTTCAGTCCCGCCTCGTAGTTGGCGCCTTCCAGCGGATCGAGATAGCGTCCGTTGCGGTCGCGTGCGGTCTGCGGATTGAAGATGCTGGTGTAGCTCGCATAAGCGGACAGGAAATCGTTCAGGTCCACAATCACCCCGGCATAGGGCGTGAACACATTCTTTTTCTTCAGGCGGTATGGCTCGGCCGTGTAGAGCGCTTCTTCCTCGTCTCGCACCCAGGTGCTGAGTCGGCCGCCGATAATCAGCTTTACCGGGTCCAACAGCTGGAACCGCGTCACGCCGTAGAGGGCAGTCTGCTTTGTCGTGCCGATGCCACTCATCCGGAAGCGCGGTCCCCATGTCGGCTCAGGATAGCTGCCGTCCCATGCGTTGAAATCGCCGACCGGCGCGACTGTGGCGGGATCTGGATCACGGTTGGTCCAGCCCGTCTTCAGGTGATTATACATCGCGCCCACAACCAGTTCATGCTGGCGACCGAACAGGCTGTAATGGCCTTTCAGCTGGAGGTTGAGGTTCCACTGCTTGGGCTTGGTGAGATACCAGTAGGGCCAGACATTCATGCCGATGCCTGTGGCCTGATCCGGGCTGCCCCATAGCCAGATAAGTTTGGAATCTTCGGTCTGCTGGAAATAGGAGACATCGCCCTTCAACGACCAGCCGGTCGCCAGATCCTGTTCGATCGTCAGGAAGGCAGAGGTTTCGGCCGTGTCCCAGGCGTTCCAATCCGCGCCCGTGGTCTTCGAGCGGGACCATTTTGCGACCGTGCCATCGGCATACCAATAGGGCAGTTGCGCCCACATCACGCCGTTGCGCTCATCCTTCTGGTAACTCGCCCCCGCGCGCAGCCGCGTGTTCGGCCCCAGATCCGCGCCGATCACGCCGTACAGAGTGAAACCCTTGCTGCTTTCCAGGTCTACGAAGGCATCCTGCTGGTACACTTCAGCCGCGAAACGGACGCGCACCGATCCGTCGCCGGTCAGCGGTGTGCTGACATCCGCCGTTGCCGAGAAATGGTCCCACGATGCCGCTTCAAGCGTCACGGTACCTGTCAATTCGCGTGCGTCAGCCTGTCGGCGCACCATGTTGATGGAGGCCGATGGCTCACCCGCGCCCTGCAGCAGGCCGACCGACCCGCGAATGACTTCGATGCGATCGTAGATCACCGTGCTGCTTTCCTCCAGCCCGATATTCCCTGTGGCGAAGGGCAAACCGTCGAGCTGAAAATTGGTAATGTCGAAGCCACGGGCCGACAGCAGGTTGCGGCCCCGGTCGACGCGCTTGACGGATAGGCCGGTGGTATATTCCAGCACATCGGCAACGGTCGATGCCGCCTGGTCGTCAATCTGCTCGCGCGTGATGATCGTGAGCGACTGCGGCGTTTCACGCGGGGTCAGGTCAAGCCCGGTAGCAGCGGCATTCCTGTCCGTTCCGCTGCCATAAACGATGATGGTGCCGTCTCCAGACCCGCTTTCGTTGCGATTCTCCGCGCTCTCCTGCGCGAAAGCCGGCGCTGAAAGAAAACTTGCCGTCAGCAAAGCGAACCGAAAAGCCGGAATAACAGAACGAACCACGATGCCCCCTTCGAATGTCTCCAATGTGACAATCGGCGGGCACCTACCTCAATATGCAAATGATTCGCAATATACTATTATTCGCTATTCCAGAGGAGCGAGACGCTTCAGCTGCCCCCTGCATGATCGGTCTCTTCCGCCACCCGCGCCCGAACCGGCCGGATGTTGACGGGAACGGCGGACATGCGCGGCATTGCATTGATCGGTTCGAGATTGCGATCCGTGCTGATCAACAATCCGGTATTGGCGCCGTCGCGATCATAGCTGGTGTCGCCGGGAAGCCCGCCCCAACCGTGCGTCATCTGTATGACGCCCGGCTTTACCCCGGCGTCCGCCTCGACCGCGGCAGGGATCATGCCCGCGTCCGAACTGATTTCGATCCGGTCGCCATTGACGAGGTCCATCGCGGCGAGATCGGCGGGGTTCAGATAAGCGAAGTTGTATGGCATCCGCTTGCGTATCGCCGGGATGTTGCGGTGCGCGGAATTCTGCACGTCGCGGATGCGGCGCGATGTCAATCTGTGGCTGAAGATGGCGCCATGGCTGTGATAGGCGCCATGACTGTCCCGTTCGTCGAGAATCTGGCGAAGTTCGGCGACGATGTCATCCGGCGCCACCGTAAAGCGGCCGCTATGCCCGTCCGATGCTGGCCCGACATATTGCGGCGTGCCTTCGTAAATGCCGCCCATTTCATCCGCCTTGAGCTGCGCGAAGGGGACGGGCGCATGGCGCGCGACGATAGCGAGCAGCCTGTCGGTTGTAGGCTTGGTGGCCATGTCGAGTGGCACGCCGTCATAGACGAGATCGAGCCCCAGCCGCTTGGCCAGCCCCCAATAAATCTCCCACTCGTCGATCAGGTCCGAACCCGCCGGTGGCGCCGCGATCGCGGGCGTGTAACGAGCATAGGGTTCGGCATACAGGCTCTCATAGAGGAACATCGTCAGATCCTCGCGCTCATACCCCATTTTTGGCGGCAGGATGTAATGGGCCAGTCTTGAAGTCTCATTCATGAAAGGCTCGATGTTGACGAGCAGATCGAGCGTCTCGATCGCGCGGAGCATTTTTTGCTGATCAGGAATGACATTCACCAGATTGGAGCCGTGGCTGATGAAGCACCGGACCTGATCGGCGCCAGGCGCCAGGATCTCGTCGGCCATGATGCCGCCCATCATCTCGTCTCCGAGCATTCCATAGCCACCCACCCGGCTCTTGAAGCCCTGCTCCCAGCTGCGCCCGGCAGGGATTACCTGGGCGCGCGGATCGCCGCGCGCGCGGAGCACGCCGGGGTTCACGACGCGCTCGCCCTCCCGCTGATACCGCCCGCAGATCACATTCAGCGCCTCGATCAGATGATCGGACAGGTTGGAATGCGGCGCCATGCTCGGCCCTGTGCCGGCATAGGCTCCGCCACGCTGGCATTCGACCGCGAACAGCCGCGCCGCCGCGCGCAGATCGGCAGGATCGATTCCTGCGCGCGTGGCCACATAATCGGGGGTGAACGGGTCCACGGCCGTCCGCAGGATTTCGAGATCCGCGACATGATCCCGGCAGAAGGCCGCGTCTTCCCAGCCTTCGTGCAGGATGATGCGGATCAATCCTGCCGCGATCGTCGGATCTTCGCCGGGATAGGGCTGGAGGAATATATCGGCGAACGCCGCCGTCTCGGTCCGGCGCGGATCGATCACGATCAGTTTCATGCCGCGCGCGCGCGCCTCTTTCATCCGCTTGGTCGGATTGGTCATGTCGAAATAGCTGTTGGTCAGCGACACGAGCGGGTTGGCGCCGAACATCATGCGTACGTCGCTGTCGCGCAGCGGATGGCGCGGCGCGTTCCAAAAGCCCATCCGCCCCGCCGTTACCGATTTGGCGGATTGATCGATCGTATAGGTGGTGAAATGCTTGTGCGATCCGATCGCCGTCAGAAATGCGGGCAACATGCTGGTCGCGGATGCGTTGAGAAAGGCGCCCGTGCCCCGGAAGCCACCGATGGATTCCCCGCCATATTGCGCTACGGTTGCCCGGATCGTCGCGGCAATCTCGTCCAGCGCGGTTTCCCAGGCGATCGGCGCGAACGAGCCATCCGGTTGCCGCTTGAGCGGTCGCAGCACGCGATCGGGCGCGTAATAGGCGGCGGAAGCCTCCAGACCCTTGATGCAGGCATAGCCCGTGGTCATCAGGTCATCCCGGTCGCCACGCACCTGGACGACATGATCCTCGTCGTCGAGCGTCACGCGCGTGCCGCAAAACGGCATGCAGAACCGGCAGAAGGACTTGACCTCTCGCATAACGCTCTCTCCTCGGCGGCCGCTCTCGTCGCGTCCTTGCATTGAGCTATAGCATATTTCTCGGCTGAAATGCCCCGTGCGCTGCCTACCCCAAGGCAGGCTGTTCAGGAGGGGCGGGAATTCGGGCGCTGATCCAGCCATGGGGCTATGATGTCGAGAACCGCAGGCCGGTTGTGAACCAGGCCTAAGCCGATCCCCTCCGCCATATCATGCGGCGCCATCTGGCGCTGGATTGGGTTGCCGATCCGGCCGACCGGCTCAACGCTCCATGCGCGCCCTCACATCGCCCGAAGGCGAAGCTCCCGTTCCCATGAAGATTGAATGGTGCGGTCGAGATGCCGTTCCGCGCCCAGATTTCCCTATAACCTATTGTTTTCAATATATTTGTTCTGAGAAATTTTTACTCAGAATGACCTGTTTTGACCGCCCCTTGTGCCATTTGTGCCAAGCGGCCTATGCCGAGTCAGGCGAACCGCACCCATTCGGTAGCGTGGCACAAAAATAGCAGGATTTGGCACAATGGCGACCATTCAGAAGCGAAAGAAATCGTGGCGCGTTCAGGTTCGCCGCAAGGGCGGGACTATGTCTGCCACCTTCGACACAAAGGCCGAAGCCGAAGCCTGGGCAATCGCGACCGAAGCGAAGATCCTCGCGGGCAACGGTGTCGAGAACATCGTTCAGGAACCGATCGCACCCATCGCCGGAAAAGCGGCCAAGGATGTGTTTACGCGCTATGCCAAGGAAGTGTCGCCCGGAAAAAGAGGTGGGCGCTGGGAAGAGATTCGCATCAAGATGCTCATCCGCCGAAGCCGCCTGTTCGACCGGCCGATCACCGCAATCACCGGTCCTGACATGGCCGAGTGGCGCGACAAGCGGCTGTGCAAGGTGTCCGCCTCGACCGTGAACCGCGAACTCTGCTTGATCTCAAGCATGTTCACTCATGCCATGAAGGAATGGCGCGTGGGCCTGACCTGCAATCCTTGCGCCCTGATCACCAAACCGCGCAAGCCACGGCCGCGCACACAGCGGGTCACGATAGCAGATCGCAAGGCCATCATCACGCAGCTTGGTTGGAATGAAACGTCGGAGCCTACCACATCGGCGCAATGGGTAGCCTTTGCGTTCTACCTCGCGCTCGAAACCGCGATGCGGAAGGGCGAAATCCTCTCGCTGCGATGGTCGGACATCGACTTCGACGCCCGACATGCGCACCTCGACATGACAAAGAACGGTGACGAACGCGACGTGCCGTTGTCCAAGGCCGCGATGACGCTGCTGCGAATCGTGAAGGAGCCGGAGCCGGCGGCACCGATCGTCCCTGTGCAGACGGGGCACTTCGACAAGCTGTTTCGCGATGCAAAGCGCGAGGCTGGCCTGTCCCACATCCACTTTCACGACAGCCGGCGAGAGGCCGCCACGACAATGGCCCCGAAGCTGTCCAACGTGCTCGAGTTGGCGGCGATCACGGGGCACAAGTCTCTCTCGATGCTTCAAATCTACTACAAGCCGACCCCGGCCGATCTCGCCGCCCGGCTTGATGCATAGGTATCGTGCGCAAGCCGAAGATGCCATGGCGACCGCTCCACGATGGCTGTCGACAGGAAGGCGGTGCGGTGTATCTGCGAATCACCACGCGCATCGCGGCAAACTGGAAGCAAACCCGGACCCGCGCTCATTGCTGCTCAACGATCCATAAATCGGTTATCGCTTGCAGTTGGATGACTGCCAGTGGCTTGGTGAGCAATCTTGCGGCCTGCTAAAGTCGGCGCGGTCGTCCCCACCACGCAGCCACCATCACCACTAGCGTCACCCCCAAGGCTAGCCATGACACCAAATCAAGCCACCCGTCGCCAATAAGGGCAGCGGTAAGCCCGATGATGCTGACGAGCGCCAGGACCAGCGGCCAGCGGAATATCCGCCACGCGCCGCGTGGTCGATTCGCTTGCACTTTCATTCCGCCGGCTCCAGCGTACCGCCGGAGCGTAGTTCCGCGATGCGCTTCTCTATCGGGACGCGTCGTTTGCCGAGCCAGAGATAGAGGCCGGTCACGAGCACGACGATCGTGGCGATGTCGAGCAGCGCCCAGATGATCTTGAGCGGCAGCCCGCCATAGTCCCCGAAATGAAGCGGCGACGAGAGAAAGAGCGTCTTCACATACCAGGGCATCTGCTCGACGGCGACGAGCTTTCCGGTCTCCGCATCGACCATGGCGGGATTGATCAGGCGCTCGGTCAGCGGCGTGTCGCCAGCCAGCGCCACCATATAGTGATGCTTCGTGCTGAACTCCGTGCCCGGCCAGGCGATGAAGCTCACCTTGGCATCGGGAACGGCGGCGCGCACAGTCGCCACCGCCTTGTCGACCGAGGCCAGCTTTTCGGGCGGCTTCGCGTCCTTGTAGGGCGCGGACATCTCGGCGAGCTGATCGCGCTGCCAGATCATCGTGATCGGCGTGCTCATGGTAATGATGACCCCGGTCAGCCCTACCACGCTCACCCAGCCCAGCGTCACGATGCCGATCATGTTGTGCGTGTCGAGCCACTTGATCCGTTTGGTGCGGTGTTTGCGCACGGTTCCGAAGGCGAGCTTGCGCATGAACGGCGCATAGACGACGACGCCCGACACCAGCGCGACGACAAACACGATTCCGACCAGGCCAAGGAAGAGCTGCCCGGGAAGCCCCAGTAACAGTTCGGCGTGCAGTTCCAGCAGGAAGTGCATGACGCCTTCGTCGAGCGGCGGCGCATCCACCTTGTCGCCCGTCCGCGCGTCGAACAGCAGGAACTTCATCGCCTTATCGGTCGCGTCATATGTGGGCGCGATCGTCGCATAGATCAGCGGCTTTTCATCGTCCCACGACAGGTAGAGCGTCTTCCAGCCCGGTTCGCCCGCGACCGCACGCGCCGCGATGGTATCCAGATTCGCCTGCCCTGCCGCCACAGTCTCCGCAAGGACTGGCGCGCGCGTCAGTTCGTCGATCTCGTGATAGAAGATCAGCGGCAATCCGGTGATGCAGAACATCAGCAGGAACAGGGTGGAGACGAGGCTCGTCCACTTATGGACCAGATACCACCGCCTGATGCCGGTTTGCGAAAGCGCCATATGCTTCGTCTCCGCACTCAGAAGTCGCGCGACACGGAGAACCGCCAGTTGCGTGGCTCGCCGATGTTGACACGGGTGTAGTAGCTCGCGTCGGGGAAATAATGCTTGTTCAGCAGATTGTTGACATTGAGCGCGAAGCGCCAGTCGCCGGTCCGGTAACTCAGCCCTCCATCGACGAGCACATAGCTTGGCAGCGTGAAGCCGGCGTCATTGATGCCATCCCCGTTCGCGTCATAGACATAGGATGTGTCGGCGACCTTGCGGCTGTTCCACAGCACGGCAAGGCTGGCGCCGAGTCCCGCCAGCGGCCCTTCCTGCACTTCATAGCCGCCGCGAACATAAAGATTGTTGCGCGGCACATTACCCAAGCGAGTGCCGACCGGGATGTCATTGTCCTTCGTCACCTTGGCATCGATATAGGTGTAGGCGAGGGAGATGTCCCATCCCGCCGCCGGGCGCCATGCCCCTTCGATCTCGAAGCCCCGACTGCGCTGCTCACCGGTAACGACGTAGAAACTGGGATGGAGCGCGTCGCCCGTCGCCACATTGGTGCGGGTAAGCTGGAACACCGCCGCCGACGCGCTCAGCTTGCCGCCGGGGCTGCCGAGCTTGACGCCCGCTTCGAGATTGCGGCCCTCGCCATTGGGCAGGGGCGTGCCGTCATAGCTGGTGATATAATCGAACTGCGGTGCGAAGGAGCGCGACCAACTCGCATAGAGCGACGCCCTTGGCGAGAGCATGTAGTTCAGGCCGACACGTGGGCTGAACGCGGTCACCGTGCCGCCTTCGTTGTGCAGCCAGTCCCACCGGCCGCCGAGCGTCAGGAATATCTTGTCGGCATAGCCGATATGGTCCTGCACGTAGACACCGGTCTGATGCGACTTGCCGCCGCCGGTATAGGCCTGAGCCGGATCATGGATCAGGCGAACCGTGTAGTCGGGATCGAGATAGTCCAGCGTGTTGACGAAGGTATATTCGCCGCCATCCTCATGATAGCTGGTATCCGCGCTGCGGTAATCGATACCCGCCAGTACATTGTGGCTGAAGGAGCCTGTAGAGACCTTCGCCGTCAGCCGGTTGTCCACCCCGAAATGCTTGTCTGTCTCGTAGAAGGGGCCATAGGTGTCGTAGCCGAAGACATGGCCCTGCTGCACGCCGCCCGCATAGTCGCTGTCGACATAGCCATCGGCGAACATCCAGTTGTTCCAGTAGGTCTTGGCGTGGGTATAGCGCAGCGTCTGGTTGAAGCTCAGCCAGTCGGTGAACTTGTGGTCGAACAGATAGCCGACAGACCAGCGATCCTGATTGGCAATGGCCTTCTGGTCGCCAGGAAATCCAATGGCGAAGGCATAGGGGATCGGACCGTTGGCGTTGGGCAGCACGGTGCCTTCGGCGGGAAGTGGACTCCATGGATTGTCGTGGTCGCGTTGCCAGCGCCCGAGCAGCGTCAGGTGCGTATCCGATCCCATAACCCAGGTCAGCGCAGGCGCGACGAAGATCCGGTTCTTGCCCGAATATTTGACGAAATCGTCAGAATCGCGAAACAGCGCATTAAGCCGGAACAGCAAGGTGCCGCTGCTATCGAGCGGCGCATTGGCGTCGATACTGCCCTCGATCAGGTTATAGGAGCCCGTTGCCAACTGGGCGCGTAGGAAGCTGTCCTCCTGCGGCCGCTTGCTGACAAGGTTGACCACGCCTCCAATCGGGGCCGCACCGTAGAGCGAGGACGCGGGGCCCTTGAGTACCTCGACCCGTTCCAGCCCCGAAAGCTCGTAATTGGTGCCCGCCGCACTGTGAGTGATCAGTCCGTCGAGATAAAGGCTGTCATAGGCGGTGTCGTAACCACGGATCGTGTAGGCGTCATAATAGCCGTAAGTCGAGCTGCGCGAGACGCCCGCGACCGAACGCAGGGCATCGTTGAGATCGACGATCCCCTGATCACGGATCGTGTCGGCCGAGACCACCGAGATGGCCTGCGGAGTCTCGATCAGCGGCACGTCAGACTTGCTGATCTCGCCTTCGACGAAAGGCTGCCCGGTCACGACAATGGTGCCGGGATTGTCCGCATCCGCACCCGCATCCGTGTCGGCAAAGGCGGCGGATGCTGGAAGAAGCGAAGCCAGGCAGATGGCGCTGGACAGCAGCCGGTAGTGCATTCGTTTCCCCCCGGATCTGATCAATAGCTGAAGCTGAGCGTCGCCAGCACGCTGCGCGGGGCGGCGTAGAAGGCCTGCCCCCATTTGAGGCTACCGAGATATTTGGAGCCGGTGACGTTGCGCACATTGACGCTGGCGCGCAGGTGATCGACCAGACGGATACCGGCCATCAGATCGAGCACGGCATAGCTGCTCTGGGTGATGGTGACCGGGTCGGTGACGATGCCGTAATCGACGACACCCGCATCGACGATGCTGGTCTTGCTCTGCCAGCGAAACTGCGCGCCAAGCTTGAGATCGCGCAATTCAGGAATTTCATAAGTGGTTGCGAGTTTCAGTGACCGGCGCGGCACGAAAGTACGGGTGGGATTGCCGTCCTGATCCTTGACCCTGAGCCCGGTATAGCCGCCGCTGATCGACCAATTTTCGGTCACGCGGCCCGTCACCTCAATCTCGAAGCCTTCCGAGGTCGTATCGACGCCGGCATAGCAGGCATCGCCGATCGGCCCGGTACTGCCGCAGGTGGCATCGCCGAACACGCCGATGGCATCGGCAAGCCCGTCCTGTTTTGCCTTGAACAGCGCCGCACTGACGTAGAGCTTCTTGTCGAACCATTCGCTCTTGATGCCGCTTTCGATGCTGGTACCCTTGGCGGGCGCGAGGCGACGACCGGTGGCGTCCGCTTCCTTCTGCGGATTGAAGATGTCGGTGTAGCTTGCGTAGAGCGAGACATTGCCCGTTACATCGAACACCAGCCCGGCATAAGGGCTGACCTTGCTGTCCTTGCGGTACTGATCGACGAAATAGGAATCCCCGGTCGTCTTCAGCCACATTGCGCTCGCACCGACCACGGCCTTGAGACGGTCGGCCAGGTTGAGGTGCATGGCGCCATAGGCCCGCGTCAGCCGGTCGGTCACATTCTCTGCACGATAAGCGCCGGGATATGACGGCCGGGCGAGATCGACGCCATTGAACGCCCAGTCGCTGACAGCGGGATAATCGAGAACCGTACTCGAGAAGTCTTCATATTCCCGGCTGTCCATTTTCGCGGTCGACAGGCCGAACGCCAGTTGGTGACGCCGACCGAACAGCGTCACCGGGCCGGAGGCATAGGCGTCGTAGAGATATTGATTGGACGGCGAGGTGTAGATGCCGGTCACGCCGCTTACGCCCAGCCCCGTTGCCTCATCGGGGTAGCCATAGGCGTAGAGCAAGTTGGCGACCGAATCGCGCCGGTTATAGGTGAAGCGCGCCTTGGCATTCCATCCGCCTTCGGCGGCATAAGCGAGTTCGCCATAGGCGCTTTGGTCGTGGACGTTCCAATAGGTCCAGGGTGCCGCCGTCGACGCGGACGAAGGATATGCGACCCGTTCGCCATTGGAATAGAGGAGAGGCAAGGCGCCCCAAAGCACACCGTCGGCGTCATTCTCCTGCCGGGTGTAGCCCGTCGTAGCGGTCAGCTGCGGCGTGATGTCCCACACGACGATCGCGCCATAGACGTTGCGATTGACGTGATAGTTGTCGAGATAGCTGTCATGATCGTCATGCGCGTAGATCAGCCGCGCTGACACCGTACCTGTGGCATTGAGCGGCCCCGAGACGTCCGCCTCGAAGCGTTTGTGATCCCAGCTTCCGAGCATCGTCGATGCCGAGATTTGGAGATCCTTCGTCGGCCGCTTGCGGGCATAGTTGATCGTCGCCGAGGGATTGCCCACCCCGGTCATGATGGCATTGGCGCCGCGCACCGCCTCCACCGTCTCGAACAGCGCGGTATCGAGATCGCCAAACTGGATGCCCCAGCGCAGCGGCAGGCCGATGCCGTCCACCTGGAAATTGGTGATGTCGAAGCCACGGCTGTCATATTCGGTGCGATCGGTCTCGGTCCGCTCGACGTTGATGCCGACCACCTGGTCAAGCAGGTCATTGACGTTGGTGAGCGCGAAATCGTCGATCCGCTCGCGGTCGATGATCGTGACCGATTGCGGTGTTTCGCGCAGCGTGAGTGGCAGGCCGGTGGCGGCAGCGTCCACCCGTTGGGCAATCCCGGTCACGATGATGTCGCTGCGGCGTTCGGCGGCGGCACCATCCGCATCATCGGCCCAGGCCGTTTGCGCCGTGGCCATCGCCATGATGGCCGCACTCCAAAATAGACAATCCCTCATCTGACCCCTTCAGCTTTCATAAAAATCCGACCGACGCCGTGTCACGTTCGACCGTCGCGCACCTCGCAAACGACTCGCTAATAAGAATCATTCTCATTTGCAAGAGGGAGTGGGTTGTGAGAGCCGATACCGGCGTCCCAAATTGCATCGCTTCCGCAGACTACGGAGATGTACCGAAGCGGACTAAAAGCGTGCTATTGCCTTGAAGTCGGCGCATGACGCAATGTTGTCATCGCCTATTAGGCCAATGGCTTTTTCACTGCTTACATTTCTTCGGATCAGAATGAAGCAAGGCCCATTATCGCGATCAGCGATGACAACTATTTTCTTCTCGATTTTCTTGTTCCAGGGCTGATTGCTTCGCCGAAGCACCTCCCAGCGATCCACCGGGCACGGCTCAAATGGGTGGACCAACACAGGCGGCTCCGCCCCGGTTCTCGGGCGGGATCGCGCTTCAGCACAATTCGAGCAACTTCCCGCCAGTCCGCACCTTCGGCTTCGGCGTCGAGGAGCCGCAGATACAAGCGCAGCCTTGCCTCATCATACGGTGTGAGTTGATCTGCCGTAGGAGCGAGATCAGCGACCGCAGGTTCGATTTCGACCATTTCTGGCATTCCGATATTGGACACAGGCCCTTCTAATCCCGTTATGGGATAATCCGAATTTGGGATCAAAGGAAATTCCGGCCCCTTCAACTTGCCGGACCCGATGCCCAGTTCACTTCGCACACCACAACAACAGAAACTTCGGGAAATCCTGATCGATGCCCGCAAGAACGCCAGGCTGACGCAAACCGAATTGGCGACACGGCTGGGACGCCACCAATCCTTTGTTGCCAAATATGAGTTGGGGGAGCGCCGAGTGGATGTGGTCGAGTTCGTAGCGGTGGCAAGAGCACTTGATCTCGATCCGGGCGACTTGCTGGGCACTTATCTGAGCGCGCGTCAGACCGAGGAAATCTGAACGCATTCCATGCGAAAATGACCAAGCGCCCTTCCTTCCGTTGTGGCGTGCATGGCACTGGACATCGTCGGATCATGAGCTTGCGAGAATTTTTGCGATTGGTTCGCAATAAGTGAAGTGCTACGCATCTCGCTGGTTGTCATTGATAAACAAGGGGAGCCGGTGCGGGTGTCCAAGATGGATTCCCTCCAGGTCTTCGTCGCCGCTCAGGCGGAGCTTCTCCGTTACGCGGCAAGACTTACGGGGGATTCGACCGAGGCTGAGGATGTGGTGCAGGAAGCCTGGCTGCGTTTCCGTGCAGCGGCCAGTGCGCGCGTGCTTGACGAACCCAAAGGCTATCTTTTCCGCATCGTCCATAACCTTGTTTTGGATCGGCACAGGCGCCGGGCGCGCGAAAATCAGGTCTTCGCATCAGATGCGACCATCGCCGCCGCATTGGTAGCGAGCGATGAACCCTCTCAGCAGAAGCATTTGGAAGCGAAGGACGAACTGGCGCTGCTTCACAAGGCCATGGCGCAACTGCCCGTTCGGACCCGGCGAGCTTTCGAAATGCACCGTTTCGAGGAGATGAAACTGGTGGAGATCGCCGCTGAACTCGGCATCTCGAAAAGCTTGGCGCAGGAACTGGTGATGGATGGCGTAGAACATTGCAAGAAGGCTCTGCGGCGCCGTGATTGACCTTCTGCTGAATTTTCCGGAATGCTTGGCGTCCCGTTCGTTCAATGCATGAAACCATTCAGAACATTCGTCAGTGGGACAGTGCAGAACGGTATGCGGAAGCGGGGATGAAAACGAGGCCTGACAAGAATCATAGCCAGCGCGGCGATCTCAGCCGCCAAGCCTCCGCGTGGCTGGTGCAACTTGAGGATGCCCCGGAAGACGATACACTGCGCGCGGAATTCATGGATTGGCTCGCGACCAGTCCGGCTCACCTCGCCGCCTGGGAGGAAACTGCGAGGGTCTCCGACATGATAGTGCTTGCGGGCCCTCTGCCTCAGAACATGACCGACCTGCCCGAGGGATCGAGCAAACCTGCCTGGTTCCGGACCATCCGTCCCGTGCGTGCGCTCGCCTCGCTTGCCGTGGCCGCCTGCTTTGTCTGGATTGCAGTGCCCTATGTCGCGCTTCAGCTTCAATCTGATGCGACCACCGGGGCCGGAGAACTCCGTCAGGTGACGCTTGACGATGGGAGCAGGGTGCAACTGGCGCCGGCCACGGCAATTGCCTTTTCCAACGATGCCGCGGGCCGCAGGTTGAAACTGCTTCGCGGCGAAGCCTGGTTTGACGTCACGCACGACGAAGCACATCCATTCAAGGTCATAGCCGGAGACAACACCGTCACCGTTCTCGGCACGGCCTTCTCGGTGCGCAAAACGGGCAGCGGTACGGATGTTGCCGTTCAGCGCGGTCGTGTCGCCGTGACTGCGTCGGACGGGATGCGATCGGATCGCGTGGAACTGGTGGCGGGCCAGTCAGTGTCGACGGATGGAACCGTGGTTACACGGGGCACTGTCCGTCCCGACCGCGTGGCGAGTTGGCGCGATGGGATCGCTATCGTCAATGATCTGCCAGTTGGCGACGTGATCGATCGTATCCGTCCCTGGTACAAAGGCTATATCATCGCCAGAGGCCCGGGACTGAGTGACCGGCACGTGAGCGGGATCTATGATCTGCGCGATCCCGATCTTGCGCTGAAGGCACTGGCGCGAGCGCATAAGGTTTCGGTTTCCCATGTCTCGCCGTGGCTGCGGATCGTGACTGTCCGCTAGGCGCGACATCACTTTTTGCTCTGTTCTTCAGATTTTTCCGGAATTCATCGGCGTTCCAACGTTAAGTTTATGCGACTGACTCGCATTAGCGAATATGGTCAGTCATCGAACTGTGACGGAAGGAATTGGTCAAGTGAATTCGGGGGGTATTTTCCGGGAGTTTGGGAGGCGTCAACTCTGGGTGCGGGCGCTGCTCGCTTCGGTCGCCATTGGTGGCTTGAGTATCTCAATGGCTGTACGGGCGCAGGTAACCGTTGCTGAAGAAGTGCGCTCGTTCGACATCGCGCCGCAATCGGTCGCGGACGCACTGGCAGATTTTGGCCGGCAATCTGGTCTCCAAGTCAGCATGGACGCCGATCAGGTCCGGGGGCTTTCCTCTCGGGGCGTCAAAGGTACGATGAGC
Organism: Sphingobium baderi; assembly: GCF_001456115.1. Taxonomy (NCBI): domain Bacteria; kingdom Pseudomonadati; phylum Pseudomonadota; class Alphaproteobacteria; order Sphingomonadales; family Sphingobiaceae; genus Sphingobium; species Sphingobium wenxiniae. The sequence goes on along the minus strand of NZ_CP013264.1, from coordinate 398,923 downwards.
GCGTCGCAGGCACTGGACCGCCTGCTTGCCTCCACCGGCCTTGTGGCGCGGATCGACGGCAACATCGTGTCGCTGCGCTCCGCATCCATCGCGTCAGCGGACCCGACAGCGTCCGATACGATCGCGCTGGGTTCCCTGCGCGTGGAGGGCAGCGCCATGCCGGCCGGTGAAACCGGCGCGGAGCGTGACCAACGACAAAAGGACGCCGTCTACGATCAGGACCTTTCCTCCACCTACATGGGCAAGGAGGAAGTCGAGCGCTATAAGGGCACCAATCCCGCCGACGTGCTGAAGGGCATGGTCAATGTCTTCAGCGGGGACGCGCGCAATAGTGGCGCGATCGATCCTAGCATTCGCGGCACGCAGGGGCCGGGGCGCGTGCCGGTCATCATCGACGGGACCGAACAGGCGCTGACGGTCTGGCGCGGCTATAATGGCGCGAGTAACCGCAGCTATATCGATCCCAGCCTGATCGCTGGCGTTCAGGTACTAAAAGGACCGGTCTCGACGCGCGATGTCAACGGATCGACCGGCGGCGCGGTCGTCATCAACACGCTCGATGCCGACGACATATTGCAACCGGACCAGACATTCGGTTTCGAACTGAAGCTGGAGGGTGGCAATAATTCCACCTCGCCGCGCCTGCCGACGTTGTTGACGGGGCAGGATTATCGCGACGTGGAGGGCTTTCCCGGCTCTCCCGGAACAGCGGGCTATCCGACCTCGCCCTATAATGACCCTTCGCTGCGCGTAAATCTGCGCACGGCGGACGACAACGACTTCTTTTCCATGGGCGACAAGGCGGCGCGCTTGGCAGTCGCCGGCCGTATCGGCGACATAGACTTGTTTGGCGCCTACGCCTGGCGCAAGCGCGGCAACTATTTCTCGGGGAAAAATGGCGCGGGCTATTATTCGCAGGACGACCTTGAGCAATCCGCCGCGACCTACATGCAGCGCATGGCGCTCAGCTATGAGCCCGGCAACGAGGTACCGAATACCTCGTCTGAAACCAGATCCTGGTTATTCAAGGGCACTTGGCACATTGCCGATGACCAGTATCTCCAGTTCGGCTTCCGCGACAGCAAGTCCAACTATGGCGAGATCATGCCTTCGCGCATCCTTTCCGCCGACGATTTCGGAGCGATCCAGTGGCCGCTGAGCCGCATCCATGCCCAGGCCTATAATGCGGAATATAAATGGCAGCCGGAAAGCCGGTGGATCGACCTGAAGGCGAATCTCTGGGTGACCCGCACGGCCAGCCACACCTACAGCGCCGGCGGTTTTCCGAATTACGCCACCTATGACGATCCCATCCTGCGCAACACGGCGATCGCCAATTCGCAGAACAACCGGATCGGATTTTCTGCCAGCAACCAGATGAAACTGTCTTCGCATCTCGACTTGCTGCTGGAGGGCAATTGGCAACATGAAAAATTGCGGTCGATGGACGAATGGAACGGCGTCTTCGACGGCTGGCGGCAATACCCGCGTGCAGGGCGGCGTGAGGAATATCGGATTGACCTCAAGGCCGAATGGCGCCCAGCGAGCTTCCTCAAGTTCAACGCGGGGTTCACTTATTCCGGCTATTGGGCGGTAGACGATTTTCTGCGCGAACAGATCGCTGCGGGCAATGCCGACCAGTTCACGGCCTATGTTCCCACCAGCTATGCGATTACCTACCAGACGGAAGAAACCAGTGTAGACGCCTATACGGCCTATCGGAAAGCGGTCTGGGAAGGGTTCGGCTTTCCATCTGAACTCGCGGACATGCTCGCGGCGAGCGAAGCCCAGGCCTATGCCGCCAACCCCTATCCTTTCACGGTCGATCACACGTCGCCCTGGGAAGCGGATGCCAACGGCAACTACCATCGCGCCGATAATCTCTGCGCCAATGGCTTCGTCGATAGTCTTGCCAATTATAATGGCTTTTGTCAGGCGCTCGCCAATCAGCAGGCCTTCACTCCCAGCGAATCCAAGCGCAAGTCAGGCCATGGCTGGGCGCCGATGGCGTCGGCCACCGTCTATCTTAGCGGCAGCAGCCGAGCCTATCTGCGATATGCCGAAGCCTATCGCTTCCCCAGCATGTTCGAGAGCACGCTCGGCTTTTCGGCGTCCTTCAACCCGCTCGAAGATTTGAAGCCGGAACATCTCTACTCTTGGGAAGCAGCTTACGTCCAGGATCTTCGAGACCTCTTCGGCTTACATGGCGCCGATCAGGCTGCCGACATCAAGTTCACCTGGTATCGCAACACCACGCACAACGTGATCGAACGCACCACCCGGCTGATGTTCAACAACATCGACAAGCAGGTCATCGCCGGTTTCGAGCTTCAAGCCCGTTACGACAATGGCACGTTCTTCACCGAGATCGAGGCGGGCCACATGACCACCAACAAGGTCTGCGACGAAAGCGTCGCCGTCCAGATGGACAGCGGATCGGGCCGGGTACCGGATTGCGTCAAATATGGCTTTTTCGGCGGCTATCTGCTCACCCAGGCAACTCCGGAAGACACTGTCAATTGGACCGTCGGTGGGCGTTTCCTTCAACGGCGGCTTGAAGTCGGTGGCAGGCTCACCTGGTACAGCAAATATGACAATCCGCTTTTGGCCGAACTGGTTGGCGGCGACGACCCGATCGACGGCTATGCGCTCAACGTTCCATATGCCTGGGGCGAGACGCTGACCCTCGATGCCTATGTGCAGTTTCGGTTGAACGAGCGGTTTTCCGCCGAACTCGTCGGCACCAACCTCACCGACAAATATTATGCCGATCCGCTGACGCGCGCGCTCAATCCCGCTCCGGGTCGCACGGTCCGCCTCAGCCTGACTGGCCGGTTCTGATCATGGAAATTCAGGGCCGCCGCCACATCCCGATCCCTCACAAAGACATGGATGCGGTGGCGAACCCTGGGTGCAAGCGCCTGCTCGCAGGCAACTCGAACGTAGGAGAACTAGCATGAAACTCTCGAATCTCAACCGGATTGCCATTGCGCTCGCCGCATCGGCATTCTTCGCCGGGACTGCCCATGCCGGCATCTATGGGGCCTCCAGCGATACCAGCGAAGTCGTGGTCGGCACCAGTACCGTAAACGGCGGGCCACACGTATCCGGACGACCAGGCATCGCGGTTCCGGCCACGGGGCTCAGCAACCTCGTAGATTTCCAGGGCCTGCAATCCTCGGTCGGGACCGATGGCAATGGAGTCAGCACCATTAACGCCGGGACCAGCGTCCCCACCGATCACAGCAATCTTGGCGTCTTTCATTTCGCCAAGGTTGGCAGCGCCAACCTCTACTTCGGCGAATGGTCGCAGACGTCGAGTGTCGGGGACGGTACGCACACCGTTTATTATGCGGGTGATGATGGCGGCACGACCACCGTTCCGACCAGTGGTTCGGCGACCTATTCCGTCAAGGGCGTCAGCGATTATGCCAACAAGGGCCTGCTGACCGGCACCTTCACAGCCAACTTCGGGTCGGGCACGTCGGGGACGCTGACCGGCAGCATCGCCAATTCCGGCTCGGGCTATGCCGTCAACATCGGCACGGCGACGATCGCTGGCACCAACTTTGCGGGCACCGGCGCAACAGCGACGCAGTCGGGTAGTACCGTGGCGTCGAGTGGCATCGTTTCGGGCCGCTTCTTCGGCGCAAACGCGGCCGCTCTGGCCGGCATCGTGAACTTCTCTTCCGCGCGCCAATACAACACCGCGTTCGGTGGCACAAAGAACTGAACCTTCGCAGCCGACACGGCAATGGGACAGGGGTGCCGCATGGCGCCTCTGTTTCCCGGCCATTCCCCTTTCTTCCATCAGGGCTCCCGCATTTCGTGACGATTTATCGCGCCCAATTTCTGTACCGGCTTGCTTGGAGCCTTGCCATGGCTAGCACCTTTGCTGGCACCGCGGCGGCGCAGACTTCGGGCAATGCCGATACCCGGCTGCGCCTCGACCAGAGCCTCGATAATCAGAACGCCGAGGTCGAACGGCAATTGCTGAAGGATGCCGACGATCTGGACGGCGTTCCATCGACCATCGAGATCGACGGCAAGACGTACGCGGTCGCCAATACGGTCAGCGAGGTTGGTGAGGCGCTCTATGTCGCCGTTGCACGCAGGCAATGGCCAGACGTCCGGCGCTTTCTCCAAGCCTATCTGGCATTCGAAGATCGTGACCCGATGCTTGTCGCTTATGCGCGGGGGGCGCTTGCGCGGATTGCCGGCAAACTGCGTGAGGCCGAACGCCAGTACCGGACACTTCTTGGCCTGCAGCCCGATTTCGTGCCTGGCCAACTTGAGCTGGCGCGCGTGCTGTTCGAGAACCACAAGGATCGCGAGGCGCGCCGTCTGTTCGAAGCCGCCCGCGCCGCCCTTTCGGACGACGGCGACAAGGCGGCAGGCGTCCTTCGGACCATCGACAGCTTTACGCAAGCTCTCGCCAATCGGCGCGGCTGGCAGGGCTCGATCGCCTTGGGTCCGGGTTACAGCAGCAATCTCAACCAGTCTTCGGCCAGCTATACCTGCCTGCTCACAGGAGAGGACGGTACTTGCCTCATCGACCGCAAGGTGCCGGATCCGATTGAGGCGACGGGCATCAATTTCGAGAGCAGCATCAGCCGCCGCATTCCGCTTCGCGGACACAGCGGCATTACCGGGCGCGTGCTGTTCTACGGCGATATCTATCCCGACCATGGCAGGTACAGCCAGACCACGCTGACGACGCAACTGGGCTATGATTACCGCACCGCCCGGACCAGTTTCACGCTGTCGCCAACGTTCGACATAGGATCGCTTGGGCCGGATATCCTTTACGATGCCGTTGGCATCCGGGCGGAAACGATGGTCAATCCTTCCGCGACGACCGCGATCCAGATCGAGGCCAGCCGTCGCTGGTTCACCTACCGTCTACCGTCCTACCAAGATCATGACGGTGCATTGATCGAGGTGCTGCTGACTGGTTGGAAAGTGCTCCCGCACGGCTGGACGGTGTTCGCAGGGCCAGACTTCTCCGCCAAGGATGCCGATGATCCGGTCAATGCCTACCGCCAATATGGCTTGCGGCTCGGCGTGAACAAGCAGTTCGGGCAGGCCGTCAGCCTGCTCGCCTTCGCTTCGCTGCGGCAGCGCGATTATCGCGCCTACAGCGAACTGCTGGAGGCCAAGCGCCGCGATCGCGAACAGAACTACGTCGCCAATGTCCGGTTTCCTGCGCTGCGTTTTGCCGGCCTGACGCCCAGTCTTCTTGTCCAACATAGCCGCGTCAGCAGCACCGTCGACTGGCTTTACTCCTACCGGAAAACCAGCCTGGCCGTGAGGATGGATTATGCCTTCTAGCGTTCCGCCAACCTGGCCGCGCGTCCTGCCTTCGGACTGCTTGCCCCAAACCCCCTTTTTTCATCGCAAGAGGAGCATCTATGAAGACTGATATTCTCGAACCTTCCCGCGCCAAGCGTTTGAAGGCGCTTACCCACGAAACCCATGACCGGCTCGACAAGTCGATCATGGCGGCCGCCTCCTTCGCTACCGTTGAAGGCTATGGCCGTTTCGTCACGGTCCAGTATCTTTTCCATCGGGACATCGACGCGCTGTATGACAATGCAGCCTTGCAGGCGCTTCTGCCCGGCTTGATGGAACGGCGACGCCTGCCGCTGATCGCCGCCGACCTTGCTGACCTCGGCCTACCCCATCCTCATGACGACACGCCTCCGGCGTTTTCGGCGACCGATGTCATAGATATTTCTGCGGCGCTGGGTTGGCTCTATGTGGCCGAAGGGTCGAACATGGGCGCGGCCCTACTCCGCAAGGAAGCGGCCAGGATCGGGCTTTCCGACGACCATGGCGCGCGGCATCTCGCGCCTGCCTCCGATGGGCCGGCCGCACATTGGCGCGCGTTCACCGCCGCTCTCGATACGGCGCAACTGTCTGCCGAGGAAGACGCCCGCGCGGTGGCAGGTGCGAATGCTGCATTCGCGCGTGTACAGGCATTGGTCGATGCCCGCGTTGGCTGAACTTGGGGCTGAGCCTGGGGCTGAACCCGGCACCAAGCCCGCGACCGAAGCCCTGCTCCGGCGCGGGCCTGTAGCCCGATCCAGCTGGCTGGTGCTTGGGCTGTCGTTGGTGGCAGTGGGATTTGTCGGCATCTTCGTGCCACTCCTCCCCACCACGGACTTCATGCTGCTGGCGCTGCCCTGTTTTGCGAGATCTTCACCTCGGTTGGAAGCCTGGCTTCTGGGTCACCCCCGCTTCGGCCCCGGCCTTCGCGCCTGGCGGGAAACAGGCGCCGTTCCTCGTCATGCCAAGGTTGCGGCCTGCATCGGCATGACGGCCGGTTACGGGCTGTTCTGGCTCCACGTAAGGCCGAATATGGGTCTGGCCCTCGCCGTGGCGGCGGGGATGCTGGCTGCCGCCATATGGATCATCCGCCGTCCGACGCCGGGGATCAGCAATGAGGGATAATCTGCAACGGGTGCCGGACGATGAAGATGGACTGCTCGCCAGCAACACCGTCATAGTTTCCTATCGATTTGATCAACGTACCGCCGAAGGCGACAGGGACGATCCGACCCAGGCCATTTTTGTCGCTCCGAGCCATAGCCGCTATTGCGATCAGCCGATGGACTGGCGGACGCGGCTGTTCGGAATCGCCGGCACCTCCATGATCACCGCGCTGGTCTTGGGATGCGTGTTCTTTACATGGCGGGTCGTGCGTCCGATGGTCGTTTCTCCATCCGCTCCGCTGGTCGTGGAATTGCGGCCTCTCGCAGCCCCTCCGGAGCCGCCTCGTGAGGTTGCCACTGGTCCAAAGCAGGTTGAACGGCAGGAAGATCGACCCAAGCCAGAGCCCGCAATAGTGGCACCGCCGCCCATGGTGCAGCTTCCCCAGACCACGTCGTTAGTGCGTGAAGTGCGCGAGCCAGTGGAAGCGGTGATCGACCCGGGTCCGCCCGTTCCCGAAACCACAGCGCCCAAAAGTCTCGCAGCGCCTGCCGCGGCCAAACTTTCCAGCGATGCAAAGCAGAACTGGGAAGCACGGTTGCTGGCGCATCTGGAACACTATCGCCGTTTTCCGTCGCGCGCTCGCGCGGCGCGTCAGCAAGGCACGGTGCAGATCCGGTTTCGGATGAACCGGGCCGGTTTCGTCCTCAGCGTATCGGTGCTGCGAAGCTCCGGCTTCACGACATTGGATCAGGCGGCTCTCGACACATTGAAGCGCGCGCAGCCCTTGCCTGCCATTCCCAAGGACATGCCCGACGAAGTCGAACTCACCATCCCGGTCGAATTCTATCTCGGTTCACGCCGATGAACTTACGCGAAGGGTTCGAGGAGCGGGATAATTCCCATCAATCGACCGGCCGCCGGCGGTGGGGATTGGCCGCGATGACCGCCCTGCTGGCGAGTTGCGGTAGCGTCCAGGATGCGACCGAGGACAATTTCCGTGCGGCCCTGCAAAGCTGGTTCGACGAACATGGCGAATGCGTGAACGTCGGCGACATGCCCGCGAAAATCCGTGTCGGCACACATTCCCGCAGCAGGACAGGCTATGAGGCCATGGTCGCGGCGGGCTTGCTGACGATCGAGAAGAAGCAGGAGGAACAGCCGTCCTATTCCGGCAAGCATCGAGTCGACGACTATCTCGTCTACCGGCCGACCCGCGAAGGCGCCAAAGTCATCAGCAAGGCGGCCGACGCCTCTCTTGGTCGCAATGAACTCTGCTTCGCCCGGCGCCATATTACCGAAGTCATGTCCTGGACGCAGCCCGGTGAGTTGATGGGCCTGCGTGTTTCGCAGGTCCGCTACAACTACCGGCTCGACGATATTGCGCCCTGGAGCGCCGACCCCGGCCTGCGCGCGGCCTTCCCCAGAATGGCGAAGGCAGTGGATGTCCGGCAGGGTGAAGACAAGGCTTCACTGATTTTGACCAACGAAGGCTGGCGGCATGAAAAAGCTCTCCGCCGATAGCCGCACTCCACTGCCAATCTATCTGAACAATCACCGGATTTACGGGGAGGAGCACCTTTGTTCTTCACGGTGTCTCGCCGTGTCTTGAGGTAGTCGCGGTTCACCACGATGGCTGCCCTCAATCCGATCCGTCCGTCAGGGACGCAAGGGGAGGACCGCGCACATGCGGGCAGAAACGCCGGATGCGCCAGCACGCGACTGGAGAGACGGGTCGACCTATCGTCCGCTCTTCCAGCTAGGCCGCGCAGCCGTCGATTTCGCGTTTGCCCGCCGCCATGCCGAAATGGCCGATATGCCGGCATCGCCTGTTCATGAACATATTCTGCGCCCGGATCCGCCGATCCGTGTTTTGACTCTGACCGGCGGCGAGCCCGCGTCACGGGGGCTTCGATTTCGCCGAGGACGCCGATACCGGCCTTGCCTTCTGGCGCGCGGATAGGGACCCGACAGTGCTGGAGGCCAGGGCACGCAAGGCTGTCGCCGGTGACGCCAACGCGCTCGATTTTCGCGACTTGCCGCTCAGCATTGCTGTCCTGCGGGATGGCGGGACAGAGCATGTGCTGATCGCTGATGGACTTCGTCATGTGCGGCTGCAACTGCACGGTGCGACGATCCTGAACGGGCCGGTGCGGCTCTCCTTCACGGTTCCGTCGCTGCGGCATGTTATTCCCCAGATTCTCGGGCTCCGGCGATTATCCGCTCTCTGGCGCCTTCGGCGCTTGCCGCGTCCGCTGTTCCCTGCCGACCCGGTCGTGGCCCGAAGGGTCCAGGCTTTGCAGGTGCTCGATGCGCGCCGAGCCGGGGCGGGGCAGCGGGAAACCGTCATCGCCGTTCTGGGACCGAAAATGGCCGATGCGGTGAGCTTTGATTCTTCGCGCAAGAAAATCGGACGGCTGCTGAAACTGGCCGAACAGCGTGTCGAGATTGGATATCGAAGATTCCTGTTGGATGGAGATTGGTAGCGGGAAGTCTGATTTCCGTGGCGTCCCGTCCGCTCGCGGACGGTCGCGCTCTATTCCGCCAGGCTCCTGACGTCGCCATGCTCCACCGGGCCGCGTGTCACGCGTCCCGGCCATTCGGTCACGATCGCTGACGCGTGCCGGGGGCGTGCCCGCCCCCGGTCGGTTGCCCGGCGCGCCGCTGCGCGCCGGCGTTTTCGGGTTTGCAACCCCTTGGGCGCGGAGGGTGGTCGGCGCGCCCTGATAGGCCCGCAGCGGCGGGCGGCAAGCCTGCGCTCCGCTTGGCTGCTTCTCTTCGTTTCGCCCCGCCTCGGGTGCCGCCCGCCGCTTGGGCGCGGGCCTTTCTGGTCGCTCCTGCCGCCCACCCCCCACGCCCGGCGGGTTTGCGGTCGGTTTTGGGCCAGTGAAGGAGGCTAGGCATGGGCTTTTCCCGCAGACGGCGCGCGCGTGGAGAGGGCAGCGAGGACAAGATGCAGCCCCGCGCGAGCCTCTGTGACGAGGTGACGCGCAAGATCATTTCCGAACTGGAGGCAGAACGCTTCCCGTGGGTTCAGCCGTGGGATTCTCATGTCGCAGGCGGTCCTGGCCTGCCCATGAACGCGCTCACCGCCCGGCGCTATTCCGGGATCAATGTTCTCTTGCTTTGGGGTGCGGCCATCGAAGGGGACTATCCCTCACAATGCTGGCTCACTTTCAAACAGGCGTTGGAAGCAGGCGGCAGCGTCCGCAAGGGCGAGCGCGGAACTTGTGTTGTCTATGCCGACCGCTTCATTCCCGAGGCCGAAAAGGCCAAGGTACGAGAAACCGGCAAAGACGCCCGTGCCGTCCCATTCCTGAAAAGGTTCACCGTCTTCAACGTGGCCCAATGCGAAGGGCTGCGCCCAGAAGCCCTGAACGCGCTGGCCACGCAAGCTGCGCCCTTGCCGGAACGCGAGATCGTGCCACACGCTGAGGCACTGATCCGGGCGACGGGCGCGGATTTCCGCATCGGCGGCGACAAGGCATATTATGCGCCCGGCGGCGATTTCGTGGCCGTGCCGCCGCAACCGGCCTTCCGCGACCAGATCAATTTCTACCGGACGGCCTTCCATGAGCTATCGCATAATGCCGTGATCCGGATTATGCCGCATGGGTTCCGCTGGAAGCTGGATTTCCGGGCATCGGCCATGCGTCTGTTCGGCATAATCAGAGCCCTTCCAAGAACGCGAGGAGTTGATCGTCGGGCCGGAACCGGCCTGACGGGGTGGGCGGAGCCGCGACGCGAGCGAGCGCCTTCTCCTTCATCCGCATGTCGGCGTGGATGTAGATCTGGGTTGTCTCGACGTTCTCGTGACCAAGCCAGAGCGCGATCACCGCAGGATCGACGCCGTGGTGAAGCAAGTCCATCGCCGTGCTGTGGCGCAGCGTATGCGGCGTGACCCGCTTGGCGCCGATGCTCGGACACGCGCGCGATGCCGTGAGGCAGTGCTTGCGGACCAGATGTTCGAGTGCGTCGCGGCTCAGCCGTTCGCCCCGGATCGACGGGAACAGCGGTCTGCTCTCGTCCTTGTCGTTGCCGATCCACGCCGCCAGCAGCTTGGCAGTCTCGCGACGAAGCGGTGTGGCGCGCTCCTTCCGGCCCTTGCCCATGCAACGGATGTGTGCGCCACTTCCGAGCACGACATCCCCGCGCGTGAGGCCAACCAGTTCGGATGCCCGAAGGCCCGTCTGGACCGCGAGCAGCAGCAGCGCATGATCGCGCCGCCCTGCCCATGTCGTGCGGTCCGGCGCTGCCAGCAACGCCGCGATCTCGTCGGCGTCGAGGAACGTCACCGTGCGCTTCACATAGCGTTTGTTGGGCATCGCGAGGATGCGCTGGCAGTGCAGCAGCCAGGTCGGATCGCTCATCGCCACGTAGCGGAAGAACGAGCGGATCGCGGCGAGCCGGGTGTTGCGGCTGCGCGCGCTGTTGCCACGCGCCGTCTCGGTATGGACGAGGAAGTCGGCGACCAGATCGGCGTCGATATCCTCGACCGTGAGCCTGACCGGCGGCTTGCCGTGGTGGGCGCTCGCATACCGGAGCAACAGCCGGAACGTGTCGCGATAGCCTGCGACCGTATGACGGCTCGCCTCCATCTGGACGCACAGCCGGTCGGTGAAGAAGCGCTGGATCAGCGCAGGCAAGGCAACCGCGCTCATTGGACTGCCTCCCGGCCATCGGCCGTTGCTCGCGCCATCGCCAGATCGAGCAGTTCCGGGACCGCTTCCAGATACCAGTATGTGTTGGAGGGATCGCTATGGCCCAGATAGGTCGTCAGCCGGATCATCTCGCGCGCCGGGTCTTTGCCTGTGCGATACCAACCGATCATCGTCTTCACCGCGAAGGTGTGGCGAAGGTCGTGGATGCGCGGCCCCCGGCCATGCTTGCAGTATGGCTGTGGAGTCCGAAGCCCGATCTGCTGGCAAGCCCGCGCGAAGTTGTAGCGGGCCGCGCAGTCAGTGAGCCTCGTCCCCTTGTCTGTGACGAACAGCGGCTTGGCCGGATGGCCGAGCAGCCGGTCGCGTTCGGCAAGATAGTCGATCAACGTCGCGACGACGCTCGGATCGAGCGGCAACAACCGCTCTTTGCCGAGCTTGCCTTGCCGGACGCGCAGCACGCCATGATCGGTATCGAGGTCATCACGATCAAGCCCGAGCGCCTCGTTGATCCTCAGGCCCGTGACCGCGATCAGCCCGAACAACGTCGAGCAGGTCAGCCCGCGCAGGCCGTAGATCGATGGCAGCGTCTCGGCCGCTGCGATGATCGACCCGATCTCGGCATCGGTGTAGATATGCGGGCGCGACCGCTGGAAGCCTCCCGGCAAGAGGCCGCGCGGCGGCGGTTCGTGCCCCGGATCGAAGCTGCTCAGCCACTGCGCGAACAGCCGCACGATGCTGAGCCTCGCCGCTCGCGTCGATGGGCAGGCTTCGGCCAGCGTGGCGTGCCAGCGCAGGAACAGCGCCGTATCGATATGGGCGGCGCCCTCGTGGTCGGCGAACCGGGTGAAGCGACGCAAGATGCGCTCGCTGGTGCCAAGGTCGTAGCCGAGGCTGCGGCGAACGCTCAGATAGCGGTCGAGCTGGGAGGCGAGGCTCATTGCGCGCCTCCCGCCACCGGCCAGGGCAGCGCGACCGATCGCAGTCCGTCGATGTCGAGCCGGGCATATATCATTGTCGATGATCGGGAGCGGTGCCGCAGCACGTCGCCCACCTCGTCGAGCGACGCGCCCGTATTCACGAGCTGGGTGGCAAGGCTATGACGCAGAAGGTGCGATCCCACATAGGGCGTCGCCGGCTTCTGGCCGGTCGCCTTGAGGGCATCCTTGAGGATGGCGTTGACGATCTGCCCATCCTTGAACGGGCGATGAGGCGCGCGATGGGTGACGAACATCGTGCGGCAAGCCGCCGGTCCTCGCTCCTCGCGAAGATAGCGGCTCAGCGCGTCGCCGACCTCCACGGTGATCGGCACGCGGTCGTGCAGTTGGCCCTTGCCACGCACCGTAAGCTCGCCCGAGCGCCAGTCGATATCATCGAGCTGGATCGCGATGACCTCGGCCGCGCGCAGGCCAAGCCGGGCCATGAGCAGCAGCATCGCATAGTCCCGCGCGCCATGTCGGGGATTGTCGCGCACGCAAGCCAGCACCGCCTCGACGCCTTCCGGCGACAGGTGGCGCGGCAGTCGCGCTCCCCAGACCTTCGCCGTCTTCGGCACGCTCAGCGCCAGATTGGTCGCCGTGGCCCCGCAGCCGAACAGATATTGAAGGAAGATACGGACATGGGTGGCGACCGTCTTGTCGCGACGGGCGCTGGTCAGCACATGCTCCATGAAGCCGATCACGTCAGCGGGACGCAGGCTGCCCGGATCGATGATCGTCTCGCCGAAGCGATAGTCGAGGAAGCGGCGCGCGAAGCCTATCGTATGGGGGATGCTCCGCGGACTGAGGCCGCGCTGTTTGACGAGATAGGTCTCGAAGTCCGCCAGCAGTGTCGCGCGCGCCTGCTGCACCTCGGTCAACGGCACCGGCTGCGTCACGCCGATATCGAGCAGATGCTGCGCGAAGCGACGGGCCAACTTATACGGCCATGCCGTGCCCGCATGCTTGCGCGGCACCTGGCGGCCCACCTGCTCGGCCATATCGAGCGTCAACGCCGAAGGACTGATACCCTCAGCATCCATCACGCGGCCCACTTTCCGCAGGATCAATCGATAGGCATTGATCGTGGCGGGCGTGTAGTTCTCCGCCGCAAAACTCTCGGCGAACGAGTCCAGATAAGGCTCGATGCTGGTCTGCAAATATTCAGGCATGATCGTCGTGCTCCATGTTGTTGGAGCGACGAAGATTATGCCGAATGGGATTGGCGCGATCATACTGCCAACCGCGCGCTGCCGACCAGATGCGGCATAATCCGGATCACGGCATTATGACATTTATGCCGATATCGGCATAAGACCCACTGGACTGGCCACCGCGCCCGGCTGGACCGCGACCAGACCGGCCGCTTCGGGTCCAAACCCTATGCCCGCGAAGAATTATGCGCCGAGATTTCAGCCGCGTTCATCTGCGCGGCCTTGGGCATCGCGCCGACCGTTCGCCATTCCGATTATGTCGGCTCATGGCTCGAAGTCATGCGCGAGGATAACCGCGCGATCTTCCGTGCAGCGGGCCAGGCCAGCAAGGCCGCAGATTATATCCTCGCTTATGGCGAAGACCAAAACGGGAGGCAGGCGGCATGATCCTGCTTCCTCCCGACATCCGCGCGAAGCTGCTGGCGAACGGGGCCGAATGTGGTCCCGACCATGCGCCGCTCTTGAAGCTGTTCAATCCCATCGGCGCGGCGACATGGCTTGCATCGGAACTCTATGAGGACGGCGACACTCTGTTCGGGCTGGCCGACCTTGGTTTCGGATGCCCGGAAATGGGCACCTTCAGCCTCACCGAAATCGTATCGGTCCGGCTTCCCTATGGCCTGCGGATCGAGCGTGACCTGTATTTTCGCGCCCGCTTCGGCCTCACCGTCTATGCCGATGCCGCGCGTATCGTAAGCCGCGTCACTGAGGACGAGCGGCTACCGGCGACGGCGGCGCGCGCGCGTGAATTGAACCGAAACACCGAGATTCCGCCCGACCCGGACGGATGAGCCCGCGCGGACTCTTCTCCGCGTTTGTCCGGCTCCGTCCGCCGCAATTCCCATAACAGTGAACGGAGCCGGTCCACCCCAAGAAGGAGTGAAGACCCATGCAACTCGCAAATATCGAACTTGGCAAGCTGTTCGTCAGCAAGACCAATATGCGCCATGCCGACAAGGCTCCGGACGTTTCCGACATTCTCCCCACCGTGAAGGCGCGCGGCGTCATCGTACCGCTGATCGTGCGTCCCGGCGAGGACGAGGGCAAGCCTGATATGTTCGGCATCATCGCAGGCGCGCGCCGGTTCCATGCCGCCAGTCTCGCCGCGCAGGAAAACGGCGAAGCGGACGCCTTGCCATGCGCGATCATGGAGCCGGGCGACGATGCCGCCGCGCTGGAAGCCTCGCTGATCGAAAATATCGGCAGGCTCGATCCCGACGAAGTCACCCAATGGGACACCTTCACCCGCCTCGTGCAGAAGGAAGGCCGGACGCCCGAACAGATCGGGCAGACCTTCGGCCTCACCGACCTCTACGTCCGCCGCATCCTTGCGCTCGGCAATCTGCTGCCCCGTATCCGCAACCTCTATCGTGATGGCGAGATCAATGTTGCGAGCGTCCGCCATCTGACCCTTGCGACCAAGGCGCAGCAGAAGGAATGGCTAGCCCTGTTCGACAGCCCGGACGAATATGTCCCCACCGGCCAGCAACTCAAATCATGGCTGTTCGGCGGCGCATCCATTTCCACCAGACACGCGATCTTTCCGCTCGACGGATATAAGAGCAAGATCGTCGCGGACCTGTTCGGCGAGGACGGCATTTTCGCCGATGCCGATCAGTTCTGGCGCGCACAGAATGAAGCCATCGCCGTCAGGCGCGACGAGCTTCTCTCCGATGACTGGGCCGATGTCGAAATCATGGAACCGGGGCGCTATTTCCATGCGTGGGAATATGAACGGACGCCCAAGACCAAGGGCGGCAAGGTGTTCATCAGCATCACCCATGGCGGCGAAGTCGAAATCCACGAGGGCTACTTGTCGGGCAAAGAGGCGAAGAAGGCCCGCGCGCAGGAAGCCAGATCGGGTCAGACCGAGGCCGACAAACAGGCAGCGCGCGACCAGCGCAGCGAGACGACGAGCAGCTTGCAGACCTATATCGACCTCCACCGCCATGCCGCCGCCCGCGCCGTGCTGACCGATCATCCCGGCGCGGCGCTGCGCCTGATGGTCGCCCATGCCATCACCGGATCGCCGCTCTGGACCATAAAGACCGAGAAGTCCTATTGCCGCAATGAGGCGACCGCCGAGAGCGTTGAAACCAGCACGGCGGAAGCTTTATTCGATGCCAGACGCCGCGCGGCTCTGGCGCTGCTGGACTTCTCACACGACGAACCGACCGTCACGGGCGGGAATGGCAGGAGCGAAGGAACCGCCGCGATCTTCGCCCGGCTGCTCGCCCTTGGCGACGGCGATGTGCTCGCCATTCTTGCCGTGGTCATGGGCGAGACGATGGAAGCAGGCAGCGCCGTGGTCGAGGCCGTGGGCAGCTATCTCAAGGTCGATATGGGCGCGCTATGGACTCCCGACGATGCGCTGTTCGATCTTGTCCGTGACCGGCAGATGGCGAATGCCATGCTACGCGAAGTGGCGGGCAAAAAGGTTGCGGACGGCAATATCGCGGAGAAGGTGAAGACGCAGAAAGCCATTGTCCGCGACTGCCTGACCGGCAGCAATGACCGCAGGAAGGTCGAGGGCTGGGTTCCCCGCTGGCTGCGTTTCCCCGCCGCCAGCTATACTGCCCGGCCTTTCGCTTCGCTCGCCAAGTGGAAGCAGGTCGAGCCGCATATCAAGGGGCTGCCCGCGCCGCTTCCCGTCGAGATCGGGCCAGTCGATCCCTACGCCGTCGCAGCAGAGTGAATTAAGAAAGGGACGGCAACCGCCGTCCCTTTCATCATGTCTGGCCTGAAAAATCGCGCCGGTACACGCGGCTATGCCGCGCGCACCGGCGTATACAGCATCTCGAAAAAATCATCGGCCAGAGCGCGGGCGGTCGCCGGAGCGAGTCTCACAATCCTCCCAACGCAGGACGTTCCCCGGAAAGATGGATTACCTAAATCGTTGGCCGCTCTCTTCTGGAAACTGGCGATCATCCGATCTTCCAATGCCAGTCCTGCTTCATCGTGGAGATGTGCTTCCCTCTTCGGATCAAGCGTAATGTAATCCCAATCGAGCTGGGCCGACTTCCCCGTCACATAGACGAAGATGAGCGGAAATCCTCGCCTTCGACATTGCTGGTGCCACCGGCTGTTCGCCTCCCGATCCGCTCTTTTAGCGACACACCAGATCGGGTCGGGGACGGCATCACGGGCCACGCCTTCCACGCTCGCCACACAATCGGTTACTTTAAAATCACTTAGCCGCTCGGCCAGTTTCACATCGCTAGCCCGCCCGAGCGGCGGATATTTTTCGGGCGAGGCCTTCATATCGGCCAGCAGCGCGGCGTGGGTGCGATAGCCGAGCGCAGCGGCCAGCCCCTCGCTTATGTAGCTGGATTTGACGTACGGGAGCGCCACGCGCAGGCAGCTTTTGAGGTGATGAAGATTGGCAGGCGTCAGCAGAATCGCGGCCATGCGACCGTTCCTTTCATAGCTAGCCGTCAGTCGCCGATTACGTGACGGCCCGAAAGGGATCGGTGCGCGTCGATGGGTATTTCCGGTCCGTTTTGACCCGGCGACAGGTCCGGTCGGATCGACCGCCGCCGATGCTATCAGCATGGTGAGCGAGCGCAAGTGACAGGCGCAATTGCCCATGTCTACGGAGTGCGGATCGGCGATCCTGCGCTCATATGTCGACAGGCTTCGGGGAAGCGAAAGAGCGTTCTTGGGCAGAAAACCAGCCCCGTTTCGCCTCTCACACCGGGCGCGATCCCGGCTGCATGTCGGACCTATGGGCGGTCCTGGACGCCCGCAACCGGGAGCACGAACTATTTTCCCCGCCGTCGCTGCGCTTCCGGCTCCTCGCGGCCGCTACGCTCCAAAATAATCCGCGCACCCGGTCCTTCGCTTACGCTCCGGCCCTCTCGGGTGCGTGCGTCCCAGCCAGCCCATCGCGGTCCATGCATCGCCGGGGATCGGCTCCGGCGGACAGCAAAGGAGCTTATGTCATGTCCACTCTCGGTATCGTCTCGCGCAACCCTGAAACCAACGAAATGCGCGGGAGCATCGCGCTCCTCGGCCGCCGCAATCCGGTCGGCATCGAGATCGTTCCCAACCCCGCCAAGGCGAGCGAACGCCAGCCCGATTTCCGCATCTACAGCGGTGCGAACGAACTCGGCGCTGGCTGGATCAAGGTCAGTCGCGAGACCGGAAAGCCCTATATCTCGCTGCGCATCTTCCACCCGCAGATCGCGCAGTGGCCGATCTACGCCAATCTCGGCCGCGCTGCCGGACAGGACGATGACGACGTGCTTGCCGTGATCGTCAACGAAGCCGCCTGACCGGCTCGCAGGCCCCCGCGTCCTCTCCAGCGCGGGGGCTTTGCGTATCCAATTCCTGGATCGCCCGAATCCGGGGGTTGGCTGAACCGGGCCTGCCCGAGCGCACCCCGGCGCGTCCAAATGCTCTCCGGCATCCGAGGCGATGAACCCGTCGCTTCCATGCCCGAAAAAGGAGCATCAGACATGGACGACGACGATCCGAACGCCCGCGCTGCGCGGGCGCGAAAGGGCAGCCCGTTCCTCAACACCGCACAGGCCGCCTTCTATATCGGCCTCAACTGGCGGACGCTCGAACAGATGCGGTGGAAAGGGCTCGGCCCGCGCTTCCGCCGCCATGGCCGTTTCATCCGCTACCATATCGACGACCTCGACGAGTGGTCGCGCACCAACGGCCAAATACCCCCGGCGACGGGAGGCCGCGATGCGTAAACGGCTCCCGAAACCCACGCCCGCACCGCTGCTCGAATGGCATCCGCCACTCGCCCGCCAGCTTCGGGCGCGCCGCCGACCGGTCCTGATCGCAAGCAGCATCGGCTTGGCCCTGATCGGGCTTGCCACGACGCTCGACTTCGCCATCCGGCCAGCCCCGCGCCTGATCTGGAATGCGTCGGCGAGCGCCCCCATCGGGCTGTGGCGGGTTGATCCCTATGCCCGTTTCCGCGCTGGCGACATGGTGTTGGCGCACACGCCCGAAAGCGTCCGCTCGCTTGCCGCCGCGCGCCATTATCTGCCCGCCAATGTGCCGCTCCTGAAGCGGATCGCCGCGCGCGATGGCGATGATGTCTGCGCGCTCGGTTACGAGATTTTCGTCAACGGCGTGAAGGTCTCGGATCGCCGCACCGCCGACCGGCAGGGCCGCCCGCTGCCCTGGTGGAACGGATGCGAATTGCTCCGGGGCGGGCGCGTGCTCCTGCTGATGGATGCGCCGGACTCGTTCGATGGTCGCTATTTCGGGCCGATCGATGAGGACGCGCTGATCGGAAAGGCGGTGCCATTATGGCTGCGCTGATCCGCCCCTTCACGCCGCTGCTGCTGGCGCTCGCGATACCGTCCGCGACATTCGCGAATTCCACGCCAATGGTGGAACATACCTCCCCGGCCGTCGAACGCTGGCGTTCATTCATCGCCGAAGCTTCGCGCCGGTTCGGCGTGCCGCAGGCCTGGATCGCCGCCGTCATGCAGGCCGAAAGCCGTGGCCGGACACATCTCCATGGCCGTCCGATCACCTCCAGCGCCGGTGCGATGGGACTGATGCAGATCATGCCCGGCACATGGGAAAGCCTGCGCCGCCGGCACGGGCTTGGCCCCGATCCGCATGATCCGCGCGACAATATCCTGGCGGGCACGGCTTACCTGGGTGCCATGTATGATCGCTTCGGATATCCCGGTCTGTTCGCCGCCTATAATGCCGGTCCTGGACGTTACGCCGAGCATTTGCGCACAGGAAGGCCGCTTCCCGGCGAGACGCGCGCCTATATCTCCCAGCTCGCGCGAGAACCGGCCACGTCCACGATGCCGCCTGAGATCCTGTCGGGGAAGCGGCTCTTCTTCGCACTAGGAATGGTGAGCAAGTCGGACCCACCAGCCACCGAAGCGCCACCAGAAAACCCGCTGTTCGTGACGCTGGAACAGTCGCGGGAGGACCAGAAATGAGAGGCCCGGCGTTTGGGGAGAGGAGGATATCCGCTCGAGATTGCCCAGTATCCGGCATGGAACGGGCCGCCTCAAGGACGACGCCGGACACGATTTTTCCCGGCTTGGCAAGGCCGGTTCCCTCCTCATTGATTGGGCGCCAGGCCGGAAAAAATCGCGCCCGGCATCGCCGCTCGCGCGGCCGCTTCGCGGTCCTTGACCCGGCCCGCTCCATACCGGGCGCAGCCTCCATCTTTCGAAGATCAGGAGGCGATGATGACCATTCAGCAGCATATCGACGAGCTTCAGGCGGAACTGTCATGGAACGACGATCCGGCCGAAATCCGACAGATCGAGACCGAATTGCAAGCTGCACTGGCAGAACTGGAACGGCAGCGACAGGAGGATTGACGGGGTTTGGGGAACGGCGTCGCCCGGCGTCGTTCCCGGCCTTTTCTATGATCGCGGCAAAGGCAGGAAGAGGAAGGACGGGAGCGTTTCCGAGGGGAGAAAGGGTAAGGCAAGATCAAAGAAATGGCACCATGCCCTTCGGGCACTCCGCCATAACTTATTGTCTGCACATCATTTTCTGGATGATCGCCGATGGCGCCATCCGGGAGGCTATGGCGCCACACCCCGTCAAAGCCCCCGGATTTCTGGGCTTTCCCATGGCGCCATCGACGGAAGCCGGAGGGATGCGCCATGTCCGATGACGACGAGATCGAACCACGTCTTGGCAAGCAGCGCAGCACCCCGATCCGGCGCGGGCGCAGCTATATGAGCCAGGTCTTGCAGGCCGCCAATCTCGCCGGCGGCATCAAGTCCGGCGGAGGAAGCCGGGGCCGGTTCCACGGCAACCGCTCGGGTGTCGGCGTGGGCGTCGGCCGCGTGCTCGCCTCGCGCGATCGTTTCGCCGCTTTCCGTCAGCGCCGCGTCATGGTGAAATCGCGCATCGTCCGGCTCGATCGGGCAAAGGGAATGAATGCCGCCCGCGCGCATCTGCGCTATATCCAGCGCGACGGCGTCACTCGTGAAGGCACGCCGGGCCAGCTCTACACCGCCGAACAGGAAAAGGCGGATGGCCGCGCCTTCCTCGAACGCGCGGATG
Source organism: Sphingobium baderi (assembly GCF_001456115.1). Lineage (NCBI taxonomy): Bacteria > Pseudomonadati > Pseudomonadota > Alphaproteobacteria > Sphingomonadales > Sphingobiaceae > Sphingobium > Sphingobium wenxiniae. Next base: position 378,628 of record NZ_CP013264.1, on the reverse strand, counting down.
GCGACAAGCATCAGTTCCGCTTCATCGTCTCAGCCGAGGATGGTCAAAGCTACGGCGATCTCAAGTCGCTGACTCGCCGCATGATGACACAAATGGAGCAGGATCTGGGCACGAAGCTGGACTGGGTGGCGGTCGATCACTTCAACACCGGCCATCCCCATAGCCATATCGTCGTGCGTGGTAAGGACGAGCGGGGTCGCGATCTTGTCATCGGTCGCGAATATTTGACAGGCGGCATCCGCGAACGCGCCGCTGAACTGGTCTCGCTCGATCTGGGGCCGCGCACCGATATGGAAATCAGCGACCGGCTGCATCGCGAGATGGAGCAGGAACGGTTGACGAGCATCGACCGGCGTCTGCTGCGCGACATGGATCGAGAGCGGATCGTAGAAGCTGTCGACCGCGATCCTGTCCAGCAATCATTGCGCGCCGGGCGATTGCAAAAGCTTGGCCGGCTGGGTCTTGCGGGCGAGATCGCACCGGGTCGCTGGCGGCTCGCCGAAGGTACGGACGATGTGCTGCGCCGGATGGGCGAGCGCGGCGACATCATTCGCACCATGCAGCGGGCCTTCACCGACCATGGGCTGGAGCGCGTGGCAGCCGACTATGCGATCGCCGATCCCGCGACCATGATACCAATCGTCGGGCAGGTGGTCGAGCGAGGCCTGTCCGACGAGATCAACGACCGCCATTATCTGATCGTCGATGCGACCGATGGGCGCAGCCATTATGTCGATATCGGCAAGGGGGATGCGACCGATCCTATCCCGGCGGGTGCGCTGGTACGGATCGACCCGAAATCGACGGTCGCCCGCGCCGTGGATCGCACCGTGACCGAGATCGCCTCCGCCCATGGCGGGCACTACAGCATCGACATCCACCTGAGCCACGATCCCAATGCGACGCAGACCTTTGCCGAAACCCATGTCCGGCGGCTGGAGGCAATGCGCAGGGGCCTGGCCAGAGAGGGAAGCGGGGTCGAGCGCGAGGCGGATGGCACATGGATCATTGCACCCGATCATATCGAGCGCGCTGCCGCGTTCGAGGCCCAGCGGGCGAAGACTGCACCGGTAATCGTCGATACACTCTCCGCGCTCCCGCTCGACCGGCAGGTGTTCAGTGACGGCGCGACCTGGCTCGATCGCCAGCTTGTCGGCGCGGAAGTGGAACCCCCGCGCGATGCCGGCTTCGGCAGGGAAGTGAGGGAGGCGCTCGACCGGCGGCGCCAATGGCTGATAGCGCAAGGACTGGCACGGGAAGAACAGGGGCGCACCGTTATCCGCACGAACCTGCTTGCCACCCTGCGGCGGCGAGAACTTGCCCGCGTTGCCGGGCAGCTCTCCAGCGAACTCGGGCTGGGCTATGCCGAAGCCCGAAACGGCGAGCGCATCGAGGGCCTATATCGCCGGCCGGTCGAACTCGCGTCGGGCCGCTACGCGCTGATCGAAAAGAGCCGCGAATTTACCCTCGTGCCGTGGCGGCCGGTGCTCGAACGCCATATCGGCAAAGAGGTATCCGGCATTGTGCGTGGCGATGCCATTAACTGGACCATCGGTCGCCAGCGTGGTGGGCCATCGATTTCATAAGGGGCAATGACTGGCGTTGCGGACGATCCGGAACGGCAGCTCATAGGAAGGTAAATCGGGATAGCGGACGTTTTTCGCCGCAAGTTCGGGAGTCAGCTTCGCGCCCTCTTATCAGACGTCCAAGGGCCCCTCGACTCTGCCCCAAAGCGGACATCCAATTCGCTGCTCTACACCATCTTCCGGTTTCGCCCTTGTGGCACTCGACGAGCCGAAGATTTCAAATTCATGAGCGAACAAGCGTTGCGCCTGGCGCGTTCGCGACGGGCATCTTGATACCCCATGGGTAGGTCGCTGGCGATCCATTCTCATATTGATAGACGGTGAGTGCCGGCAGATTGCGCTTGTCGTAGCTGCGGCCGAAGCTGATCACCACGCTGGTCGGCGCAACAAGCACAAGGTGAACTTGCCGGACATTAGTCGCACAAAGCTGGCGCGCCAAGTCGAAGAATTGCTGCGCCCATGCCGCCTGTTTCGCCGCTGACCAATGATGATCGATTGTCGGAGCAGGTAGCCCTAGCCGAATGACCGGCAGGCCTGGGAAGCGATGTGCGATAGCAACCCGATCCTCCGGGTAAGACACCGAGACCGCGACCACAACTTCGCTGGCATCACCGACCGTCTCGAGCCCGGTCAGCACCAATCGCTCGCCGTCGTCTGGTTCGTCGAGACCGCGCCAGCATTCTTGGGCCCGATCCCAGTCCAGCAGGGTCACACGGCCCTCATCATCTAGAAGAACCCCCATCAGAAAGGCGAACGGCACCGCGGCCATGCCGCCGGCAACGACCGTGAGGTCGCGACGGTCCCGGCCTGTCGAGTTCTGATGGATCATGTGCGGTAGGCTCTCGAGCCTGGCCAACGCCTGCTCGGGCGAAAGCAAAACGCCGTCCGCACCCTGCCGGATATCGAGTAGGAGTGAGACGCGCCGGTCCATAATCCCCGTGGGGACCGCGGAGATGAGCGGTTGTCCACTCATGTCCCGTAGCCCTCGCAGCTCGATCGCCAGCACTTGCTTGCGGCTCTCGCGTCGCAGATCGACAATCAGCCATAGTGCTCCACCGATAATCATTAGGGAGGCGAGCGTGAGGACAAGCGCCAAAACAAAGGCCGGTATGCCGGCACCGGAATCGAAGGACACATCAATCCGGCCGTTCTCGGTCGGGATGCCAACCGTCAGCGCGAACCCGGCAAAGGTCGCGAGGATCAGCGTCACGCCCCATTTGATGAGCCGCATGCCCGGCAGCGGGCGCAGGAAGATGAAATCGATCCAGGAGCGAATGAAATAGTCGAAATGCTTTTTCACGTCTGGTTCCCCTTCGCGCCGTCGATGATCTCGATCGGCTCCGGTGGCGCGCCGCGCTGGAACAGCGTCGCCGACAACAACAGCCGCCGCCACCAAGCCGTGCGCACGATCAGCAGCATGGCGATGTCCGCCGTCAGCACCGATGGCACAGATTTGAGGTTGTGATTTAAGGAGGATCTGGGCTTCGTCGTAGTGACGAAGGAACGAAGATGAAGCCCAGATCCTCCAATGTAAAATCGCCCGCCAAGGCCCCAGCAGAGCGGGTAGTGAAGGACATCCGCCGACAGACCCGGCGCCACTTTTCGGCCGAGGACAAGATCCGCATCGTGCTGGATGGCCTGCGCGGGGAAGACAGCATCGCCGAGCTATGCCGCAAGGAAGGCATTGCCCAGAGCCTGTATTACACCTGGTCGAAGGAGTTCATGGAAGCTGGCAAGCGCCGCCTGGCCGGCGACACCGCCCGTGCCGCGACCACCGGAGAGGTCCAGGACCTGCGCCGCGAAGCCCGGGCCCTGAAGGAATGCGTGGCCGATCTGACACTGGAAAACCGTCTGCTCAAAAAAAGCATGGTCGCGGATGGGGGCAACGACGAATGAGGTATCCCGCATCCGAGAAGCTCGAGATCATCAGAACCGTCGAGCAGTCGCACCTGTCGGCCAAGCGCACGCTGGACCAACTCGGCATCCCTCGTCGGACATTCTACCGCTGGTATGATCGCTACCTCGAAGGCGGGCCGGAGGCGTTGGAAGATCGGCCATCGGCGCCGAGCCGGGTGTGGAACCGCATCCCGGCGGGCATCCACGACCAGATCATCGAGCTGGCGCTGGAACAGTCTGAGCTGAGCCCCCGGGAACTGGCCGTGCGCTTCACCGATGGGCAGCGCTACTTCGTGTCGGAATCCACGGTTTACCGCCTGTTGAAGGCCCACGACCTGATCACCAGCCCGGCCTATGTCGTGATCAAGGCTGCCGATCAGTTCCACACGAAAACCACGCGGCCGAACGAGATGTGGCAGACCGACTTCACCTACTTCAAGATCATCGGGTGGGGCTGGATGTATCTGTCGACCGTGCTCGACGACTTCTCACGCTACATCATCGCCTGGAAGCTGTGCACCAACATGCGAGCCGAGGACGTCACCGACACGCTGGACCTCGCCCTGGCGGCTTCTGGTTGCGACAGCGCCACGGTGCTGCACAAACCCCGGCTACTCAGCGATAATGGCCCCAGCTACATCGCGGGTGAGCTGGCGGAATACATCGAGGCCCGGAAGATGAGCCATGTCCGCGGCGCCCCGTGTCATCCCCAAACCCAGGGCAAGATCGAGCGCTGGCACCAGACCCTGAAAAACCGCATCTTGCTGGAAAACTACTTCCTGCCCGGCGACCTCGAAGCCCACATCGAGGCCTTCGTCGAGCACTACAATCACCAGCGATACCACGAGAGCCTGGCCAACGTGACGCCTGCCGACGCCTACTTCGGCAGGGCTCCGGCAATCATCAAACTGCGCGAAAGGATCAAGCGACAGACCATCGAACATCGGCGCTTGCAGCACCGCAAGTTCGCCGCCTAACATCAACCCCCTGACGAGGTCCGCACTCCGCTAATCTACGCCGCGAGTTGTGCCGAATGTTCTGACGACGGACAGTGAAAGACTGCCTGATGCGGCCGTTGCCATCGTACTTGGTAATAAAAAGCTAAATCCCAAGCGCTTCCAGTGGCAGGCGTGGCAGACCGGTACATCCAGCGGCGAAGTTGTGGCGAACCTTTTTGCCTGAACCTGTAATCGCCCGATGCATGCCTGCCGGATGCCATTGGGCAGTTACTTTGCGCGCTAGCTCACGATCATGCTTCGCGTGAACGCCGCTGGAAGGACCGGCCCCGTCGTTCGGTTGCCCTCAGTCTTTTCTCAGTTCAAAAACAGCGTGTCATGCGAAATGTAGGGTTACCGGCCTGCCTCAATGAGCAGGCCGGTCCTTAAATTATATCTTCGTTAGAACCAGGATCGGATTCCGATCAGCAGCTTCCAGCCTCCGGCCTTCTCGTCCCGGGCACGCCGGAAATCCGCCGTATCGCCAAAGGCGCGTTCGTACTTCACGCCGACATAGGGTGCGAACTCGGGCACGAACTGATAGCGCAGGCGTAATCCCAGTTCGGCGGTGGACAGCCCTGAGCCGATGCCTAGCTCAGGAATATCCTGCGCGGAGAAGTTCAATTCGGCCGCGGGCTGGAGGATCAGCTTCTGGGTCAGGCGCTGATCATATTCCGCTTCGAACCGCCAGGTGACGTCACCCTTGTCCGAGAGGAACAGGGCTCCGTCGACTTCGAACCAATAGGGGGCAAGGCCCTGCACACCCAGAACGGCATAGCTGCGATCCCGGCCGGCGCGAAAATCGTGACGAACGCCGGCCTGGAGGTTCCACCACGGGTCGAGCGCACGGCTCCAGAGCGCCTGCACCTCGACGCTCTCCAAACGTTCGCCGAAGCTGCTCTCGCCCTCGGTCTTGACCCACAGCCTGTTGATGTCGCCGCCGTACCAGCCCTGGACGTTCCACGCATAACCGTCCTTGCCCTTACCGATCATCGTTTCGAGCTGATCGATCAGGATCATGCTGCTTTTGATATCGCCATGTTCCTTGCGGACGGTTTCGCGGGCCGGAGCCATTGCCGGAGTGCCGAAAATAGCGTCGGCGGCATAAGCGGGGCCACCCAATGCCGCCGCCGAGGGCGGCCCGATCGGCGGATCGGGAATGCCGGGTTCATGCCCTGCATGCGCATGGTGCGCGTCCGTTGCCGGGGCCGAAGGCATCTGGTGGCCAGCGTGCGGATCTGTCGGCTCGGAAGGCTTCGGCAGCATGTCGTGCCCGGCATGAGGATCGGCTGATTGTTCATCCGCCGGATGCTGCGCGTGCGGATCGGTCGTCGCCTGCTGCATGGCGACGCCATGATCCTGCTGCGCCAGGACAGGCGTTGCGATCGTGACGAGGAGTACGCCCAGGAGAGATTTCATGCTGCTTCTCCCTCAAGCGGGCGGACGGTGACGACACGAAACATCCCCGCGTGCATGTGGAGTAGCAAATGGCAGTGAAACGCCCAGTCGCCTGGTGCATCGGCGGTCAGGTCGAAGCTGACCTTGCCGCCGGGCAGCACATTGACGGTGTGCTTGCGCGGATAGCTGCCGGTATGGCCGTTCACCACCTCGAAGAAATGGCCGTGCAGATGGATCGGGTGGGTCATCATCGTATCGTTGATGAGGACGACCCGTGCGCGTTCGTTGCGTTCGAAGCGGATCGGCTCGACGCCCTCGCTGAATTTCTCACCATCGAACGACCACATGAAGCGCTCCATGTTGCCGGTGAGATGAACCTCGATCGTGCGTTGCGGCGGGCGCGTGTCAGGGTTGGGAGTGAGCGACATGAGGTCACGGTAGGTCAGTACCTTGTGGCCGACGTCTTCCAGCCCGACGCCCGGATCGCCGGTTCGATCGACCGGCGACATGGCGATGGCTTCCACGCCGACGCCGACCTTGACGCTGTCGGGGACCAGGGATTTGTCACGCATGTTCATGCTACCCATCGAATGGGAACTACCATGATCTGCCGCCGCTGCGCTGGCCCCGGCGGCCATAGCACCATGATCCATTCCGGCCATGGCACCATGGTCCATTCCAGCCATTGAACCATGTTCCATGCCGCCCATGCCCATATCCGTCATGGTGAGCGTCGGACGTGGGCGAAGTGGTGGAACGGGCGCAATCATGCCCAGGCGTGGTGCGAGCGTGGCGCGCGCCATGCCGGAACGGTCGATCGATTCCGCCACCACCGTGAACGCCTTGTCCTCGGTCGGTTCGATGATGACGTCATAGGTCTCGGCATTTCCGATCTGGAACTCGTCCACCGCGACGGGTCGGACATTCAGCCCGTCAGCGCTGACCACGGTCATTGGCAGGCCCGGAATGCGGAGGTTGAAGATTGTCATAGTAGCGGCGTTGATGATGCGCAGGCGCACCCGCTCACCGGGGCGGAACAGGCCGGTCCAGTTTTCCGCCGGTCCATGACCATTGACGAGATAGGTATAGGTGGCGGCCGTCACGTCCGCGATGTCGGTGGGGTCCATCCGCATCTTCCCCCACATAGCGCGGTCCGACGCGGACATGCCTTCTTCCGGCCCGCCCTTCATCATGCCGAATAATGTCTGCCGCTGGCGGTTGAAGTAACCGCCTTCCCCCTTGAGCTTGGTGACGAGCTGGTGCGGATGCAGGAAGGTCCAGTCGCTGAGAACGATCACGTGTTCGCGATCATAGGCGACCGGATCGGATTCCGCCGGATCGATCACGATCGGGCCGTAATGGCCCTGCTGCTCCTGGAGGCCCGAGTGGCTGTGGTACCAATAGGTGCCGCTTTGCAGCAACGGAAACTCATACACGAAGGTGGAGTGCGGCTTGATTCCCGGAAAGCTGACGCCGGGCACGCCATCCATCTGGAACGGAACGATCAGCCCGTGCCAGTGGATTGAGCTGTCCTCGTTGAGCGTGTTCTCAACATGAAGGCGAACATTCTGACCTTCGCGCAGCCGGATTAATGGCGCCGGGAGCACGCCATTCATCGTAACGGCATGGCCGGTTCGTCCGCCAACAGTGAAAGGGGTATTGGCGATCTTGAGGTGGATATCTTCGCCCGAAAGCGTAGGCATCTGCGGGGCAAGCCCCAGCGAGCCGGTCTGCGCCCAGGCTGGGAACAGGCCGGAAAAGCCCAGTCCAGCGGCACCGACCGCGCCGGCACGCAGTAGGGATCGTCGATCGATCGTCTGTGTCATGATTTTGTCCTCGGCTCCATCGGGGAGCCCTTTATGTGCTGAATGAACCGGGAAGCGAGAAAGTCACCTCCCGGTTCGCGTCCGATCAATGCTGGCTCGTGCCATGTCCGGCATGCGGATCGGCGGCAGGCGCCTCCGAAGGGGGCATCGCCTTGCCTTCGGTTTTCATTTTCTCGCAGCAGTCGCTGGACATATTGTGGCCTTCATGCCTGTCATGGCCGGTCTTTCCGGCCTGATTGGTGTGTTGGCCATGCACATCGGCCGGTGCAGTACTTTGGGCGAAGGCGGGCGTGGCGATCATCATCGTGATCGCAGCAAGTATCAACTTCATAGCTAAATCTCCGAAAGAAGGTGGGTGAACCTCAATTCTTCGGAGTCATACGCGGAGGCGGCGTTTCTCCCTTAAGCGTGATCGCGGCGAGATGTTGCTGGCTCGCAACAGGATGTGGCGTCTTTGTTGGCTGATCGCGCTGCTCGATCAAGGGAGCGATTGCCGGGAACGCCGCGCAGGCAACAGCGCAGTGCATGCCGGGTTCGGGTGATTTACGATCGGACGGAGAATCGCTGCCGGCACAATGTCCTGCCATCGAAGCCATTTGCATCGCACCCTGGTGCGACGTAGCCGCTATATTGCCGTTCGCCATGGACACAGACGAGACGAGCATTGAAAGCGCGATCAGGAGTGACGAAAGCAACTTCATCATAATCCTGTTGGGTGCCTGGGCCTTGGGTGACAACGATTCGAATCCTTTTCGAACTCTCCATGCACCTTGACATTATGACAAGGTCAAGGCGCTTATTGACTCTGACATAGTGTCAATCTTCATATTGCCATGCGATAGAAGGAGACAGGTGCATGGCCGAGTCGAAACATAGCGCACATTCCGGGGACCACAGTTGTTGTGGTGGCCATGACAAGCATTCCGCCGGGCCGGTCGTCGATCCGGTTTGCGGCATGACGGTCGATCCGGAACAAACCGCGTATCACGCGACCTATGCGGGCCACGACTATCATTTTTGCAGCGCCGGCTGCCGCGCGAAATTCGTCGGTGATCCGGAAGCCTATCTGAATAAGTCCGCCGCCGAACCCGTTGCTGCGCCGGAGGGCACGATCTGGACCTGTCCGATGCACCCCGAAATCCGACAGGACCACCCCGGCGCCTGCCCGATCTGCGGCATGGGGCTTGAGCCGGAAATGGTCACTGCCGACACCGGGCCGAGCGCCGAACTGACCGACATGTCGCGGCGTTTCTGGATTGGACTCGCGCTGGCGATCCCGGTTTTCATCCTTGAAATGGGCGGGCATCTGTTCCCGGCCCTGCATCATCTCGTGCCGATGAAGACCTCGATCTGGATTCAGTTCGCGCTGGCGACGCCGGTCGTGCTGTGGGCCGGCTGGCCCTTCTTCGAGCGCGGCTGGGCTTCGCTCAAAACGCGCAATCTCAACATGTTCACGCTGATTGCGATGGGGACCGGCGTTGCGTGGCTCTATAGCATCGTCGCCACGCTGGCGCCTGGCATCTTCCCCGATGCCTTCCGCGCCGCCGACGGGACGGTCGCAGTCTATTTCGAGGCCGCCGCCGTCATCACCGTGCTGGTGCTGCTGGGGCAGGTTCTGGAACTGCGCGCGCGCGAACGCACGTCAGGCGCGATCAAGGCATTGCTCAATCTCGCACCCAAAACCGCGCGGCGTATCGCCGAAGATGGCAGCGAAGCGGAAATCCCGCTGGAAGATGTCGTGGCAGGCGATCGGCTGCGGGTGCGGCCGGGTGAAAAGGTGCCGGTCGATGGCGTCGTCGAGGACGGGCGCTCGGCGCTCGATGAAGCGATGGTGACGGGCGAATCCATGCCCGTCACCAAAGCGGATGGCGACATGGTGATCGGCGGCACGATGAACCAGAGCGGCGCTCTGGTCATTCGCGCCGACAAGGTCGGGCGGGATACTATGCTGTCCCGCATCGTCCAGATGGTGGCCGAGGCGCAGCGCTCGCGCGCGCCGATCCAGCGCATGGCCGATCAGGTTTCCGGCTGGTTCGTGCCGGTAGTCATCGGGGTCGCTGTCCTTGCCTTCGTCATCTGGGGGACCTGGGGGCCAGAGCCGCGCTTTGCCCATGGGCTGATCGCGGCGGTATCGGTGCTGATCATCGCGTGCCCCTGCGCTCTGGGATTGGCGACGCCGATGTCGATCATGGTCGGTGTCGGGCGCGGTGCGGGGCTTGGCGTCCTCATCAAGAATGCCGAAGCGCTGGAGCATATGGAGAAGGTCGATACGCTGGTTGTCGACAAGACCGGCACCCTGACCGAAGGCAAGCCCGCCGTCACCCGCATCATCGCGGCGGATGGCTTCGAGGAAACCGGCCTCCTGCGGATCGCCGCCGGGGTCGAGCGCGCGTCGGAGCATCCGCTGGCACTGGCGATCGTTGACGCGGCGATGGGCCGGAACATCGAAATCCCGCTTGTGAGCGATTTCGATTCGCCCACCGGAAAGGGCGCGCTGGGCACGGTCGAGGGCAAGCGAGTCACGTTAGGCAATGCGCGCTTCCTGGCGGAATCGGGGATCGATACTGCGCCGCTTGCTGCCGAGGCCGATACGCTTCGCGGCGATGGCGCGACGGCGATCTTCATGGGACTGGATGCTCGGGCCGTGGGGATTTTCGCCATCGCCGATCCGATCAAGCCGACGACGGCGGAAGCGCTGGCCGCGCTGCGCGCCGACGGCATCAAGGTGGTGATGCTGACCGGCGACAACCGCACCACGGCTGAAGCGGTCGCTCGTCAACTCGGCATTGATGCTGTCGAGGCCGATGTCCTGCCCGACCAGAAGGCAGATGTCGTCGCGCGGCTGAAGCAGGATGGGCGCGTCGTCGCGATGGCGGGCGATGGGGTCAACGACGCACCAGCCCTTGCAGCGGCGGATGTCGGCATCGCCATGGGGCACGGCACGGATGTCGCCATGGAAAGCGCGGGCGTGACTCTGCTCAAGGGCGATCTCAACGGCATCGTCCGCGCCCGTCAGCTCAGCGAGGCGACGATGTCCAATATCCGCCAGAACCTGTTCTTCGCATTCGTCTACAATGCGGCGGGCGTGCCGATCGCGGCCGGATTGCTCTACCCGTTCTTCGGCATCCTGCTCTCGCCGATGATCGCAGCGGCGGCGATGGCCTTGTCGTCGGTGAGCGTCGTCGCCAACGCGCTGCGCCTCAACCGGGTGAAGCTGTGAATATCGGCGCGGCCTCGCACGCGAGTGGCGTCTCGCAGCGGATGATCCGCCATTATGAGAAGATCGGCCTGATCCCGGCACCACCGCGCCGGGACAGCGGCTATCGCGATTATGGCGATGCCGATGTCCTCCGCCTGCGCTTCATCGCAAATGCCCGCGATCTCGGCTTTCCGATCGAGGAGATCCGAGATCTCCTCGGGCTGTGGAGCAATTCTCAGCGCGCCAGCGCCGAGGTGAAGGCACTCGCCGTCGCTCGCGCCGAAGAACTCGGTCGCAAGGCCGATGTGCTTCAGGCCCTGCGCCGCACGCTGCTGGAATTGGCTGACCGTTGCCATGGCGACGACCGGCCCGACTGCCCGATCATCGAGCGTATGTCCGGCGACGCGGACGGTGCAATGGCGGAAGCCGAACTCTAACCGGTCATTCATGGGACAACGGATGAATGACCGGAAAGTCCCAGACGCCCGTATCCGGCTCTCTACCGAAAACGGGCGTCAGTGGGTTCAGATCTCGGTGTTTTCGGCAAGCGCAAGCGCATCCTCCACGTCGATCCCGAGATAGCGCACCGTATTTTCTATCTTGCTATGGCCGAGCAGGATTTGGACAGCCCGCAGATTGCCCGTCGCCCTGTAGATGATCGATGCCTTCGTTCGCCGAAGCGAGTGGGTGCCATACTCGCTTGGCATCAGCCCGACCCCTGTCACCCATTCGTCGACAAGCCGAGCGTACTGCCGTGTGCTCAGGTGCCCGTTATGATCAACCCGGCTCGGGAACACATAATCGTCCACCGTGCCGCCCCGGCGTTCGAGCCATGCCAGCAAGCTCGCCCGAGCATCTGGCAGCAGTTCGAACTGAACGGGCCGGCCTGTTTTCTGCTGCATTACGATTGCCCGCGTTCGGATCTGCCCTCCGCTGACAATGTCGCCGATCTTCATCTGCACAAGGTCGCAGCCCCGAAGCTTGCTGTCGATCGCCAGATCGAACAGCGCTCGATCTCGCAGGCGGCGGCGCTGATTGAGGTAGAAACGGATTTCCCAAATTTGCTTCGGTTTCAGAGCCCGCTTTGCACCCACAGTCCTTCCGGCATTCCAAACCGGGCGCTTGGTGGCGGTGAGTTCTGTTTCAGGCATCTCCATGATCGTTCTCCTACGGCCACATTGGCCATCTGCAGAACGCTTGCAGAAGAAGATTCGAAGGAGTGACTTTGGGGTTCGTGCCGACCAGTTCAAGCCGTTCGCCGATAGGTGGGTGAACAGCAGCTCCTGCTGGAAACGGCCATCCGCCAGATATTGAACGGACGGGTGGCAGCGCGCTCAATGTACGCCGTTCCGCGCGCAATTTGTTGATCCGGAAAGCCGTCATGCAAGGATGGCGGCGAGCTGTCGGTCCACCGGCTGTTACGCCTGCGCCTCCCTGCGCCACCGGCCGAGGATTACGACCTGCCATGCGACCGCCACGGCGCCCACGATAAACACGACATCGCCGAAGGTGCGGACCCAGCGCAGGGTTTCGAGGAAGGGCTGCTGGAGAAATTCGTCGCTGCGCGCATACCACATGCCGACGCTGGTGCTCGCTTGGAACTGGAACAGTCCGACCGGCAGCAGACTGGTGAAGATCATCAGCACCAAACCCGCGTTGAGGCTCCAGAAGCCGGTTTTCATCAGCCCTTCGTTGAACATCATGTCAGGACGCAGATAGCGCAGGATCAACAGCACGAAGCCCAGTGACAGGAAGCCATAGACGCCAAACAGAGCGGCATGGGCATGAACCGCCGTGGTGTTGAGGCCTTGCAGGTAGAATAGCGCCACCGGCGTATTGATCATGAAGCCGAAAACGCCCGCGCCCAGCATGTTCCAGAAGGCGACCGCGACAAAGCACATCAGCGGCCATTTCACCCGCTGCATCCACGGCGCGCGGTCCTTGTAGCTCCAATGTTCCCAGGCCTCGTAGCCGAGTACGATGAGCGGTACGACTTCCAGCGCGCTGAACGCCGCGCCGACCGCCATGACCGGCGTCGTGGTACCCGAGAAATAGAGGTGATGGAACGTGCCCGGTACCCCGCCGACCATGAACAGCGACGCCGACGTCAATGCGGCGGCCGTGGCGATGCGCCGCGACACCAGTCCCATGGAGGCGAAGATGAAGGCGAGGGCGGTGGTGGCGAACACCTCGAAGATGCCCTCGACCCACAGATGCACCACCCACCAGCGCCAATATTCCATGATCGTGATGTGGGTGCGCTCTCCGTAGAACAGGCCCGAGCCGTAGAACAGGCCGATGGCGACGACCGATACGCACAGCAGGGCGATCAGATTCTTGTCTCCGCCGCCACGCAGCGCGGGGATCATCGCGCGCAGCATCAGGCCGAGCCAGAACAAGAGGCCGATGAACAGCGCAACCTGCCAAAACCGGCCAAGATCGAGATATTCATAGCCCTGATGGCCAAACCAGAAGTTCAGCTCCGGCGGCATCACCTGCGCGATGGCGAAGAACGTGCCGGCATAGGAGCCGACCACCACTATCAGCAGCGCCACGAACAGGATATGAACGCCCAGCGCCTGATATTTGGGGTCCTTGCCGCCGTTGATGAGCGGCGCGAGGAACAGCCCCGCCGCCAGAAACGCGGTGGCGATCCAGAAGATCGCGCTCTGGACGTGCCAGGTGCGGCTGAGCGAATAGGGCAGCCATGACAGGTCGAGGCCATAAAAGCCTTGCCCCTCGATCGTGTAATGGGCGGTCAGACCGCCGAGGAACACCTGCGCCACGAACAGCGCCATCACGACGAACAGATATTTGCCGACCGCCTTTTGCGATGCTGTCACCCCGACGGCGAGCATCGGATCGCTCGCGGGCGCTTCGGGTTCAGGCTCATGCCTTCGCAGGAACGCCCAGCCCCAGATCAGCGCGCCCACCCCGGCGATCAGGATCATGACGCAGGCCAGCGACCACATGATGTTTTCGGCGGTGGGGTGATTGCTGATCAGCGGTTCGGGCGGCCAGTTGTTGGTATAGGTCGCATCCGTCCCCGGCCGTTCGGTGGCGGTGGCCCAGGCGGTCCAGAAGAAGAAGTGGGTCAGGTCTTCCCGTCGCTCCCCGCTGGGCAGCGTGTTCTCTTTCATGGCGTAATTGTCGCGCCGCTCCCGCAGAGCCGGATCGTTGCCATAGAGCCGCTGATAATAGTCCGCGACTTGCGCCATGGCACGCGCCCGGCGGTCGGAAACGGTCAGCGTGCCGGTGCCGGGATCATACGTGTTCTGGCGATATTCCTGCTCCAGCCAATATCGCAGCTTGGCCTGTTCTCCGGGCTGGAGGGCATCGAACCGCATGCCGGCGGTTTCCTGCGCGGTGAGATCGAGCCAGGTGGTGAGTTCGCGGTGCAGCCAGTCCGCCGACCAGTCGGGCGCTTGGTAGGCGCCATGCCCCCAGATCGACCCGACCTGCATGCCGCCAGTGCTTTGCCACGCCGTCTGCCCATCGAGAATATCATCGCGGGTCATCAGCACGGTGCCGCTGGCCGATACGACCTGTGCGGGAATCGGGGGCGGCTTTTTATAGAATTCGGTGCCGTAGAACCCCAATATGCTGAACGTGACGACGAGGACCGCGATCAGCGTCCACCACAGCTTGCGATATTCCCCCACGAAACTCCCCTTGCTGACCGAGCGACTCAGCCAATCATAACAAAATAGATGACAGTTCAGGTGTCGGTACGGAAAGCCGGCGCATCGAACAGGATGGTTAGCAGAAGCGCGCTGTCGGCAATACCGCGCACGGCATGGGGCGTTCCCGGCTCCAGATACACCCAGTCGCCGGCACGCATATCTGGGGATTTGCCCGCTTCGAAAGCGACATGCCCCTCCAGGCAATGGAGGATTATGGACCCATCGACCTTGTGGGCCGGAAGAGACTCTCCCGCCCGCACGACAAGATGGATCGCCTCGAACGAGCTTGTCCGGGCAAGCGCACGCGTCCGCGCCGCCGGATCATCGATACCGGCAAGATGCGCCACCTCGCCTGACGTTACGTGCTTCAAGGCCATCGTTGCGCGCCCCCAATCGAAGTTGTTTCGAACAGCATCCCGCAGGCTTCATGCGGCGCATCATTTGCCCATCATCCCGGCCAAGCCATACCGCGTCAAGCAGCTATTGATGCTGACAATGTCCGCAATGGGTGCGGAACCCGCCGTTCGCCGCCGTCTCGCGATTGGCAGGTTTGTCCCACGATCCGGCGCTTGCTTCCGGCGGCAGTCGACCAGAATGCGTCGTTCGCCGATCGGGCTTTGACCAGCAGCTTTCACCAGAACCAGCCATTCGCCTACCGCGAAGCCGCCTGGCAGCAATGCGCCCTCAAGACGGTCATTCGGGGATATCCATTGAACACTGCAAAGCGGACGTTGCGGAGGCCTATGTCTTGAGGGAAGAAACGAGTTGATCGGCTAGGTCGCGAGCGGTTCGCGCCGCGCCCATGATCGTCGCCGAGCCCGGACCACACCAATCCCCATAGCCCGCGAGCCAGAGGCGAGGCTCCGCGACGGCTTGCTGGCCGTCCACCTCGACGCGGCCTTCCTTGCCGACGATGCCCAGGGAGCGCAAATGGTCCAACGCAGGGCCAAAGCCGGTGCACCAGATGATGGCGTCGACTTTGCTCTCCCGACCATCCTCCCATACGACTCCATCTCGGGTCATGCGGGTGAAGGGGCGAACCGAGCCGAGGACCCCGCGATTGCGGGCGTCCCTGACCGGCGGCACCATCACGATATCCCCGATCCCGCCCACCGGCTCTGCGCTAGGCCCTGCTTTCAAGCGAGCCGTAGCTCGTTCGAACAACACGCGTCCGTCGACATCGTCGGGGAGGAAGAGCGGGTCCCTGAGAGTTACCCAGGTGGCATCCGCGACCTGGGACAGCTCGGCCAGGATTTGCGCGCCGCTGTTGCCCCCGCCAACGACGAGGACTGTCTTGCCCGCGAAGTCGTCTGGCGAGCGATAATGGGCTGAGTGTAGTTGTGCACCTTCGAACAGGTCACGTCCTGGGATTTTCGGACTGTAGGGTTCGGACCAGGTCCCCGTGGCGCTCACCACTTGCCTGGCGAGATAGCCGCCGCGATCCGTTCTCATGATGAGGGCGTTATCGGTCCGGCTCACCTCCAGCACTCTGACCGGCCGCTCGATCCGAAACTCGTAGCGCTGCTCGTACCGGGTGAGGTAGGCGATCACGTCGTCGCGCGTCGGGAAACCTCCGTGTTCGGTCGGCGGCATGAGCCAGCCCGGTAGCGAGCTGTAGCCAGCCGGAGAAAACAGGCGCAGCGAATCCCAGCCATGCCGCCAGGCACCGCCGGGTCCGTCCTCGCCGTCGAGGATCAGGAAGTCGGCGCCGGCGCGCCGCAGATAATAGCCGAGCGCAAGGCCCATCTGCCCTCCGCCGATGATGATGATGTCATGCTCGGTCATCATGCCCTCGTGCCTGGTTGATCAGGCCATCCCCGTGCAACGTAGCCGGCACGGTCCTGCCAGGCGAACAAATTTCGACGCTTCTCGAATTATCGGTTGATCGACCCACCAGCTGCAACTATTTTGACGGCTATCGAAAGGTTGATGATGGATGAGCTCGCACGACAGGTCTGGGCGGTGGATGCGCTTGGCGCGCTCGCCCACGAGACGCGTCTTTCGGTGTTCCGCATGCTCGTCAAAGCCGGGCCTGACGGCCTGGTGGCCGGTGACATCGCCAGCGGCGCTGGCGTACCGCCCTCGACGATGTCGCATCACCTCTCGACGCTCGAGCGCGCCGGCCTGGTGACCTCCGAACGCGAAAGCCGCCTGATCCGCTACCGCGCGGACTACGCCGGTATGAAGCGCCTGCTCACGTTCCTGCTGCAGGACTGCTGCGGCGGCGCCCCCGAGATGTGCGTCGACCTAACAGGCGAACTCGAATGGGGCGAGCCAGAGAGCGGAACTCGCCCGATGGGCGGCGAGGTCGTCATCTACCACAACCCCGAATGCGGGACCTCGCGCAACGCGCTGGCGATGATCCGCAACGCGGGCATCGAGCCGCACGTGATCGAGTACCTCAAGACGCCGCCGTCGCGCGCTATGCTCGAAGGCCTGATCAAGCGGGCCGGCCTGACCCCGCGCGATCTGCTCCGCGAAAAAGGAACGCCCTACGCCGAACTCGGCCTCGACGACACGGGGCTCACCGACGCGCAGCTCCTCGACGCGATGATGGAGCATCCGATCCTCATCAACCGCCCTCTGGTCGTGTCGCCGCTCGGCGTGAAGCTGTGCCGGCCTTCGGAAGCGGTGCTCGACCTCCTGCCCGCGCGCCAGGCGGGTGCATTCGCCAAGGAGGATGGCGAGCAGGTCGTCGATGCCGACGGCCGGCGCCTGCGGTGAGCGGACTTCAGGGAACCGGCGTGTCCAGCGAGCTGGCAGCCCGCGCCCCGGCGAACTCGCCGCTGGGCGCGTTCGAGCGCTTCCTGTCGGTCTGGGTGGCGCTGGCGATCGTCGCCGGGATCGCGCTCGGGCTGGTCGCGCCGGGCACCGTGGGCGTGCTTTCGCAGCTCGAGTACGCGTCGGTCAATCTTGTCGTCGCGCTGCTCATCTGGGCGATGATCTACCCGATGATGGTCGCGGTGGACTTCGCCAGCATTCGGAATATCGGCAGGAAGCCCAAGGGGCTGATCATCACGCTGGTGGTCAACTGGCTGATCAAGCCGTTCACGATGGCGGCGCTGGCCGTGTTGTTCTTCGATTACCTGTACGCGGGCGTGATCGGCGAAGGGGCGGCCGACGAGTACATCGCCGGGCTCATTCTGCTCGGCGCCGCGCCGTGCACCGCGATGGTCTTCGTCTGGTCGCAGATGACGCGCGGCGACCCAGCCTACACGCTGGTGCAGGTCTCGGTGAACGACCTCGTGATGATCGTCGCCTTTGCGCCGATCGTCGCCCTGCTGCTCGGCGTCACCGACATCGAAGTGCCGTGGGAGACCCTGCTGCTCTCGGTCGGGCTTTACGTGGTCATTCCGCTCGTCGCCGGGGCGATCACCCGGCGGCGGGTCGTCGCACGCCACGGCGGCGACGAGACGGCCGTCGATGCCTTCACCGCGCGGCTCAAGCCGTGGTCGATCGTCGGCCTGCTGGCGACGGTCGTGCTGCTGTTCGCGTTCCAGGCAGGGACGATCGTGGCCAATCCGCTGCTGATCGTGCTGATCGCTATTCCAATCATCATCCAGTCCTACGGCATCTTCGCGCTGACTTATGCGGCGGCGAAAGCGTGGAGAGTGCCGCACAACATCGCGGCGCCGTGCGCGATGATCGGCACGTCCAACTTCTTCGAACTCGCCGTGGCGGTGGCGATCGGGCTGTTCGGTCTTTCCAGCGGGGCCGCGCTGGCGACCGTCGTCGGCGTGCTGGTCGAGGTCCCGGTCATGCTCTCGCTGGTCGCTTACGCCAACCGCACCCGCGACCGCTTTCCCGCCTCCTGAACAGCAGACGACCATGTCCCGTATACGCGTTCTCCCGGACCCCGATCACGTGCCCGCGCTGAGGCGCGAGTACGTCCGCCATAGCCCGGCATCCGGCCTCGGCAGGCTCGACCCGGCCCCGCGCATCCTATTGCTCTACGGATCGCTCCGCGAGCGCTCCTATTCGCGGCTCGCCGTCGAAGAGGCGGCGCGGCTGCTGCAGCTGTTCGGCTGCGAGACGCGCATTTTCGATCCGTCGGACCTGCCGCTGCCCGACCAGGTCGCCAACGACGATCACCCCGCCGTGCACGAGCTGCGCGAGCACTCGCTGTGGTCCGAGGGACAGGTCTGGTGCAGCCCCGAACGCCACGGCCAGATTTCGGGCATAATGAAGGCCCAGATCGATCACCTTCCGCTCGCCTACAAGGGGCTTCGGCCGACCCAGGGCAGAACACTGGCGGTCATGCAGGTGTGTGCCGGATCCCAGTCCTTCAACACGATCAACACGCTCCGCATCCTCGGGCGCTGGATGCGCATGGTGACGATCCCCAACCAGTCGAGCATCGCCAAGGCATACGAGGAGTTCGATGAGGAAGGGCGAATGCGGCCCTCCGGCTATTACGATCGCATCGTCGACGTGATGGAGGAACTGGTCCGCTTCACCGTGCTGCTGCGGCCACATGCCCGGCAGTTCGTCGATCGCTATTCCGAGCGCAAGGATCGGGGCGAGCCAGTCGATACTCACGTCGAGCGGGCGGGGCTGGCGAAGGACTGACCATGTCCGCTTGAGCCCTCGAGCCAACTAAAGCGGGCCGTCAGCAGACGGCCCAGGAGCCGTAATACCGGTCCCTTCACAAGCTGCCGGTCAGCAAGGCGCCCTCATCTCGGTCATTAGGCCAGCCGCCGGCCTCTCCCGAAAGCGGTCATCGAGACGGCACGCAGCAATGGCCGCTTTGTGTCGAGGCAGGCCGGTCGGACCCGTTCTTCTCCATGGCCAATCACGGCCACGGAGAATGACGATGACCTACTCGCACTTAGACCCGGCGATGCACCACCGCGTGGCCTGGAATGCTGGAAAGACGGTGGGAACGAAGCGACCGCTCACCCAGAAGCAGATCTGGGCGATCCGGTTCTTCCTCGATCGAGAGGAGCGGCTCCGTGATCGCGCGCTGTTCGACCTTGCCATCGACAGCAAGCTGCGCGGCTGCGACCTCGTGAAGCTCAAGATCGGTGATCTTGTGGCGGGGTCCGATATTCGGAACCGCGCGCTCGTCATCCAGCAGAAAACAGGACGACCGGTGCAGTTCGAGATTACCGCTGACGCTCGCGCCAGCCTTGCCACATGGCTCCTGCGCCGTGGTGGACCAGCCGATGGGTATGTCTTTCCCAGTCGTCTTGATCACCGTCGCCCCATGAGCACGCGCCAATATGCCAGGCTGCTGGACGAATTGGTCACAGCCGTCGGACTGCGCCGAGAAGACTATGGCACGCATTCGATGCGCCGCACCAAGGCTGCCATGATCTACAGGGCCACCGGAAACCTACGCGCGGTGCAGATCTTGCTCGGTCACACCAAGATCGAGAACACCGTTCGCTATCTGGGCGTCGATGTGGAGGACGCGCTCCTCCTCGCCGAGCGCACCGAAATCTGACTATCGATGCGGCCATCGGGCACTGCCCGATGGCCGCTGCTGGCGGCAACGGAAGCGCAGTGGTTCGACCGTCACGACCCGATGCCGCCACTATCTCCATGAGCTTCGTGGATCAGACCTTCGCTGCCGGAAGAACGATGCAGTACTTAATGGTCGGCCGAAGTCTCCCGGTGCTGGTGGCTGGCGCCGGCCTCGGTCAGATGCTGCACGCCTTCGGCGAAGTGCGTGAACTGCACGTAGGCCTCCACGTACTCGCGCCCCTGCGCGACCGACTCTTCTGCTACTTGTCGTTTCTGGTAGGCGTCCGCAAAGCGCTCCTCGACCCCATGGCGAACCGCGGATGCCAGCTCATCGGCGAGCGGTCCAACTTGGCCGGTCTGCAGCGCCCTGTCAGCGGCGGCAATCGCCGGGTCAACGCTGCCCGCAGGTTTTAGCCCGGTGAAGCCCTCTCCCTCACTGGCGCGGTGGACCCGGATCACAGTTTCGTAAAAGTAGCGATCGGCCACCTGCATCGCGGCGTCGCTTTCCCCACGCACCGCCAGCGTCATCTGGAACGCGCTGCGGATCTCATCCTCGTCTTCTTGCGTGACCCACTTGAGAACCGGGGTCAGGTTTGCCTCGCTGAGAGCCCTTTGCGCGTCATGCACCACCGGGCCATCCATGCTGTCGCAGTGGGCCAAAGCGGGGGTGGGTATGACGACCGCCAATGCGCCCAGAGAGGCGGCGACGGCAAGCAGGTGACGGCGGATCTGCATTTCGAACCCTTTCCGATCTTCTCGTTCTTCCTGGCGGGCTCCCACGAGCCTTGCCTCGTCTGAAAAGATGTGGTGTGCTACCCTGCAAAGGTAGTGGCGAAAATTGCAAGTTGTCTTTGCATGAATGCAAACGCTGACAACTGGGACGACCTGCGGGTATTTCTCGCGGTCGCTCGCGCCGGCTCACTCTCCGGGGCGGCGCGAGCGCTCGGCGTCAATCACTCCACCGTTTTCCGGCGGATCGGCGCCTTCGAGCGGGCGCTCGAGGTGCGGCTCTTCGACCGCCTTCCCGGCGGCTATGTCCTGACGGCAGCCGGGGAGGAGATGCGCGAGTCCGCTCTGCGCGTCGAGGCGGAGATTGCCGCGCTGGGCCGGAAGGTGGTGGGCCAGGATTTGCGGCTGAGCGGCACGGTCCGGATCGCCACGATCGACATGCTGGCGGTCTGGCTGCTGCCGCGCCACCTCGCGGCCTTTCGCGTCGCCTATCCAGGCATAGAGCTCGAAGTTGCCGTATCCAACGCTGCGGTGAACCTCAGCCGGCACGAAGCCGACGTCGCGCTTCGCGTAGGCAACCAGCCACCGGAAACCTTGGTGGGGCGCCGCGTCGGACGGCTCGTCTTCGCCTCCTACGGGGCCATCGGCATAAGGGATCGAGACAAGGATATGCCATTGGCGGAACGAGACTGGATCGGATTCGAGTCCGATCACGCGGCGCTCGCCAGCCGCTTTGCGCGCTTCCTGCCGAAGGTTCGCCCGGTCTTTCGCGTGAACTCGGTCGCCGCCGCTGTTGCTGCGGCGAAAGCCGGCATCGGGCTCGCGCCCCTGCCCTGCGGCATTGCCGACCTGGAGCCCGATCTAGTGCGCGTCGCACAACTGCCCGACGCCTTCAGTCTCGATCTTTGGCTTCTGACCCATGAGGACTTGCGCCACACCGCCCGTATCCGCGCGCTTCTCGATTTTCTAGCCGAAGCCTTGGCGGCGGACGCGCCGCTGCTGGAAGGCCGGCAAGTGGAATGAGCAGTAGACCAAACAGCGGCTGTGACGGGTACAAGACATGAGGCTAAGGTTGTCCTGACGCTTGTTGCCGGTCAGGCTTTCGAGAACCGCCGATTGGCGGTCCCCGTGCGGAGCGAGGCTCGCCGGGTGATCCCGGCCTGACGTTGCCCCAACGAAGAAACTAACTTCCGCTCTTGAACCTTCATTAGTCCACTCTAAATTAGACATGTCTAATGGAGGCTCAGAATGAGCGCTATAGGAATTCCAACTTCGGAGTTCACACGCCAGGCGGGCGAGGCGACCCGTCTTCTCAAGGTCATGGCGAACGAATGCCGCCTACTTGTTCTCTGCTACCTCGCAGAGGCCGGCGAGTTGTCGGTGGGCGAATTGATCGACCGTGTCGGGCTCAGCCAGTCAGCGCTGTCCCAGCACCTTGCCAAACTGCGCGAGGAGGGCATCGTCGCCACGCGAAAGGACGCCCAGTGCGTATTCTACCGCGTCTGTGATCCCAAGGCCGAGCAAGTGCTCGTTCTACTCCATCAAATCTTTTGCCCTGAGCTTGGCAATACAAGTGCTCGGGAGCTTGAATCCGGAGAAAACGCATGACGCAGGATCGCAACATCGAGAAAGCCATCGCCCAGGTAGACGCCGTGCTCGCCGGCGAGCTGCGCGCGCCGCACGTCCGGGCGTTCTTCCACGAGCCGACCTTCACCGCGAGCTATGTCGTGAGCGACGACGCCACCCGACGCGCGGCGATCATCGACAGCGTGTGGGACTTCGACCAGCCGTCGGGGCGGACCAGCTTCGAGGCCGCCGATGAGATCGTCGCCTACGTGCAGGAGCAGGGACTGACGGTCGACTGGATCCTCGAGACCCACGCCCACGCGGACCACCTGTCGGCCGCTCCCTACCTGCAGGAGAAGCTTGGCGGCAAGCTCGCCATCGGCAGCGAAATCATCACCGTCCAGGGCGTGTTCGGCAAGATCTTCAACGAAGGCACCGAGTTCGCGCGGGACGGCTCGCAGTTCGACCGCCTGCTCGAGGACGGCGAGGAGCTGATGATCGGCGAGATCCCGCTGATCGCGCTCCACGTGCCCGGGCACACGCCGGCGGACTTGGCCTACATCATCGGCGATGCCGCGTTCATCGGCGATACGATGTTCATGCCCGACTACGGCTCGGCGCGCGCCGACTTCCCCGGCGGCGATGCGCACAAGCTGTACCGCTCGGTCCGGCGTCTCATGAATTTGCCGGATCAGACCCGCGTGTTCCTGTGCCACGATTACAAGGCGCCCAATCGGGAAGAGTTCGTGTGGGAGACCACGATGCTCGCCGAGCGGACCGCCAACGTTCACCTGCACAAGGATGTGACCGAGGACGAGTTCGTCGAGATGCGCACGCAGCGTGACGCAACTCTCGAGATGCCGCGGCTGATCCTGCCCTCGATTCAGGTCAATATGCGCGGCGGGCACTTGCCCCCACCGGAGGATGACGGGACATCCTACCTCAAAGTGCCGGTGAACAAGCTGTGATGCTTCCCGGCTTTCCGGATGCCGCTCCGCTGCAGGGTCTGGTCGGCGGCGTGCTGATCGGCCTTGCCGCGGCGCTGATGCTGCTGGGGGCGGGGCGGATCGCCGGGGTCTCGGGCATACTCGCCCGCGGCACCGGCATCGCCGAAGGAAGCATGGCGCGCACGAGCGCTTGGGGCTTCATCATCGGCCTTCCGTTCGGAGCGCTGGCGATCCGTCTTGCAACCGACTGGGAGCCGGCACTCTTTGCCGGCTGGCCGCTGCTGATCGTTGCCGGCCTGCTTGTCGGGTTCGGCACCCGGATGGGCAGCGGCTGCACCAGCGGTCACGGCGTGTGCGGTGTCAGCAGGCTGTCGCAGCGCTCGATTGTGGCGACCGCCACCTTCATGGCGGCCGGGATCGCCACCGTGTTTCTCATGTCGCTGATCGGAGCCTGACGCATGGCCCATCTCCGCAAGCTTCTGCCACCGATTGCCTCGGGGTCCCTGTTCGGGATGGGTCTGACCGTCTCGGGCATGACCGATCCGCAACGGGTGCGCGGCTTCCTTGACATGTTCGGCGACTGGGACCCCACCCTCGCCTTCGTCATGGGCGGCGCGGTTCTGGTCATGGCAGTGGCCTGGCGTATCCAGGCGCGCATGACGAAGCCCGTATTCGGCGAAAAATTCGCCCTTCCAGATCGGACTGATCTCGATCCGCGCCTGATTGCCGGCGCTGCGCTGTTCGGCATCGGCTGGGGCATTGCTGGCCTTTGCCCAGGCCCTGCCGTGGCATCGCTCGTGCTGTCGCCGGTGCATGCCATCCCGTTCGTCGCAGCCATGCTCGCGGGCATGCTGCTCCAGAAAATCACCATGGAACGAAAGGTTGCCTCATGACACAGCCCAAGCGCCTCTCCGATCGCCTGTCGGTCACACCGCAGATCGATCCGGCGGACATGCAAGAGCTTGCCGCTGCCGGCTTTCGGTCGGTGATCAGCAACCGCCCCGACGGGGAAGAGCCGGATCAGCCCGACTGGACGACGATCGAGCGAGCCGCGCGCGATGCGGGCATGGACGCGCGCCACATTCCAGTAACGCCGAGCGCCATCTCCGACGAGGATGCCGCCCGATTCAGAGCCGCGCTCGAGGAGCTGCCCGGGCCGATCGTTGGCTTTTGCCGCACGGGCGCGCGATCCACCTCGCTCTGGGCGTTGTCGAACGCCGGCCAGCGTTCGGCTGAGGAGTTGATCCGCACCGCTGCCGATGCCGGCTACGACATCGCAGCGTTGCACGACCGCTTGGCGAAGCGCTGAGGGAAGCCGAGGCCCGCCCGATCATGCCGCGCCTTGCCCGCTACCTGCCAATCCTCGATTGGGGTCGCGCCTATAGCGGCACCGCGCTCACGAACGACCTCGTCGCGGCGGGAATCGTCACGATCATGCTGATCCCACAGAGCCTCGCTTATGCGATGCTCGCGGGGCTGCCCCCCGAAGTCGGCCTCTACGCCTCGATCCTCCCCATCGTCGCTTATGCGCTGTTCGGCACCAGTCGCGCGCTCGCGGTCGGGCCCGTGGCCGTCATCTCGCTGATGACTCTGACCGCCGCGAGCAGCGTGGCGCCTCCAGGCAGCGCCGAATTCATCGCCGCCGCGCTGGTGCTGGCGCTGCTTTCGGGCCTGATCCTGCTGCTGATGGGCGTGCTCAAGCTTGGCTTCCTGGCAAACCTTCTGTCGCATCCGGTCGTCTCCGGCTTCATTACCGCTTCCGGCATCATCATCGCCACCAGCCAGCTGAAGGCAATCTTCGGCATTTCGGCTTCGGGCGAAGCGATGCCCGAGCTGGTCGAGACATTGCTGGCCAACCTTCCCGACACCAACCTGCCGACGCTGGTCATTGGCGTGCTCTCGACGGCGTTCCTCTTCTGGGTCCGCAAGGGCCTGAAGCCGGTCCTGATCAGGGCGGGGCTGCAGCCGCGTCCGGCCGACCTCGTCGCCAAGGCCGGCCCGATCGCAGCGGTCGCGGCGGCGACGCTCGCAGTCGTCGTGTTCGATCTGGAGCGGCAGGGCGTCCGGGTGGTCGGAAGCATCCCCCAGAACCTCCCGCCGCTGACGGTGCCGCTGTTCGACCCTCGCCTGTGGCAGCAACTGGCGATTCCTGCGCTGCTCCTGTCGATCATCGGCTTCGTTGAGTCGGTTTCGGTGGCGCAGACCCTCGCGGCTAAGAAGAGACAGCGGATTGATCCCGACCAGGAGCTCATTGGCCTCGGCGCGGCGAACGTCGCCGCGTCGTTCTCCGGCGGCTATCCCGTCACTGGCGGGTTCGCGCGGTCGGTGGTGAACTTCGACGCCGGTGCCGAAACGCCCGCCGCCGGCGCCTTCACCGCCGTCGGCATCGCCATCGCCGCGCTGTTCCTCACGCCTCTGCTCTACGCCTTGCCCCTGGCGACGCTGGCCGCGACCATCATCGTGGCGGTCTTGAGTCTGGTGGACCTGAAGACGCCGCGCACCATCTGGCGCTACTCGCGAGCGGACTTCGCCGCTATGGCCGCGACCATAGCCGTGACGTTGCTGCTCGGCGTAGAACCAGGTGTGATCGCCGGCGTTGGGCTCAGCCTGGCGCTCTACCTGTGGCGCTCGTCGCGCCCCCATGCCGCGATCGTCGGCCGCGTGCCGGAGACGGGACACTTCCGCAACGTCAAGCGGCACAAGGTCCTGACCGATCCGTGCGTGCTGACGATCCGCATCGACGAGAGCCTAACCTATCTCAACGCCCGCTGGCTCGAGGAATTCGTGCTCGAGACGGTGGCCGACTACCCCGAGGCGAAGCATCTCGTGCTGATGGCCTCGGCCGTGAACTCGATCGACGCCTCGGCGCTCGAAAGCCTCGAGGCAATCAATCACCGGCTGGCCGATGGGGGCATCAAGCTGCACCTGTCCGAGGTGAAGGGTCCGGTGATGGACCGGTTGCAGCGCTCCTCGTTCCTCGAAGAGCTCAGCGGCGAGGTCTTCCTCTCACAGGATGAGGCGTTCTCAAGCTTGATAAAGAGAAGCGAGAACGAAGTGCCCCCTCAACGGGACGATCTCTGGCTGGCACGTGGTCTGATCTAGCTGCTGGTGAAGGTTCGATCAGCCGACCTGCTGTTAGGTATGGCGGGGCCAGTAGGTGCGGCGAAATGTCGGGCAGGCGCGACTCATCAAGCGGGAGGCGCCACGATCCCCAATTTGACGGCGCCGGACATTCGGATGCATGCTGGGCGCACTGCTCGCCCTTGAGTGCTGCAGCACGGAGCCGGTGGTATTATGAAGTCGTGGCAAGCGATTATCGGGATCGTGGCGATTAGCTTAGGCCTCGCACTATTGGAGGTCCCGCCGATAACCTGGTGGACACCCGCGACGCTTAGTTTGGCTTGCGGGATTTCAGCTCTGGCACTGATGGCCACCGCAGCGATTCTGGCTGCACGCTGGCCCATGATGGAAGGACTCTTCGGCGGACTGGACCGAGTATACGAAGCTCACAAGTGGCTGGGTGTCTTTGCACTTGCACTGGCCTCGGTGCATCTGCTTTTCAAGGCGGGCGATCCGCTGTGGCAGGCCGAAGCGATCCTGGCCTTGCCGTCCGCCGGGACCCGATTCGTGCGGCAGGCCAGCTTTGTCGCGCTGATGGCGATCGTGATCCTCGCGCTGAACCGGAACATCCCCTACAGCGTGTGGCGCTGGTGGCATCGCCTTTCGGGACCGCTGTTCCTTGTCGTCGTCGCCCACTGGCTCAGCATCAAGTCGCCGATTGAACTCGGTAGCGCCGCCGGGCTGTGGCTTGCCGGGCTCTCGGCACTCGCCGTGCTGGCGGCCGCCTACAAGCTGTTGCTCTACCCGCTGGTGGCGCGCCACGGTCACTACCGGGTCGTCAAGGTCTCGCGCGGATCCGGCGCGGCCGAGATCGAGCTCGAGCCGATAAGCCACCGGGCGCGGTTCCACGCGGGCCACTTCGGGTTCCTGCGTATGAAGGCGGACGGGCTGCGCGAGCCGCATCCGTTCACGATCGCCTCGGCCCCTTCGGCGGACGGGAGGATCAGTTTCGTCATTCGTGCGCTCGGCGACTATACGACGAAGCTGATCGCCGAGGTCGAGCCCGGCATGCACGCCGACGTCTATGCACCCTACGGCCGCTTCGAGCGGAAACCGGAGTGTGAGCGGGAAATCTGGATCGGCGGGGGCGTGGGAATATCGCCGTTCATCGCCTGGATGCGGGATGGCGAGGCGGACCGCTTCGAACAAGTGACGCTGTTCTACTTCTTCACGCCCGGCCGGGCGTTCCCCGACGTGTCCGTCCTGGAGGCGATGGCCCGCGATCGGGGTATTGAGTTCGTGCCGGTAAGTGCCGGCCCCTCATCCGAGGCGTTCACGCAGCGGTTCGGGCAGATCGCGCAGAGCGTGGACGCGTCGCAGCTCGACATAGCGGTGTGCGGGCCCCGAGGGCTGCTGGATGCGGTTCGCCGGGCCGCGAGCGGTCATGGCCTTCGCAGCGGCGCCATTCGCCACGAACTGTTTGCCTTCCGATGACCTCCAGGCGCATCGCTCCGGAACAAAGCCCTCACCGTCTGACTTGCCAGATGGGGTCGATACAGCTCGAACCGACGAGGGGTCTAAGATGAGGCATCCCGGATTTTTCATCGCGGCGTTGGCGACTTTCGTGCTGGCAGCAGGCTGTGCAGAGCGCCCTGCGCCTTCCACCGCCAGCGCGCTGCCGTCCGAGGCGGCCCCGATACCGCCCGAAGCAAAGCTGGGCAGGATAGTCGCCGAGCAACAATGCTCGCGATGCCACGCAATCGACCTCACCGGCGCCAGCGCCATTGCAGAGGCGCCACCGCTGCGCGACCTCTACAAGCGCTACGCGATCGAGGACCTCCGAGGGGCATTCGTCCGGGGCATCGAAGTGGCTCATGCGCGCATGCCGGCGTTTCGGCTGTCGCCGCGCGACGTCGATAACTTGCTCGTCTACCTGAGATCCATCGACCCATGCGCTCAACCATCGACCGACGAGGAGGCGATGGCGAGGTGTTTTGAGCCGCTTTGATCCCGCCTGCGTCCGGCAATGAAAGCCTCGTGAGCAGCGACCCGGCAACGCCGCAACGCGGGCTGGTTCGTTCGTTATCGCTGACGCACGCGGTTCTCTACGGCCTCGGAGTGACGATCGGGGCCGGGATATACGTCCTGGTCGGCGTCATGGCGGACCGGAGCGGGATGCACGCTCCGCTGGCCTTCCTCGTCGCCGCCATACCGATGGCCTTGAGCGCCGCCTCTTTCGCCGAGCTCGGCACGCGCATGCCGGTAAGCGCGAGCGAAGCGGCCTACGCCCAAGCAGCATTCGACCGCCGTTGGCTCAGCCTTTCGGTCGGGCTCTTGGTGGTCGCTACGGCCACGATATCCGCCGCCACGATCGCCAGCGGCAGCGCTGGCTATATCGCGTCGTTTCTCGACTGGCCCGATTTCTGGATCATCGCCGGGGTGGTCCTGGCCATGGGGGCGGTGTCGTGCCTCGCGACGACGCAGTCGGTCACCTTCGCCGGCATAATGACCGTGATCGAGATTGGCGGGCTCCTCGCGATCATCGGAGCCGGCCTCATGATGGGCGAAGCGCCTCTTGAGCGGCTGCCTGAACTCGTACCTGGTCCCGGCGACGCGGCTGCCTGGGTTTCAGTGCTGGGATCGAGCCTGGTGGCGGTGTTCGCGTTCCTCGGCTTCGAGCACCTGGTCAACATTTCGGAGGAGTTGAAGGAGCCGACGCGAACCTTGCCGCGCGCGCTGTTCCTGACTCTGGGAATCACGGCCGTGCTGTACTTCGTCGTAGTCTGGATCGCGGTGGTCGCGGTCCCGCCTGTTGAGCTGGGTGCGTCCGAGGCGCCCCTGGCCCTGGTATTCGAGCGCCTGACCGGGTTTCCGCTGGTGACGATGAGCGCCATCGCGATCGTGGCCACCCTCAATGGCGTGGTGGTCCACATGATCATGATTGCGCGGGTCCTTTACGGGATGGCGCGGCAAGGTTTTCTGCCGTCGCGGCTCGGCACCGTCAGCTCCGTGACGGGCACTCCGCTTGTCACCACCGCCATTGGCGTGGTGGCGATCCTGGCGCTGGCCGTCGCGCTGTCGCTTGGGGGCCTGGCTGACCTCGCAGCAAGAGGTACGCTTGTGATCTTCGCGATCATCAATCTGGCACTGCTAAAGATAAAGAGGGCGGAAGCGAGCGCGCCTGACCACGTTTTTGTTTGCCCGGTATGGGTGCCAGTCGTTGGTTTCGCATCCACGGTGGCGCTGCTTGCCGCCGACTTTGCTCTCTAGGGCGACTGTCAATAGCGCGGGAGCATACATTCGCGTTGGGGTGACAGCAGAAGCCATCTGCACTGCCACCCGCCCTCCCATTATCTCCCAATATCACGCCGTTTCTTGTGTTGGGGACGCGTCGCCCAACCAATCGGTCGTTCCCGAAGAGGTTGATCTCCGCATGTGTCCGCTCTCCAACGGCAGCTATGTGCATTGGCTCGCTGCAGACCTGCCATTCAGCAGCCGGCCCAGTTGCGGACGTTCGCCCCGTGGGCCAGTATTCCGCGACACAGCCTTGGACGTGCACAAGGGAACTCGGGGTATGCGCAGATTTGACCGGGCCAACAAGGTCCGCCCCATAGGCATCGTCTTCGTACTCATGATGCTTATTGGTGCAATCTCGGGTAACCTCTACCTGCTGTTTGCCGGTATGGTGCCTGCCGGTGCGCTCGGAACATTCCTCCTGTGCGAGCAATGCAGCCGCCCGTACCTGCACAAACCTCTGCGATGGCTACTCACCGGGCAAGGTGACGGCACCTGCGTGAGGTGTGGCCACCGTAACTGATTTTGAATTTAAGCCCGGTTTGGTCGATCCAGCCAAACGGCAGCTCCCCACCCCGCAGCGGTCACGCTGTGTCCAGCGGAGACTGCCTGAAAGCCGATACGCTGCTTTGGCCTGTGCTCGTCAGAACCTGCTATTCTGGTGCCGGCCCAGCTCGCGTCGTTCTGCGACGCCGGTCGGATAGATGCCGGACGTCCGCTCCCAACAGGAGCTGCCGTCCGACATGTAGCCTGCGAACGGCAGCAAAGTCCCAGACCAAGTCTTTCATCCTTCTCAAATGCGTGATGAACGAAAGGCAGGAATCGATCACGGCAATCTGAAACTCGAATGTCTGGAATGTTGGCGGCACTTGCCAGTCCGCTGGCCGGCTTTGCATTGGTCGCTTCCGACCAGGGTCGGTCGTCTAGGTTTGCTCGATCAACGTCCCGTCTCGACGGAAGCTGCCGCCCGGGCTGATCCAAGAAGACAATCGGCAACGTGCCAGAAACGGCCGGCGGCGGGGTGCGTCACCGCGTGAGGTCTGCGATAGCCGGGACAGCAGCGTCCGTATAACGTCACAGGTGATCGGGCGGTTGTTCGACGACCATGCTTTTGTTACGTTTGCTGCGTCGACTCTTGGTGGCACTTCAGACTCTGCGGCTTCGGGGCGGGTCGAAAATTCCAAATCGGTCCGATCTAGCCAGCCATCGCTCCAAGGGCGTCGCCGGCGCAGCGTTCGAAGGCGGCAGCGCCAAACCCCGGCTAATCTCGGCCGCGAACGCTTTGGAAACGACCTCTTCGAGTGAGTGGAAAAGAGGATGAGTGACCTTGGTGAAAGCCACGCGCCATCTGGCGCGATGCCCGGCCTGCCTTATGAGCGGCGCCGCGCAAGGGACGAGATCGCGCAGCGCCTGGCCGCGATCGTCGAGTCCTCCGACGACGCCATTCTGGCGAAAGATCTGGATGGAACCATCACGAGCTGGAACAGGGGAGCGGAACGGCTGTTCGGCTATCGCGCCGCCGAGATCGTCGGAAAGTCGGTCATGCTTCTCCTGCCAGATGATCGGCAGGACGACGAGGCACCGATCCTGGCACGGCTGCGCCGAGGCGAGCGCGTCCGTCACTATGAAACGGTCAGGCGCCGCAAGGACGGGAGTCTGATAGACATCTCGCTCAGCGTATCACCGTTGCGCGATGCGAACGGCACGGTTATCGGCGCCTCCACGATCGCGCGCGACATTACGGAGCGCAAGCAAGCCGAGGAGCGGCAACGCTTGTTGCTGCGTGAGATGGACCACCGGATGAAGAACCTGTTCGCGCTTGCAGGCAGCCTCGTCGGCATGAGCGTGCGCGATGCTGCAAGCCCACAGGAACTGGCCTCCATCGTCCAGGAGCGTTTGAGCGCGCTGGCGCGTGCGCACGCTCTCACAATGCCGAAGGACTCCGCTGCCGGCAGTAACGATTCGGTTAGGCTCCACGTATTGCTTCGGACGATTTTGGCACCTTACGAGGGTGCTGGCGGTGGCGATGACCGGCTGCGAATCAACGGCGATGATGTGACGTTACCCGGAAACGCGATGACCACGATCGCACTCATCCTCCACGAACTGGCTACCAATGCCGCGAAATACGGCGCGTTGTCGTCACCATCGGGCACCGTCACCGTCGAATGCGTCGCGAAAAAAGATACGCTTGCTTTGATCTGGGATGAGCGCGGCGGCCCGCGGAGCGATGAGCCGGGGGAAGATGGATTCGGCAGCTTGCTTGGGCGCCTGGCCAGCGGACAGCTTGGCGGCACCATCGAGCGTGAGTGGCGGCCGGAGGGATTGCGTGTCACCCTGACGGTTCTACGTGATCGCCTGAGATGACGCTCTCAAAGCAGCTGGACTTCCCGGTCTAAGACCCGCTTCCACCGTGTAAGCTTACACCGGCTATATGCTCGACGACCTGGCGCGCAGCGCGCGATGGCACGGCCAGGCCGATGCCGACATTACCGCCATTGGGGCCGATGATCGCGCTGTTCACGCCGACCGCTTCGCCACGCATGTTGATCAAGGGGCCGCCCGAGTTCCCCGGGTTGATCGGCGCATCGGTCTGGATGTAGCGAGCGCCGCCGTCGGGCGAGCCGCGCAGCCCGCTGACGATTCCCGCCGTGACGGTCTGCCCCACCTCGAACGGGTTGCCGATGGCGACCACATAGTCACCGACCTGCGTCTTGTCCGAGTCACCCAACGGAAGCTGTTTCAGCCCGCGAGCTGGAATGCGCAGCACGGCGATGTCGGACCGCGGATCGCTGCCGAGAAACTCGGCTTCGACCTGCCGATCACCAATGCCAACGGCAATGGCGCGGGCATTCTCGACGACATGGTGGTTGGTGACAACCAGACCGCGCGCGGCATCGACCACGAACCCGGAGCCCGCCGAGATCCGCGGCGCCAGTGCCTCGTCGGGCACGCCGAGGAAGAAGCGATAATAAGGATCGCGCAGCAGCGGGTTCTGCGCATAGGGCGACGCCTGCAGCACCGCGATGTTTACCACAGCGGGCGCAACACGCTCGACAAGCGGTGCGACCGTCAGCCGATTAAGCGGGACGGCGTCGACGGAAACCTGTGCGCTTTCCGCCCCAATCACCATGTCACGGTCGGACTTGAGCCAAGCCACCCCCACGCCGCCGGCCACACCTGAGGCCAGGCCGATCGCTGCAAGCAGGGCCAGCCAGCCGCGCGGCGGACGCAGGTCCGGTCCAGCTGGGCTCACGGGCGACCATCCTTCAACTCAAGCGGGTCTGCGACGGCTGTGTCGGCGGTTTCGAGGATCTCGCACAGTCGCGACACGGTCGCGGACATGGGGCGCGGCGCCGCCGGAAAATCCAGCGGCTCGCCGCGCGCCCGTGCGACGGCCTCGATCAGATCGGCCCGATCGCCGCCGGCGTCCAATATCTCGACGATAAAGCGGTCCTCCAGCGACCCGGCGATCGCGATCACGTCTTCGCGCGTCATGCCGTCTCTCCTTTCGTTTCCTCCGGCCGCTGGCGCAGCCGCAGCCCGAAGCCGATCAGGACCACACCGGCGATGACAGCATAGATCGCGATCGCCCATGCGACCGACAGGATCGTGGCGGGCGGATTCATATAAAGCGCCACCGGCACCGCAATCCCGAGCAATAGGGAGAGCACGCCCGAAAGCGCGAGCAGCCACTCGCCCTCGATCTCCTTGCGCAGGCGGATCGCGGCGGCGATCTCCAGCACTCCGGTGAGGATGGCCCAGGCGCTCAGCACCGACAGTGTCGCCAGAGCATAGCTGGCTGTCGCCACAAAGGGCATCAGCACGAACAAGACCGCGACCGCGACGCCGATGATGCCGCGCAGGATCAGCGTCCACCAGCGCTCTTCCTTTCGAGTGGCGCCGCGCACGCCAGCGATCGTCGAGAGTAGGCCATCGGCGCCGGCATAGGCGGCGAACACCATGGTGAAGGCGAACAGGGCGCTTACAGGAAACAGGAACGCGACCACGCCTAAGCTCAACGCGAGGACGCCACGAACGACAAACCATCCCCAGTTGTGGTTGAGCAGCGGAACGCCGGTGCGGGCGTCGCTGCCCGCACCGGCATGGGGAACCGTGGCCGATATGCTCGTCATAGCTTGGCCTCCTTCGTCACTCCTCACGCTGCCCGAACAGGCTCAGCAGCAGCTGGAACAGGTTGATAAGATTGAGATAGAGCGACAGCGCGCCCATCACGGCCAACTTGTCCGCCCGCTCGGTTCCAGCATAGGCCAGATACTCGCTCTTCAGGCGCTGGGTGTCCCAAGCGGTGAGCCCCGTAAACACCAGCACGCCGGCGATCGAGAAGACTAGCTGGAGCATCGAGGACCCGATGAACAGGTTGACGAGGCTGGCGATGACCACGCCGATCAACCCGACCATCAGGAAGGTGGACCAACGCGAAAGGTCGACGTTGGTCGTATAGCCCCACAGGCTCATGCCCGCGAACACCGCCGCTGCGCTGAAGAAGGCGAGCGCGATGCTGGTGCCGGTGAAGACGAGGAAGATGCTCGCCATCGACACGCCCATCACAGCTGCGAAGGCATAGAAAGCGGTTCGCGCTTGCGTGGTCGTCATCCGCTCGACGCGGAACGAGAAGAACAGCACGAACGCCAAAGGTGCGAAGATGGCCACCCACTTCAGCGGCGTACCGAAGATCGGCTGGTAAAGCGCGGGCGTGCTCGCGACCAGCAGCGCGACGAGCGCCGTGATACCGAGGCCCAGCGCCATGTTGCGATAGACGCCGAGCATGTGCCGGCGAAGGCCTTCATCATAGATGGCTGCGCCGCCGGCGCGCGCCGGCGAAGGGGGCGGATAGGTGATAGGGTCAAAATGTCTGTTCATGCCTCACTCCATTGATCTTCAAGTCAATGAGGCACTCGGCCGGCTTCACGTTGAAGCTGCGCGATCCTGCACCGAGCGCACTCGATGCGGTCCGACATCGCGGAGGCTTTGCAGCCGCCGCCAGAGGGGCCCGGTCCGCAGGCAAGATCTTGTAACCGCTTCTGTAAATTCAAGAGCACGCGCGGGCAAAAAGTGTGTGCGCAAAAACCTCTTGAAAGCCCTCGATGCCTACCTAGATTTTTGTTGCCGGACGCCGTTCGGGTCCGGTTGGACATAGAGAGCGTCGGCTCTCCGTTTACCGGCGCCTCTCATGCCCAGATCGCTTCATAGGAGGATTTGGAAATGAGAACTAACTTTGATTTCGCGCCCTATCGGCGCTCGACCGTAGGCTTCGATCGCCTGTTCAACCTGCTCGAAGCAGGCGCGCGTGAAGACGATGGCTATCCGCCCTTCGACATCCTGAAGGATGGCGAGGACAGCTATCGCATCACGCTGGCAGTCGCCGGCTTTCGCCCCGAAGACATCGAGGTGGTGGCGCAGCAGAACCAGCTCACCGTCACCGGCAAACGCGCCGAGGATAACGGCAAGGGCGACTATCTGCATCGCGGTATCGCCGCGCGCGCCTTCGAGCGGCGCTTCCAGCTCGCTGACTTCGTGGAAGCCGGCAATGCCAGCTTTGAGAACGGCCTGCTGAGCATCGCGCTCAAGCGTGTCGTCCCCGAGGCGATGAAGCCGCGCCGGATCGAGATCGGCGGCAGCAATGCTGCCCAGGATCAGATCGAGGCGCCCAAGGACAAGGTCCGCGAAGCGGCTTGATCCTTGGTTTAACTGGTTTGCCGGCGCCGCACTCTGCGGGCCGGCAGGCCTTTACCCTTCCAGCCAGAAAAGGAGATGACCATCATGGCTTTTCGTGATCTCATTCCCTGGAGCCGGCAGGAAAACCGGCTCCCTGTCCCGGTCAGTGCCGAGCGCGGCCGCGACAATGATACCCACCCGCTGCTCTCGCTCCATCGCGAGGTGAACCGACTGTTCGACGACGTCTTCCGCGGCTTCGGCGTGCCCGCCTTCGCCGGCCTCGACCGCGCTGCCGGTTGGCCCCATGTGGAGCTCGGCGAGACCGACAAGGAGATCCGCGTCACGGCGGAACTGCCGGGTCTCGACGAGAAGGACGTGGAGATTACCGTCGAAGACGGTGCGCTAACGCTTCGCGGCGAGAAGCGGTCCGAGGTCGAAGACAAGGATCGTGGCTATAGCGAGCGCAGCTACGGCCGCTTTGAACGGCGTATCGGACTGCCCAAGGGGGTCGACCGTGACCAGGCGAACGCGACGTTCAGGAACGGCGTGTTGACGGTCACCCTGCCCAAGACGGAGGCGGCGAACGAAAATGTCCGCCGCATCCCGGTCAATGGCAAGGCGGCGTGACGGTCTGGCCCGGAACCTCGGTTCCGGGCCATTCGCCAACGACAATCACACCGGGCCTGACCCGTCCAGCGCGCTGCCACGCGAGGCCTGTGCCATGATAGAGCCGGTGCTGCCGGCCACTAATCAAGGCGGACGAGGCCGGCGCGAACAGTGGAAGGTTCGCTTCGCGCCTCGCTGGCGGCCAGTGGCGGATCCACTAACCGGATGGACCGGCGGCGGCGATCCGCTCGAGACGATCGAGCTGCGCTTTCCCAACTTGGAGGCGGCGGCGAACTATTGCCAGCGGCAAGGATTGCGTTTCTCAGTCCATGGAGAGGCGCGTCGCCAGCGCCCGCTTCACGCTTACCTGCCCGCGGCGCCCGCTCCAGTGCTGTGCTGCTCGCCGACAGGTCCGCATGCGCGTTGCTGCGGTGCCTATCCGATCGCTGCGGCAGAGCGTGATTGTCATCCAAGGTTCAGCGTGGCCGGTTAGATCTCTCACCCACCAAACCAGCAACGAAAGGACGAATGATGCGAAAATTGCTTCGTACAGCCGTCTTGGCCGGCGCGGCGGCAATCGCCACCGCGGGGACGGCTATCGCGGCCGCAAACCACAACCGGGTCATGACTATCGACTTGCCCGACGGCTCGCTTGCCCGGATCGAGTACCAGGGCGATGTGGCGCCCAAGGTCACCGTTGAGCCGGCGATGAGGTTCGCGCCGGTGCGATTTGCCGATCCGGCGATAACCGCGCCGTTCGCGCTGTTCGACCGGATCGCCGCCGACATGGATCGGCAGATGGATGCGATGTTCCGCCAGGCGCGGATGCTCGAAGCGGCGGCGGCCAGAGGCGCAACGCCCGACCGGGCCGCCTTCGGCACCCTGCCGGCAGGAACCGTGAGCTATCGCTTCGTCTCTACCAGCACCGGAAACGGTACTTGCAGCCGCAGCATCCAGGTAACGTCGCTCGGCGCGGACCAGCAGCCAAAGGTCGTTTCGAGTAGTTCCGGTGACTGCGGCGCACCGTCACGCGGGCCGGTTCAAGCCGTTGCCGATCATGGCAAGCTGGCATCACCAGCGAAGACCATTTGAGCGATGGCCCGGGAGAAGCAATTTCTCCCGGGCCTTTCACGATTCACCCGCGCTGCCGATGGGATGCCCGATCCAGCGCGGCGAGGACCCGGTCGATCACGCCGGCGCTGCTCGCCGCCTTGGGAAGCTCGCGGCGCGCGAAGTGCTGCAGCCGGTCGACGTCGCGCTGCGGCAGGCGGAGCTCGATCGGCATTGCTCCGAGACGATCGGGCGCGATCCGCTGCGCGGCCTTGCCTGAGCGCAGAAAATGATCGAGCAGCCGCTTGCGATCGGCAAAGCTCCAGCCCAGCGCCTCCAGTTCCTCGGGCGGCACCGACAGGAGCGCGAGCGCGAACTCCATGATGTCGTCGAATGGCAAGGCAATGCGGACGCGGCGGCCGCCGCGTTCGCGCCACTTTCGCAGCGGCCCCCTCGTCATTGCATCCTGATCACGCCATCGACGGCGCGCCACTCGGTCGGACGAACGAGCTGGTCGTGCGCGATTTGCACCGAGTGGAGCGCCGCCTCGATCTCGCGCCGCCAATGATCGAGGAAGTCGAACAGCACCGGGAAATCGGGCGCAAGATCATACTCCTGCCAAACGTACAGCTGCAGTAGTGAAGGGGCGTCCGGCCGGTAGTAGTGCACTTCGGCGGTGGTTAGCCCATATCCCTGCAGCTGAGCGAGGAAAGCGCGATCCCTCATTGAAGCCGACTACCCGAATCCCTGCCTTCGTCGAGCGAGCGCATGGCGGCGAGCACTTCATCGATCGGTACGGCGCGTTTTGCGCCCGGGGGTTTGCGAAGCGCCGGCTTGTCTCGCACGGCAGATCGATCCGATGCCCAGGATGCGAGGATGGCACGCTTCACTTCGGGTTCCAAATCCGGATGCCGCGCAACATCAAAGGGGTGAAGAAAACGTGCGTAGGGCTGCGACATGGCCAAAACTCCTTTCCTTGTGTCGCTCCTTTCGTTGATGCGGGACAGACCCGCACCGGAGAATTTTGGTTCCGTTCCGAGTCTCGTCAAGAGGCAAGTTGGACCCGATTGGCACTCCAACGCCAAGAGTGCCAAAAAATTTCATTCCGCCTCTTGAACGGAAAAATCGGTTTTCCTAGCTCAGCGAAACCTGTCGTTCGGATGAACGGCAGGGTCTGTCACATCATGTTTTGCATCTGGAGCTTTTGCCATGCATTTCCGCCCCTTGCACGACCGTGTGGTCGTCCGTCGCATCGACGCCGAGGAGAAGACCTCGGGCGGCATCATCATCCCTGACACCGCCAAGGAAAAACCGCAGGAAGGCGAGGTTGTCGCCGTCGGGCCGGGCGCCCGCGACGACAAGGGCACGCTCGTCGAACTGTCAGTGAAGGCCGGTGATCGGATCCTGTTCGGCAAATGGTCGGGCACCGAGGTCAAGATCGATGGCGAGGATCTGCTCATCATGAAGGAGAGCGATATCCTTGGCGTGATCGACAACGTCGTGCCGCTCAAGCAGGCGGCCTGATCGACCGCCCTCATCCCTCGAACATTCAGGAAGGACATAGAAAGGAGTAGCAGCGATGGCTGCAAAGGAAGTCAAATTTGCATCGGACGCGCGTGACCGCATGCTGCGCGGCGTCGATACGCTCGCGAACGCGGTCAAGGCGACGCTTGGCCCCAAGGGCCGCAACGTCGTCATCGAGAAGAGCTTCGGCGCCCCCCGCATCACCAAGGACGGCGTCACCGTCGCCAAGGAAATCGAACTTGCCGACAAGTTCGAGAATATGGGCGCGCAGATGCTGCGCGAGGTCGCAAGCAAGCAGAACGATAAGGCCGGCGACGGCACCACCACAGCGACCGTGCTCGCCCAGGCGATCGTGCGCGAAGGCTCGAAGGCCGTCGCTGCGGGCATGAACCCGATGGACATCAAGCGCGGCATCGATCTGGCGGTGACCACCGTCGTCGCCGACCTCGAAGCCCATGCCAGGAAGGTGAGCGCCAATAGCGAGATCGCGCAGGTCGCGACAATCTCGGCCAATGGCGACGAGGAAGTGGGCCGAATCCTTGCCGAGGCAATGGAGAAGGTCGGCAATGAGGGCGTGATCACGGTCGAGGAGGCCAAGAGCCTCGCGACCGAGCTCGAGACCGTCGAGGGTATGCAGTTCGACCGCGGCTACCTCTCGCCGTACTTCATCACCAATGCCGAGAAGCTCAAGGTGGAACTGGATGATCCGTACATCCTGATCCACGAGAAGAAGCTGTCGAACCTGCAGGCCCTCGTGCCGCTGCTCGAGAAGGTCGTCCAATCGGGCCGCCCGCTGCTGATCATCGCCGAGGATGTGGAGGGCGAGGCCCTGGCGACCTTGGTCGTCAACAAGCTGCGCGGCGGCCTCAAGATCGCGGCGGTCAAGGCGCCGGGCTTCGGCGATCGCCGCAAGGCGATGCTCGAGGATATCGCCGTCCTCACCGGTGGCAATGTCGTCAGTGAGGAGCTCGGCACCAAGCTCGAGAACGTGACGATCGGCATGCTCGGCCGCGCCAAGAAAGTCACGATCGACAAGGACAACACCACGATCATCGACGGCGTCGGTACCAAGGCCGACATCGACGGCCGCGTCGCGCAGATCCGCCAGCAGATCGAGACGACCACCAGCGATTATGACCGCGAGAAGCTGCAGGAACGGCTCGCCAAGCTTGCCGGCGGTGTCGCGGTGATCCGCGTCGGCGGTGCGACCGAAGTCGAGGTCAAGGAGAAGAAAGACCGGGTCGACGATGCGCTGCATGCCACCCGCGCCGCGGTCGAAGAGGGCATCCTGCCCGGCGGCGGCGTGTCGTTGCTGCGCGCGCTCAAGGCCTTGGATGGCCTCAAGGCCGCGAATGACGACCAGCAGTCGGGCATCGACATCGTCCGCCGGGCGCTACGCGCCCCCGCCCGACAGATCGCCGAGAACGCCGGCGAGGACGGCGCCTGGATCGTCGGCAAGCTGCTCGAGAGCGACGACTACAACTGGGGCTTCAACGCAGCGTCCGGCGAGTACCAGGATCTCGTCCAGGCCGGTGTGATCGACCCGGCCAAGGTCGTGCGTACCGCGCTGCAGGACGCGGCCTCTGTCGCCTCGCTCCTCATCACTACCGAGGCCCTCGTCGCCGAAGTGCCGAAAGAGGAAAAGGCCGCGCCGATGCCGGCGATGGACTACTGACGTGAGACGGGGAGCCCGATACTCGGGCTCCCCGGAGCTTAAGAGCTTAAGAGCGACAAGTCCCTTTCTATTATTCTTCGATGCCGGTCAGGCAACTGCTGGATGTCGGCTCCTGGCAACAGCTGTCGGTCGACTTATTGCTGTGGGACGGCGCTCTGTCCCAGACCAAGTCTTTCATCCTTCTCAAATGCGTGATGAACGAAAGACAGGAATCGATCACGGCAATCTGAAAACTCGAATGTCTGGAATGTTGGCGTTTCATGCCGCACCTATTCCCGCCAGCCCTTGCTCCTGGCACTTTGCTCCTCTTGCGCGTCGAGAGCGGGACCTTGGGCGATGTCCTGAATGGCTGCCAGAACTGCAGCGTCTGCGCTGCCGGCCTGCCGGTACTCGCCATCGCCACGTGCGGCCCGAGATCCGCCAATCACCTTGTCTAGCTTCCATCCACGGTCGTCACGGCAGGCGATGCCCGACCGCTCGGTACTCGAGAAACCGCGACAAATATGTCCCGTGCTGTCGCGGAAGCTGAGCAGGATGCGCACGGATGCTTGCGCCGACTGCGTCTCGACCAGTTGGTTTTCGAGCGCTGCGGCAATCTCGCCTTCGGCATAGGAGCCGGGCGACCGCTGAACCAGCCCCGTACCGAATAGCGCCAGCACCAGCGAGGCGGCCAGCGCAGGGCCGACAATCCAGCGCCAACGTGGTTTCCGCGTAGTGGCATCCTGCCGCTGGCGTTTGGCTTCCGAAAGATCGACCACCTCCGCGCCGCCTTTTATCGCACGGATCAAGCGTTCGGGAACGGGGGCCTCGGCAATCGGCGCGAAGTGGGCGGAAAGCCGAGCTTTCAGCGCGCGATGGGCCTCAACCTGCGCCAGCAGCGACGGATCAGCGGCAAGCAGCGCTTCGACTTCATGGAGGGTTTCACCTTCCAGCTCTCCATCGGTGTAGGCGGCGATCATCTCGCGAGAAAGGGTCATGCCGTCTCTCCCAGCAGGGCCATCAGGGCATCGCGCCCGCGTACCAAACGCGAGTTCAGGGTGCCGACCGGACAGCCGGCGATCTCGGCAGCCTCCTTGTAGGAGTAGCCCTCGACCATCACGAGAAGCACCGCTTCTCGCTGCTCGTCGGGCAACTTCGCCAGTGCCCGATCGACGTCGCTCAGTTCGGCGTGCTCTTCCTGGCCGCCGCTATGTCCCACGGCTAGCCCTTCGTCCGCGTCGACGAAAGTCTTCATTCGCCGCGTCGTCGCCCGCCCTTCATCGATCCAGATATTGCGCATGATCCGATACATCCAGCTATCCAGGCGGGTGCCGACTTGCCATTGCATACGGCTGCGCAGCGCCCGCTCGATCGTCATCTGGCAAAGGTCGTCGGCTTCGGGCAAATTGTGTGCAAGCCCCGCCGCAAAGCGTCGCATTCGTGGCAGCAACGCCAGAAGTCCGTCCTCGAACCCGCCTTTTTGGTGTGCCGACAGTTTTCTTCGCCTTTCACGGATGAAACGACGTAGCCCACCCGTTTAATCCAATGCTCGATGACAAGCCTGCTTGAAGGAACGTATGCGTACCGGTTCTGCCCCATTATTGGCCCCATTATTGGCCTTGGCCATACTGGTTTCCGCTCCGGCGGCCGCACAGCTCGGCTTGCCGCCGGTCGGCCCGGTGATCGGCGATGTTCTCGACACGACCGAGCGTGCGCTCGATCCCCTGCGGGACACGGTCGGCGATGTAACGCGTGGCGCGGCCCGGCTCGCCGACGCGCGGGCATCGCGCCTGTCGAACCTGGTGCGTCGAAACCGCGAGAGTATGGAACTCGACGCCGATGGCGCACCGGCGCGACGCGGCGAGCTGCTACTGATCGGCGCGAACGATACAGACATCGCCAAGGCACGTGACGCCGGCTTCGCGCCGTTAAGCCACGAGAGGCTCGACGCGCTCGAAATCGATGTCGTGCGGCTGGCGGTGCCCAGCGCCATGCCACTGGCGAAAGCGCAAGCGGCGTTGCGCAAGCTCCGGCCCGATGCGACGATTTCGGCGGACACATTGTATTTTCAGGCGGGGGCGGTCGTTGCACGCGGTACGGCTGCTCGTGCCCCGACAGCGGCATCGATCGACCAGACGGTCGGCGTGATCGACGGCGCGCCGGGCGCGACAATCGCGGTCACCGCCACTCGCAGATTCGCCGAGGGGGCGTCCGCTTCCAGCGACCACGGCAGCGCGGTCGCCTCGATTCTGGGCTGGGCCGGGGTTCGACGGATCGTGGTAGCCGACGTCTATGGTGCGGACCCGGCCGGTGGCAACGCATTGGCGATCGCGCGTGGACTCGACTGGCTCATCGGCCGGAATATCCGCGTGGTTTCCATAAGTCTCGTCGGTCCCAGCAATCCGGTGGTCGCCCGCGCCGTTAGCGCCGCGCAGCGGCGGGGCGTTTACATCATCGCGGCGGTCGGCAACGACGGGCCGGCCGCTCCGCCGGCCTATCCCGCCTCTTACCCTCACGTCATCGCGGTCACCGCCGTGGATGGACGCAACCGGGCGCTGATAGAGGCAGGGCGGGCGGCGCACCTCGATTACGCCGCTCCAGGGGCCGACCTGCTGGCGCGCAATGCCGCCGGCCGATGGGTGCGGGTCCGAGGCACATCCTACGCCGTGCCTTTCGTCGCCGCGCGTGTCGCCGCTGCCCTGGGCAGTGGCAATATCATTCCCACACTCGACCGCGAGGCTGTCGATCTCGGCCGCCGGGGCGTCGATTCCGTATTCGGGCGAGGTCTGCTCTGCCAATCCTGCGCACGGCGAAAATAAGATGGATTAAATGGCAAGGCCCCCTCGTTTTCCGATCGAGAGACGGCGTGAATGCCCTCTCGTGACAGCGAGGAAAGGATTTGAAGCCATGCGTACCGTTATCGTATTTTCGACAGTCCTGCTGCTCTCGACCGTGCCGGTCGCTCATGCTCAGATACTTGGCGGCGGCGGACTTGGCGGCATCGGCGGTAGCCTGGAAGGCACGTTGAATGGCACCATTGGTGGCACTTTGAACGGCATCGGCGGCGTCGGCGGCACCCTCGACAGCGTCCGTCAGGGGACCAGCGGGACCCTGCGCGGCGCCGCGAGCAGCACCGGCAGCCAGAGCGTCGAGCGCAAGAGCGGGCACGTCAAAGCCGATCGGAACGTCAACGCCGCCGGAGGCGGCACCACCACGAATTCGCTGACCAGCCCGGTATCGTCGCTCACCGGTAGCGCGTCGGGCAACGGCAGCGCCAGTGGCTCCGGCGGCGTCGATGCGCAACTCATCGGAACCGACGCCGTTCGCGGCACAGCACAATCGGCGGTCGGCGAGGTTCGCGGGCAGGCTGCGGGCGCGGTCGATGGCGCGCGCGGAGCCGCCGGCAACGCGAGCGGCCAGGGACAGGGTCTGATCTCGGGCGTCGCCGGCACTCTGAACGGTTCGCTAGCCGGTTCGGGGAGCGTTTCCGGCTCCGGTTCGTCCGGGGGTGCCGGTGCTCCGCTGTCGGGTTCGGCCGAGGAGGCGAGTAACGGCGACGCTGGCTTCACCGTGACCAGGGGAATGCCCGTCCTCTCGCCCGATGGCGAACGCATAGGCCGGGTCCGCCAGGTGATCTCCAACGCCCATGGCGAAGCCCAGCAAATTTTCGTCAAGGTCGATGGCCAGATGGCGACGTTGCCCGCCGCGAACTTCTCCGCGAGCGGAAACGCCGTGATGTCGGCGATGAACGAAAGCCAGATCAAGCAGACGGCGGC
Organism: Sphingobium baderi; assembly: GCF_001456115.1. Lineage (NCBI taxonomy): Bacteria > Pseudomonadati > Pseudomonadota > Alphaproteobacteria > Sphingomonadales > Sphingobiaceae > Sphingobium > Sphingobium wenxiniae. The sequence goes on along the minus strand of NZ_CP013264.1, from coordinate 334,694 downwards.
CGACCAGAAGGCTGCTGACGATCAATAAGGTCGGGGATTGGAACTGATGCCCGGAGCGATTCTGCGCTCCGGGCACGTCCTGCGAGGGGGCTGTCAACTCAATTGCCCTGGCTGACCGCGTTTGCCCATCCTGCCAACCCAAGATGAGCAACCCACTACCATGCGGTCAAATGAATAGTGGGCAGCTATCAGGCTGCGTGGAGTGGTGTGGGAACGCCTACTTTGTCGGCGTGTCAGGCAGCTTTTGCGAGCTTCTCGACCTTTATGTCCTGCTCGTGCTCGCGGGCCTGGGCCAGCTCATAGGCCGTCTGCATCCGCAACAGAGTGTCGGCCTTGATGCCGAAGGCCTTCTCAAACCGAATAGCCATATCAGCAGACAGGTTCGCATTGCCGTTCAGCAAGGTGCTCAACGCCTGCCTCGATACGCCAAAATGCTCGGCCAAAGCCGTCACGCTAACCTGTGCAGGCTCCACGATTTCGGTCTTCAACCAGTCTCCCACGTGGACCGCGAGCGAAGGGTGCATCTTAAGCGCCATGATAATCCTCCAGATCCATATCGATTAGCGCGCCTTCACCATTCAAACCGAAGGTCATCCGCCAGTTTCTCGTAACCGTCATCGACCAGTTCCCTTTCCGATCGCCTGTCAGCTCATGCAATCCGAAGTTCGGAGGCACTGACAGCTCCTCGAAGCTTTCCGCAGCGTCGATGAAAGCGAGCATCTTGCGCAATCGCCCCGCATCTCCAACCAGGCCTTTGGAGTTGCCCGTCTCAAAGAAGCGGCGCAGGCCTTTGTGCCTGATGCTCTCTATTTCCATTGTTCGGATGTAGCGCGCCGTCGCAGGATTGTCAAGTGTCGCGCGACACACGTCGGGGGGCGAGACGTGCATACTATACTCGCGCTGGCCATACCGGCCATCGGAGAACTATCATGGGACATTCAGACCTCGACCCCGCCATTCATGATCGGAGCCCTTGGAACGCAGGGAAAAAAGTTGGGCCGAAGCGCCCGCTGAAGCCTCGCGATATCTGGGCGATCCGTTTCTATCTCGACGAACACAAACGTCTACGCGACCGGGCCCTGTTCGATCTCGCCATCGACAGCAAATTGCGAGGCTGCGATCTGGTCAAAATCAGGATCGGCGACCTGATGAGCGCGGGGTCATTTCGGGATCGCGCGACCGTCATCCAACAAAAGACCGGTCGACCTGTGCAGTTCGAGATCATGACGGAAGCACGCAAGAGCCTGAAGACATGGCTCGATCGGCGCGGCGGCACGATTTGCGACTTCGTATTCCCAAGCAGGATCGATTATCTCGGCCATTTGAGCACACGGCAGTATGCTCGTCTTGTCGACGAGTGGGTTTCAACGATTGGCCTAGACAAGCGGGAGTATGGCACGCACTCGATGCGACGGACCAAGGCAGCACTGATCTACAAAGCCACAGGCAATCTTCGGGCCGTCCAGATCCTGCTGGGACATACGAACATTGAGAACACGGTCCGTTACCTAGGCGTCGACGTGGATGATGCTCTGACACTGTCCGAACGGACGGAAATTTGACACTGGTTCCGGCTTCCCGAGGCCGCCGGGAAGCCGGTTTGGCCTGATGAACGACCGGCAGGTATCGGCGGGCTGTTCTGATCCAATGAAGGACTGCAATGTTGGCGGTTCTGGCAAAACCTTCCGAAACGGCAGGCTTCTGCCATTTTCCGCTTGACGATGTGGCCTCTACGATTGCGGTGCCTCAGGTCGCTAGGTTCTGCGACCAGAAGAACATATCGACGCGGGCGCCGAACTCGCGCCGCAGCGCCCCGATCGACCGCGGCCGAGCGGCGTTGGCAATGCCGGCGTGCAGCGAGAGCAGCCCGAGATAGATGTCGAGGATATGACGCTCGAGCCGGCGGAATGCGCGCATGACCTCGCCATCCCGCGGTGCGTCGCCATGGACGACCGCGTTGCGCCAGCGATAGGCTTCCCGCACGGCGTCGTAGATTCGGCAATATGCCTCGGGATCACCGCTGCCCCCCGTGCATCCGCAGCGATGCGACAGGTTGTGCGCCTTGTCCTTGTCGCCAACCAGGGTGAGCGCCTCAAGCGCCGCCACCAACCGCACCAGCCGGATCGGGTGATGCGGCTCGGCATAGGCTTCCGAAATGAGCCGATTGAAGTAGGTGAGTCTCTCGAGCAGCGCATCGGGCTTGCCGTCCTGCACGGTGTGCCAGGTGACGACGTCGCTGAGCAGACGCGCGAAATGGCCGAGATGGCGATTGAAGGGCTCGGTCCAGCCGTCCTCCAAGTGCGAGCCGCCGCCGCCCAAGGACGTCGACAGGCAAATATGTCCGTCCGAGGTGAGCCGCATCGCCGAGCGGGTCTCCTGCCAGAGGTATCCGTCGCCGATCCGGACATCGTCCATCGCGTCGTATCCAAAGAACATCCGGATCAGGTTGAGCAGGCATTCGGCGGCGTCGCGTGCCACCGGCCAAGCCATGCGCTCCTCGTGTCCCGCAATCTCCACGGTGATGAAGTGGTCGAAGGATTGCGCGTGCCTTTTCCAGTCGTCGCCGAGGCGCCGCGCCCACTCGTCGTCGGGCGCGTCGTGCCGGGCCCAGGCATCCGCCAACTCTGCCTCGAGGACCGGCCGCGCCACGATGCGCGCGGCGCCGACGCGGAAGTCGGTTTCCTTCGCGCGGTGGGCGAACACGACGGGAAACAGATAGAGGCCGTCGTCACGCGGATGCGCGGCGAGGAAGGTGAGTGCTTTCTCGACGATGGCATGCTCGGACAGCCGGCGGGTCTTAAGCGCTTTGGGGAGGTGCTCGGAGAGGCCGCGGAGCAGCGCATTGCGCGCGGTCTGCCGCGAGAGTTTGGCGGCCAGGCCTTCGCGTAAAAGCAGCGTTTTCGCGGCGGCATCGAGGTGCGAATTGCCGGCCTTGCTGACGCAATTCGCGCGATCCATGCCTTCCAGCAACACGATCTCCTTCAGGAACGCGCTGTCGCCACGGCCGGCGCGTTCCTGCACCATCACCGTCGTCGCCTGCCATTCGTCGAGAAAGGCGCTGACGTGCTGTGCTGTGGACTTCGTCGACATGTGGTGCGGGCTAGCACGCTTCGACATTCATGGCGGGCAAAATACGCGAGCAACCGTATCTTCGGCAAATCGCGGTGAGACCGGTCAATTAGGCGCACCGCTTAATCGATGAACGTAAGGCAAGTTTTGAAGGCCTCTGCTTGAGCCTTGAACGGCGGATATCTTGGCGATATCGCATTGCTGGTTGTGGCAAAAGGAGAAGGTGATACGTCGCCAGCGCGACGCGACGGCCGCTGCGATTGTGGGACTTTACCTCAGTGACGATTAAGCTTGAAGCAGCCTTCCATGAAGCAGGTCACGCTGTGATGGCGTACCTTTCATCATATCACCTTCAAGCTGGGCCGATCCAACTCGAGGCATATGGACCGGGAGAGGCTTATGTAGGTCTGATCCCTTCGAAACTGGAAGCGGCTGGTCTCGAAGCATCGAATAAAATAACGACCAAACCGGAAGTCGCGAGGGATTTGGGAAAAATTCTTGTCGCTGGGTTTATCGCAGAGCAAATCGCATCTGAGAGCGACAAATCGCTTACACCCAATCCAGCATGCGCCAAGCCCGACCACGAACTTACAGTCCAGCAGCTCACTGGAGCAGGTCTCTCCCGAAAATATGACAAGCTTGAATCTGAAGCGCGTGCTGAGCTCGAAGCAAATTGGGTGGTTGTAAAAGAGCTGGCCGAATGGTTGTTTCAAAAGAGAACAGCAGAATACACCGAAATCAACGACTTCATTTCCGCCCGAATTTTACATCGGTAGTTCAGAGACGATCCGTAGCCGAACCAATGCGTTGGTTTGCTGTTTTCTGCCGCCGAATGAACGGACGACAGCTATTAGGCGGCCTTGTTGAGCGCTCGAACGGCAGCAATGTTGGCGTTTGTGATGCGCCAAAGCCCGTGTCAGCCGTCCGACGAAATGGAATCTGAGTAATATGAGCCAAAGCGAACGTCTTCCCGCAACGTTTCCGGACGATATGGACCCGTTACGCCACTCTGACAGACTTCGTTGCAGGCAAACCGAACTTCGACTGACGGATGCAAGGTGCCGCCCAACACGCCTTTCCGAGGCTTGGCGGTCCAGTTGACGAAGCGGGAGATCACAGGATGAGCATTTGCAAATCCCAGTATTTCGCAATGCTGCAGAGCAGTGGGGTCAGGAAATAGATGCAGAACTCTGCGATCGACCAGCAAGCGATGAGGAATATCGTTAGACGTAGCCTGCTCGACCATCCACTCCAATGCGATGTCAGACAACCGCGATTCCGATTCAGGATAGCTACCGCCAATGTCTGAGTGATTTCCAGCGAACCAAAGCTGGATCAATGGCTCGTCGGTTTCGCTTTCCTTCTTGCGAATGACGTCGTGCCTTCCCCACTTCACTCGCGGGAAATCCTCTCTTCGTTCATCAATGGAGATAGCATGGCGCGCGTACCTCACATGCTTACTTAGGCTCCGATCGTAATTGTCAGCCTTCCAGCTGATATAATGTGACCTACGATCGCCCTTCTTTGGAAAGTCCTTAATGGTCCTTCGGGCCTTCATCCGCAGCATGATCAGAGGGGCCACGATGACCGCCACGGCGCTCAGGCCGGCTACGTGTGACCAAGAGTAGTCCGATATCCAAGTTATCGGGATTGCCAGAACGCTACAAAGAGCAACGATAGCGAGACCAAAGATCGCGAAGATCCCGGTACGCTTCCAGCCCTTCGCCCCGAGAGCTGCAACGGTGTCAAAGACACCTATGAAATAAGGACTGGCGTTTGGAACGCCGTCACTGTCGCTCGCATATCTTTCACGAAATCGGCGTGCGAGTTCGTCGCGCTCGCTCTCAAACTCGGCCAGTGGATGACCTGCACCATGTTCGTAGACTTGGTGGACGGCTTCATCGGCGATAGCCCGCGTACAACGCCGAAATCGAGTAAGCCGCTTGCCGTCGGCGTCCTGAGTGGGCACTCCGCAAAGAGAAAGCACATTGGCAACACAACGCGCTGTATAGGCCCCTCGGCTAAATCCGAAGATCCAGATCCGATCGCCCGCTTCCCAGTGGTTGATGATGAACTCGTAGCAATCAGCAATATTGTGGCCAATGCCGCGCCCCGTCGCGGAGCCGAGTAGCTTCTTCGCCCAACGCGACCATTTGAACCAACCTGACGTACCCTCATCTGTCCCAAGGCCCGGATCGTAGAATGCGATTTGCTCAGCGGGATTGATGTCGTTTTGAGGGTCTACCCTGCAAGCACGGTAGAGTTTGTAAATATTGCTCAAGCGCTGCTCAGGCTTGAGGCCGCCAACTTGTCCAGTGCCATCGGAAAAGACGACAATGTTCTTCGACATGGCTTCCCCCTCGAACATGCAGGATTGAACATAGCAAGAACAATCGTCGGGTCAAATCTGCAAATGCTGGTCGTTGACGCAACTGAGGGCGGTGAAGGGCATTGACCACATTAGCGGCTTTGAGGACGGATGAATGAAAGGCAAATTTTGACGAGCAGGAATATGGTGATGAAGGTCTGCTTTGTCGGCGGATACAGCCCCGATCAATGATCCCAAGCGCCGAGTGAGGCAGCGATATCTCCAATTGAGCGTAACAGGGTTAGCGGATCGTCCTTGGAGGGTAGAAATCCCCACCTTCGCCAGAACGCTGCCGCCTCATCATCCACGGCATTGACCACCAACGCGCGCCCTCCGATCAGCCGGGAGGCGGTCACGCATCGCTGCAATGCATGCTTGAGCAGACCGGCGCCGATGCCTTTACCGACCCAGCTTTGATCCGTGGCAAGTTGCGCCAAAAGCAGGCACGGGACGGGATCGGGCGGTTGCCCAGTTCGGATAGATCGGGGAAGCTGAGCCGGAATGATCGACGTCGGCGCAAGCCCATAATAGCCGATGACATGCCCACCTTCGTGGACCACCATGACCGCCGTGAAGCCCTTCTCCTGATTGGCGAGTGCCCGCGTCTGCAACCAGCGGTCGAGCGAGGGTTTGCCGCAGGAGAAGCCGGATACGTCATGCGCGGCCGTAAGCGGCTCGGGGCCAGAAATCGCCAAGGATTATTCCCCGGTGGCGGAGTGGTCAGCTTCCCATGGCGCGGCGCGGCGGAACAGTTCCACCATTTCGGGAACGGGAACCGCTGGGCCAGACACGGCGGCCATGAACGCGTCGAACCCTTCCGCGCTCATGCGGATCGGTGTGGTTTCCATCAGCACTTCCTCGGCCGCGCGCACGGCGGCATCGCGCACGAAGTCGGTGCGCGAACGTCCCCGCAGCCTAGCGGCACGGTCGATGATGGCGATGTCGGTATCCGGTAGCCTCATGGACAGCGGATGTTCCTTGCGTTGTGCGGGCTGCGGCATGATTCACCTCCACTACCTATATGACAGATTGTATTGTATTTTGCAATACGGGATGGCGCGGACGGCAATCAATGGTCACTCGGCCGTATCCCAGACCGTGCCTTCAGCGGGTTTGGCTGTGCGCAACCGACGTAACGCCCATCCGCTGATCTGATCCAGCCTTGCCTCTCTTCGTGCCGCCTGTCGCGGCCCGCGAGTCGGAGCCAATGCCATGACCCCTACCAAGCTGCTTGTCGGGCAGATATTCGTCGTTTTTGCCATCGTGATATTGGGCGTGTGGGCCGCTACTCAGTGGGCCGCATCCATGCTCGGCTATCAGGCGCAGCTTGGGATGCCTTGGGCGGTTGCCTTCGGTATTCCCATTTATCGGCCCTGGCAGCTTTTCGCCTGGTGGTATCACTACGAAGCTTATGCCCCCCAAGTCTTCAACAAGGCCGGTGCGCTGGCGGGGGCCAGCGGCTTTCTCGGTTGCGCGTCGGCGATCGCCGGTTCGCTCTGGCGGGCGCGGCAGAACCGCCATGTCACCACTTATGGTTCCTCCCGCTGGGCCTCGCGCGCGGAGATCGCCAAAGCCGGGTTGTTCGGTGCCGCCGGAGTATTTCTCGGCCGCTATCGCGGGGACTATCTGCGCCATGATGGGCCGGAGCACGTCATGGCCTTCGCGCCGACGCGGTCGGGCAAGGGCGTCGGGCTTGTCGTCCCCTCGCTGCTGTCCTGGACCGGCAGCGTCGTCGTGCATGATATCAAGGGCGAGAACTGGCAACTTACCGCAGGTTGGCGCTCGCGATTCTCGCATTGCCTGTTGTTCAACCCGACCGATCCACGCTCGGCGCGTTACAATCCCTTGCTGGAAGTACGCAAAGGCCCCGACGAGGTGCGCGATGTCCAAAATATCGCGGATATCCTCGTCGATCCCGAAGGCGCGCTCGAACGCCGCTCGCATTGGGAAAAGACCTCGCACAGCCTCTTGGTTGGGGCCATCCTTCATGTCCTCTATGCCGAGGAGGAAAAGACCCTCGCGCGGGTAGCGACCTTCCTGTCCGATCCGCAGCGATCCTTCGCGCACACGCTGCGGCGCATGATGGCGACCAATCATCTGGGTACCAAGGAGCATCCGAAGGTCCACCCGGTCGTTGCGTCGGCGGCACGCGAAGTGCTGAACAAATCGGAGAACGAACGCTCCGGCGTCCTATCCACCGCCATGTCCTTCCTTGGACTTTATCGCGATCCAATCGTGGCGCGGAACACGGCCGCATGCGACTGGCGTATTGCCGATCTTGTCGACGCCAAATCCCCGGTATCGCTCTATCTGGTCATTCCGCCATCCGACATTTCGCGGACCAAGCCGCTGGTCCGTCTGGTCCTCAACCAGATCGGCCGCCGCCTGACCGAACGCCTGGAGGGCGACCCGAAGAAGAGCCGCAAGCATCAATTGCTGATGATGCTGGACGAGTTTCCGGCGCTCGGGCGGCTCGACTTCTTCGAGACGGCGCTGGCCTTCATGGCGGGCTACGGCATTCGGGCCTACCTGATCGCGCAGAGCCTCAATCAGATCAGCAAGGCCTATGGCGAGAACAACGCCATTCTCGACAATTGCCATGTCCGTATAGCGTTCAGCAGCAACGACGAGCGCACGGCGAAGCGGATCAGCGACGCGCTCGGCACCGCGACCGAATTGCGTGCTCAGCGCAACTATGCCGGACACCGGCTCGCCCCCTGGCTCAGCCACGTCATGGTGTCACGGCAGGAAACGGCCCGCCCGCTGCTGACGCCGGGAGAGGTAATGCAGCTCCCGCCTGCCGACGAATTGGTACTGGTGTCTGGCCTTGCGCCGATCCGGGCGAAGAAGCTGCGTTATTATCAAGACCGCAATTTCACCTCGCGCGTACTGCCCGCGCCCGATCTCGGTCGTAATGGCGACGGCGACGCGGCTTATGCCGACCGGCCCGATCCGCGCCCGGACGACTGGGGTGTCGAAATTCGCGGTCTGCATGATGGGCTGATCCCCGCCGCTGATGAAGAAGGCGCGACCCTCGATGAGGAAGCCGAGGGCGGTTTGCAGCAACAGCGCCACCCCGGCCTGCCGGAAGAACAGAGCGTTCAGGCCGCAGAGCCGGATCGTGAGGTGCTGACCGGCATCGAGGACGAGAGTGACGCGGGCTCCGATCGGCAGACCATGGATCGCCTGCGTGGCCTGGGCAGTGTGCAGCGTGCTCATGCCATGAATGAAGCCGATCGCGGCGACGATCTGCTGCCGAGCTTCTGACGGGAGCCTGGTATTCATGAAACCCCGCCATCATCTCTATCTCGATGAGGATCTGACCGCGCAGTTGGAACGGCTCGGTTCGAAGCCGGGCACGTCGAAGTCTGCGATCGTGTCCGATGCGCTGCGCGATTATCTCAATCGCCGCGCCACGCGGGAAGTGGACGATCTTCTGAAAGTCCGGCTCGACCGGATCAGCACCCAGCTTGGCCGGATCGAACGTGACAGTCTGGTCTTGCTCGAAACGTTGTCGCTGTTCGTCCGCTACCAGCTCACCGTAACCGCGCCGCTGCCCGAAGCCGACAAGGCGGCGCAGGCGATCGGCCGCGAACGCTTCCGCCGCTTCGTCGACCAGGTAGGGCGGCAACTCGCCGCCGGCCGGTCCATCGGTTCCACGCCTTCCGATAACGGAGGCGGACAATGAGCGGCGGTGTCAATCTGACCTCGCAGGGCCGTCGCCGGGCGATGCTGCGCACCGCGATGGGACCGGCGATTGCCGCTGCGCTTTCCGACCCGCGCGTCCTCGAGATCATGGTCAATCCGGACGGTTCGCTACGGCTCGATCTGCTGGGCGAAGGCCGTGTGGATTCGGAAGTGCGGGTGGAACCGGCGGAGGCTGAACGCATCATCCGGCTGGTAGCCTCGCACGTCCGCGCCGAGGTCCACGCCGGCGCGCCGATCGTCAGCGCCGAACTGCCGGAAGGCGGGGAGCGGTTCGAAGGGCTATTGCCGCCGGTGTCGACCGCACCTTGCTTTTCCATCCGCAAGCCGGCCGTGCGCATCCACACACTGACGGACTATGTGACGGGCGGCATTATGCGCGCCGAAGTCGCGCTGGCGCTGTCTATGGCCGTTGTCGAGCGCAAGAACATCCTTGTCGCGGGCGGTACGTCTTCAGGCAAAACCACGCTGGCGAACGCCTTGCTGGCCGAGATGGCAACGCTCGACGAGCGAGTCATCATCATTGAGGACACACGCGAGCTGCAATGCGCCGCGCCGGACACGGTGGCGCTGCACACCCGGCCTGGCGTTGTAACGATGGCTGACCTGGTGCGTTCGACGCTGCGTCTGCGCCCCGATCGCATTATCGTTGGTGAAGTCCGAGGCGGCGAGGCGCTGGACATGCTGAAGGCCTGGAACACCGGTCATCCGGGCGGGATCACGACGGTTCATGCCAACAGCGCGCGCTCTGCGCTTTACCGGATCGAGCAGCTTGTTGCCGAGTGCGTCATCACGGTGCCACGGCGGCTGATCGCCGAAGCCATCGACATGATCGTGTTCATCTCCGGCCGGGGCACCGGCCGCAGGGTCGAGACCGTTGCCGAGGTGGACGGGCTCGATGTCGACGGCGATTTCGCCGTCACCGACCTCATCATCCCCCACAGCACAGGAGATTGAATCCCATGCATGCCCTCAATGTGCCCACTATCCGCCGCTTGCCCAACAAGTTGCTGCTCGCCGCCGCGACGCTGCTCTTGCCCATCTCCGCCATGGCCGCCGGCTCGGGCATGCCGTGGGAAGAGCCGCTGCAACAGGTTCTAGAATCGGTGCAAGGCCCGGTCGCCAAGATCGTCGCGGTCATCATCATTATCTCGACCGGCTTGGCGCTCGCCTTCGGCGAAACCTCTGGCGGTTTCCGCAAGCTGATCCAGATCGTCTTCGGCCTCTCGATCGCCTTCGCGGCATCGAGCTTTTTCCTCTCCTTCTTCAGCTTTGGTGGCGGAGCGCTGATCTGATGACCGGGGCCAACTCCATCCCAGCCGGTGGGCACATCGAAGGTTTCGAGGTGTCACTGCACCGCGCGCTCACCGAACGGATCCTGCTTGGGGGTGCGCCGCGCGGAATCGCGATCCTCAACGGCACGCTCGCCGCCGCGATGGGGCTTGGTCTCCAGCAATGGATCGCGGGACTTTTGCTCTGGCTAGCCGGACATAGCCTCGCGGTCTTCGCGGCGAAACGCGATCCGGATTTCGCGCCCGTTGTCGTCCGTCACCTCCGACAGAAGGCCTACCTCTCATGCTGATCCTGCGTGAATACCGCAATGGCGCCGATCGCCTTGCCGATCATCTCCCCTGGGCTGCGTTGGTGGCCAAGGGCGTGGTGCTGAACAAGGATGGAAGCTTCCAGCGCACACTTCGCTTTCGCGGCCCAGACCTGGAATCAGCGACCGAAGCTGAGTTGGTTTCGGTCTGCGCGCGGGCGAACAATGCACTGCGGCGTCTGGGATCGGGCTGGGCGCTGTTCTTCGATGCCGAACGCATTGAGGCGCTGGGCTATCCCGACAGCGTCTTTCCCGATCCCGCTTCCTGGCTCGTGGATGAGGAACGGCGGGCGCATTTCGATGGGAGGCGGGGTCAGCATTTCGAGAGCCGCTATCATTTGACCCTCTGCTACCTGCCGCCCGCCGATCAGGTGAGCCGCGCTGAACGGGCGCTGCTCGAACGCGAGACACCGCAACAGGATCGCGATTGGCGGCAGGAACTGCGCGGTTTCATCGCCGAGACCGACCGGGTTCTGGACTTGCTTTCCGGTTTCATGGACGAGGTCCGCGCGTTGGACGACGCTGAAACACTGACTTTCCTCCACGACTGCATTTCCGCAACGCGCCATCCCGTCGCGGTGCCGGAAACACCGATGTATCTCGACGGGCTGTTGGTCGATACGCCGCTTTCCGGCGGGATCGAACCGATGTTGGGCGCGCGCCATCTGCGCACTGTCACAGTGCTTGGTTTTCCCAATGCGACCCGGCCAGGCATTCTCGATACGCTCAACCATCAGGGTTTCGCCTATCGCTGGGCGACCCGATTCATCGCGCTCGACAAGACGGCGGCCAACAAGACGCTGACCCGCATCCGCCGTCAGTGGTTCAACAAGAGGAAGTCCATCGCGCAGCTCATGCGCGAAGTGATGATGAACGAGCCGGTTCAGCTGACCGACAGCGATGCCGACAACAAAGTCGCCGATGCCGATCTCGCGCTACAGGCGCTCGGCGGCGACCATGTGGCGTTCGGCTATTATACCGCGACGATCACCGTGTCGGACGAGGATCGTTTTGCCGCCGATGAAAAGGTCCGCATCGTCGAGCGTATCGTCAATGGCCTGGGCTTCACTAGCATCCGTGAAAGCGTCAACGCGGTCGAAGCCTGGCTGGGATCGCTGCCCGGCCATGTCTACGCAAATATCAGGCAACCGCTGGTCCATACGCTGAACCTTGCCCATCTGATGCCGCTGTCGTCGGTCTGGGCAGGGCCGGCGCGCAACGATCATCTGAACGGGCCGCCGCTGTTCTATGCCGAGACAAGCGGATCGACGCCGTTCCGCCTGTCTATCCATGTCGGCGATGTCGGCCATATGTTGATCGTCGGGCCGACTGGCGCGGGTAAGTCGGTGCTGCTGGCGCTGCTCGCGCTTCAGTTCCGGCGCTATCCGGGCGCTCAAGTATATATTTTCGACAAGGGGCTATCCGCCCGTGCGACGGTGCTGGCCTGTGGCGGCGCGCATCATGCGTTGGGTGAGAGTGACGCGCTGGCGTTCCAGCCCCTGCGCAATATCGACGACGATGCCGAACGCACATGGGCGGCCGAATGGGTAGCCGCGCTGGTCGCCCATGAAAAGGTCGAAGTGACGCCCGAGGTCAAGGAAGCCTTGTGGTCCGCACTCACGAGCCTCGCCAGCGCCCCGGTCGAGGAACGCACGCTCACCGGCCTGTCGGTCCTCTTGCAGTCCAACGCGCTCAAGGCCGCGCTGCTGCCCTATACGCTGGAGGGGCCGTTCGGCCGTCTGCTCGATGCAGCGGAAAACAGCCTGCGCTTGTCCAGCATGCAGTGCTTCGAGACCGAGGCGCTGATGCACAGCGCGGGCGTCGTCGCCCCGGTGCTGACCTATCTGTTCCACCGGCTTGAGGAACGCTTCGACGGACGCCCGACCTTGCTGGTTCTGGACGAGGCATGGGTGTTTCTCGACAACCCGCTGTTCGCCCAGCGCATCCGCGAATGGCTGAAGGTTCTCCGCAAGAAGAATGTCAGCGTGGTGTTCGCCACCCAGTCGCTCGCCGACATTGCCGATAGCAGCATTGCCCCGGCGATCATCGAATCCTGCCCGCAACGCATCTTCCTCGCGAACGATCGCGCCATCGAGCCGCAGGGCCGCGCCGCCTATGAGCGCTTCGGTCTCAACGACCGGCAGATCGAGCTGATCGCCCGCGCCACGCCCAAGCGACATTATTATCTGCAATCGCGGCGCGGCAATCGCCTGTTCGAACTCGCCCTTGGCCCCATCGCGCTCAGCTTATGCGGCGCATCCGATCCCGAAACCCAAAACCTGATCGACGCCCTGCTGCATCGCGAAGGCGCTGACGGCTTCCTCGCGGCCTTTCTCGAAGTGCGCGGGCTCTCCTGGGCTTCGCAGCTGATCCCCGGCTTTCCCGGTGCGCAGCGCGCCGGGACCGAGCCAATCACCCCTCAGCAGAAGGAGCTATTGTGATGAGATTCCGCCCATTCGCCGCATTTCTGGCCGTGACATCGATGGTCACGACCGTCATGATCGTGCCCGTCGCCCCGGCGCACGCCATCGTGGTGTTCGATCCATCGAACTACGCGCAGAACGTGCTGACCGCAGCCCGCACGCTGCAACAGATCAACAACCAGATTCAGGCGCTTCAGAACCAGGCGTCGATGCTGACCGATATGGCCAAGCATCTCCAGCGCCTCGACTTCTCCTCTCTCACGCAGATCACCCGCTCGATGCAGCGGATCGGTACGCTGATGAACCAGGCCGAGGGCATCGCCTTCGACCTCGCCTCGACCGACGAGGCATTACGCCAGCAGTTTCCCGCCGTCTTCGATACCGCGCTTTCCACCAATGAGATCGTCACGCAGGCCCGTGCCCGCTTTCAGGCCTCGATGCAGGGCTATCGCCAGACCATGCGTGTGCAGGCGCAGGTGGTCGAGAACGTCGGAGCCGATGCCGAGTTGCTCGGCGAACTCGTCACGCAGAGCCAGTCGGCGACCGGAAGCCTGCAGGCTGCGCAAGCGACCAACCAGCTCATCGCGCTCAGCACCAAGCAGCAGTTCCAGATCCAGCAGATGATGGCGGCGCAATATCGCGCCGATGCACTCGAGCGCGCGCGTCAGCAACAGGCCATGGAAGCTGCGCGCGAGCGGACGAAGCGCTTCATCGGTTCGGCACAAATATACACGCGCAACTGACGGCATCCACAAAGGCGGCCCGGTCATGAACCCCGACCTCAATATCATCGACAGCTTCCTCGAAGCCTTCATCAGCTACATCGACAGCGGTTTCGGTCTGTTGTCGGGCGATGTGGCATTTCTCACCACGGTGCTGATCGGCATCGATGTGACCCTGGCCGCGCTGTGGTGGGCGATCGAGAGTGATCAGGATGTGCTCGGCAAGCTCATCAAGAAAGTCCTCTATGTCGGGGCCTTCGCCTTCATCATCGGCAACTTCAGCACGCTCGCCGAGATCATCTTCCGCAGTTTCTCCGGTCTCGGCATCACGGCGGGCGGCGGGGGCGTGTCGGCCGACGACCTCATGCACCCCGGCGCGATCGCCGGCACCGGGTTCCAGGCAGCGCATCCCTTGCTCGAGAAGGTGTCCGAACTTTCGGGCTTTCCGGAATTCTTCGGCAACTTCCTGTCGATCGCAGTGCTGCTCATCTGCTGGCTGTTGGTGGTGCTCGCCTTCTTCATCCTCGCCATCCAGCTCTTCATCACCATCCTGGAATTCAAGCTGACGGCGCTCGCCGGGTTCGTCCTCGTACCCTTCGCGCTCTGGAACAAGACCAGCTTCCTCGCCGAACGAGTGCTGGGCAATGTCGTGTCGTCGGGCATCAAGGTCATGGTGCTGGCCGTCATCATCGGCATCGGCACCAATCTCTTCGACCAGATGACGCCCCTGCTGGGCAGCGATCCCGAGATCTCCGAGGCTCTGACCCTGCTGATGGGCGCCTTGACTCTCTTCGGCCTCGGTATCTTCGGTCCGGGCATCGCATCGGGCCTCGTTTCCGGCGCTCCGCAGCTTGGCGCTGGTGCTGCCGTCGGCACGATGGCGGGCGCGGCGATCATGACGGGAGGTGCGGCCGTGCTGGGGACGCGCGGTGCGATGCTGGCGGGACGCGGCGGCATGGGCGCGATTCGAGCCGGCACTGCGATGGGATCGGCTGCCTCCAGTGCCTACAGGCTCGGCCAGGAAACGTCCGGCAGCGCCAGCATCGGTGCTGGCCTCGGCGGTATCGCCACGGCTGCTGGCGGCGCGGCGTCGCAAGGCGTCAGAACCGCGGCCTCGCGCATTGTCGGTCCGATCCGGGAAAGCGCGGCGAAGGGTAGCCAAGCCGCATGGACTGCCGGCAGCACATCGCCGGCTCCTTCCGCTCCGTCCAGCGGCGCAACTCCATCCGATCCGACCCCGGCATGGGCGCGCAATCTGCATGCGCAGCAGACGGCGCGTCATCACCGCCACATGGCCGTGCAGGCGGTCAAGGATGGTGACCGGCCCGGCGGCGGAGCCAATCCCGACCTCAGCGAAAAGGAATGAACCCCATGATCTTCAAGCGATCCGTCCAGCGCTATGGGGTCACGCCCCAGCCTGAAACTCCCTATCAACGCGCCGGTCAACTTTGGGACGAGCGTATCGGTTCTGCACGTGTTCAGGCGCGGAATTGGCGGCTTGTCGCCTTCTCCTGTCTCGGTCTGACCGGAATCCTGATCGCATCGAATGTCTGGCAGTCGATGCAGGCCCGTGTCGCACCCTATGTGGTCGAGGTGGACCGCTTGGGCGAGGCTCGCTCGGTCGCGCCGGCGATCCAGAATTACAAGCCGACCGACGGACAGGTGGCATGGCATCTGGCGCGTTTCATCACCCATGTCCGTTCCGTCTCGACCGATCCGGTGCTGGTAAAGACGAACTGGCTCGCCGCCTACGACTTCGCCACCGACCGCGCTGCGATCTTCCTCAATGAATATGCCCGCTCCAACGACCCCTTCGCCGGGATCGGTCAGCGCAGCGTTTCGGTCCAGGTGACGAGCGTTGTGCGTGCATCCGACAGCAGCTTCCAGGTCAAATGGACCGAGAGCATCTACGAGCGTGGCAGCCTTGCGAAGACCGAGCATTGGACCGCCATGCTCACCGTGGTGATGCAACCGCCCAAGACGGCCGATGCTCTCCGCAAGAATCCGCTCGGGCTATTCGTCAACGCGATCGACTGGGCGCGCGAACTGGACGGCCAGCCCATTCAATCGGGAGACGCATCCTCCTCACGGGAGCCACCCGCTTTCAAACCGACGATTTCGAACGCCGCTCCGGTTCCGTCAGAGCTGACGCCGGACCCCGCCTCAACCACGTCCGAGCAGAAAGGAAACCATCCATGATCCGGAATGTCGCACTGACCGTGCCGCTGCTGGCGCTCGCCACGGCCTGCGCTGGAAGGACGCCGCCGCCCGTGATCGCGCTCGATAGCGCGCAGTTCCAGCCCGCCATACTGGAGGCAGAGCCGCCGAAGCCTGTCGAAATTGTGCAGACTCCGGTTCCGCTGCCTCTTCCGGGCCAGCTTCTGCCACGCCCAACCGCCAGTCGCGATACCAGCCCGCCGACCGCAAGAGTGGAGGCCGCCAACCGGGCGGCGATGCGAGAGCCGTCGAGCGCGGGCTATATCAATGCGGTGCAGGTCTATCCCTGGACTGAAGGCGCAATATACCGCCTCTACGCCGCGCCGGAGCGGGTCAGTGACATCGCGTTGCAGCCCGGCGAGAAGCTCGTGGCCGTATCGGCGGGCGATACGGTGCGCTGGGCAATCGGCGATACCAACAGCGGTGCCGGCGAGGACATGCGCGTGCATGTGCTGGTCAAACCCTTTGCCCCAGGCCTTGTCACGAACATGGTCATTACCACCGATCGGCGGGCGTATCATCTGGCACTCGAAAGCACCGACAAGACCGCCATGGCAGCAATCTCGTGGACCTATCCGCAGGACCGGCTCGTCGCCTTGCAGCGCCAGAACATCCGCGCCGAACAGGCAAAGCCCATCGCCGACGGCGTGGCGCTCACCAATCTCAAGTTCCGCTACACGATCACGGGCGACAATCCGCCATGGCGTCCGGTCCGCGCATGGGATGACGGCAACAAGGTCTATATCGAGTTTCCCGCGCGGCTCGATCAGGGCGAAGCGCCACCGCTGTTTGTGGTAGGACCGTTGGGGCAGAGCCAGCTCGTCAACTACCGGGTCAGTGCCAATCACTATATCGTCGATCGGCTATTCGGCGCGGCAGAATTGCGGTTGGGCGAGAATCCTCAGGCCGTCGTGCGGATCAGCCGCACTGACGGTCGGACCGGGAGGGCGCGCAAATGAGCGAGCCACTTGTCGATACGGCTGCGGCCGATGCCACCACCCAGACAACCCCATCCGGCACCGCGGGAACCGGCAAGGTCGCTCCCGAGAAGCTTGTCCTTCGGGCCGCGCCGCGCCGCGTGGTGCGCTTTCGACGCGGCGTTGTCGTCGGCGGTGCGGCGGTGGGATCGCTCGCCATTGCTGGCATCGCCTGGATGGCACTGGGGCCGAAGACCCTCCAGATCATCCAATCCGAAGAAAGAGCGATGACCGAGCGGCGCACGCCCGCCGACGCGGTCGCCAACCTACCCGGCGACTACAGCAAGGTGACGCCAACCACGCCGATCCTTGGCGATCCGCTTCCCGGCGACCTCGGCAAGCCGATCCTCGACCGTCAGCGCGAGCTTGCAGCGGGGGGAGCGGTTCCATCTGATCCAGTGACCGCACCGCGAGGCATGACGGCGGCGGAGCAGGCTGCAGAAGCCGAACGCCAGCGCATTGCCGCGCAGGCCCATCAAGCACGCGAGGCTGGCGTGATGGTGCAATCGTCTGGGCGGGCCTCAGGCGTTTCGATGGCAACTGGTAGCGATGGCGCGGCCACGGCCAGCATTGCGCCGGGAACCGAAAACGAGCAGGCTGGCCGCCTCGCGCTCGATCCCGACCGTGACCAAAATGCACAGCAGCGCAAGCTGGACTTCATCGGACAACAATCGTCCAGCGGCATCTATAACGCTCATGCCCTCCAGACCCCGGCTTCGCCTTATCAGATCATGGCAGGGAGCGTGATCGCCGCCAGCCTTATCACCGGGCTCAATTCCGACCTTCCGGGCATGGTGGTGGCGCAGGTGACGGAGCCGGTCTTCGACACCGTGACGGGCCGGATACTGCTGATCCCGCAGGGCTCGCGCCTGATCGGTAGCTACGACAGCGTCGTCGCCTTCGGCCAAAGCCGTGCGCTGCTGGTCTGGCAGCGGATCATCCTCCCCGACGGCAGTTCCATCCAGATTGACAATCTCCCGGCGACCGATGCGGCGGGCTATGCCGGCCTGTCCGACAAGGTGGACTTCCACACCTGGCGCCTGCTCAAAGGAGTTGCGCTCTCGACCCTGCTTGGCGTCGGAACCGAATTGTCGCTTGGCAGCGATGAAAGCGATCTTGTCCGCGCGATCCGGCAATCCACCCAACAGTCCGCCAACCAGGCCGGTCAGCAGATCGTTTCCAGGAACCTCAACATCCAGCCCACCATCACCGTCCGTCCCGGTTGGCCGCTTCGTGTGATCGTTCACAAGGACATTCAATTGCGGCCCTGGGGCGGCGCTCGCTAACAAGGAGATGCCCCGTGCTCAAACTCGCAAAACTGCCCGATCGTACACCGGTCAAGATCGGCATCACCGTCACACCGGACATTGCTCATGCGCTTGCCGACTATGCGGCGCTCTACAACTGCACCTATGCCGACAAAGCCGAGGTAGCGGACCTCATTCCCGCCATGCTCGAAACCTTCCTCGCCAGCGACCGCGCCTTTGCCAAGGCCCGCAAAGAGATGGAGGCCGGCACATGATACGCAGGAGGATTATCGGCCGGTTCAAGCGGTCGAAGCAGGGCGGATGGGAAGGCGAGATCAGCACGCTCGCGATCCAGCGGCAAATCCGCCTCGTGCCCAACGACGACCGCGCGAGCGACCGAGCGCCATCGTTCCGGGTCATGCTGGGCTGGCACCACATAGGCGATGCCTGGGAGCGAACGTCGCACAGCGAACCGCCGCGCGAATATCTGCGCGTTCGGATCGACGATCCGTTCTATCCGATCAGCGCCATGCTGTTCCCCGATGCCGAGGGGCTGACGGCGCATCTGGTACTGCCACCATCTGACCCGCGCTCAAACCGACAATAGGAGGGGACGGTGAACGAGGATGACGGCCTGTGGACCCCGAGGGAGTTGGCGAAGTTCCTCTCCTATTCCGAAACCACCATCTGCCGGATGGTGTCGCAAAGTCCGGAAAAGCTGCCGCCGCGTGTTGCGGCGCTTGCCCGTCCGCGGTGGCTACCGGAGGTCGCTCGTGAATGGGCAAAGGAGAGCAGCGATCTGCCGATTGGTAGAGGCGGGCGGCCCCGGAAAATCCGGTGACGGAGCAGCGAAAACGCCCCGTCATCCATCCGGATTTTTACACCGTTCACAGCATATTCGGGGGGGTGGCAGTGTGCCAAACTGTGCCAAACCCCCAAAAATATCCTTTGTTTTCAAAGGACATTGGTGCGGTCGAGAAGACTCGAACTTCCACGGCCTTTCGGCCACAACGACCTCAACGTTGCGCGTCTACCAATTCCGCCACGACCGCACATTTCCGGGGAACCGGCGGGGCCGGTGCCTTGGTAGGAGCCGGCCCTTAGCAAAGGCTTTTTCCCTATGCAACAACCGATCTGCATATGCGTTACGATTGACGGGAACGGGTCACGACAAGAGGAGGCGGCCATGGCAAGAACCTTCTGGATCGCCGGGGCGAGCGCCACGGGCGCGGCGGTTCTGCTGGGCATGGGGCTAGGCCATTTCGTGACCACGCCGGAAAGGGCGCCACGCGTCGCGGAAACCGAAATGTTCGACGCGCCGGAGGATGATCTGGCCGGCTTCGCGCCCACCACGCCGGAACAGGGGCCGGCCGTCATCCGATGCACCGGCTGCGGTCCGACGCTTGCCGAGCGGCAGATGGCGGCGGACCAGGGCAACTGGGATGCTGACGGCATGATCCACGGCAGCACGGACCCGGTGGTGCAGGATTATATGACGTCCGGCGATGGGACGGCCATGCCGGTCGAGACCCCGCCCGCGTCCGCGTCTCGCCTGTCGCCCTCGCCGGAAAGATTAGCGGCGGGAGAAGACCCTTCCCCCGCCGCCATACCGAAATCCGTTCCGGTGAAGGTCCGCCCGACGCTCGCGCCGGCCGTCCCCGCCCAGCCTTGAAGCCGATGTGGCCTTATTCGGCCGCGACCACCTCCGCAGGCGCATCGCTTAGCGGATAGGCCAGCCGGTTCACCATCTCCTTGGGACAGACCTGCCAGAAATAGCGCCGCCAGCGGTCCCAGTCGTCCAGCACCGTGTTCGACCATCTGCTGTCGGTGGCGACCGCATGCTGGGCGATCAGCGCCTTCAGCTCCGTTTCCCAATGCGCGCTTTCCAGCCGCTGCCAGACGATGCTCTCCGGGTTAGCCTGCGCCGGGAAACTGCCCTCCTCGTCGAGGATGAAGGCCATGCCGCCGGTCATGCCCGCGCCGAAATTGGCGCCGGTCTTGCCCAGAATCACCGCTATGCCGCCGGTCATATATTCGCAGCCATTGGCGCCGCAGCCTTCGACCACGACCTGCGCGCCCGAATTGCGGACCGCGAAGCGTTCGCCCGCCTGACCCGCCGCGAACAGCTTGCCCGCGGTCGCGCCATAAAGGACGGTGTTGCCGATGATCGTGTTGTCCTTGCTCGACAGCGGGCTGGAGACGGTCGTGCGGACCACGATGGTGCCGCCCGACAGCCCCTTGCCCACATAGTCGTTGGCGTCGCCAAAGACTTCCAGCGTGATGCCCTTGCACAGGAACGCGCCCAGCGACTGGCCCGCGCTTCCGCGCAGGCGCACCGTCAGATGCCCGTCCGCCAGCGCCGACATGCCGAAGCGTTCGGTCACGGCGGCCGACAGGCGCGTGCCCACCGCGCGATGCGTGTTACGCACCGTATAGGTGAGCTGCATCTTCTCGCCCCGTTCGAACACGGCCTTGGCGTCGCGCATCATCTGCGCGTCGAGGCTATCGGGCACTTCGTTGCGCCACGCGTCGAGGCTGAAGCGCCGCTGCTCGTCGGGCGCATCCACCTTGGCGAGGATGGGATTGAGGTCGAGGTCGTCCAGATGCTCCGCACCACGATTGACCTGCTTCAGCAGTTCCGTCCGCCCGATCACCTCGTCCAGGCTGCGGAAGCCCAGCCGCGCCAGAACCTCGCGCACTTCCTCGGCGATGAAGGTCATGAGGTTGATGACCTTCTCGGGCGTGCCGGTGAACTTCTGCCGCAGCTTTTCGTCCTGCACGCACACGCCCACCGGGCAGGTGTTGCTGTGGCACTGACGCACCATGATGCAGCCCATGGCCACCAGCGATAGCGTGCCGATGCCGAATTCCTCCGCGCCCAGGATCGCCGCGATCACGATGTCGCGCCCGGTCTTGAGCCCGCCGTCCGTCCGCAGCTTCACCCGGTGCCGCAGGCCGTTGAGCGTCAGCACCTGATTGGCTTCCGACAGGCCCATTTCCCACGGCGTGCCCGCATATTTGATCGACGTCTGCGGCGACGCGCCCGTGCCGCCGACATGGCCCGCCACCAGGATGACGTCGGCATGGGCCTTCGCGACGCCCGCCGCGACCGTGCCGATGCCCGCCTGGCTGACGAGCTTCACGCACACCCGCGCGCGCGGGTTGATCTGCTTGCAGTCGTAGATGAGCTGCGCCAGATCCTCGATCGAATAGATGTCATGGTGCGGCGGCGGAGAGATCAGCGTCACGCCGGGCGTCGAATGGCGCAGCTTGGCGATGAACTCCGTCACCTTGAAGCCGGGAAGCTGGCCGCCTTCGCCGGGCTTGGCGCCCTGCGCGACCTTGATCTCGATCTCCTCGGCCGATCCCAGATATTCGGCATGGACGCCGAAACGGCCTGACGCGATCTGCTTGATGACCGAGTTCGCGTTGTCGCCATTCTCATAGGGCTTGAAACGGTTCGCATCCTCGCCGCCTTCGCCGCTCACGGCCTTCGCGCCGATGCGGTTCATGGCGATGGCCAGCGTCTCATGCGCTTCGGGGCTGAGCGCGCCCAGCGACATGCCCGGCGTCACGAAGCGCTTGCGGATTTCCGTGGTGGCTTCCACTTCGTCGATCGGCACGGCCTCGCGGGCGAAGTTGAACTCCAGCAGGTCGCGCAGATAGACCGGCGGCAAATCCCGCACCCCGCGCGAAAATTGCAGATAGGTCGAATAGCTGTCCGTCGCGACCGATGTTTGCAGCAGGTGCATGAGCTGCGCCGAATAGGCATGGCTCTCCCCGCCGTCGCGCTGGCGATAGAAGCCGCCCACCGGCAGGCGCACGATCGCGCTGTCATAAGCGGCGTCGTGCCGCATCTTCGCGCTGTAGTGCAGCGAATGATAGCCTTCGCCCGAAATCTTGGCGGGCATGCCGGGGAACAGGTCGTTCACCAGCGCGCGGGACAGGCCCACCGCCTCGAAATTATAGCCGCCGCGATAGCTGCTGATGACCGCGATGCCCATTTTGGACATGATCTTGAGCAGACCCTCGTTGATCGCCACCCGATAACGCTCGAAGCACTGCTCCAGCGGCAGGTCGCCGAACAGGCCGCGCGCATGGCGGTCAGCGATGCTGGCTTCGGCCAGATAGGCGTTCACCGTGGTCGCGCCCACGCCGATCAGCACCGCGAAATAATGGGTGTCGAGCGCCTCGGCGCAGCGTATGTTGATCGACGCATAGCTACGCAGCCCCTTGCGGACCAGGTGCGTGTGCACCGCCGCCGCCGCCAGCACGCCCGCAATGGCGACCCGGTCGGCGCTGACATGCTCGTCCGTCAGGAAGATTTCGCTGTGTCCTTCGCGTACCGCCTGTTCCGCTTCCTCGCGGATGCGGGTGATCGCCGCGCGCAACTGCTCCTGCCCGCCCTCGGCCGGGAAGGTGCAGTCGATTTCCGCGACCGCATGGCCGAAATGCGCCTTCAGCCGCGTCCATTCGGCCGATGTCAGCACCGGCGAATCCAGCACCAGCACGTTGTTCTTCTGCGCGCCTTCTTCCAGAATGTTGTTGAGGTTCGAAAAGCGCGTCTTGAGGCTCATCACATGCCGTTCGCGCAAGCTGTCGATCGGCGGGTTCGTGACCTGGCTGAAATTCTGGCGGAAGAAATGGCTGACCGTGCGCGGCTTGTCGGAAATGACGGCCAGCGGCGTATCGTCGCCCATGGAGCCGATGGCTTCCTTCGCATCCTCGACCATGGGGCTGAGGATCAGCTCCATGTCCTCCAGCGTCATGTTGGCCGCGACCTGGCGGCGCGTCAGTTCCGCCTTGTCCCATTGCGGCAGTGCGCTGGGCGCCTGCGGCAGGTCCTCGATCGACATGAAGTCCTTGATGAGTTCGCCATAGGGCGCTTCGCCCGCGATCCTGTCCTTGATCGCGCGGTCGTCATAGAGTTCGCCTTCGAGCAGATCGACGGCGATCATCTGGCCGGGGCCCATGCGGCCTTTGCGGATGATGGTGGTTTCGGGCACCACGACCATGCCGGTTTCGGACCCCACGATCAGCAGATTGTCGCCCGTCAGCGTATAGCGCAGCGGACGCAGCGCGTTGCGGTCCACGCCCGCGACGACCCAGCGGCCATCGGTCATCGCCAGCGCGGCGGGGCCGTCCCACGGCTCCATCACGGAGGCGAGATATTCATACATATCCGCATGGGGGCGGGGCAGGTCGGCCTTGTCGCTCTGCCACGCTTCGGGAACCAGCATCAGCTTGGCCGTAGGCGCGTCGCGCCCGGCGCGACAGATTGCCTCGAACACGGCGTCGAGCGCGGCGGTGTCCGAAGCGCCCGCCGGGATCACCGGCTTGATGTCCTCGCTATATTCGCCGAATGCGAGGCTGGCCATCTTGATCTCGTGGCTCTTCATCCAGTTCTGGTTGCCGCGGATCGTGTTGATCTCGCCATTATGCGCCAGCGTGCGGAAGGGCTGGGCCAGCCACCATTGCGGAAAGGTGTTGGTCGAATAACGCTGGTGGAAGATCGCGACCCGGCTTTCGAACCGCTCGTCCTGAAGGTCGGGGTAGAAAACCGACAGCGATTCCGCCAGGAACAGCCCCTTGTAGATGATCGAGCGGCAGGACAGCGAACAGACGTAGAAATCGTTGATCTGCGCGGCGATCACCTTCTTCTCGATCCGGCGGCGGATGAGGTAGAGGTCTTTTTCGAACTCGGCCTGATCGCGTTCCTCGGGCATCGGCCCGGCGATCATGATCTGCTCGATTTCCGGGCGGGTGCGCTGCGCCTTCTCGCCGATGACCGACACGTCGACCGGCACCTGGCGCCAGCCATAGATGGTGTAGCCCGCGTCGATGATCTCGCTTTCGACGATGGTGCGGCAGGTTTCCTGCGCCGACAGATCCGTGCGCGGCAGGAAGATCATGCCGACGGCGAGCCGGTTGGGCATGGGCTTGTGGCCGCTGTCGGCGATGGCGTCGTCAAAGAAGCGCACCGGCAGGTCGACATGGATGCCAGCGCCGTCGCCGGTCTTGCCGTCCGCGTCCACCGCGCCGCGATGCCACACGGCTTTCAGCGCATCGATGGCGCTCACCACCACGCGGCGGCTGGCACGGCCATCGGTGGCCGCAACCAGGCCCACGCCACAGGCGTCGCCTTCCATCTCGGGGTGATACATGCCCTCGGCAGCGATGCGTGCGCGCTCTTCGGGGCTGGCCATGAAAGGGGTCTGCTCAGTCATCATTCGGTCCCTTCGTCGCTTGTCGAAGCGGCGTTGTCATTGAGGTCGCCGGCCTTCACGCCCAACAGCTTCGCCAGCCGGTCGCGTTCGGCGGGCGACAGGTCGGCAATCTTGCGGGGGGCGGGCAGGTCTTTGGTCGCCGCCTCCGCCTTTGCCGCGATGTCGGGCATCTTCTTCATCATCTCAGGCATGAAAGCCTGCATTTCGCGCATGATTTCCGGGTCCATGAACATCATCATGGATTCGCGGGCATACAGATCGCCGGTCGGCGTCGCGAAAAAGCCGTTCAGCTCACCAAGCTGCCGCCCGTCGAACTTGCGGGCATAGGCGCGGGTCAGCGCGTCGCGCACCTGCGGCTCGAACCCGTTCATCAGGTCCGCCATGGACGCCATCATTGCGTCCATGCCCTTCTTCGTCCGCTCGCGGAAATGCGGGTCGAGTATCGCGCCGATCTCCGCCATGGATGCATCATTGAGGGTCGCGATCTTCTCCGACGGCACGCCACCGATGCGGGCGAGCTGCGCGAGCGGCATCTTCATGACGCCGTCCATCATGCTGTCCATCATCTTGGACATGGTTTCGCCCATCATCCGACGATAGGTGCCGACAGGAAACACCTTGTCCACCACCGGCTTCGCCGCCGCGATCCGCGCGGGATCGGCCGCCTGCTCCTGCGCCTGTGCAAGAAGGGGGGCAGGGGCGGCGAAAGCCAGCGCGGCCCCCGCCATCCAGAACAGCCTCTTTCTCACGCGGCGACCCTTTCGCCCGCCGCTGCCTTGGCCTGTGCCTTGAG
The DNA here is from genome assembly GCF_001456115.1 of Sphingobium baderi. Taxonomy (NCBI): domain Bacteria; kingdom Pseudomonadati; phylum Pseudomonadota; class Alphaproteobacteria; order Sphingomonadales; family Sphingobiaceae; genus Sphingobium; species Sphingobium wenxiniae. The sequence goes on along the minus strand of NZ_CP013264.1, from coordinate 309,346 downwards.
GTAGCGGTGCATATGCTCGGTCACATCGCGGCCGTCGCGGATCGCCCAGACGACCAGCGAAGCGCCGCGCACGATGTCGCCCGCCGCGAACACGCCGTCCACGCTGGTCATCATCGTGCGATGATCGACGCGCAGCGTGCCCCAGCGCGTGACCGACAGGTCTTCCGATCCGAACAGCCGCGGCAGTTCTTCCGGGTCATAGCCCAGCGCCTTGATGACAAGGTCCGCCTCCAGCGTGTGCTCGCTGCCGGGGTCCGGCTCCGGCGCGCGGCGGCCCGAAGCGTCGGGTGAACCCAGCCGCATCTTCGTCACCTTGACGCCGGTGACATGCTCCGTGCCTTCGAACGCCACCGGCGCGGTCAGCCACACGAACTCGACGCCTTCCTCCTCGGCATTGGCGACTTCGCGCTGCGATCCGGGCATGTTTTCCCGGTCGCGGCGATAGAGGCACTTCACCGACTTGGCGCCCTGGCGGATGGCGGTGCGGACGCAGTCCATCGCGGTGTCGCCGCCGCCGATGACGACGACATTCTTGCCCGCCGCCAGCAGTGACCCGTCCTCATGTTCCGGCACCGCGTCGCCAAAGCCCGCCTTGTTGGAAGCGGTCAGATAGTCCAGCGCCTTCACCACGCCCGGTGCGCCCACGCCCGGCGCCTTGATGTCGCGCGGCTTGTAGACGCCGGTCGCGATCAGCACCGCGTCATGCTTCTGGCGCAGCTCTTCCAGCGTGGCGTCGCGTCCGACCTCGAAGCTCTGGTGAAAGACGATGCCGCCGTCCTTCAGCCGCTGGACGCGGCGCATCACCACGTCCTTTTCCAGCTTGAAGCCGGGAATGCCATAGGTCAGCAGCCCGCCCGCCCGGTCGTGCCGGTCATAGACATGCACCTCATATCCCGCGACGCGCAGATATTCCGCCGTGGTCAGGCCCGCCGGGCCCGCGCCGATCACGCCGACCGACTGGCCGGTGGGGCTGCCGGGCACCAGTGGTTCGACCCAGCCTTCCTTCCACGCCGTATCGGTGATGTATTTTTCGACGCTGCCGATGGTGACGGCGCCATGGCCGGAAAATTCGATGACGCAATTGCCTTCGCACAGGCGATCCTGCGGGCAGATGCGGCCGCAGATTTCCGGCATGGTGCTGGTGAGGTTGGACAGCTCATAGGCTTCGCGCAGCCGCCCTTCCGCGGTCAGGCGCAGCCAGTCGGGGATATGATTGTGCAGCGGGCAATGGGTCGAGCAATAGGGCACGCCGCATTGCGAACAGCGCGACGCCTGCTCTTCCGCCCGGTCCAGAATGAAGCTGCGGCTGATCTCAAGGAAATCGTCCGCGCGATCCTGCGCCGAGCGTTTTTCGGGATAGGCCTGGCCCGTCCCCACAAACTTCAGCATCGGATTGTCACCCATAAGTCGCCCCTGGAAAATATTGCAGGCGCTCACATAGGCTCAAAGATAGGCAAAGTCACGCGGATTCTGGCCATTAGGTCAGCATAATTTACCTAAAATCCAGCATCATCCGTCTTTAATGCGAATGGATTGCAGGATAAGGCGTTTATATAGTTCCGAAACGGACCTATCTTGCCGCCAGCCAGATCAATGCCGCCGCGCCCGCCACGATTCGATACCAGGCAAAGGGCGTGAATCCCCGCCGCGACACGAGTCCCACAAACCATTTGATGACCAGCAGCGCGACGATGAAGGAAACGATAAAGCCCAGCGCGATGCTGCCCCATCCCACGCTGGCGCTGGTGATCTGATCGCCCTTTTTCAGCAACTCCAGCGTGCTCGCGCCCAGCATGGTGGGGATGGCGAGGAAGAAGCTGAACTCCGCGGCCGTCCGCCGCTCCACGCCCAACATCAAGGCGCCCATGATCGTCGCGCCCGAACGGCTCACCCCGGGGATCATCGAAATGCACTGGATGAAGCCGATACCGGCCACTTGCAGCAGCGGAATGTCGGCGATGCCGTGATATTCCGCTTTCTTGACCATCCGCTCGATCAGCAGGATGGCGATGCCGCCGACGATGAGCGCCCAGGCCACGACCTGCGGCGCGCCCAGCAGCACTTCGATATAATTATGCAGCGCCAGCCCGATGACGGCCGATGGCATGAACGCGATCAGCAGGTTCCGCAGGAAACGCCAGCTCACCGGCTCCCGCCGCAGCAGGCCCATGGCGACCGCCCAGAATGTCCGCCAATACAGCACCACCACCGCCATGATCGCGCCGAGCTGGATCACGACATTGAACATCGCCCAGGTCGATGCGTCATAGCCCAGCAGTTCGCTGGCCAATATGAGGTGGCCGGTCGAGGATACCGGCAGGAATTCGGTCAGCCCCTCGACGATGCCGAGCAGGATGACCGTCAGATAATGCATGTCCATGGGGCGCTATGGTCCTCGGGTCAGGTTTTCGTTACGGGGAAAGCACGATTGTGCGCCGCACACATTGCCGCAGACCGCGCCGCCCGCAAAGCGCCCCATGGGCAGCCGGTCGCGAGCGGCTTTCGTCCCGTCGATGGATCGGTTCAGGCCTTTACGCGCCCGGCGAAGCGGCCATGCCGGCGATAGCGCACCAGCCAGCCTTCCGCGACCGCGCCCATTGGCGTCGGCGCGATGCCCAGCGCCGCCAGCCCTTGCGCGTCCGGCGCGACCACATTGTCCTTTTGCAGCATCGCATATTGGTCCCGCGTGATCGGCGCGCCCGGCAGGAAACCAAAGGTCGCGATCAGCGAAGCGATCGGCGCGGGCACCGCCATCAGGCTGCGTTCCCGCCCGATGGCCTTGGCGATCCATGCATTGAGCTCCATCATGCTCAGCACCTGCGGCCCGCCCAGTTCATAGGTCTTGCCGCCATGCGCGTCCGGCTGCGCCGCCGCATTGACGATGGCCCCCGCGACATCGGTGACGAACACCGGCTGGAACTTCGTGCCCGCGCCGATCACCGGCACCACGGGAGCCATGCGGATCAGGTCGGCAAAGCGGTTGAGGAACTGGTCTTCCGGCCCGAAGATGATCGACGGCCGGATGATGGTCGCGTTCGGAAAGGCCGCCTTGACCGCCGCTTCGCCCGCCGCCTTGGACCGGCCATAGGCGGACGGGCTTTGCGCGTCCGCGCCGATGGCCGACACATGGACCAGCGCCTTGACGCCTGCGTCCGCCGCCGCCTTCGCCACATTGGCCGCACCCTGATGGTGCACCGCGTCGAAATCGCCGCTCAATATGCCGACCAGGTTGATGACGATGTCGCTGTCCGCGACGGCCAGCGCGACGCTTTTGGGCTTGCGGATGTCCGCCACGACGAACTGCGTCTGGCCCAGGCCGCCCAGCGGCTTGATCCGCACCGCGCCCGCCAGATCGCGCTGCGCCACGCGCACTCGCGCACCGCGCTCCAGCAGCGCCTGCGCCACCTGACGGCCCAGAAAGCCGCCGCCGCCGAACAGGGTAACCAGACTGTCCTTCATCACGCGTCCCATGTCTGAATAAGGGGGAAGACTCTTGGCCTCCCCCTTGCATCAGCCGCCGCCTGCTGACAACCGCCTTATATCATATCCAGCCTTGCAGACCGGCAATCATCCACAGGCCCAGAAGCAGGAACAGCAGCGCCGCGCCGATCTGAAGCGCGCGCATCGGCACCTTTTTCGCCAGCACCTCGCCGAACAGGACCGCGGGCACATTGGCGATCATCATGCCCAGCGTCGTGCCCGCCGTCACCGCGATCAGATTGTCGAAGCGCGCGCCCAGCGCCACGGTCGCCACCTGCGTCTTGTCGCCCATCTCGACCAGGAAGAAGGCGACCAGCGTAGTCACGAACACGCCCGCCTTCGACGGCGCCTTGAGCGGCGCGTCCTCGTCGATTGTGTCGGGGATCAGCGTCCACGCCGCCATCGCGATGAAACTGGCGGCCACGGCATAGCGGAACCAGTCCCGCGTCAGCACGCCCGCGATGGAGTGTCCGACCAAAGCGGCCAGGAAATGATTGGCGAGCGTCGCGAACAATATGCCCATGATGATCGGCACCGGCTTTCGGAAGCGGGTGGCGAGCAGCATGGCGAGCAGTTGCGTCTTGTCGCCCATTTCGGCGAGCGCGACCAGCGCGGCGGAGGTGAGGAGAGCTTCCATTCAGATTTCCGGGGCCGGGCGAAGGTGAAAGACGCAATGCCACCGCGTCCTCCCGCCCGGCCGGACTGGAAGATGCGATGCCATTGGTCTCGCCCGATGCGCTGGAACCATATGTTCCCGCCCATCCCGTCCGCCACGACCTCTCGGCCGAATATGTTGACGAACGGCCCGTTGCAGAGTGATTTCGAAGCGGCTGGAACAGCCGCCGGCTCGGAAATCACGGTACGCAGAAAGCCCGCAACGGCTGGCTACTCCCCAGATGACGGGTCCGCCTTTAGGGCAGTCGTTTCACGAAGGCAAGTCATGGCCATGATGGCCGCGTTCCGACGGTTTGGTCAGCCGCTTTTCGATCGCCTGCCGCACGTTCCGCCGCGCGCCCAGCGCAAAGACGATCTCCGTCACGATGAACAGCGGTCCGATGAGCAGGCCGCGTATATCGTCCAGAAAGGCGGGCTTGCGTCCCTCATAGCCATGGCCAACCAGTTGCAGCGCCCAGCCCGCGATGAACAGCCCCCCGCCAGCCGTCAGCCACAGGCCTGTCGGCATCTGCGCGACTTCGATGCCCATCCAGCAGCCGATCACCAGCAGCGCGGTCATGATCGCCCCCAGCATTGCGTCCAGCCCCAGATAATAAAAGGCCGCCAGCGTCGATAGGGCGATGGCCGGCGTCAGGGAGATGGGATCGGCGGGCAATATCGGGCGTGAGAGCAATATGTCGACGCCCAGCACGATCATCGGGATGCCCACCATATGCGTGGCGACATTATGGGGATTGCGGTGATAGGCCGCATAGAGTGTCAAATGGTGGACCAGCTTGCTCATCGCTCCGGCTCCTCCTCCTTGGGCGCGATCTTCCGCCGCGTCCTTTCCGAAACCGATTCTGTCCCTCTTCGCGTCCCCCCGCAAGGAAATTTTCGTGATTTTCTCTGTTCGCGGGTGGGGGTGGGTGGGAGCGGAGTGGCGACTGTAAGCGTTAAGAAGCAAAGGGATTCGACTTGCCATTCCCCAAGGAGCAACATCTTGTGTTGAAGATGGCCTTCAAACGCACAAAATCATTTTTCTTGGCTGTCTCGGCGTCCAGTGCAAGCGCAGTATTGGGATGTTCGCTGCCTTCTCCCGATTATAAAGCGCCTCCCATTATTGAACAGGCGAGGCAGAACATCCTACAGGTCGATGCTATAGTGGATGGAAAAATTGTTCGACTTGGCGGATATGATTACAGGGCAAAAAAGCCGATTCCGGTTATCCTGAAGGTAAGCAAAGTCTTCAAAGGGCCGAGATTGTCATCATTCTCTTTGAGAATACCGGCAGGAGGTTGTGAGATTTCCTTTCATAGGAAGGAGAAGGTCAGATTACTGCTTAGCGAGGCGAACGGCAGTTGGGCGGCCATCGAGCATCTAAATTTGCCTTACCCCATTTTCGGAGAAGCAAGTGAAGGTATGATAGACTATCGCTTGCCCTATGCCCGAGCGCTCGACGAGCAGATCGGATTTCCTCGTAGCCCTGATACTGCTTTTACGCCCGCCGGGCAGTAAAAGTCATTTTTCCATTTTGCGGCTGCTTTTGGACGATTTGGAAAAATCGCTGAATCTCTAACCATGGTCGATTGCATATGAGCAGACCTATAAATTCTTCCCTGCAAGGGGAGGTGGCGAACCGGAAGCTCATCGCGCTATCGGGACGGTGCTATTCCTCCACCGGTCCCCTTTCCCTTCATGGGAGGATTTGAGGGGCCGCAATTGGCCGCCCCCCTTAAGGCTCGCCCTTCGACTCCTGCATCCGCCGTTCGGCGAACCATTGTTCCAGCATCTTGGCGGTGCAGCCGGTGAAGCCGTTGCTGCCGATGGCCGAGCAGCTTCCCGGCAGGGTTTGCCGCTGGACCTGTTCCATGGTCGCGACCTGGCTGCCCCATCCGGGGCCACCCGCCGGTTCGGGTTTTTCGCGCAGCTTCTTGGGGATGCGATAGCGTTCGGATTCGGGCTTGCGCGCGCATACGACGATCTCGTCGCCCTCGCTTTTGGGGCAGGGGTCTTCGCCATAGACCACCAGCGTCGCCACGCGCTGCGGCGGATCGGCGGGCACGGGAGGCGGGGCAGGGGCGCCCTGCGCGGCTGTCCCCGCCAGCGCAGGCAGGGCCATCACCAGCAGCGAAGGCAACAGGGCACGAAAACGCATGACGTAAATCCTTCCGTTCGCCCCTATATCCCTCATATATATCCCCCATGCGCCCAATATGGGGGAAGCGGCTTTTAAGACGCCGCGGCCGTGACGGTTCCGTCAGGCCCTGCGTTCATCAAGGCTGATCGGGCGCGCCGCCAGTCGGCTCCTCGGCCTGCTGCTGCCGTTGCTGCTCCGCGGCCTGCGCCTTTTCATCGGCCACGGCCTGCGCCTCGATCGCCTTGCTGTCGGCGTCGATGGTGGAAAGCCGCCGCGCGCGCTCCGCCTCCACCAGATCCTTCCAGCTTGCATTATCGGCCGCCCGTCGCTCCGCCTTGGCCAGCCGCGCCAGCTGCGCGAAGCAGCCGGTCGCCCCGCCGCCGCCCACCGGAGAGCAGCTTTCCGTGCCGCTGCGGCCGACATATTCCATCGACCGCACCCGCTCGCCCCATGCCTGATGGCTGGGCTGGTTCGGGTCGCCGCGCAGCGGTTCAGGGATGCGATAGCGTTCCTCCTCGCCCTTGCGCGCGCACACCACGATGTCGTTGCCGGCGCTTTGCGGGCAGGGATCGTCGCCATAGACGATGACGAGGTTCACCTTTTCATTCTCCGGCCTCGCGGCGGGCGCGGCCTGATCGGCGGGGCCGGTCTGCGCCATGGCGGGCAGGGCGGTCCCCATCATCAGCAGGGCGGCGGCGAACATCGGCGTCTTCATCATGATAGCGTCCTTTCAGATGCGCTTCGAAAGCGCGATGGCGGCACGGCAACCCAGACGGATGGCACCCGACAGGAGGGGATAGGCCGGGGCCTGCTCCGCGCCATGGGCCAGCGCAGTGTCGCGATGCTCGACTTCCTCCGCCTGAAAATCCGCGATGAGCGTGGAGAGTTCCGGGTCGTCCTGACCCAATTCCTTGAGCTGCTCGGAATAGTGGCGGTCGATTTCCGTTTCGATGGCGGCGGTGCAGGCCATGGCGGCGCGCGGGCCGATGGCCGCCGTCACCGCGCCCAGCGCAAAGCCCGCCACGCTCCAGATCGGCGTCAGCGCCGTTGGCCGCACGCCCCTGCGCGCGATCATCGCGTCGAATGTCCTGCGGTGCCGTTCTTCCTGCGCGGCCATGCCTGCGATCAGGCGGGCGTCGGGATGGCGGTCCCCCATCACCGCAAGCTGTCCCGCATAGATGCGCGTCGCGCCGAACTCGCCCGCTTGGTCCACGCGCAGCATGGCGGCGCGCGCCGCGTCGCTCGACCGGCGGCCGGGGCGGGGGAAATCCTGGGGCTTGGGCGCGCTCATGCTTTCTGTGCTCCTTTGCGGCTCAGCAGCCCCAAGATGGCGAGCGCGGACCCAAGCGACAAGAGGCCGTTATATCCCGCCAGCGAAATGCCCAGCAAACTCCACGGCGCCACGTCGCAGCGCGTGATCGGCGTCGCCATGATCTGGTCGAGTATATCGGCGGAACTGCCGCCCCCCGGACTGGTCGAACAGGCGGTCAGCCCCTGCCACCAGCCATATTCGACGCCCGCATGGAAAATGCCGATCCCCCCGCTGATCCCGATGGCGATGGCCGCCAGCGCCGTGAACGCCGCGCTCCAGCAGGGCCGTCCCCTGACCGCAAAGGCCGCCGCCGCCAGCACGATCGCCGCCATGTGCGGATAACGCTGCCACCAGCACATTTCGCACGGATGCAGCCCGCCGACATATTGCGAGGCATAGGCCCCGCCCAGCAGGACCAGCGGAACGATCAGCGCCAATGCGCGGGCAAGGGGCAAATGCTTCATGACGCCCGCTTAAACCCCTGCGCGCCTTTCGTCATGCTGAACTTGCGGCAGGATTATTTTCCCATGCCGGTCCGCCGGGCGCGCGCGGCCTCAAACCATGCAACCAAAAGGCCGATGATGATTTGACTCGACGCCAATAGCCGCATGAGAAGATGTTCCCCGCAACCGATACAGGAAGGGCGCGCCGCCATGAGCGAACTGACCATCTGGACCTATGACTGGGTTCCTCCCGGCCCGCGCGGTTTCGTGCGCGACCTGCGGCTACGCTGGGCGTGCGAGGAAGCCGGTCTTGCCTACGCGATCGGCACGGTCCCGTTCGACGGGCGCGAAACCAATCATCTGGAGCGCCAGCCCTTCGGCCAGGTTCCGTTCCTGAACGATGGAGGGCTGGAGATATTCGAAAGCGGCGCCTGCCTCCTCCATCTCGCCCGCAAAAGCGACAGGCTGATGCCGCGCGATCCGGTGGGAGAAGCGCAGACATTGCAATGGACCATCGCCGCGCTCAACTCGATGGAGATGGTGACGGTGCCATGGTGGTTCCTGAAGATGACCGGCGGGGAGAGTGACGATCTCACCGGCTGGCTCGGCCAGCGCCTCGGCCATGTGGAGAGAATATTGGGCGAGCGGCCATGGCTGGCGGCGAACCGCTTCACCATAGCGGACCTGTTGATGGCCGATGTCCTACGCATCCCGGACATCCGCGCCTATGGCGACCGGCCGGCGAGCGAAGCCTATGTAACGCGCATCACCAGCCGCCCCGCCTTCCAGAAGGCCCGGACCGAACAGATCGAGCAGTTCGAGGCAGCTGATCGGGAGAGGGGGGAGGGAAGGGTAGGGTGACAAGTGGCGTGGTGCGGGTTTTGCCAGAGCGTCAGCAACGCGCCGACTTTTCGCCGTTCCATATGCCTGGCCACCGTCTCCAAAGCCGCAAATCGTTCATATAAGGATCGAACGTAGAAATCGTAAACGACTTTCTCTCGGTTGACACTTTTTCAGAGTGCGGTTGCTGACTCCTACTCTGTGGAGGTTCCACGCTTACAGCAGATCGATCGATTCGGTGCCTGGCCAGTTTTCGGTTTCTGTTCACCCAGTTTGAACGCCTTCACTTTGGGAATAGGCTCTCACGAACACGGCCGAAGAAAGTGTCTGCGCGGATTGCATCTCGTAGCTTTTCGCGGTTCTCCGAACTCAGTTGCGCTGCCAAATTTGTTAGCTTCTTTGACACGTCTTTGACCATCGCCTTGAACTTGTCTTCGTCCGCAGCAGTGTCCACGATAGACTTCGCGATGGCAGTCACATCCTTCGGCTTCCGCACCTTCAAGACATCGACGCTATGAGTAATTGCCTGATAGACGCCCCACAGGATATAGAAGCGATATATCTTCAAGGCATTATCGATTTTCTGATTGCGCCACAAAAACTCCAATCTGTAGTAAAGGTACGCGACTGCATGATACAGTCGAACATCGCTCTCCTCTTGGAAAATAAGACCGACATTTTCTTTGAAAATCTTCTTGTAATCTCGTGCCGATCGGTTCGGCTGGTTCAGAAGAGTTGCGGAGATCGCCTTCATCAATACCGGAAACTGCATGATGCGGGCCCGCTCAATCTCCTCGCGTTGATATTGGTTCTCGCGGCGTTCAATGAAGATCTTTAATTGATCATCGATCGATTGGCAGTACTCTTCGAGGTTCTTGACAAACGGCAGCAATGCGAGAAACTGCTCTTCATTGATCTTGTTCTGGCTGTTCGTGCCGATAATTATAGATGCGATGAAATCATCATCATTTGCTCCGATCAGACGAAAAGGAACAGAGATGCCTTTGAGGTTATCCCGATTGTTGAAAAGAATATTAGTTGTTTAGCAACCGTTAACAATCTGGTAATCCTCAATTCGGAACTCGTCGGCTGTACAATGTATAGATTTTGCAATTGCGGTGACACCATTGTTACGGAACACGAAGTCATATCCCTGATCGTCGCCGATGGTGTCAGAAATACGCTTGTTAAGGGGAGAGTTCTCATTGTAATCGCGGACATTGTCGAAAAATACATATCGGTTGACGCCTATGACTATTCCTTTGTCATCCTTGACTTCAACCATCTTCACCAACTCAGATGCATCTATGAAACCGATGTAGCCCTGTTCGACCTTTTCATTTTTCGGCAAGGACACCTGCTTAGGAAATTCTATCTTGACTTGAGCAGAGCGAGACGCGGAACGGTAGAATGTTTGGAGCTTGTCCGCTCCCAGCATTTCGATAATAATTCGATCTTTGTCAAAGATACTGCGGTCTTTGAGCCGCTGCATCCGATCGTCGATTAGTTTCTCAATCCGAGGCGGGTTTTTATAAAGCTCGGACGTTGCATAGTAGATACGCAGTCCGGGATTTTTCTTCGCCACGGCTTTCTTATAAATGACGTCCTTGACATTTATGAGATCGTCTAACTGGTCGCTCTCGCCGTAAAGTTCATCATCAAAGAATTTTTCTACCGCATCGAAGAGTTTTCCGATATCGCCATAGTCGTAGCTGGTACCGGTCTTGGACTGAAAGAACGCGAATTCGACTTCAGGGTTGTTAACGTCCTGTAGGGCGGCGTTGGCCTCATCGGTATCCGTAACCAAATCCCCCTGGATGATCACAGCGGCGCCGTCTAGCCCGAACTCGTCTCCTTTAAGATGAACTTGTAGGGGGTTAATACCGTGACCAAGTTGTCCTGAAATTACAGAATAGATTGTATAGGCTTCGAAGACCTCAGATTCAGACATATGGTGCAGAGATTCGTTAGTTTTGAATTGCTGGCACTGAGCCTTGATAACAGGATGCGCGGACGGCCTCTACTCACAGGATGTTGGACACAACCATAGGACCTGCGGGGAGGAAATCCAGCCCTTCCTTGAGAGGTTGAGACTTGCGTCACGCCGGTGGTGATATCCCAAGGCAATGGGATAGGCGGCGGTTCCAAGGCAGCTGTTATTCTTTACCCGGCACCAGAAACCGGTCAGACGGCAAACAGCCCTAGTCGGAAAAGATAAAGATAAGGCATGCCGCGAAGCTGTGGCTCCCACGCAAAAACTGCCGCCGCGAAGATTCACAGCCCGCCGGAACCAAACACCGATCCGCGCCTTAACAGCGCGGTGACGAAGTCGGTTTTCAGCCGGGTCTGTCAGCGCCTTCAGGGGTAAAAACGATGAGGAGCATGGCCCTTTCTCCGTCGAACTCGGCGACGAGGGCGATGACGAGCGCAACATCGGTCTGAACTACGAACAAGAATGCCTTGGATGCGCCCCTGGCGCCCCTCGGAGTGCCGCAACCGAACAGGGCGCGCATGAGAATGCCAAGATTGAACCCGGCGACGTGGATCAAATAACGCTTGTGAACATTCTCGCGCCCGCGCAGCCACGCGCGGCGCATGCCGCCGCGATCCAGGACGTGGGCAAAGCTACGCTCGACCATCTCACCACGCTTGCGCATCGCCTTGCGTCCGACGGCGGATTTCAGGCGAGACCGATTGGCGTAGACGGCCTTCTGGGCAGCCTCGTCGCCGTGCCAGCGCAGATATCCATTCGGCGGTGCCGGCTCGGCGATGCGCGTCTTCCAGATGTCGCCGTCGAGACCCTTGAGGAGCTCGCGCGAATGATAGCCTTTATCGGTCACAAGATCGCAGGGATCCCCGGACGTCGGCGCCAGGCCAATGTCGGCGAGGTTGCGTGCTGCCGTCTCCAGCGTGGCGTCGAGCGTTGTCGTGTCGCCCTTGTCGGCCGGGTGGATCGGCGCTGCCACGATAACACCCGTGTCGAGATCGACCGCGTGTTCGGGCTTGTAGGCCAGACGCGTCGAGCCGTTCTTCATCCGCGCGACCTTCGCGTCGGGATCGGTCTTGCTCGCCCAGTCCGCATTCGACAGCTTCTTGCCCTTGCGTTTGCGATCGAGCCGGACAAGGTCGTCGATCGTCGGCGTGTCGATGCCGCTCTCTTGCGCCATGCGCACCAGCATCTCGCGGTAGGTCTCGCCATTGTCACGCCGCACGATGGTACGCAGCGCGGCGTTCGCCTCCATGGTCGAGCCATCGACGCCGATCCGCTCGCCTTTCACCAGATCGTGCCCGGCGACGAGGGCCAGTACCCAGCCGAAGATCTGGTCATGTACCTCGTGCGGCAGGCGGCTCCGCGTCTTCGACAACCAGCTATGATCAGGGACCTTGTCGCGGCTCGACAGTCGCAGGAACTCCCGCAGCGACAGCGAATCCGAACAGCGCCAGACAATCCCGCGTTCGCTGTCGATGCCCTCGAAATAGCCGATCAGCAGCATGCGGAAATAGCGGCCCGGCGGCAGCGACGGGGCTCCCATCCGCGGCGCATAATAGGGCTTGCACGTCTTCTCGACAAAGCCATCGAAGCCCGCCTCGGCCAGCAGCTTCTGGAGCTTGTCGTAGAAAACATGCCCCGGTGAACGCGGTATCTCCGCCCACGTCACGATCAAATCGGACTGGACCTCGCTATCACGCCCCATCGCCATCGCCGCTAACCCGCCAGACAATCCCACTGCCGCACTGAATCAGCCACCGCCGACTTCGTCAACGGCCTGTTAACGCTCGACGCCCTTCGCTTTCCCCCACGCCCGCGCGGCGGTGTAGCCCAGATAGCCCGTGCCGAAGAGGGCATAGAGCGGTTCCGGCAGCGCCTCCAGATAGGCGCGCATCCCCTCGACCATGGCCGCCGCCATGTGCGGCCGGATGCCCGCGATCAGGCCCATCGGCACCGACCACAGCAGCAGCCCATACATCATGTAGAGAAAGGCCGGCCGCGCCCGCCTGACCCATGCGTCGTCCGTGTCCGTTGTCTGTTCCTGCCTGCTCATATGGCCTCTCCTTAACCGATACGGTTCGCCAGCCACCCGTAGAGAAAGGCTTCATTAGCGGGCCGGCTTTCCGCCAGCGCGATATAGCGCTCCCCCTGCAACGCCTCGACCGCTTTCAGCAGCACGCGTTCGCCCGCCGATCCGCGCAGGGCCATGAACGCGCCGAGCGCGCCCAGCGTCTTCGCCCCGATCATCCGGTCCACCTTCAGGTCGGGATAATCCTTCTGGTTGCGATTGAGCGCATTGAGCGCCCGCTGGAGGAAGCCCGTCGCCACCGCCGGACCCATATTCACCCCGGTGTCGAACAGCTCCGCCGCCACCTCCGGCGCGATCTCCGCGGCGAAGGCATAGCCCGGCCGTTCCCAGTAAAGCCGCCGATAGATGCTTTCCGCCACCGCGCGCGGCATTGTCCGCATGTCCCCGACATAGCCATTGTCACGCGCCACGCCCTGCGTGATGCCCCAGTTGGTCGGCCCGCCGCGATCGGCCGGGTGATGGCTATACCCGCCCTCGCGTTCGATCAGCTCGTCGATCAACGCCGCAATGTCCATGTCCGCCTGTCCCCATGTTCCCGGAAAGGCGAATCATTTATCCCATATGGTTCGCTGTAGGACAGCAAAAACCACGCGGGTTCAACAAATAGGAAAAATAGGAGGGGCAAGAAACGGCGATCCCCTCGCCATCTCTCTCTTGATTTTGGTCGGGACGAGAGGATTCGAACCTCCGACCCCCACACCCCCAGTGTGATGCGCTACCAGGCTGCGCTACGTCCCGACCGGAGCCGCGGCACATAGATGCATGTTCGATAACATGCAAGGCCCTCGGTCATCGCTTTTTACGGCTTGCCTCATTCCCTAATCATATTGCCTCGCCGGTCCCGCTGTGTTAGCCGCCCGCCCTTGATCCGTGGGTGCCGCGCGCCCGCGATTTTGGACAAGAGAACAGAGAACAAGGCGAAAGTCCCACCCATGCTCATAACTCCAGCTTTTGCCCAGACCGCTGGCGGGCAAGCTTCCGGCGCTTCCATGCTGGTGCAGATGCTTCCGCTGGTCCTGATCTTCGTAGTCTTCTGGTTCCTGCTGATCCGTCCGCAGCAAAAGCGGATGAAGGATCACAAGACCAAGATCGAGGCAGTGAAGAAGGGCGATCAGGTCGTCACCGGCGGCGGCCTCGTCGGCAAGGTTGTCCGTGTCGACGACGTCTATGTCGATGTCGAACTCGCGCCGGGCATGAAGGTGAAGGCCGTCAAGGGCACCCTGTCCGATGTCGTCGATCCCATGACCGCCAAGCCCGCGAACGACTGAGCGAGCGATGCTGAACTTCTCGCGCTGGGCGGTCGCCGCGATCTTGCTGCCGCTGGTCATCGGCATCCTGTGTGCCGTGCCCAGCTTCCTGCCGGACTCGGCTGCCGAAAAGCTGCCCCGGTTCATGCAGACCCGCGTGAACCTTGGCCTCGACCTTTCCGGCGGCAGCCACCTGTTGCTCGAAGCCTCCACGCAGGACGTCGCGAAACAGCGGCTCACCAATATGGAGGAGCAGGTCCGCACCGAACTGCGCCGGGGTGATCCGAAGATCGCGGTCGGCGACATTTCCAGCCGCGACGGCAAGCTCAGCTTCATGGTTCGCAATCCCGCGCAGGTCGATGCCGCCGTCGAGCGCATCCGCCCGTTGACCCAGGGCGCGGGTCTCACCGGCCAGCGCGACTTCAATGTCGAAGTGGTGAACAGCTCCACCATCGTCATCACGCCCACCGATGCAGGCATCAACAATGCGGTGAAGAGCGCGATGGAAGTCGCGACCGAGGTTATCCGCAAGCGCATCGACGAAATGGGCACCCGCGAACCTACCATCCAGCAGCAGGGCGACAATCGTATCGTCGTACAGGTGCCGGGCCTTCAGAATCCCAAGGCGCTGAAAGACCTTCTGGGCCAGACCGCGAAGCTCGAATTCAAGCTGGTCGACGTCAACGCCAACCCCGCCGAAGTGGCGCAGGGCCGCGCCCCGGTGGGCAGCGAAGTCCTGCCCTATCCGGACAATCCATCCCGCGTGCCGGTGATCGCGGTCAAGCGGCAGGTGATGGTGTCGGGCGAGGATCTGACCGACGCGACGCAGGGCTATGACCAGAACAACCAGGCGATCGTCAATATCCGCTTCAATGGTTCTGGCGGTCGCAAATTCGGGCAGGTGACGTCGCAGAATGTCAATCGGCCCTTTGCCATCATCCTGGACGGCAAAGTGCTGTCCGCGCCGAACATCAATGAGCCGATTCTGGGCGGCAGCGCGCAGATCAGCGGTAATTTCACGGTCGAGAGCGCCAACCAGCTCGCCATAGCGTTGCGTTCGGGCAAGTTGCCGGTTGCGTTGACGGTGGTCGAGGAACGCACTGTCGGGCCGCAGCTTGGCGCCGACTCCATTCGCGCGGGTCTGATCGCCTCGGTTATCGCCGTGGTCGCCGTCGCGGCCTTCATGTTCTTCAGCTACGGGCGTTTCGGCGTTTATGCGAATATCGCCGTGACCATCAACGTGCTGGTCATTCTGGGCGTGATGGGCATTCTCGGCGCGACGCTGACCCTGCCGGGCATCGCCGGTTTCGTGCTCACCATCGGCACGGCGGTGGACGCCAACGTCCTTATCTACGAGCGGATTCGCGAAGAGCGGCGACGTGGCCGGGGCGTGGTGCAGGCGATCGAATATGGCTATAAGGAAGCCAGCCGCACCATCTTCGAGGCGAACGTGACTCACGCCATTGCAGGCGGCATCATGCTGGCGCTGGGTTCGGGTCCGATCAAGGGTTTCGCCATCGTGCTGCTGATCGGCATCGCCACCAGCGTATACACCGCCGTGACCTTCACGCGTGTGCTCGCCGCGTGGTGGCTGCGTACCAAGCGCCCGACCGAAATCAACATCTGACGGGGCGGGAGAGACAATATGAAACTGCTTAAGCTCGTCCCCGACAACACCAATATCGGCTTCGTCAAGCTGCGGCACTGGGCGTTCGCGCTCACGGCGCTGCTGACGGTGCTGGCCGTTGGTGCGACCCTGCATCGCGGCCTCAATCTGGGCGTCGATTTTGTCGGCGGCCTGATGATCGAAGCCCGCTTCCAGCAACCGCCCCAACTCGACAAGGTCCGCACGACCGTCGACCGTCTGGGCGTGGGCGACGGATCTCTCCAGCAATTCGGCGATCCCAGGACGGTTCAGATCCGCCTGCCGCTCCCCGAACAGGGCGGGGCGGGCGCGGCCAACGCCATTGTGGAAAAGGCGCGCAAGGCGATGACGGCGGAGTTCCCCGGCGTCACCTTTTCCCGGTATGACACGGTATCGGGCAAGGTGTCGGGTGAGTTGATCCAGAACGGCGTGCTGGCCGTCATGCTGGCGGTGATCGGTATCGCGATCTTCTCCTGGTTCCGTTACGAATGGCAGTTCGGCATATCGACCTTCGTCGCGATCATGCACGACGTGTTGATGACGCTCGGTTTCTTCGCCATCACCCAGTTGGAATTCGACCTCAATATCGTCGCCGCCGTGCTGACGATCGTGGGCTACTCCATCAACGACAAGATGGTGATCGACGACCGCATCCGCGAGAATATGCGGAAATACCGCAAGATGGACATGAAGGCTCTGATCGACCTGTCCGTCAATGAAACGCTGCCCCGCACGGTCATGACCTCGGTGACGATCATGCTGGCGCTGGGCGCGTTGCTGCTGTTCGGCGGCCATGTGTTGCGCGGCTTCACCGCCGCCATGATGCTGGGCATTGTCGTGGGTACTTATTCGTCGGTCTATGTGTCCTCCTCGCTGCTGATCACCCTTGGCCTGACGCCGCAGGCGGGCGAGCGCAAGGAGCGCAAGTCCATCGCCGCGCAGGCTGAGCGGGTGGGACCGCGCGACGATGGGGCGCGGCCCTGAACGGCAAACGCACCGGAATAGAGCTGCGCCGTGATGATGCGGGGCAGGGGCCGATCGTGACCGGCTTTTGCGGTCGCGGCTTCCGCGTGAAAGACGATGTCTTCCCGGCCGGACTGCTGCTCAGTCCTTTAAGAGCATTGGCTTGGGACGAAGCGCGCAGCCCCGATGTGCTGACGGCTGCGGCCTTGGGTGACCTGTTCGACCTTGATCCCCGCCCGGAGTTTCTCCTCCTTGGAACGGGCGCCGGTTTGCGTCAACCTTCCCGCAGCTTCGTTCGCGATCTGGAAGCCAGGGGGATCGGCGTCGAAGTCATGGACAGCCGCGCGGCGGCGCGCGCCTGGGGCGTGCTCAGGGCGGAGGAACGCTGGATTGTCGCGGCGCTCTTACCTCTCTGATTCCATGCGCCTTGCGCTTTGGCGCGCATCTGCCTAGGTTTGTCATCAAGTACCGGAGCCTCCCGGCCCGGCGTTGATGAAGTGAGATACGGCCATGGTGCAGCACAGCCGCCCATCGCCGCAGAGTTCCGGCCCAGCCGGCCGTTTTTCGGGCAACCGCGCCCGCAACGGTCCGGACAGTGGGAGCAAGGCTGCGGTCATTCCTCCCCCAACCAAACGGGGCGCCCATATATCGCACCAACGCCATGCCTATGCTGCCATCGATCTGGGCACCAACAACTGCCGTTTGCTGATCGCCAAGCCGTCGTCGGACGGTTTCATTGTCGTCGACGCTTTTTCACGGATCGTGCGTCTGGGTGAAGGGCTGGCCGCCACGGGCTGCATCAGCGACGCGGCGATCGATCGGGCCATTGCCGCTCTGTCCGTCTGCGCTGAAAAGCTGCGCCGCCGTCATGTCACCCTGGCCCGCTCGGTCGCGACGGAAGCCTGCCGTCGCGCCACCAACGGGCAGGCGTTTATCCACAGGGTCTATCGAGAAACTGGCATAGCGCTTGATATCATCAGCGCGCAGGAAGAAGCGCGGCTGGCCGTGCTGGGCTGTCATGCGCTACTGGAGCCAGGCAACGGTCCCGCGCTCATCTTCGACATTGGCGGGGGTTCGACCGAACTGGTGCTGGTGGAAGCGAGAAGCAAGGGCACCCCGCAAATAGTGGACTGGATCAGCGCCCCATGGGGCGTCGTTTCATTGACCGAAAGCGAAGCGTTCGATCACGCCGATCCCGCCGAACGTTTGGCCGCTTATGGCCGGATGCGCGCGCGGGTCGCAGATGCGTTTTCCGCCATTGCACGCCGTCTGCCCCGAGATCAGGCGGATATCCGGTTGCTGGGCACATCGGGTACGGTGACGACGCTCGCCAGCCTGCACCTCAATCTGCAACGCTATGACCGGCATGTCATAGACGGGCTCATCGTTCCCTCCACGTCGATGCGCGCCATTTCCGCGCGTCTTTCCACTATGAACCTGGCGGAGCGGCAGAAGCTGCCCTGCATCGGTACGGAACGGGCCGATCTGGTCGTGGCGGGCTGCGCGATCCTCGAATCGATATTGGACATCTGGCCCGCTGCGCGTCTGGGCGTCGCGGACCGGGGCATCCGCGAAGGCATATTGCGTAGCCTGATGGAACGCGATGGAGGCATGATGTGAGGGGCGCGGGCGCTGGCAAGATTCGGGTGAAGTCGGCGAAAGGGCGCACGGCCCAATCGACCCGCTGGCTCGAACGGCATCTGAACGACCCCTATGTCCGCCGCGCCAAGGCGGAAGGATGGCGCAGCCGCGCCGCCTTCAAGCTGATCGAACTGGATGAGAAATTCCATTTCGTGAAGGGATCGCGCGCCGTCGTCGATCTGGGCGTCGCACCCGGCGGTTGGGCGCAGGTCGTGCGGAAGCTCAGCCCCAAGGCGAAGGTGGTGGGCATCGACCTGCTGCCGACCGATCCCATTCCCGGCGTCACCCTGTTCGAAATGGACTTCATGGACGACAAGGCGCCTGACCTATTGCGGGATACGTTGGGCGAGGCGCCCGATCTTGTGATTTCCGACATGGCGGCGAACACGGTCGGCCATCCGCAGACGGACCATCTGCGGACCATGGCGCTGGTCGAGGCCGCGGCATGGTTCGCGGTCGAAAATCTCCGCAAGGGCGGCACCTTCGTCGCGAAGGTTTTCGCGGGCGGCACCGACGCCGATCTCCTTGCCGTGCTCAAGAAGCATTTCACCACGATCAAACATGCCAAGCCGCCCGCCAGCCGAAAGGGCAGCGTCGAATGGTATGTCGTCGCGCAGGGGTTCAAGGGCCAGCCTGAAAAGCAGGACTGAAACGGCCATCAGAAAAGGGCAGGGGGGCTCTTGGTTTCCACGGTATCGACAGTGGCCTATCTCGGGCTGGAGGCGCGCGGCGTCGAAGTGCAGTGCCAGCTTGTTGCGGGTCTGCCCAATTTCATCGTCGTCGGCCTGCCGGACAAGGCGGTGGCAGAAAGCCGTGAGCGCGTCCGCAATGCTATCGCTGCCATTGGCCTGTCGCTCCCGCCCAAGC
Organism: Sphingobium baderi; assembly: GCF_001456115.1. Lineage (NCBI taxonomy): Bacteria > Pseudomonadati > Pseudomonadota > Alphaproteobacteria > Sphingomonadales > Sphingobiaceae > Sphingobium > Sphingobium wenxiniae. The sequence goes on along the minus strand of NZ_CP013264.1, from coordinate 290,035 downwards.
GGATCACGGTCAACCTGTCGCCTGCCGGCTTGCCTAAGGAAGGATCGCATTTCGACCTTCCCATTGCGCTGGCGCTGCTTGGCGCGATGGGCGTTATCGATGCGGAAACGCTGGCGGGCTATGTCGTCGTAGGCGAACTCAGCCTTGACGGGCGGATCGCGCCGACGCCGGGCGTGCTGCTCGCCGCGCTCCACGCAGGGGAGCGGGAGATGGGCCTTGTCTGCCCCGTCGCGCAAGGATCGGAGGCCGCCTGGGCCGGACAGGTCGAAGTCATCGCCGCGCCTGATCTTCTCGGTCTTCTCAATCATTTCAAAGGCACGGCCGCCCTGTCGCCACCGCAGCCAGGCGCGGTTGAACCGCCAGCCCGCACTGCGGATCTCAAGCAGGTGAAGGGACAGGAAACAGCCAAACGTGCCCTGGAGATCGCGGCGGCCGGCGGCCACAATCTATTGATGATGGGGCCTCCGGGCGCGGGTAAATCACTGATGGCAAGTTGCCTGCCTGGCATCCTCCCCGAACTGACCCCCGGAGAAGCGCTCGGCATTATGTAGCAAACGCACCAGCCTCTAGATAGATGTAATCGCCTGTAGTGCGTAATGTCATCGTATGACGGACTACGCCCTAGATGCGCTCAAACGGAAGCGCGCAGAGATGACCGGCGAGATTGCCTTGTGCCACGCTCGCCTTCAGCAGCTATCCACCGATCTGGAGCATCTGGACGCCACACTCCGGCTGTTCGCCCCTGACTTCGTGCAGGAGAGCGTTTTGCCCAAGGTGTTCGTGCCACCCAAGTCATGGAGCAAGCGAGGGGAGATGAGCCGCGCAGTGCTGTCGATCCTGCGTGTAGCAAAGGGGCCGCTTTCCACGCGGGAGATAGCCGCCATGATCGTGGATCAGCGCGGGCTAGAGAACGATGCTGGTATCCTCAACATCATGACCCGGCGGGTGGGCCATGTGCTGCGCGATAAGCGCCAGAATGGCCTAGTGCGGTCGGTTGAGGAAACGGGGCTTTGGCTGCAGTGGGAGATTGTCAGGTAGCCCTAAAGCCTTACGGCCTGTCGTCTGGGTGGACCCAACCCGGTGGCGGCGCATACTCAGCGGGCCGGTATATCGTTTTGAACCCATCCTTAGCCACCATTTCAGGCAAGGCGCACGTATCCAGGTGATTCGCTGTCATCCGGATCTTTCCGTGAGCCAAGTTTGCAAGGTGCTGCGACGGCATTCTGCCGGGAGGGATCACGTTGACGATGCGTTTATCGGGAAAGCGATTGCGGAAGAATGATATTGTTGCCGCCTGATCGGTGTCGGCGGTCAGCAGAAAAGCTACGTCAAAAACATCGTCACAGGCGTCGGCAAAAAGGGACAGAGACAGGTTTATGTCCGTTTCCTTTTCACGGGGCTGATCCCAACGATGCCCGCAACTGTGCCTTTTGCATTTCATAGGCTCGGTTGTGGTGTGACCCAACTTGGTTTCAACTCCCACGATGGCTTGAGCGTTTACAAGCGCCTCGTGCCTGACCCGCTTGCCATGGTCGCCTTTGAAGTATGCGGTACAAAATACGACGCGGGTTATCGAACGTGCCTGCCCCTTGGAAATTAGCTCGGCCAATTTCCAGAAGTTACACCATTTGTAATGCGGAACTCCAAGATCATCCACTGCGTGGTAGAGGTTGAATCCGTCGATATAAAGTGCCCCGCGCACGTTAACTCCCTGTTGACACGGACTCGGTAGATTCCTAGATCAGCAATTGCAACGCCGCATGGTGCGCCCAGCGGATCCCCCAGGAGCTACGGCTCTTGGGGTTTTTGCTTTTTAGCGCTGCCAGTAGCCCTTCCACTGACGGCTAACCGGCGCTTCCATTGCCGCAGCCGTCACCATCACCGCCTGAGTGCCGTTATCGACGCGGCGGTTATCTTCGCGCCACGAAGCCTCCCGCGCATACTGGCCGATGTACGGGCCAGCGATATGGTGGTGCGTTCCGACTTCCATCCGACGCAGGCGAGAGAAGTAGCTTTCGGCCTGATTGGTGCAAGCGCCGTTGTCCAGAAACGCTACCGAGTGATTTACGCGGCGCGTATCCCAACCGGCATGAAGCGCATCCCATCCCGTACCTTCGTCGGCCATGATCGTGGCAACGGTGCCAACATGATCGCGGACGTAGGGAACGGCATCGCCTTCATTGCGGACGATGAAGGGCAGCGACTTGCCGTTGCGCTCACGCATGATGACAACGCACTGGCGCTTGCCAGTGAGGTTCGCCTTCAAGCGGCGATCCTTGCGATCTTCCTTGCGGTTTTCCGGCTTGCTGTAGCCGCCGAAATACGCGCCGTCGATTTCCACCACGCCGTCAAGCTGGCGGTCCATCTGCTCACGCGCCATCGCCTCGCGCAGCTTGTGCGTGAGTACGAAAGCCGTCTTGTACTGGCAATCCAGGTCGCGGCTCAGTTGGAGCGCGGCAACGCCCTTCGCGCCGTTCACGAAGATCACGATAGCGGCCAGCAGATCGGTGAAGCTCATCTTACGCGAGGCGAAGATAGTGCCGCTGGTGACGCTGTACTGGTGGTGACAGCCAACGCACTTGAACTTGCGGCGCGTGGCAATGCTGTAGCTTTCCGTGCAGCCGCAGCGCGGGCACACAGCTTCGCCGTCCGTGTCAGCCCAACGCATATCGCAGAAGGTTTGATACGCCTTGTCCTCGCCCATGCTGAAAACAGCCTTGAGGCTGATCGTGCGGGCTTTGGAGGAAAGGAGGAAGTGTTGCATGTCATCGTATCCGTTGCTTATGCATCGCATATAATGACATAACTGTATCTTGCACAAGGGCAAATGTATCGTGTATGATGGCGTTTGCGACGAATGGAGTGCAAACGTGGCCGATACGGAATGGGAAGCGAAGGTTAAGGGGTTGCTGAAGGCGGAATTGAAGCGCCGAAATGTCTCTTATGCTCAGCTAGTTGAGAAGCTCGCCGCTGTCGGCGTGGTGGACTCTGAGCCGAATATCAGGAACAAGCTGAGCCGGGGCAAATTCACAGCGGTGTTTCTCATACAATGTTTAGAGGCGATAGGGGCGTCATCCTTGCGGCTGTCGGATGGATAGTTTTACTAGGGGCTGCTCCACCACATAAAGAAAGCCCAAGCGCCAAAACCGAGCAGCAGGAAAAGAGCGCCACCGCGCCTACTGGCAACTACGCGGCTTATCCCGATAAATATGCCGATAGCTGTTACCAAGCCAAAGACCACGACACCGCCGATCTTTGCGCCCAGTGGCGCGCCGCCGTCGCGGCGGAAAAAGCTGCGGAAAGTGGCTGGTGGGGGAACCTGATCGGCGGATTTGGAGGTGTTCTCTCCTTTGTCAGCGTGGTGCTGGTTGTCATGGCGCTTAGGCAGACTGAGAAGTCCCTTGCCCAAGCCAGGGAAGCCAACAGCATCGCAAAAAACTCCGCAATCCGTCAGCTTCGCGCTTATCTCGGAATTGAATCCGTTATTGTGGAATCGCGGTCCGTCATCAAACTTCGCGTCCGGAATTTTGGCCAGACTCCCGCTGTCAACGTCAAGATGATCACGCGGCACATGATTGATGAAAACGGAGAATGGTTTCCTGTGAATCATCCTTTTGGCATGGTCGATCCAGATCATTGCGTGACTGGCGTTATCCGTGCCGGAACCTATGGTCCAACGCTCCCTACAAAACCTTGCAAGCTGCATATTAAGATCGCGATTTCGTACGACGATCAGATGGGCGGAAAATGGAACCGGGAGGCCACGTTTTATCTCGCTGACTGGCTTTTCAAAAAAATGCCGTGGGAACTGCATGTCTACCCCGACACCGCCAAAGAGACTGAGCGCGAGGAATAGAGTCGCGCTAATCACGCACCCTTAGCGCAGGCGCGCCCTCCCTTGGTGCGTTTGCTACATAATGCCGGAAGCGCTGGAAACCTCCATGGTCGCAAGCGTCGCGGGCACATTGCAGGGGGGGAGGATCAGCCGTGCGCGTCCCTTCCGTGCGCCCCACCACAGCGCTTCCATGGCCGCGCTGGTGGGGGGCGGACTGCGTGCCCGGCCCGGTGAGGTCAGCATGGCGCATCTGGGCATATTATTCCTCGACGAACTTCCCGAATTCCAGCGGGCCGTGCTCGATTCCCTCCGCCAACCGCTCGAAACCGGCGAAGTGACGGTCGCGCGCGCCAATGCCCATGTCACTTTCCCGGCACGGGTTCAGCTTATCGCGGCGATGAATCCCTGTCGCTGCGGGCATCTAGGCGATCCGGCCCTCGCCTGCTCACGCGCGCCGCGTTGTGCGTCGGACTATCAGGCGAAGGTATCGGGACCGCTTCTGGATCGCATCGACCTGCATGTGGAAGTGCAGGCGGTGACAGGCGCCGATCTGGTCCTGCCCCCGCCCAGCGAGGGGTCTGCCGAAGTCGCCGCCCGCGTTGCGGCCGCGCGGACGATCCAGACCGAACGCTATGCCGGAACGCGCACCCGGACCAATGCGGAGGTGGATGGCGAAAGGCTGGAAGATGTGGCGGGTCCGGACGAGGCGGGACGGGAGTTGTTGGCGCAGGCTGCCGCCGCCATGAAGCTGTCCGCGCGCGGCTACACCCGCGTTCTGCGCGTCGCCCGGACCATCGCCGACCTTGCCGGAGCCGACCGTGTGGGCCGCGTGCATGTGGCCGAAGCGCTCAGCTATCGTCGCCGCCCGCCGGTGAACTGAATTCAGGCCGCGCCGTCGCTGGTAATCAGCTTCAGTTCGGCGGCTGGGGTTTCTTCACCGTCCCGGTGCGTCAGCCTTCCGTCGATCCGGCTGCCTGGTTCGATGGAAATCCGCCTGTAGGTTACATCGCCGGTGATCCGTGCGCTGCTCTCCACCGTCAGTTCCTCTGCCGTGATCGATCCGTCGACCAGTCCGGCGAGCCGGGCGCTGCTGGCTATCACATGGCCCATGATGTGACTGTCGGGGCCCTGCACCAGCGCGGCGCAGGTGATGTCGCCTTCGATCCTGCCATCGATATGGAGGTCAACCGAGGCGCTCAGATCGCCGGTGATGCTGACATCGCCGCCGATCAGCGAAAAGGGCGTTTTCTTAGCCCCGGTTGCCGATGCCGGCGAAACGGGCCTTTGCGATTTGCTGGATTTGGAGAACATCTTGCCGGGCCTCCAGGAAACGGCGGGGGTTGATGGGTTGGCCGTCGATACGCACTTCGAAATGCAGATGCGTGCCGGTCGAACGGCCCGTCGATCCCATGCGTCCGATGGCGTCGCCGCGCGCGACGGTCTGGCCCACGCGGCTCGAAAAACCGGATAGATGAGCATAGCGGGTCATCAGACCATTGCCATGTTCGACCTCCACCACATTGCCATAGCCCTGACGCTGTCCGACATAGACCACCTTGCCCTTGGCTGCGGCCAATATGGGCTGGCCATGGCGGCCGGGGAAATCCATGCCTGCATGGAAAGCGGCATGACCGTTGAACGGGTCGCGGCGATAGCCGTATGAACTTGTTTCCATCGGCGCCGTTGTCGGCTTGCCCGAAGGGATGGCGATCAGGCCGCTTTCAAGAAATTCCAGGCGGGACAGTGCGCTGGCGAGCCGGGCGAGTTCCCTGGGCATGTCCTCCCGCTCGCCAGGCCATGGCACGAAGGGCCCGCCCTGCGCCCGCGCGGCATTGCGGCTCAGGGATTCGGGATTAAGGCCGAAGCTGCGGATGGCGGCAGCGGCTTTGTCCGCGCGCCGCTCGACTGCGGTGGCGAGCAACAGCGCAAAATGCCGTTGCCGCGCATCGATCTTCATGAGGGGAGCCGCTTCGGGCGCCATGCTTGTCTTTGTGGCCGGGCCGCCCTGCTCCGCGTCCTTCTTCGTTTCCGCGTCAGGAGAGCCGATTACCCGCGCCGATAGGGCGCCGCCTTCGGCACCGAAATGCGTCCGGTAGAGATCGTCCATGAAATCCTGACGCTCTTCCAGATCCTGCGTCAGTTCTTCGACGGATTTCCGGTAATGTTCGACCTTGCTGGCCTTGCTGGCGACGGTTTTGCCTTGTTGCGCCAGCACGGCACGGTCATGTGCGACGGCGGCGCTGCCCGCCACCATGGCTATGGTGAGCGCGGCCCATCCAATCAGCACGATGGACAATGCCCCCGCGGCACACAGCTGTAAACGCCGGGAAATCCGGATGAATTTCACCTGGCCGCCGGAGCGTAGGAAAATCTCTCTTTCCGGGCAAAAGGCTGCAAGCCTTTCCCTGAAGGAAATCCTCCCCTTCTTGCTTCGTTGCGGCAATTGCGACCCCGTCCGACTCTTGATGTGAGTAGCGGGCGGCTAGCAAAAAGAATCCGGTTGGCGCGAATCCATCATTACGGACTCGTGACGAGTCGAGCGCTGGGCGCGGCAAAACGAGGAAAAGGCGTTTTGGTTCCTCTGTTGGCGAGAAAAATTTGTCATCAGCCAGCGAACAGGCGGCGGTCGATTCGCTGAAGTTCAGAAATCCGGGACGCGGGACCGCCGCGCCGAACAGGAAGCCCTGTCCATAATGACATCCGCCGGCGCGCAGATAAGCGAGCTGATTTTCATTTTCCACACCCTCGGCCACGGTGCGGATGCCCAAACTATATGCCAGGTTCAGCACGATGCGGACGATGGCGGCGTCGTCGGGATTGGTTTTAAGATCCCGGAGGAAGCAGCGGTCGATCTTGATGATGTCGATCGGAAATTGCGTGAGGTGGGAGAACGAAGCATAGCCGGTGCCGAAATCGTCCAGCGCGATGGAAATGCCGGCGGCGCTCAATCGTTGCAGATTATATTCCACGACTTGGCACGGTCATGAATATGCGTTTCAGCGTTGCGCCATTATTTGCCAGAGCGGCACGTTGACCACGCCTCCTTGTTAATGGGGTGGAGCGCATCCGGCCCGTGCTTGACCATAAAAGCCCGCTTCGCTATAGGCGCGCCAGCCCAGCGACCTGCGGCGGAAGGACTCGTCTTTTTTCCACATTCGCCGGGCGAACACAGAGCTGAACATTGCCGGGTGCTCTTGCGGCTCCAGGGGGCGTTTGCCCGCCGGGGGCCTTTGCTGTTTGGAGATTATCTCTTCTTTCGGCCAGGAACGCGGGAGTGCGCGCGGTAAAGTAACTGAAAAAAGGTGAAGGGCTTCATGCCAACAATCAACCAGCTGGTCCGGAAGGGCCGCGAACCGCAGAAGGCCAAGTCGAAGGTCCCTGCAATGGATGCGAACCCGCAGAAGCGCGGTGTTTGCACCCGCGTCTACACGACGACCCCGAAGAAGCCGAACTCGGCTCTCCGTAAGGTGGCGAAGGTGCGTCTGGTCAACCAGCGCGAAGTCATCACCTACATTCCGGGTGAAGGTCATAACCTTCAGGAGCATAGCGTTGTGCTGATCCGTGGCGGTCGCGTACGCGACCTTCCCGGTGTGCGCTACCATGTGCTGCGCGGCGTTCTGGATACCCAGGGCGTCAAGGACCGTAAGCAGAGCCGTTCCAAATACGGCGCGAAGCGTCCTAAGTAAGAAGGGGAGGCCAATAATATGTCACGTCGTCGTCGCCCCGAAAAGCGCGTTATCCTGCCCGATCCCAAGTTCGGCGATATCGTTCTTTCCAAGTTCATGAACAGCATCATGCAGGACGGCAAGAAAGCCGTTGCCGAATCGATCGTCTATGGTGCGCTGGATACCGTCGAGGCTAAGGCCAAGAAGGATCCGATCCAGATGTTCCATGACGCGCTGAACAATGTGAAGCCCGGCATCGAGGTCCGCAGCCGCCGCGTTGGCGGTGCGACCTATCAGGTGCCCGTCGAAGTGCGCCCCGAGCGCGCCCAGGCGCTGGCCATCCGCTGGCTTATCACCGCGTCGCGCAACCGCAGCGAAACTACCATGGCCGCCCGCCTGTCGGGCGAGCTTCTGGACGCTGCCAACAACCGCGGCAATGCGGTCAAGAAGCGCGAAGACACACATCGCATGGCGGAAGCGAACCGCGCCTTCTCGCACTATCGCTGGTAAGCACTATATTGGGAAGCGGGGGCCATGCGGTTCCCGCTTCCCTGGTTCCCGTTCGCCCGGAGCTTGTCAAAGGGCTGCACGCCTTCCCGGGAAGGAAACAGGGCTTCGACAAGCTCTCCTGAGTGCAGTCGAAGGGCCGAACGGATTGAAGTTTCAGTCCCAAGTCTCAAGGTTTGACCGCCGCATCGCGGCAACGGAGTAACGATCATGGCCCGCAGCCATCCGCTCGAACGCTATCGCAATTTCGGTATCATGGCGCATATTGACGCCGGTAAGACCACCACGACCGAGCGTATCCTTTATTATACCGGCAAGTCCTACAAGATCGGCGAAGTCCATGACGGCGCCGCCACCATGGACTGGATGGAGCAGGAGCAGGAGCGTGGCATCACCATCACGTCCGCGGCCACCACTTGCTTCTGGAACGACCACCGCCTGAACATCATCGATACGCCCGGCCACGTCGACTTCACCATCGAAGTCGAGCGTTCGCTGCGCGTGCTGGACGGCGCGGTCGCCGCGTTTGATGGCGTGGCGGGCGTTGAGCCGCAGTCGGAAACCGTGTGGCGCCAGGCGGACAAGTACAAAGTGCCGCGGATGTGCTACATCAACAAGCTCGACCGCACCGGCGCGAATTTCTACTATTGCGTGCAGACGATCATTGATCGCCTGGGCGCTATCCCGGCCGTCCTCTATCTCCCCATTGGCGCGGAGTCGGACTTTGTCGGCCTGGTCGATCTCGTGCATGACCGCGCGATCATCTGGAAGGATGAAAGCCTGGGCGCCGAGTTCGAATATAAGGAAATTCCGGCCGATCTGGCCGACAAGGCCGCCGAATATCGCGAAAGGCTGATCGAACTTGCCGTCGAGCAGGACGATGAGGCGATGGAAGCCTATCTGGAAGGCAATCTGCCTGATGTCGATACGCTCAAGAAGCTGATCCGCAAGGGTACGCTCGGGCAGGCATTCGTACCGGTGCTGTGCGGCTCCTCGTTCAAGAACAAGGGCGTGCAGCCGCTGCTCGACGCCGTTGTCGACTACCTGCCCAGTCCGCTCGACATTGAAGACGTGCAGGGCGTCAAGATGGACGGCGAAACCCCCGACAGTCGCCCGACGAGCGACGATGCGCCGTTCGCTGGCCTTGCGTTCAAGATCATGAACGATCCCTTCGTCGGCTCGCTGACCTTCCTGCGCGTTTATTCGGGCACCCTGACCAAGGGCACCTATCTGAACTCGGTCAAGGACAAGAAGGAAAAGATCGGCCGTATGCTCCTCATGCATGCGAACAGCCGTGAAGACGTCGATACGGCCTATGCCGGCGACATCGTCGCGCTGGCCGGGATGAAGGAAACGACTACCGGCGACACGCTGTGTTCGGAAAAGCAGCCGATCATTCTGGAACGGATGGAATTTCCCGAGCCGGTGATTGAACTGTCGGTCGAACCCAAGACCAAGGCCGACCAGGAAAAGATGGGCATCGCCCTCAACCGCCTGGCTGCCGAGGATCCATCCTTCCGCGTCTCGACCGATCACGAATCGGGCCAGACGATCATCAAGGGCATGGGCGAGCTTCACCTCGAAATCCTCGTCGACCGCATGAAGCGCGAGTTCAAGGTCGAGGCGAATGTCGGCGCGCCGCAGGTGGCCTATCGCGAATATCTCGCGAAAAAGGTCGACATCGACTATACCCACAAGAAGCAGTCGGGCGGCTCGGGCCAGTTTGGCCGCGTCAAGGTGACCGTGGTCCCCGGCGAGCGCGGTTCGGGCTTCCAGTTCTTCGACGAGATCAAGGGCGGCAACATTCCGCGCGAATATATCCCGTCGGTGGAAAAGGGTTTCCGCGAAACGGCTCTGACCGGTCAGCTCATCGGTTTCCCGATCATCGACTTCGAAGTTCACCTGACGGACGGCGCGTACCACGACGTCGATTCGTCGGCGCTGGCCTTTGAAATCTGTGCCCGCGGCGCGATGCGCGAGGCGGCGCAGAAGTCCGGGATCAAGCTGCTCGAACCGATCATGAAGGTCGAAGTCGTGACCCCGGAAGAATATCTGGGCGACGTCATCGGCGACATGAACAGCCGTCGCGGACAGATCCAGGGCACGGACAGCCGCGGCAACGCTCAGACTGTCGATGCACTGGTGCCGCTGGCCAACATGTTCGGTTATGTCAACCAGCTGCGCTCCTTCACGCAGGGACGCGCGCAGTACAGCATGCAGTTTTCGCACTATGATGAAGTGCCGCAAAATGTCGCGGACGAAGTCAAGGCGAAGATGGCCTGACGATTTTCCCGACCGGCCTGCGCGAGCGGGTCGGTTTGGGGCTGGTAATCTAGAAATTTGCTGCTATGGACGCGCCTTCGCAAGGCGCGGCCGAGCGGTCAAACCACACAGCGGATTTGATTAGAAGGTAGGAAAAAATGGCGAAAGCTAAGTTTGAGCGGACGAAGCCGCACTGCAATATCGGCACCATCGGTCACGTCGACCATGGCAAGACCTCGCTGACCGCGGCAATCACCAAGGTTCTCGCCGAAACCGGCGGCGCGACCTTTGTCGACTATGCCAATATCGACAAGGCGCCTGAAGAGCGCGAGCGCGGCATCACCATTTCGACCGCGCACGTCGAATATGAAACCGAAGCGCGTCACTACGCGCACGTCGACTGCCCGGGTCACGCTGACTATGTGAAGAACATGATCACCGGTGCCGCCCAGATGGATGGCGCGATTCTGGTCGTGTCGGCCACTGACGGCCCGATGCCGCAGACCCGTGAGCACATCCTGCTCGCCAAGCAGGTCGGCGTTCCCCAGCTGGTCGTGTTCATGAACAAGGTCGACCTCGTCGACGACGCGGAAATCCTCGAGCTTGTTGAGCTGGAAATCCGCGAGCTGCTGTCGTCCTACGACTTCGACGGCGACAATATTCCGATCATCGCCGGTTCGGCCGTGAAGGCTCTGGACGGTTCCAACGACGAAATCGGTCGTGAAGCCGTTCTGAAGCTGATGGCTGCCGTCGACAGCTGGATCCCGCAGCCGGAGCGTCCGGTTGACAAGCCTTTCCTGATGCCGATCGAAGACGTGTTCTCGATCTCGGGTCGCGGCACCGTCGTCACCGGCCGCGTCGAGACCGGCATCGTCAAGGTTGGCGAGGAAGTCGAGATCGTCGGTATCAAGGATACCCGCAAGACCACCGTCACCGGCGTCGAAATGTTCCGCAAGCTGCTCGACGAGGGCCGCGCGGGCGACAATATCGGCGCGCTGGTTCGTGGCGTGGGTCGTGAAGATGTCGAGCGTGGCCAGGTTCTGGCTAAGCCCGGTTCGGTTACGCCGCACACCGAGTTCGATGCGGAAGTCTATGTGTTGTCGAAGGAAGAAGGTGGCCGTCACACGCCGTTCTTCGCCAACTATCGTCCGCAGTTCTACTTCCGCACCACGGACGTCACTGGTGAGGTTGTCCTGCCCGAGGGCACCGAGATGGTCATGCCCGGCGACAATGTGAAGCTCGGCGTGAAGCTGATTGCTCCCATCGCCATGGACTCCGGTCTGCGCTTCGCGATCCGCGAAGGTGGCCGCACGGTTGGCGCAGGGGTTGTCGGCACGATCTCGAAGTAATATAGGCACCAAGCGGCGCGAATCGCCTGATTCGCGCCGCTTGGAATTTTCGCCGCCTCGGATCGCCTTTCTCCGGCTCGCAGGAGCTAGAAGGGCAATGTTGAGGCGGTATATTTTTGGTTTGGCGCATTTTCTGAATCGTCAGCTGTTCCAGCTGACTGGAAAATGCTCTGGTTTTTGGCTCTTTCGCATCGGTTAGGGATATGGACAGCAACATCCGCATTCGCCTTAAGGCGTTCGATCATCGCGTGCTCGATCAGGCGACCGGCGACATCGCCGAAACCGCCCGTCGCACGGGCGCCCTCATTCGCGGTCCGATTCCTTTGCCGACGCGCATCGAGAAGTTCACGGTCAACCGTGGCCCGCATATCGACAAGAAGTCGCGCGAGCAGTTCGAGGTCCGCACCTACAAGCGTATGCTTGACATTGTGCAGCCGACGCCGCAGACGGTCGACGCGCTGATGAAGCTGGATCTGGCTGCCGGCGTGAACGTAGAGATCAAGTTGGCCTGAGCCGACAAGTCCCTGCTTTCCGAAAGGAGGGCAGGGTATCGGGCGTTTCGGGGTATCCCGAGGCTCAAACGACACAAGGGATACCGCGCGACTCATGTCGCGGTCCTGGTCCCCCGTCGCTGTTCCCGAGTAGGGGGTGGCATCCAACCCGGACGGGGTGATCTACACATTGGGTTGGCCGCGAAGGAGGAATCCGGAGCGGTTTTTTCGTTGGATACGCCCGCTGCTAAGGCGGGCCTCTATGGGAGTAATGGTGATGCGCACTGGCGTTATCGCTAAGAAAGTCGGGATGACCCGTCTGTTCCAAGAGGACGGACGTCATGTTCCGGTTACGGTTCTTGCCCTTGAGGGCAATCAGGTCGTGGCCCGCAAGGAAGTCGATCGTGACGGTTATGTCGCGGTCCAGCTCGGCGCGGGCGTCGCGAAGGTCAAGAATGTCGCCAAGCCGCAGCGCGGCCACTTCGCCAAGGCGGAAGTGGAGCCGAAGGCGCGTCTGGTCGAATTCCGCGTCGCCGAGGATGCGCTCCTCGATGTCGGTGCCGAGATCGCGGCCGATCATTTCATCACCGGTCAGCTGGTCGATGTTGCCGGTCACACCCAGGGCAAGGGCTTTGCCGGCGCTATGAAGCGCTGGGGCTTCGGCGGCATGCGCGCCACCCACGGCGTGTCGATCAGCCACCGTGCTCATGGTTCGACGGGTAACCGGCAGGATCCGGGCCGCGTCTTCAAGAACAAGAAGATGGCCGGCCACATGGGTGATCGTGAGCGGACCCAGCAGAACCTCGAAATCGTCCGCACGGACGTCGAGCGCGGCCTGCTGTTCGTGAAGGGCAGCGTTCCGGGCGCCAAGGGCACCTGGCTGACTGTCAGCGACGCCGTTAAGGTCGCCCGTCCGGCGGATGCGCCTTATCCCGCCAGCCTGAAGAAGGCTGACAACAGCAACGACAGCGCTCCTGCTGATACCCCGGCTGAAGAAGTCGTGGCAGTGGAAGCCACCGAAGGCCAGGAGGGCTAAACCATGAAGGTCAAGGTACAGACCCTCGACGCGCAGGCCGCCGGCGACCTGGAGCTCAACGATGCCGTGTTCGGCCTCGAGCCCCGCGCCGACATCCTGCATCGCGTCGTCACCTGGCAGCTCGAAAAGCGTCGCGGCACCGCCCGTGGCACCCGCGAGCGTAGCGACGTCGCCCGCACCGGCAAGAAGTTCGGCCGCCAGAAGGGTGGCGGCACCGCTCGTCACGGTGATCGCCGCGCTCCGGTGTTCATCGGTGGTGGTAAGGCTCATGGCGCCCGCGTCCGCGACTTCAACCCCTCGCTGAACAAGAAGGTTCGCGCGCTGGGCCTGAAGATGGCGCTGTCGTCGAAGGTCAAGAGCGGTTCGCTCACCATCATCGACACTCTCGACGTCAAGGACGGCAAGACCCGGGAACTGGTCGCCAGCCTCGCCAAGCTGAACCTCTCCAAGGCGCTGTTCATCGACGGCGACGCGGTCAACATCAGCTTTGCCAAGGCCTCGGCCAACATCGTCGGCGTAAACCTGTTGCCCGCCGTGGGCGCCAATGTTTACGACATCCTGAAGGCCGACTCGCTGGTGCTCACCCGCGCCGCGGTCGAAAAGCTGGAGGCCCGTTTCAATGGCTAAGAAGCAAGCCGCAACGGTTGACAACCGTCATTATGACGTCGTGGTCGCCCCGCACATCACCGAGAAGTCGACCCTTCTCAGCGAGAACAACGCCGTGGTTTTCAAGGTGGCGGGCGATGCGTCCAAGCCGGAAATCAAGGCAGCTGTGGAAGCGCTGTTCGGCGTGACCGTGAAGGCGGTCAACACGCTGGTGCAGAAGGGCAAGACGAAGCGCTGGAAGGGCAAGCCCTACAAGCGTTCGGACGTCAAGAAGGCGATCGTCACGCTGGCCGAAGGCCAGTCCATCGACGTCACCACCGGTATTTGAGGCAGGATAGATGGCACTCAAGCACTATAATCCGACGAGCCCGGCCCAGCGCGGCCTGATCCTCGTCGACAAATCCAGCCTGCATAAGGGCAAGCCCGTCAAGGCGCTGACCGAAGGCAAGCGCAAGACCGGTGGCCGTAACAACAAGGGCCATGTGACCTCGCGCGGTATCGCGGGCGGTCACAAGCAGCGTTACCGCATCATCGACTTCAAGCGTCGGCTGTGGGACGTGGAAGGCACGGTCGAGCGTCTGGAATATGACCCCAACCGCACCGCCTTCATCGCGCTGGTCAATTATCCCGACGGCACCCAGGCGTATATCCTGGCGCCGCAGCGTCTTGCTCCCGGTGACAAGGTCATCGCAGGCAAGAAGACCGACGTGAAGCCGGGCAACGCGATGGAACTGGGTCAGATGCCGGTCGGTACCATCATCCACAATATCGAGATGAAGCCCGGCAAGGGCGGTCAGCTCTGCCGTTCGGCGGGCACTTACGCCCAGCTGGTCGGTCGCGATCGTGGCATGGTGATGGTTCGCCTGTCTTCGGGCGAACAGCGCTACATCCGCTCGGATTGCATGGGCACCGTTGGCGCCGTGTCGAACCCCGACAACGCGAACACCAATCTCGCCAAGGCGGGCCGCAGTCGCTGGCTCGGCCGCCGTCCGCTGACGCGCGGCGTGGCGAAGAACCCGGTCGATCACCCGCATGGTGGTGGTGAAGGCCGCACCTCGGGCGGCCGTCATCCGGTCACGCCCTGGGGCAAGCCGACCAAGGGTGCGCGCACCCGCCACAACAAGGCGACGGACAAGTTCATCATCCGTAGCCGCCACGCCAAGAAGAAGAGGTAAGCGAGATGGCTCGTTCCGTCTGGAAAGGTCCGTTCGTGGACCTCAGCCTTCTGAAGAAGGCGGAAGCCGCGCAGGACGCCGGTGGCCGTGCGCCGATCAAGACCTGGTCGCGCCGCTCCACCATCCTGCCGCAGTTCGTCGGCCTGACGTTCAACGTCTATAACGGCCGCAAGCATGTTCCGGTGTCCGTCAACGAGGATATGGTGGGTCACAAGCTGGGCGAATTCGCTCCGACCCGCTACTTCCCCGGCCACGCCGCCGACAAGAAGGGCAAGCGCTAATGAGCAAGGAAAAAGCTCCCCGTCGCGTCGCCGACAATGAGGCGCTGGCCGTTGGCACGCAGATTCGCGGTTCGGCCCAGAAGCTGAACCTGGTCGCCGCGCTGATCCGTGGCCGGAAGGTCGAGGACGCGCTCAATGTGCTCACCTTCTCGAAGAAGGCGATGGCCGTCGACGTGCGCAAGGTGCTGGCCTCGGCCATCGCCAATGCGGAAAACAACCACAATCTGGACGTCGACGCGCTGGTCGTCGCGGAAGCATCGGTGGGCAAGAGCTTCACCCTGAAGCGCTTCCACGCTCGCGGCCGCGGCAAATCGACCCGGATCCTCAAGCCCTTCAGCCGCGTACGCATTGTCGTGCGTGAAGCTGGCGAAGAAGCGGAGGCGTAAGCACATGGGTCACAAGAGCAATCCGATCGGTCTGCGTCTTCAGATCAACCGCACCTGGGACAGCCGCTGGTTCGCCGAAGGCGCCGACTATGGCCGTCTGCTGCTGGAAGATCTCAAGATCCGCAAGTTCATCATGAAGTCGCTGCCGCAGGCTGCGATCTCCAAGGTGGTGATCGAACGTCCCGCCAAGCTGTGCCGCGTATCGATCTACGCTGCCCGTCCCGGTGTCATCATCGGCAAGAAGGGCGCGGACATCGAGAAGCTGCGTAAGAAGCTGAGCGCGCTCACGTCGTCGGACGTGTCGCTGAACATCGTCGAGATCCGCAAGCCGGAAATCGATAGCAAGCTCGTCGCACAGGGCATCGCCGATCAGCTCGAACGCCGCGTGGCGTTCCGCCGGGCGATGAAGCGGGCGGTGCAGTCGGCCCTGCGTCTGGGCGCTGAAGGCATCAAGATCACCTGCGGCGGCCGTCTGGGCGGCGCGGAGATCGCGCGCGTCGAATGGTATCGCGAAGGCCGCGTTCCGCTGCACACGCTGCGTGCGAACGTCGATTATGCCGAAGCCGAAGCCCACACCGCTTATGGCGTCTGCGGCATCAAGGTCTGGATCTTCAAGGGTGAGATCCTGGGCCACGATCCGATGGCCACCGACCGGCTGATGCTGGAGGCTCAGACCTCCGGCGTGCGCCCGGCGCGCTGAGAATAAGGTAGGTATAGCGTCATGCTGCAACCGAAGAAAATGAAGTTCCGCAAGACCTTCAAGGGTCGGATCAAGGGCGACGCCAAGGGCGGTTCGGCTCTGAACTTCGGCTCCTATGGTCTCAAGGCCATGGAGCCTGAGCGGATCACCGCGCGTCAGATCGAAGCGGCTCGCCGCGCGATCACCCGCCACATCCGCCGTCAGGGCCGTCTGTGGATCCGCGTGTTCCCCGACGTTCCGGTGTCGAAGAAGCCGGCCGAAGTCCGTCAGGGCAAGGGCAAGGGTTCGGTCGAATATTGGGCTGCTCGCGTGAAGCCCGGCCGCATCCTGTTCGAACTGGACGGTGTGCCCGGCCCGCTCGCAGCAGAGGCATTCTCGCGCGCCGCGATGAAGCTGCCCATCAAGACCAAGGTTGTTGCCCGCCTCGGCGACACCTCGCACCTGGAGGGTTAAGCCGTGGCGAACGTTGCCGACCTCAAGACCAAGACGGACGACGAACTGTCGACCGAACTGAACAACCTGAAGCGTGAGCAGTTCAACCTGCGCTTCCAGGCGGCCACCAACCAGCTGGAAAAGCCCAGCCGGGTAAAGGAAGTCCGCCGGTCGATCGCGCAGATCAAGACGCTGCAGACCGAGCGTTCGCGCTCGGCCGCGAAGTAAGAAGGAAACACACGATGCCCAAGCGCGTGCTGACGGGAACGGTGGTTTCCGACAAGACCGACAAGACGGTGGTGGTTCGCGTAGAGCGCAAGGTGAAACATGCGCTCTACGGTAAGATCATTCGCCGTTCGAAAAAATATCATGCCCATGACGAAGGCAACGCCTACAAGGAAGGCGAGACGGTCCGCATCGAGGAGACCGCCCCGATTTCCAAGCTCAAGACCTGGAAGGTCATCGAGCGGGTGGACACGCACAAGTCGCCTGAACAGGCGGCGTGAGGCTTAGTCACTGACCTATTGAGGTCGCAGGCGCAACGCGGGGCTGGCCTTTTCCCTGAGAAGAGGCTACAGGCCCGCGCTTCGTGCTTTCGAATCTTCCGGGTCGAGGCAGAAAAAATTCGGAACCGCCGGGCCAGAATCGTTCTGGGCTTTCCCGGTAGGCCAAATGAGAAGGAACCGGATCCATGATCCAGATGCAATCCAATCTTGACGTCGCGGACAACAGCGGCGCCAAGCGCGTCCAGTGCATCAAGGTGCTGGGCGGGTCGAAGCGGCGCTTCGCCAGCGTGGGCGACATCATCGTCGTCTCCGTCAAGGAAGCCCAGCCGCGCGGCAAGGTGAAGAAGGGGGACGTGCACCGCGCCGTCATCGTTCGCACCGCCAAGGACGTGCGTCGCGCTGACGGCAGCGTGATTCGCTTCGACGGCAATGCCGCTGTGCTTATCAACAAGAACGAGGAGCCGATCGGCACCCGTATCTTTGGCCCGGTCGTTCGCGAACTGCGCGCCAAGAAGCACATGAAGATCATTTCGCTTGCTCCCGAGGTGCTGTAATGAGCGCTGCCAAGATCAAGAAGGGCGATAAGGTCGTCGTCCTGGCTGGCAAGGACAAGGGCCGCAGTGGCGCTGTGCTCCAGGTGCTTCCGAAGGACGACAAGGTCCTGGTGGAAGGCATCAACGTGCATGCGCGTCACCGCAAGCCCGACCAGTCGAACCCGCAGGGTGGCATCGAGCGCAAGCCCGCGCCGCTCCACATTTCGAACGTGGCGGTCGCCGACAAGGACGGCAAGCCGACCCGCGTCCGCTTCGAGGATCGCGACGGCAAGAAGGTCCGCGTCGCCGTCAAGTCCGGTGAGGTGCTGTAATGGCCGATAAGTACATTCCGCGCTCCAAGGCGCAGTATGACGAATCCATCGTCAAGGCGATGACCGAGAAATTCGGTTACAAGAACGTCATGGAAGTGCCCAGGATCGAAAAGATCACGCTCAACATGGGCGTGGGCGAAGCGACCCAGGACAAGAAGAAGGTCACTTCGGCCGCCGAGGAAATGGAACTGATCGCGGGCCAGAAGCCCGTCATCACCAAGGCGAAGAAGTCGATCGCGCAGTTCAAGCTGCGTGAAGGCATGCCGATCGGCGCCAAGGTCACGCTGCGCCGCGAGCGCATGTATGAATTCCTGGATCGCCTGATCAACATCGCCCTGCCCCGCGTGCGCGACTTTCGTGGTCTCAATCCGAAGAGCTTCGACGGCCGTGGCAACTATGCCTTCGGCATCAAGGAGCAGATCATCTTCCCCGAGATCAACTATGACCGCATCGACAAGGTGCGCGGCATGGACATCATCGTGACCACCACCGCGAAGACGGACGAGGAAGCGCGCGAATTGCTGCGTCTCTTCGGCTTCCCCTTCCCGCAGGAAGAAGAGAAGCAGGCGGCCTGAATGCAGGCCCCGCTTCTCTCCCAACGCTTTAGCTAAGGAAGAGAACTTAAGTCATGGCGAAACTGAGTTCGATCAACAAGAACGAGCGCCGCAAGAAGCTGGTGAAGAAATATGCCGGCCGCTATGCGAAGCTCAAGGCGATCGCGAATGATACGACCGCTGATGACAGCGATCGTCTGATCGCGCGTCTGAAGATGGCGGAAATCCCCCGCAACGGCAATCCGACCCGCGTGCGTAACCGCTGCGAACTGACGGGCCGTCCCCGGGCTTATTACCGCAAATTCCGTCTCTGCCGCGTGCAGCTTCGTGATCTGGCCAACAAGGGCCTGATCCCCGGCGTCACCAAGTCGAGCTGGTAAGGATCATTTGAGATGGCATTGACCGATCCCCTGGGTGATATGCTCACCCGCATCCGCAACGGGCAGCAGGCGAAGAAGGACAGTGTTGTGTCCCCCGCCTCGAAGCTCCGTGCCCGCGTGCTCGACGTGCTTCAGCGCGAAGGCTATATCCGTGGCTATTCCGAAGAAGCTCTCGGCAAGCACCCCGGCCTGCGGATCGAACTGAAATATTTCGAGGGCCAGCCGGCGATCAAGCATGTCGCCCGCGTGTCCAAGCCTGGCCGCCGCGTCTATTCGGGTTCCAAGGAACTGCCGATCGTGCGCAATGGCCTGGGCATCACCATTGTCTCAACGCCCCGTGGCGTTCTGTCCGACGCCGAAGCGCGTGAGCAGAATGTCGGCGGCGAAGTGCTGGCGGAGGTGTTCTGATGAGCCGCATCGGTAAAAAGCCGGTCGCGATCCCCGCAGGGGTGACTGCGACCATCGAGGGCGGGCAGCTCTCGGTAAAGGGTCCGAAGGGCACCCTCGCCATGCCGCTGCGTGAAGAGATCAGCTACACGCTCGAAAATGACGGCATTTCCGTGCAGCCTGCGAACAAGACCAAAGCAGCGCGGGCCTTCTGGGGCATGCAACGCACGCTGGTGCAGAACCTGATCACCGGCGTGACGGAGGGCTTCTCCAAGAAGCTGCTGATCACCGGTGTCGGCTACCGCGCCAACGCGCAGGGCAAAAACCTGAAGCTGCAGCTTGGCTATAGCCATGATGTTGATTTCCCGGTGCCCGAGGGCATTGAGATCAAGACCCCGGATAACACCACGGTCGAGATCAGCGGTATCGACAAGCAGAAGGTCGGCCAGGTGGCTGCCGAGATCCGTCGCTGGCGTAAGCCTGAACCCTATAAGGGCAAGGGCATCAAATATGACGGCGAGTTCATCTTCCGCAAGGAAGGGAAGAAGAAGTAAGATGGCAAAGCTTTCCCTCTTCGAGCGGCGTCGCCGCCGCGTTCGCACCGCCCTCAAGGCGGTATCGGGGGCCAAACCCCGTCTCAGCGTCCATCGTTCGGGCCGGCACATCTATGCCCAGGTCATTGACGACGCGCAGGGCCGCACCGTTGCTGCCGCTTCGACCCTGGAAAAGGATGTTCGCGGCAAGACCGGTGCGAACGCCGAAGCCGCGGCCGAAGTCGGCAAGCGCGTTGCGGCTGCCGCGACCGCCGCTGGCGTCACCCAGGTCGTGTTCGACCGCGGTGGCTTCCTGTTCCATGGCCGCGTCAAGGCGCTGGCCGATGCCGCCCGCGAAGGCGGGCTGGAGTTCTGATCATGGCTGACGAAAACACCAATGAAGTCGTCGCGCCCGTCGAGGGCGTCGAGGCTGCACCGACCGAAGGTCGCGGCCCCGGCCGTGGCCGTGGCCGTGGCGGCGATCGCAACCGTGGCGAACGCGGCGGCCGTGGACGCCGCGACGACCGTCGCGGCAACCGCGACGAGGAGCAGGGCGAAGAGCTGATCGAGAAGCTGGTTCACATCAACCGTGTCTCCAAGACCGTGAAGGGCGGCAAGCGCTTCGGTTTCGCGGCTCTGGTCGTCGTCGGCGACGGCAAGGGCCGTGCGGGCTTTGGCCATGGCAAGGCGCGCGAAGTGCCCGAAGCCATCAGCAAGGCGACCGCCTCGGCCAAGAAGGCGATGGTCCGCATTCCGCTCAAGGAAGGCCGCACCCTGCACCATGATGGCCTCGGCCATTTCGGCGCGGGCAAGGTGACCGTCCGTTCTGCACCCGCCGGTACGGGCATCATCGCCGGTGGTCCGATGCGCGCCGTGTTCGAAAGCCTGGGCGTCGCGGACGTCGTGACCAAGTCCAACGGCACGTCGAACCCCTATAACATGATCCGTGCGACCTTCGAGGCGCTGGGCGAACAGACCAGCCCCAAGTCGGTGGCGCAGCGTCGTGGCAAGAAGGTCGCGGACCTTCTGCGTCGCGGTGGCGCCTCGGCCGAAGTCGCGCAGGCTGACGCCGAAGCGATTGCGGAGTAATCGATATGGCCCAAGAGAAA
The DNA here is from genome assembly GCF_001456115.1 of Sphingobium baderi. Lineage (NCBI taxonomy): Bacteria > Pseudomonadati > Pseudomonadota > Alphaproteobacteria > Sphingomonadales > Sphingobiaceae > Sphingobium > Sphingobium wenxiniae. The sequence goes on along the minus strand of NZ_CP013264.1, from coordinate 268,976 downwards.
AAGACCATCAAGATCAAGCAGATCGGTTCGCCGATCCGCCGTCCCGCAGACCAGAAGAAGATTCTGATCGGCCTGGGCCTTGGCAAGATGCATCGCGTGGTGGAGCTGGAAGACACGGCGGAAGTCCGCGGTGCGATCAAGAAGCTGCCCCACATGGTGGAAGTGGTCGAAGGCTAAGCCTTCCGATCCGAAGAAATAGGACGGGAGAGGGGGAAACCCCTCTTTCGTTTTTTCGGCGGTTGCGCTAACGGCGCGGCCTCATTGGTCCCTTGGGGACAGCGCGAACATAGCGAAAGCGAGTGCACGATATGAAGCTCAACGAAATCAACGATAATGCCGGTGCCCGCAAGGGCCGGATGCGCGTCGGCCGTGGTATCGGCTCGGGCAAGGGCAAGACCGCCGGTCGCGGCCAGAAGGGCGCGAAGGCACGCTCGGGCGTCAGCATCAACGGCTTCGAGGGTGGCCAGATGCCGCTCCACATGCGGATACCGAAGCGCGGCTTCAACAACATCTTCGCCAAGGATTACGCGATCGTGAACTTGGGCGCGGTGCAGAAGGCGATCGACGCTGGTAAGCTTGACGCGAAGGCCACCATCGATCAGGCCGCGCTGAAGGCTGCGAGCCTCGCCCGTGGCGGCAAGGACGGCATCCGTCTGCTGGGCAAGGGCGAACTGACCGCCAAGGTCAGCTTCCTGGTCGCTGGTGCGTCGAAGGGCGCGATCGAAGCGGTCGAGAAGGCCGGTGGCAAGGTCGAAGTGATCGAGCTGGTGTCTGCCGCCGAAAAGGCGAAGGCCAAGAAAGGCACCGCCAAGGCCGCAAAGAAGGCCTGAGGCGCAGCCAAGACTTGCAAGCACGGCCCCGCTGCCCGATATGGGTCGGCGGGGCTATGCGTATCGGGGGAAGGCCATTCGTCGCGGATGGACAACTCCCCGTTCGACAGGGCGCTTCCCTCCCGCTAAGGGGTTAGCGATTCCGGCCCGAATTTTCCGTTTCGGGCAAGAATGATTTGAAGGGCAGCCACGATGGCATCGAGAGCCGACCAGCTCGCATCCAATCTCAGCCTGGCGAAGTTCAGCCAGGCAACCGACCTCAAGAAGCGCCTGTGGTTCACGCTGGGCGCGCTGATCGTCTTCCGTTTTCTGAGCTTTGTGCCGTTGCCGGGTGTGGATCCGACTGCGCTGTCGCAGCTTTACAGCCAGACGAGCGGCGGCATTCTCGACATCTTCAACACCTTTTCGGGTGGCAGCCTCTCGCGCATGAGCCTCATTGCGCTCGGCGTCATGCCTTATATCACCGCGTCCATCGTGGTGCAGCTCGGCGCGTCCCTCTCGCCCAAACTGGCGGCGATCAAGAAGGAAGGCGAAAGCGGTCGCAAGAAGCTCAACCAATATACCCGTTACGGCACGGTCGGCCTGACCGCCGTGCAGGGCTATTTCATCGCCGTTGGCCTTGAAAGCTTCGGCGCGCAATCGGGCGTGCAGGCGGTGGTCGATCCAGGGATGCTGTTCCGCGTCGCGGCGGTGGTCTCGCTGATCGGCGGCACCATGTTCCTGATGTGGCTGGGCGAGCAGATCACGTCGCGCGGCATCGGCAACGGCGTATCGCTCATCATCATGGCGGGCATCGTCGCCCAGCTTCCGGTGACGCTGGGCAATCTCTTCAAGTCCGGCCGCGAAGGGTCGATTTCCGGCCTGCTCATCATGCTCATCATCGTGCTGGCGCTGGGTCTGGTCCTGTTGATCTGCTACATGGAACGCGCGCAGCGCCGGGTGTTGATCCAATATCCCAAGCGTCAGACGCGGCAGGGCATCATGCAGGCGGATCGCAGCCATTTGCCGCTCAAGGTCAATACCGCGGGCGTCATTCCGCCGATCTTCGCGTCCTCGCTGTTGCTGCTCCCGCTCACCATCTCGCAGTTCGCGGGGCAGACGGTGGCCGGCGAAAGCAGGCTGGGTGATTTCGTGCTGACGCTGAACCAGTATCTGGCGCATGGCAGCCCGGTCTATATGGCGCTCTATGGCCTGGGCATCGTCTTTTTCTGTTTCTTCTACACCGCCGTGGTGTTCAATCCGGAAGAGACGGCGGACAATCTCAAGCGCAATGGCGGTTTCATTCCCGGCATTCGTCCGGGCAAGAATACCGAAAATTATCTGGATTATGTGCTGACGCGGATCACCGTGATCGGCGCGGCCTATCTGGCCTTCATCTGCCTGGTGCCGGAATTCGCGATCGCGCGGGCGGGCATCCCCTTCTATCTGGGGGGCACGAGCCTGCTGATCGTGGTCAATGTGACAGTCGACACGGTCACCCAGATCCAAAGCCATCTGCTCGCCCATCAATATGGTGACCTCATCAAGAAGGCGAAGCTGAAAGGCCGGATGCGCTGAGGGGCGCGCAGGCATAAGCGCAAGACAAGGGGAGAATGCGCGCAATGAATATCATTCTGCTCGGCCCTCCGGGCGCCGGTAAGGGCACGCAGGCCAGCCGTCTGGTGGAAGATCGGGGCATGGTCCAGCTCTCCACGGGCGACATGCTGCGCGCTGCGGTCAAGGCGGGTACGCCCGTCGGCCTCAAGGCGAAGGCCGTGATGGAAGCGGGTGAACTGGTGTCCGATGAAATCGTGTCGGGCATCATCGGCGAAGCGCTCGATGCGTTGCCTGCGGAAACCGGTGTGATCTTCGACGGCTATCCCCGTACGGAGGCGCAGGCCCATTCGCTCGACACCATCCTGGCCGAGCGTAATCGCATGCTCGACCATGTGATCGAACTGGACGTGGACGAAGATGCGCTGGTGGAGCGTATCACCGGCCGTTTCACCTGCGCCACCTGCGGCGCGGGCTATCATGACAGCTTCAAGAAGCCGAAGATCGAAGGCGAGTGCGACAAGTGCCACGGCCATGAGTTCAAGCGCCGGCCGGACGACAATGAAGAAACCGTCCGCACCCGCATGGCCGAATATCGCGCCAAGACCGCGCCGATCCTGCCGATCTATGAAGCGCGCGGCATTGTGTCGCGCGTTGACGGCATGGCGGACATGGACGATGTGACGGCTGCCATCGCTGCTATCTTGGACGGCAGCGCCGCCTGAATTATCTTCCCCTCTCCTTACGCAGGGGAGGGGTTCCATGCCCAAATGGCTCACGCTCTTGCTGGCGGGTTGTTCCTTTGCCGCCGGGCCCGCGCGATCCGAAGTGGCTGCTGCCAGCGACATTGGCTTTACCACGCGCAGCAGTGTGGACATCGCCGCGGATGCGGACAGCGCCTATGCGGTTTTGTTATAGCCCGCCCGCCGGTGGAGCAGCGAGCACTGTTATAGCGGCGATGCCGCGCACATGCAGCTTGGACCTCGCGCGGACGGCTGCTTCTGCGAAACGATGCCGGGCCGCGACGGCAGGCCCGCAGGCAGCGTCAAACATGCCCGCATCCTCTATATTGCGCCGGGGCGGCAATTGCGGCTTCCCGGCGCGCTGGGCCGCTCCAGTCCGAGGCGGTGACGGCTATTCTGGATTCACGATCGCGCCTGCGGAACGCGGCGTGCATGTCACGCTATCCTATCATGTCGGCGGTTATTGGCAGGGTGGACCTCGCACCATTGCACCCATGGTCGCCAAAGTGCTGGCCGAACAACTCGCAGCGTTCAAACAAGCGGCGGAACGGCCTGCGCCCGCAGGATCAGCCATCGTTCGTTGAAACTGGTTAATGGAAAAGAAGGTTAAGGCGCGCCGTTAACCTCGATATTAACGGATTCGTTGCTGTTATATTGCTATGGGCGGACATGGCTCGGCCTTCCTCCCCGCGCACTCGGCTTACGGAGCTGGACGCCCTGCGCGGGATCGGGGCGCTGTGCGTGCTCATTTTCCATTATTCCACGCGCTTTCAGGAATTGTTCCCGCAGGCGCAGCATGTGCCGTTCAGCTTCCCCGGCGGCAACTATCGTGTGCTGCTGTTTTTCTGCATTTCGGGGTTTGCGATCTTCTTCACGCTCGATCGGATACGCAATGTGCCCGATTTCGTGATCAATCGCGTGGCGCGGCTATATCCGGCCTATCTGGTGGCCATGATGTTGACGCTGTCGATCGAATATCTGGCGCAGGCGACGCAGCTTCTGATCGGGCCTGCCGCGATTCTCGCCAATTTCACGATGCTCCAGGGCTTCGCTTTCCTGCCGGAAGTGGACGGCGCCTACTGGACGCTGACGGTGGAGATTGCCTTCTACTTCTGCATGATCTCGATCTGGAAATGGATCGGCATCCGGCGGCTGGAGCCGGTGCTGGCCGCATGGCTGGTCCTGCGCTGGCTGTTCCATGTCTGGCCCGACATGCCCGAACGGATCATTATGCTGTTCGTATTGCGCTATACACCCTTCTTCGTGATCGGGATGCTGGCCTATCGCATATGGGCGGGGCAACGGACGTGGAAGCAGCAGACGCCCTATGCCGCCCTTGCCCTGTTGTCGGTGGCGACGATGGAGACATGGGACGTGACGCTGGTGGCGATCGTTCTCCTTCTTGCCTTCTCCGCACTGATCGTCGGGCGGCTGCGCTTCATCGCGCTGCGCCCGCTCGTCTGGATGGGGGGGATCAGCTATTCCTTCTACCTCATCCACCAGCATGTCGGCTTCGTCGTGATGCTCCGCATGGCGGATGCGGGTTATAGTCCGTGGATCGGGTTTGCCACGGCCTTTCTGGTGGCGCTGTTTCTAGGCACGGCGATCAATCGTCTGGTGGAAAGGCCTGCCGGGGAAGCGATTCTTCGCTGGTGGCGCCGCCGCTCTCGCGCCGCCATCCCCGAAGCCGCAGCCAGCCAGGCATAGAAAAAGGGCGCCGCCGGGTGTCCGGCCGCGCCCTTTCCATGCCATGCGCTGTGCTTACTGCGCCTGCGGAGCCGCTGCCGCCGCGTTCGCGGGCAGGCCGCCAAGCTGCGTTACCAGCTTGGTATAGGCGTCCAGATAGGCGAGCACGATCACCTGGCCGATTTCGGTGTTCTGGTAACCGCCACCGCCAGCCGCGGCGAGACCACCCATCCAGCCGACGCCGCCACCGCCGCCGAAGCTGAGGTCCGACTTGCGGAAATAGCCTTCTGTCATCGCCTCTTCCTCGGTCGTGCGGGCGTTCACGATCGACAGCGTGACATTGGCTTCTTTCTTCTTGATGGAAATGCCGCCAGCCAGCGCGCCCAGCGTCCGGCCGCCCAGGAAACCGCCGACCAGGCCGCCCAGCGCATTGCCGCCGCTGTTGCTGTTGGTGGTGACGATGTCGGGCTGCAGGAAATAGTCCGCCGCCTTCACCTGACCCTTGCCGAGGTTGGAACCTGCCTGCAATTCACCCGAATCCGCCATGGCGCGTTCCATGTTGCGGCTGGCCATCGAACGGCCGCGATTGACCAGGCCGAAACAGCCCGATTGCTGCACGAACAGCTTGATGATCGCTTCCGGGCTGCCCAGGCTCAGTTCACGCCACCACTGGTTGTCCGGCTCGACGATGGCCACCGTGCCCAGCCGCTTGGTGCAGCGGGGGATTTCCATCTGCTTCTTGGCCTGTGCCTGACGGGCCGACGAACCCTTGTCGGCGGCCATCGCGGGCGAAGCCGCCATCGCCAGACCGGCGGCGGCCGCCAGGAATTTCGTGAAACGCTGCATTGTCGAAAACCCCCAAAAAAGTTGCAGAATATCCCATGTGATGACGCGCAACCCGATCTTTACATGGCGTTCTATCACAACCATTTGCCGGTTCAAGCGGACGGCGCTGTCCCGATTGCGATTATGCCATGCCCAAGACTGGCTGACAGCCCATGAAATGGCTGCTATCGGCCCGCTCCATGACCGATCTTTCGCATATCCGCAACTTCTCGATCATCGCCCATATCGACCATGGCAAGTCGACGCTGGCCGATCGCCTGATTCAGCGCACCGGGGGGCTGACCGACCGGGAAATGTCGGCGCAGGTGCTCGACAATATGGATATCGAGAAGGAGCGCGGCATCACCATCAAGGCGCAGACCGTGCGCCTCGATTACACCGCGCGCAATGGCGAGAAATATGAGCTCAATCTCATGGACACGCCGGGTCATGTCGACTTCGCCTATGAAGTGAGCCGCTCGCTCGCCGCCTGCGAAGGGGCGCTGCTGGTGGTGGACGCCGCGCAGGGCGTGGAGGCGCAGACGCTCGCCAACGTCTATCAGTCGATCGAGCATGACCATGAAATCGTGCCTGTCATCAACAAGATCGACCTGCCCGCAGCCGAGCCGGAAAAGGTGAAGGCGGAGATCGAGGAAGTGATCGGCCTCGACGCGTCCGAAGCCGTCCTCGCCTCCGCCAAGTCCGGCATCGGCATCGACGACATCCTCGAAGCCGTGGTCGCGAAGATCCCCGCGCCCAAGGGCGACCGTGATGCGCCGTTGGAAGCGATGCTGGTCGATAGCTGGTATGATCCTTATCTGGGCGTCGTCATCCTCGTGCGCGTGATGAACGGGGTCATCAAAAAGGGGCAGCAGATCAAGTTCATGATCGGCGAAACCGAACATCTGATCGACCGTGTCGGCTGTTTCCGCCCCAAGATCGAACAGCTTGCGGAGCTGGGGCCGGGCGAAATCGGCTTCATCACCGCCCAGATCAAGGACATCAGCCAGACCCGCGTCGGCGACACCATCACCACGGTGAAGAACCCCGCGAAGGAACCGTTGCCGGGCTTCAAGGAAGTGCAGCCGGTGGTGTTCTGCGGCCTCTTCCCGGTCGATGCGAACGACTTCGAAAAGCTGCGCGATTCGATCAGCAAGCTGCGCCTCAACGATGCCAGCTTCTCCTTCGAGATGGAAACGTCCGCCGCGCTGGGCTTCGGCTTCCGCTGCGGTTTTCTGGGCCTCCTGCACCTGGAGATCATTCAGGAGCGCCTGACCCGCGAATATGACCTCGACCTCATCACCACCGCGCCTTCGGTGGTCTATGACATCCATATGAACGACGGCACGACCCGGCATTTGCACAACCCCGCCGACATGCCGGACGCCAATCATATCGACTTTATCGAGGAGCCGTGGATCGAGGCGGTGATCTACTGCCCCGACGAATATCTGGGGTCGATCCTCAAGCTTTGTCAGGACCGGCGGGGCATCCAGAAGAACCTCACCTATGTCGGCGGCCGCGCGCAGGTGACCTATGAACTGCCGCTCAACGAAGTCGTATTCGACTTTTACGACCGCCTGAAGTCGATCAGCCGCGGCTATGCGAGCTTCGACTATCACCAGATCGGCACGCGGGAAGGCGATCTCGTCAAGATGGGCATCCTCGTCAACAACGAGCCGGTCGATGCGCTCAGCATGATCGTGCACCGGGGCACTGCCGAGTCGCGCGGGCGCGGCATGTGCGAACGGCTGAAGGATCTCATCCCCCGCCATCTGTTCAAGATCCCGATTCAGGCGGCGATCGGCGGCAAGGTGATCGCGCGCGAGACGATCGCGGCGATGCGTAAGGACGTGACCGCCAAATGCTATGGCGGCGACATCACCCGCAAGAAAAAGCTATTGGAGAAGCAGAAAGAGGGCAAGAAGCGGATGCGCGAATATGGCTCCGTCCAGATTCCGCAGGAAGCCTTTATCGCCGCGCTCCGCATGGGCGACGAAAGCTAGAGACCGGCCCTACACATTGGCGTGCGCGCACCAGTTATAGGGTTGGGGCGCCCATGGCTGGGCTACGCCCTTGGCGATCATGATCTGTCCGATGGACACGCCGTCGCGCATCAGGATGCGCGCGGTCGGGTTGGAATCGGTGGGATCGGGCAGCGATTCGAACGCCCCGCCGTTAAGGATGCCGATAAAGGTGCGCGTCGCCTTGCCCGCCAGTTGCGCCTCCACGTCGCAGGCGGGAAACTCGCCGTCGGGCGTGCGGATATCGGACAGGTGGTAGGTCGTGTTGCCATAGGAAAACTCCCGCGGCGACACCACGCAGGCGGCCGCGCGCGCCGCGCCGCTGCAGGCATTGAATGTCGTGTTGATGACGATTCCGCCAAGGTTCCCGCCATGCTTCGATTCGGGCTGCGACCACAGCAATTGCGGTCCGATCGCGAGGATCGCGGCCGCGCCGCCCAGCAGCGCCAGAATCAGCGCCGTCAGTGGAAATCCGCTCTGCCGCTTTTCCTGGCCCGCTTCATGCAGGTTGAAGTGGCCAGCCTTGCGGTCGTCTATGTCGTACAAGCCGTATGCCATGATCCTTGCCTTTCACGCGGACAGTTTAGAATCAGGATGAAAAAATCCGGTTAACGCGCCGGTCGCGCCTGCTTGACGCCGGGGCGCGCCCCATGCGAAGTCGGCGCGGACCCGAGGAGCGAGCGATGAGCGAAACATGGCTGTATGACGAACATCCCGCGATGTTCCGGGCGCATCCCTTCCTCTTCCTGCTGCTGCTGATTTCGGTGGTTGGCATCCTCGCCATCGGCGTGTGGTGGGTGATGAACAAGGGCGAGCGGCTGGCGCTCAGCGAACGTGAAGTGCTGATGGAACGCGGCCTGCTGGCCAAGCAACGCACCGAAATCGCGCTGTCCAGCATCCGCAGCGTGCGGATTACCCAAAGCTTCGGCCAGCGCCTCTTCGATGTTGGCAATGTCGAATTGTTCAGCGCGGGCGACGTAGCGGAAATCGCGATCAAGTCCATGCCGCGCCCCGGCCGCATCCGCGCCATCGCGGCCTCGCGCAATCTCGATCTGCTGCCCCAGCGTTAAGGGACGCGCGCAAACCACTTGACTTGCGGCTATTTATTACAACGATAAGGCATCAAGGGGCCACAAGAGTTCTCACAGGCAGGAGGACGCTGCGAAGGAACCGCCGCTCCGCATCAGGCGGACGGCGTTGCCAGGGAGCGTCGTGCATGGCCTTGCGTGTGATGCCTTCACTACCGGATCTGACGGCGGAGGAACGCGCCGTCGTCCGTCAGGCCTGCGGTTTCGCCTGCGTCCGCTGCGGCGTTACCATCTATCGCTATCTGGGATTACCGGAAGGGCGCGGCGCGACGCTGATGTGCCCGACCTGCCACGGCCTGGTGGAAGAAGGGCGGCTGACACCCGCGCAGGTCCAGAATTTCCACGCCAATCCGGTGGTGCGGCAGCGCCATTTCGCCCGCGACCGCCTGCCTTTTTCCAGCGATCTGCCGCATCTCGTCATCGGCGGGTCGCGCTTGCTCCGGGATACGCCCATTCCAATCACGGTGGAAGGGGAGCCGATCCTGATCTTCGCGCCGCCGCGCCGCAGCAATGGCGCCACCCGGATCAGCGTGCGGATGGGCGCGCCCGATGGCGCGCCGGTGCAGGTGGTGGACGGTAATGAATGGCTACCGACCGACGGCAGCTGGCACTTCATCCTGCGCGGCGACCGATACAGCATCATGGCGGCGCGTGGCGACGGCCTTGCGATCCTGCGTATCATCTCCCGCAATCGCATCGCGGTGGAGCATCTACGCACCACCATTCGCGGTCGCCGTCTGGAAGTGACGCCGGACTGGCTCGAAATCGACGGCCAACGCCATGTCGGCCGTGTATCCAGCAGCACGCTGATTGGGCTGGAATGCTGATTCGAGCACCCAGATGTCCAGACCGGACCGCGTCTACGTGCTCGCCCCGCTTCAGCCGCAGCGGGCCGAACCGATCACCATCTTCTCGTCATAGATCACGGTCAGCCGGTCGGGCCGGAAGTCCATCGTCATCGCCGTATTGGGCCCACCCCAACGCAGCGTTTTCGCGCCCGACGCCGCCAGCATCTGCGCGCCGAGGTCCGCCGTCGCGGTCTGACCCACGAAACCGGCGACGGGATCGTTACGGCACGGTCCTTCAGCCACGGGGGGCGGATTCGCCGGTCCTTCGCCGCCCGCGCCCGCACAGGCCGCCAACGGCAGCAGCATCGCCATCATCGCGAAACGCATCCTATCTCTCCTCTTCCGTGCGCGTCATCTTGAGCCGGCCATTATTCACCGCGAAGGCCAGCCGCCCTTCGACCAGATCGACCGCGTCCCGCCCGAACTGATCGTAACGCCAGCCTTCCAGGATCGACAGCCCGTCGCGCACGCCCGCCGCCAGCGCGTCGATATCGTCGGATCGTGCGATCAGGCGGGAGGCGACATTGATATCCCGCGACCGGATCTTGAGCAGCAGCTTGAGCAGATCGGCAACCAGCGCCCCGTCCTTGCCCAGTCCCGGACGGCGCGGCTCGCGATCGGGCATCTCGTCACGCGGCAGAGGTTGCGAAGCCGCCAGCGCCGCCATCAGTCGTCCGCCAATATCATTGCTCTTCCACGTCGCGGACAGCCCGCGCACCTTGCCCAGGTCCTCCTGGCTGCGGGGCGGATGGCTGGCGATGTCGGCCAGCGTCTCGTCCTTGACGATGCGGCCGCGCGGCAGGTTCTTGTCCTGCGCCTCCAGTTCGCGCCATGCCGCCAGCGCCTTCAGCCGCCCCAGAACATCGGCCTTGCGGCTGGCGATGCGGACGCGCTGCCACGCTTCCTGCGGATCGTTGCGGTAGTTTTCAGGGTCGCACACCCGCTCCATCTCCTGATCCAGCCAGCCGCCGCGCCCGGTCTTGCGTAGTTCCTCCAGCATCATGGGGAAAATCTGGATCAGATAGGTGACGTCGCCAATGGCATAGTCGATCTGCCGCTTGTCCAGCGGCCGCCGCGCCCAGTCGGTGAAGCGCGCGCCCTTGTCGAGTTGCACCCCCAGCCATGCGTCGACCAGATTGCCATAACCGATCTGTTCGCCAAGGCCGAGCGCCATCGCCGCGATCTGCGTGTCGAACAGCGGATGGGGCGTCTTGCCGGTCAGGTTGTAGATGATCTCCAGATCCTGCCCGCCCGCGTGGAAGACCTTCAGCACATCCTCATTGTCGACCATCAGGTCGAGCAAGGGGGACAGGTCCAGTCCCGGCGCCTTCGGGTCGATGGCGGCGGCTTCATGCGGGTCGGCCACCTGCACCAGGCACAGGTCCGGCCAATAGCTGTTTTCCCGCATGAACTCGGTATCTATCGCGATATAGGGGGATTTGGCGATGCGGGCGCAAAATTCGGCGAGTGTCTTGCTGTCGGTAATCAGCGGATGGATTTGCATATGGTCTTCGATCTTATTATGGGCAGGCCCGCGCCCCGGCGGGCTGGTCGTTGTTCGACAAACCTGCTCTTAGCGGGGCCGCAACAATTTGTCATTTCCGTAAAACGCAGTGGGAAGAAACAGACGCCATGCACGCCTATCGCACTCATAAATGCGGCGAACTGACTGCCGCCAACGTCGGTGAGACGGTCCGCGTCTCCGGCTGGGTGCATCGCAAGCGCGATCATGGCGATCTCGTGTTCATCGACCTGCGCGACCATTATGGCATGGTGCAGATCGTCACCGAGGTGGACGGCCCCGTCTTTCAGGTAATCGAGAGCTTGCGCGCCGAAAGCGTCGTGACGGTGACGGGCCGCGTCGTCGCCCGCGCCGCCGAAGCGGTGAATCCGAACCTGCCGACCGGCGCGATCGAAATCCGCGCCGACGATGCCCTTGTCCTCTCCGCCGCCGCCGACCTGCCGCTTCCGGTTGCGGGCGAGCAGGAATATCCCGAAGATATTCGCCTGCGCTACCGCTTCCTCGACCTGAGGCGTGAGACGCTGCATGCGAACATCGTCAAGCGCACGAAGATCATCTCCGACATGCGCCGCCGCATGGAGGATGCGGGTTTCACCGAATATTCGACGCCGATCCTGACCGCGTCCAGCCCCGAAGGCGCGCGCGATTTCCTCGTCCCCAGCCGCATCCATGCAGGCAAATTCTATGCCCTGCCGCAGGCGCCGCAGCAATATAAGCAGCTTTTGATGGTCGCGGGCTTCGACCGTTATTTCCAGATCGCGCCCTGCTTCCGCGACGAAGACCCGCGCGCTGACCGTCTGCCGGGCGAATTCTACCAGCTCGACCTGGAAATGAGCTTCGTCACGCAGGAAGATGTGTGGAACACCATGGAGCCGGTGATCGCGCAAGTGTTTGAGCGTTTCGCCGATGGCAAGCCCGTGACCCCGGCGGGCAGCTTCCCGCGCATCCCCCATGCCGAAGCCATGCTGAAATATGGCAGCGACAAGCCGGACCTGCGTAATCCCATCCTCATCACCGACGTCACCGAGCATTTCCACGGTTCGGGTTTCGGCATCTTCGCCAGCCTCGTGGAAAGCGGCAGCGTGATCCGCGCGATCCCGGCCCCCGGCGCGGGCGCGGGTAGCCGCAAATTCTTCGACGACATGAACAACTGGGCGCGGGGCGAGGGCTATTCGGGCCTTGGCTATATCAACATCAAGGACGGCGTCCCCGGCGGCCCCATCGCCAAGAATCATGGCGAGGAAGCGACTGCGAAGCTCATCGCCGCGCTGGGCCTTGGCCCCAATGACGGCGTGTTCTTCGCGGCGGGCAAGGAATCGCAGGCGGCGAAGCTCGCGGGTCTTGCGCGCATCCGCGTGGGGGAACAGCTCGACCTCATCGACAAGGATCGCTTTGAGCTGTGCTGGATCGTCGACTTCCCCTTCTACGAATATGACGAGGACGAGAAGAAGATCGACTTCGCCCACAACCCCTTCTCCATGCCGCAAGGCGGGCTGGATGCGCTGAACGGGCAGGATCCGCTCACCATCAACGCCTATCAATATGACATGGTCTGCAACGGGTTCGAGATCGCGTCCGGTTCGATCCGCAACCAGTCGCCCGAAGCGATGGTGAAGGCGTTCGAACTGGTCGGCCTGTCCCAGCAGGATGTGGAGGATCGCTTCGGCGGCCTCTACCGCGCCTTCCAATATGGCGCGCCGCCCCATGGCGGCATGGCGGCGGGCGTGGATCGCATCGTGATGCTGCTCTGCGGCGCGCAGAACCTGCGGGAGATCACGCTGTTCCCGATGAACCAGCGCGCCGAAGACCTGCTCATGAGTGCGCCCAGCCCGGCGGAACTCAAGCAGCTTCGCGAACTTCACATCCGCGTCGTGGAGCCGCAGGCCAAGGCCTGACCAGACGCCTTCCGCGCAGGCTTGTCGAAGCCCTGTTCTTCTCTACAAGAAGGACAGGGCTTTGTTTTTGCAGGCTCGAAGGGAGGATGACGCATGGCCATCGACCTCAAGGACTATGAGAATAGTCCGAAGTTCACCGGCGATTATGACGCGGCGCTGGCCGACCTTCAGCATCGCCTCGCGAAGATTCAGGTCGCCCATGTCATCCACGACCGACGCAGCGTCATCCTGCTGGAAGGATGGGATGCGGCGGGCAAGGGCGGCATCATCAAGCGCATGGCCGCTGATTGGGATCCCCGCTATTATCAGGTCCACCCGATCGCTGCGCCCAATGAAGAGGAGCGCGATCATCATTTCCTCTGGCGTTTCTGGACGCGCCTGCCCGCCGGACGCAACATCGCGATTTTCGACCGAAGCTGGTATGGCCGGGTGCTGGTGGAGCGGGTGGAAGGCTTCTGTTCGAAAAAGGAGTGGAAGCGCGCTTATGACGACATCAACGCCTTCGAACGGCAGCAGACCGACGCCGGCAGCCACATCCTGAAACTGTTCGTCCACATCACCCAGGAAACGCAGGACAAGCAGCTCGCCGAACGGCTCGACACGCCATGGAAACGGTGGAAAACCGGCGCGGACGATTATCGTAACCGCGCCCGCCGCGCCGATTATCTTGACGCCATGCACGACATGTTCGCTAGGACCGACACGAAACATGCGCCTTGGCAAGTCATCGACAATAACCACCGCAAGACCGGCCGCATCGCTGCGCTCACCTATATCGCGGAGACGCTGGAAAAGCTGGTGCCGATGGATTTCCCGGAAGCCGACCCCGCCGTGGTCAAGCTTGCGCGCGAGGCTTTCGGCTATAAACCGTCGAATAAAATAACATGAAAACAGTATCTTGTAACAAAACTGTCATCAAATCCTAACGCCTCATTTACCACTGCGCCGCTAAAAGGCGCGCATGTTCGCGCCCTCACTTTCCGATGCCCTGCCGGCGCACGCGCCCTCATCGCTTCCTGTCGAGCATGGCGTGGCGATCCGGCTTGGCCGCCCGCTCAGCGAAGCGGTTGATCGCTTTCAGGACAATCCCGCGCTTCGCCTGCTTCCCGTGCTGGATGGGTAGGATCGTCCGGCGGGCGCCATTTATGAGCGGGACATGCGCCGCATCCTGTTCAATCCTTTCGGCCATGCGTTGCTTCGCAATCCCAGTTTCGGTGGGCGGCTGGACGATCATGTCCAGCCCTGCGCCTGCATCGACCGCGCCGCCAGCGTGGAGGCGCTGGTCGATCTCTATGCCGCGCAGGGACAAGGGTGCGAAGGGCTGATCCTGACGGAAGGCGGGCGCTATGCCGGGACGCTCGGCGGTCCGCTGCTGCTGCGTCTCGCGGCGGAGCGGGATGCGCGGCTTGCCCTGGCGCGGGTGGAACGGCTGGAGCGGGTGACACGCGAAAGCGCCACGTTCCGCGCCGATATCGAACAGTTGATCGCCGATATGGTCGGCATGGCGGACAAGCTTTCCGCGCTCGCGACCGAAGCGGCGGAGCGGGCCGCCCATAATGGGCAGTCTTCCGCCGGCATGGCCGTCGCGGCGGCGCAGACCGCCGACAATCTTGCGGGCATCGCCGCTTCCGGCAGGGATCTGGCCCAGCTTTTCCAGTCCATGGAGGATGAAGTGCGCCGGGCGGGCGCCGCCATCCGCATGGCGGTGGAGCAAGCGCGTCTTGGTTCGGCCCAGAGCCGGATGCTCAGCGCGCAGGCGGACGGCATTGGCGAAGTCACCGCCCTGATCGACAGCATCGCGCGGGCCATCGGCATGTTGGCGCTGAACGCGTCGATAGAAGCCGCGCGGGCGGGGGAGGCGGGGCACGGCTTTGCCGTCGTCGCGCGCGAAGTGAAACTGCTGGCCGGGCAAACCCGCGACGCGGCGGCGGAGATTGCCGGGCGGATCGGCGCAATCCGCGGGACCGCCGCGCAAGTGGCGGAAGGTCACGCTCATATGGACGCGGCGATCGCGACGGCGGACCGCATTTCCGCCTCCGTCTTTCAGGCCGTCGCCCGCCACGGAGCGTTCAGCCGCGACATGGCCGCCAGCGTCGAGGAAGCAGGCGGCTCCAGCGATCATATCCGTCAGAGCGCCCGCCACATCAGCGACAATGCAGCAGCAGCGGTTGATGGCGCCGACACCATGCGCCGCACCGCCCATCAACTGGCGGACGAGGCCCACCGCCTCGACGCCCGCGCCAACGCCTTCCTTACCGCCATCCGCGCGGCGTAAGGGGCAAGGCGTTACGGCAGGCTGGCATTTGCGGGAGGAACAGGGTCACTCGCATCGGCGGGGGACACGATGATCACGACGCGGCGATTTTCCCGGCGGCCGCTAGCCAGATGATTGCTCTCCACGGGGACGCGTGCGCCCATGCCGACGACGCGCATGGCCTGCCGCGCCATGCCGCCGACCACCAGCGCGTCAGCGACGGCCTGCGCGCGCCGTGCCGACAGCGCCTCGTTATAGCTGGCCGATCCGGTCGAATCGGTATGTCCCTCCACTCTCGCGCCGTGAATGTCGACCGCGACCAACACTCGGGAAATGCGGCTTATGGCCGCTTGCTGTTCCGGGATCAGCGTGCTTTCGTCGGTCCCGAACAACAGGCGGTCGGCCATGCCGAATTGCCAGTCGTCACCGGCCGGTTCGAACCCCTGCTGCTGGAGCGTGGCGACCTGCTGCGGCGTGAAGCCGGCCTGCTGCGGTTGCGGCTGAACGGTCTGGCAGGCCGCCAGCGCAAACAGCGGCAGCAGGAGGGAGAGGGGATGGCGCATCATGCTTGTCTCGCGTCTGTCAGTCATGGGTTCCGGTCCGGCTGGCCTTGGCTGCATACATCGCCGCATCGGCGTGCCGCAGCAGATCGCGGGCGTCGGCGCTGTCGTCGGGATAGAGGGCGCTGCCGACGCTCAGCGATACGACGATGCTCTCGCCGCTGGGCAGCATGATCGGCTGCTCCATGCCCGCAAGCAGGCGGTGGGTAAGGATGGCCACATCCTCCCGCTTGATGTCCGGCGCCAGGATCAGCGCGAATTCGTCGCCGCCCAGCCGGAAAGCCTGATCGCCCGGCCGCAACACGGCGCGCAGCCGCGCGGCGATCACGATCAGCATCGCGTCGCCCGCATCGTGGCCGTGCCGGTCGTTGACCTGCTTGAAGCGGTTCACGTCGATATAGACGGCGGCAAAGGCGCCGCCATCGGCATCGGCCCGCGCCATGATGCCGGGCAGGACCTGCTCGAACATCACGCGGTTGCCCAGGCCCGTCAGCGCGTCGCGGGTAGCCTGCTTCTCCAGCATCCGGTTTTCGGACAGCAGGCCCGCATGCCAGTCATCCAGCTCATCCAGCAATGCGTTGAAGTCGCGGCCTAGTCGATCGATCTCCAATATGTCGGATGGGGGCACGCGCCGGTCGAACTGGCGGTCGGCGCGCACGGCATGGGCGACCTCCGCGATGCGCGCCAGCGGTGCAGTGACATCCTGCTGCAACCGCCGCGCCAGCATCTGCGTGGCTAAGACGGTCAGGATGAGGCAGGTGAGCCCCGCCAGCAGCGCCGCAAGAATATAGCGGCCCAGCCCTCCGGCGTCGCCGGACACGCGGACATGGGCGATGACATCCTGGCCCCGCCGGATGGTGGCCAGCGCGGGCGATGGCGCGAGCAGGCCGCCGCCCCTCGCGATCGCTGCCATCATGCCGCCATCGGGTCGTCGCCAGTCCACCAGCAGGCGGCCCCGGACGTCGCGGACTTCGACGGCGCGCACGCTTTCCGATGCGGCGACCGTAGCGATTCCGTCGCGCGCGGCCTGCATGTCATCAAAGACGAGCGCCGGTTCGACCGTATAGGCGACCGTCTGCGCGATCAGGGACAGGTTGCGCTCGGCATAGCCGCGAATGACCACGACCCCGGTGATGAGCAATGTCGCGCCAGCCATCAGCACGGCAAAGAGGATCAGGCGCATATGCACGCGCGCGAGCACTGTGCGAAGCGTCGGCATGGCGGGATCAGACGGAGCGGTCATGGCTCAATATCTCCCTTTCGACATGCGTAGCACGCGCGGGTCGATCCGCACCGCGGAACGCGAAACCGCATCGATGTTGAGCCGGAAGGAAAGGGTTTGCGGCGCGAAGATCAGGCAGAACATCGCACCGCTCCGGCAATCGGGATCGTCCTCAGCGATGGTCACGACGGGCTTGCCGCGCATGTCGCCGATCAGGCGGCCCAGCGGAACGGGAGCGAGTTGCCCGATATAGAGCGCGTCGCAGAGATTTCGCGCCGGATCGGCCGGACCGGACAGGGTGGACAGGTCGATTTTCGCTTCATTGGGCAGGTGGACCTCGTTCAGCCGGCCGGCATGGCGGGGGGCGCCTGCGACGCACAATCGGATGACGGGGTGTTCGGTCGGCCAGCGCGTATATTCCAATATGGCGCTGACCACGCGCGCCGCGCCCGAAGTCATGGAGTCCGTTCCACTGCCGACCGGCATCGCCACGGGCTGGAATGCCGAAACCGCCGAGACGGCGGCTGACGGCATCAGCAACAGGCAGAAGAACGACAGATGACGCAAAGCTGTTTACCCTCGGCTGTCCGCGGGCGTCCTCATAGTTGCCCTGCATGAAAAATACAGCATAAATGCTTGATACAGGATAAGTCAGGAAACGCGGCTATCTGCCCGGGCAGGCGATCGCAGGCGTCGCGCCTCCTATTCGGGATAGGCAATCGCCATCACCTCATATTCCTTCTCACCGGCGGGCAGCATCACCCGGCGCAGGTCGCCCACCGCCGCCCCGCGCAGCGCCCGCGCGATAGGCGTGCCCCAGCCGATTCGTCCCGCGCTCGCATCCGCTTCGTCATTGCCGACGATGGTGACGGTGCGGCGCTTGTCATCCTCGTCCGCGATGGTGACGGTCGCGCCGAAATAGACGCGGCCCTTGTCCGGTTGCGTCTTGGGGTCGACGACCTTGGCATCCTTCATCTTCCGCGACAGGCGGCGAAGCTGCCCGTCGATTTCCCGCATCCGCTTGCGGCCATAAAGATAGTCGCCATTTTCGCTGCGGTCGCCATTGCCCGCGGCCCAGCTGACCACTTCCACCACCTGCGGCCGCTCGACGCCCAGCAAATGGTCATATTCCGCCCGCAGCTTGGCAAAGCCTTCGGGCGAGATGTAGTTGGGATGCGCGGTCATGCCCGCCTCTTACCGCAGCTTCAGCCCGGTGTCTGCTTCCCCAGATAGCGGCTCAGCACCGCCGGACTTCCCCGGAAGCGCGCCCGTTCCGGGTTCATCGCTTCATAGACGACGGCATTTTCCAGCACCCGCTGGACGTAATTCTTCGTCTCGTAGATCGGGATATTCTCGATCCAGCGCAGCCAATCGCCGCCCGGCAGACGCGGATCGCCATTGGCCGCCAGCCATTTGTTCACATTGCCCGGCCCGGCATTGTAAGCCGCCACCGCCAGCGGATAGCTGCCGCCATAATAGCTCATCATCCGCTCGAAATAAGAAGAGCCCAGCATGATGTTATAGCTGGTGTCGGTGGTCAGCGATCCGGGATTGTAACCCATCCCCAGCTTTCCCGCCTGCTCCCGCGCGGTGCCGGGCATGAGCTGCATCAGCCCGCGCGCTCCGGCATGGCTGATGGCGGCGCGGTCGAACTGGCTTTCCTGCCGCGCTATGGCGTGCACCATGGTCCAGTTGGACTGGGCCGATGGCGGCACCGGCACGCGGGGGAAAGCGCTCTCGCCATAGCCGGTCAGGCCGCTGGATACCGCGCGGCGCCCCACCATCACGCCCATGTCCGGGCGGCCGATGCTCTTGGCGAGTTCGGCAGCCAGATAATGATCGCTGTCGCTATCGGCATTATTGGCGATGGCGCGGGCGAATTTGCTCTGATCCTCCCAATAGCCCATCGCGCCCAGCGCCCGCACGGCGCGCACGACCGAACGGTTGTTGAACGCGGCCCGGTCGGCGGCGGAGATCTCCACCGGCCTTTCATAGGCGGCAGGCGCCGGGATAGGACGGCTCAGCCGCTCCAGCGAAAGCTGCCCGTAAAACTGGTCGGGGAAGACTGCTGCCTGCTGGAAATAGCTGTTGGCCGCTGCCGTGTCTCCCGCTGCCAGCGCGGCCCGCCCGGCCCAATAATAGCCCTTGGACTGGGTCTGCGGCGATTTGGCGGCGGTGGCGTAGCGGCGGAACATGCCCACCGCATCGGTGGGCCGGTTGAGGTTATAGAAAGCCGTGGTCCCCGCCAGCCAGGCAAGGCTGGTATAATCGTCCCGCTCGCCGATCGGACGGCCGCTGACGTCCGTGCCCGGCGCATAGGCGTCGTCGATCTTGCTGGCGATGCCCCATGCGAAGCTCCACTGGCTGTCATTCGCTGAAGCGCGGGCCTGGTTCAGCAGCACCTCGTAAAATTTCTCGGCATTGCCGGGCCGGAAGGACAGGGTGGCGCGATTGGCCAGATATTGCCGCGCCGCGACCCAGTTGCCGGTGTCGCGCAGCCACATCGCCTTGTCCGCGACGAAGCCCGCATCGGTCGCGCCCAGCGCTTCGGCCGCCTGCATCTTCATCGCCGCGTCGGGCGCTTTCTGGCGGAAGGCGATCCGCGCCGCATAGACCGGACGGCGGGCGGGCGAGACATAGGCCAGCATCCGCGTCGCGCCCATCACGTCATTGCCCCACAGCAGGACGTCTGCGCGCTGGTCGTGATCGGCGGCGGTGAAGCTCGACCCGAACAGCGACAGGAGCCGCATTTCGTCCGTCGGCGCCAGCGATCCGCCGGTCCATGCGTTATGCGCGGCCGCCCGCGCTTCGTCCATACGGCCAAGCTGCATCAGCGCCAGCGCGTTGCGCGCGTGGCCGACCGCCGTGCGCGCCGGAAAGCGGGCGAAGAAGGCCGTTACCTGCCGGGGATCATAGCTGTCGGGATTGATCCCGGTTTCCGCCAGCCGCCGCATCCGGTCCTCCCCCGGCCAGCCGGGATTGGCCATGATGAAGCTGGCATAGGTGGAAAAGCCCAGGCCGTCGCTCTGCTGCAGGGCGCGCCACTGGCTGATGGCGCCATTGACCGAGGAATCGGACGAAACGCCCACCCGGCTGCTGACCTGATTCCACTGGCTTGCGCTGCTGGTCGTGCTGCCCTGGCCCGGAATGGGCTGAACGACCGCGCTGGGCGGAAAGTTGGGATTGGACGAAGCCGGGGCATCCACCTGCGCGCTGGCGCTGGCGGTGACGAGCAAAAGGGCAATCAAAGGCATAGGAACCATTAAACCATCTGGGCAAAGGGGCGAACGCATTATGGACATAATCGCAATTGCATCCTTATCAGGCCCTGAATGACGCGCTATAGCGCGCGGTTCAAGCAAACAATGCCCCGGAAGCCCGGAGAATTGAAGGAGTAAAAACATGTTTTCCGGGTCCATACCGGCTCTTGTGACGCCCTTTCGCGACGGGGCGATTGACGAGACGGCCTTCCGCGCCCTCGTCGATTGGCAGATCGCGGAGGGCAGCGGCGGTCTTGTCCCCTGCGGCACCACCGGGGAAAGCTCGACCATGACGGTGGCGGAACATAATCGCGTGATCGCGATCTGCGTCGATCAGGTGGCGGGCCGGGTGCCGGTGATCGCGGGCTGCGGATCGAACGACACGCGCATCGCCCTTGAACATATGTTCGCCGCTCAGGCGGCGGGCGCCGACGCCGCGCTGGTCGTCGCCCCATATTACAACAAGCCGAATCAGGAAGGCGTCTATCGCCATTTCGCGTATCTGGCGGAACGCTGCGACCTGCCGATCGTGCTTTACAATGTGCCCGGTCGTACCATCACCGATATCGGCGTGCCGGTGATCCACCGGCTGGCGCAGGATTATCGCACCATAGTGGGGATCAAGGACGCTACCGGGAATCTGGGGCGTGTCACCGCGCAGCGCCTCGCCTGCGGGCCGGACTTCTGCCAGCTATCGGGTAATGACGAAACTGCGCTTGCCTTCAATGCATCGGGTGGACGGGGATGCATCTCCGTCACCGCGAACGTCGCGCCGCGCCTGTGCGCTGAATTTCAGGCGGCCTGCGCGCGCGCGGACTGGACCGGCGCGCTGGCGCTGCATGACCGGCTTTATCCGCTGCACGACGCGCTGTTCAGCGATTCTTCACCTGGGCCTGTCAAATATGCGCTCACGCGTGTCCGGCCCGACATGCCCGGCGACGTCCGCCTGCCGATCACCTGGCCGTCGGAATCGAGCCGTGCAGCCGTCGACCGGGCGCTGGAGATCGCCGGTCTGGTTTAATGGGCCTGCGACCCCATATGTGGACCCTCTTGGTTAGTTCTGGAAATTATGGCCCGTCCCCGTCCTGAAACATTCGACAAGAAGAAGATCGTCGCGGAAAACCGGCGCGCGCGCTTCGAATATTTCATCGACGACGTGTTCGAGGCCGGGATCGCGCTTCAGGGCACGGAGGTGAAGTCGCTGCGCTTTGGCGAGGGCCATATCGCCGAAAGCTATGCCGAGGTGAAGGGCGAGCAGGTGTGGCTGGTCAACAGCAACATCCCCGAATTCAGCCACGGCAATCGCTATAATCACGAACCCAAGCGCCCCCGCAAGCTGCTGCTGCACGAACGGGAGATCGCCCGGATGCACGGAGCGGTCGAGCGCAAGGGGATGACGCTGGTGCCGCTGTCCATCTATTTCAACAGCCGGGGCAAGGCGAAGGTGGAACTGGCCTTGGCGCGCGGCAAGAAAACCCATGACAAGCGTGAGACGATCAAGGAACGCGACTGGAAGCGCGATCAGCAGCGCATCATGAAGGCGCACGGCTGATGGGGCCTAAAGCGAGCATGGGGCGCTTCACCCGCTGGTGGCATGCCAATGCCCCGACCCGCGAATCGCTGGAGAATAACCGCTTCCTTGCTCCGGTCGCGCATCGGGTGCTGGAACCCTCGCTGTGGCGCTTCACCCGCCGCTCGGTGCCGCGCGGCGTGGCGCTGGGGCTGCTGGTCGGCATTTTCCTGCTGATCCCCGGCGTGCAGATCGCGGGCGCGGCGCTGCTGGCGCTGCCTTTCCGCGCGAATATCCCCGTCGCTGCTGCGATGACTTTCCTCTCCAATCCCGCAACGACGCCGTTCATCCTCTGGGCTTCGGTCTATATCGGCAACTGGATGCTGGGCCGGACCGCCGATGCGTCGGGTTTCATGGCGCTCGTCAATGACCATGCGACGATCGGGCAATGGTGCGCCTGGCTCTTTTCGGAAGCCGCGCCCGCCCTGCTATTTGGTCTGGCGCTGATTTCCTTTGCCGCCGCGGCCATCGGCTATTTCCTCGCCGACTGGTTCTGGCGCCACCGGATGGGACGGAAATGGCATGCGCGCAAATTGAGGATTGGCAAGCGGCCTGAAAGCAGCGCATTGGAGGAAATCGCGCCTGTCTGATTGCTAAGGCAGGGCGCGGGTCCAGGGCGGGTGCAGGGGGAACGCGGGCATGGCCACGCGGTTGAAAAGTAGGGATGATGCGTGGTTGGCACGGCCACCCTCGCGCCTTGCCTTGCCGCTGCTGATCGTCGCCGCGCTGATCTCCGCTGGCCTTGTCCTCTATGCGGCGGGCGACTGGGCGCTGGGGGCCGGTTTTGGCGCTGCCGTTCTGGTGATCGCGGCGCTGCTGTCCTGGTTCCGCCATCTCTATCCCCCTGCCGCCGCCGATAGCGAGGCGATACCGGACTGGACGGTGGCGCGCGCCGCGGCCGATGCCTCGAATATGGCGATTGCCGTGACGGACCGGACCGGGCGGCTGGTCTGCGCCAGCGACCTCTTCGGGGAATGGTTTGCCGGTTATCCGACGCCGCCTGCCCTCATCACCGATGCCACCGCGACCGAAAAGCTCGCCGATGCCGCGCGAAAGGCATGGAAGGATGGCGAAGCGGCGGTGCGCGGCATGGCGCATGGCGCGCTGCGGCTGGATGTCGAAATCTGCCGCACCGGCCGCGCGGAGGATTATCTGCTCTGGCGCTTCACGCCGGTCCGGCAGCCGAGCGCGCTGGACGACGTGCATCGTCTGTTGACGGGGGAAGCGGGGCGGCAGCTTGGCGAAGCGGGCGTCATGGCCGTGCTGATCGGCGGGGAAGGGCGCATCCGCGCCGCCAATGGCGCTTTCCTGCTGCGCGCCGTCGGTCGGATCGACGCCAATGCCAATGGTCGCGATTTCGCATCCCATATGCGGGTGGACGACAAGGGGCGCCTTTTCCTTGCCCGCGAACAGACCGGCGGCCTGCCCCTGCGCTTGCTTCAGGTGCCGCTGCGCCGCGCGACCCAGACGGGCGGAGGGCAGGGCAGCGGACAGGATGGCCCCATGCTCCTCCTCCGGCTCTGTTGCAAAAATCGTGAAGCTTGAGCATGCTTGGCGGAGATTGGACGGACGGAACGATGACGGATTTCAAGTGGCGCCATTTCCAGGGTGATGTGATCCTGTGGGCGGTGCGCTGGTATTGTCGCTATCCGATCAGCTATCGCGACCTTGAGGAAATGCTGGCGGAACGCGGCATTTCGGTCGACCATACGACGATCTATCGCTGGGTCCAGTGCTACGCCCCGGAGATGGAGAAGCGGCTGCGCTGGTTCTGGCGGCGTGGCTTTGATCCGAGCTGGCGCCTGGATGAAACCTACGTCAAGGTGCGGGGCAAGTGGACCTACCTGTACCGGGCAGTCGACAAGCGGGGCGACACGATCGATTTCTACCTGTCGCCGACCCGCAGCGCCAAGGCAGCGAAGCGGTTCCTGGGCAAGGCCCTGCGAGGCCTGAAGCACTGGGAAAAGCCTGCCACGCTCAATACCGACAAAGCGCCGAGCTATGGTGCAGCGATCACCGAATTGAAGCGCGAAGGAAAGCTGGACCGGGAGACGGCCCACCGGCAGGTGAAGTATCTCAATAACGTGATCGAGGCCGATCACGGAAAGCTCAAGATACTGATCAAGCCGGTGCGCGGTTTCAAATCGATCCCCACGGCCTATGCCACGATCAAGGGATTCGAAGTCATGCGAGCCCTGCGCAAAGGACAGGCTCGCCCCTGGTGCCTGCAGCCCGGCATCAGGGGCGAGGTGCGCCTTGTGGAGAGAGCTTTTGGCATTGGGCCCTCGGCGCTGACGGAGGCCATGGGCATGCTCAACCACCATTTCGCAGCAGCCGCCTGATCGGCGCAGAGCGACAGCCTACCTCTGACTGCCGCCAATCTTTGCAACAGAGCCATCGGCCTCATGGTCTATACGTTCGCGCGGATCGGGGCGGCCGTCGCCATGACCGTTGACGATGCTTTCGTGCAGAACCGCCGCCTATGGGTGCGGCTGCACGAAAAGGGCGGTAAGCGCCACGAAATGCCCTGTCACCACAATCTAGAGGAATATCTGTTGGCCTATATCGAGGGGTGCGAGCTGCGCGAGCATCGCAAGGGGCCGCTGTTCCGCACGATCGGCCGCAAGACCAAGCGGCTGACCGCTACCCCCCTGCCCCAGCAAAGCGCGTTCGCGATGGTGCGCCGGCGCGCGGCGGCGGCCGGGATCGCGACCGCGATCGGCAACCATTCGTTCCGCGCGACCGGGATCACCGCCTATCTGAAAAACGGCGGCACCCTGGAGACGGCCGCGACGATGGCGAACCATAGCTCGACGCGCACGACGCAGCTCTACGATCGGCGGCCCGATGACGTGACGCTGGACGAGGTGGAGCGGGTGTTGATCTAGGCGGCAATCGCCGGCGCACAGGCCCAACGATCGCCCTGCCAATGAAACCCTACCTGCTGCGCGTTGCTGATAGCGGGCGGCTCGCCCTTGCGCCAGAATCCGAGCATCTTGCCCCGATCATCCAGATGAGCGTCGGCGACGATCGCGCGCGCGGCCTGGATGAACTGCCCATGCCCGAACACATAGACCAGCGATCCCGTAGGCATGGCGGCGAGGCGCGTTAGCGCCGCCTCGCAGCGCCGTAGCAGAGTGCCGAAACTTTCCGCCCCTTCCCCGTCGCAATAGTCCGGGTCCGCCACGCTCCAATAGCGTTCGAGGTGCGGCATCCGCTCCGCGCTGCGCGTGCCGTTCCAGCGCGCCGGTTGCAGATAGGTGAACTCTTCGATCGGCCACACTTCCACCGGCACGCCGGGAAAGCGCGCGATCGTCGGCGCGGCCGTCTGTTGCGTGCGCGTATAGGGCGATGTGACGATGAGCGCGGGCGCTTGCGTCCAGCTCGCCGCGACTTCGCGCGCCTGTTCCTGGCCCAGCTCCGTCAGCTCGATCGCGCCGAGATCATCGCAGGGCACGCCGGCGTTGCCGGTGCTTTGGCCGTGGCGGATGAAGATCACGCGCATGGCTATTCAAACAGTTCCGCATGAGTGCCGGCGCGCACGAAGTTCACCAGATTCCCCTCAATCGTATAGATCAGCAGGAAATCGCCGCCGATATGGCACTCGCGATGATCGCTCCAATCGCCTTTCAGCGGATGATCCAGCCATTCCGGGCCTAATGGCGCATTGTTGGCGATGAGCATCATCATCGCTTCCTTGAGCTGTTTCATGTTGTAGCGCCCGCTGCGCGACAGCCGCTCCCAATCCTTGACAAACCTTTTTTCGTAGGACGCCTCTCTTGGGAACGAAGCCCGCTTACTGCTGGCGGGCTTCTTGGTCGAGGGCATCGAACATTTCCTGGGCATCGGTGAAACGGGCGCGGCGGGCCTTCATCGTCGCGCGGGACGCCTCGATCGCGGCGCGCGTTTCGGCGTTCGGCACCTTCAGCTCGAACGGCAGCGCATGGTCCTTGGCGACCCGCGTAAGGGTCATGCGGACCACATCCGAGACGGTCAGCCCCAGCTCGGCCAGCACGGCGGCGGCTTCATCCTTCAATGTTTCGTCGATGCGCGCGCGCACGAAAGCGGTAGCGGCCATTGGAACCTCCTTGGTCAAGCCGATAATGTAGCTCAGTTGAGCAACAATTTCAATCCAGGCAGGGGACATGCGCCTGCCGCTGGCGCGGCACCGTGGCCCTACTCGCTTCGCTCCCCAAGCCCGCAAGCAGTCTTGGCCCAAGGTGACGACCCACATGGCGGGGGCGAGATCGCAAGCGGATCTCGCTTCATGGTGGCCGGAGCGCCGCTTTGCCCGATCGAGGATCACGGACAGATGCAGCATGAACCGCTGGACGATGACAGCGAGGATGAGGGCGGCGAGGATAGCTAGACCGCCTTCCCCTCCCCGCAATTCGGGGTTTCGTTGACGCAGCCGAACCGAGCCAGTATGACCACATGCAAACATGCGGTCATGTAAGGATATTCACATGCCAACAATCGCGATCATCAGCCAGAAGGGCGGCGCGGGCAAGACCACCCTCGCCCTGCATCTGGCCGCAGCCGCCGAGGATTCCGGGCATACCGCCCTTGTGATCGACCTCGACCCACAGGCGACGGCGAGCCAGTGGGCGGCATGGCGACAGGATGCGCCCCCGGTCGTGATTGACAGCGCACCCCCTCGCCTTGCCGCCAAGATCGAGCAGGCGACGGGCCAGGGCGCGGCGTTCATCGTGATCGACACCCCGCCCCATGCCGACAGCGCGGCGAGCGCCGCCGTCGAAGCGGCCGACCTGGTGCTGATCCCTTGCCGCCCCAGCGCGTTCGACCTGGCCGCGATCAAGACGACCGCCAGCCTTGTGAAGATGCGCGGCAAGCCCGCGTTCGTGATCTTCACGGCGGGAAGCCCGACCGCTCCGCGCATGTATGACGAGGCCGCGCAGCTCGTGCAGGATTATGGGCTGGACGCCTGCCCCCACCATATCGCCGATCGTGCCGCCTTTCGCCATGCGGCGGCCGAAGGCAAGACGGCGATGGAGATCGAGCCGAACGGCAAGGCGGCCGACGAGGTGCGCCAGCTTTACAAGTGGACATGCCAGCATGTAAACATGCAAGCATCGAAGAAGCGGAGGGCCAGCGCATGAGCAGCCGGAAAGGATCATTGCTTGCATTGCGGGATCGCGATTCCGCGCCGACGCCGGCGACGGCCGAGCCGGAGGGGAGGGCGGCCGCGCCGATCGCCCGCAGCACAGGCGCAAGCCCCGGCAGCGGATCGAGCAGCAGCCCGGTTGCGCCGAGCCGTCAGGGCAAGAAGGCCATGACGGGCTATTTCAGCCCGGAAATGTCGTTCGCCATGCACATGACCGCTCGCAAGCACGGCATGAGCCTACAGGATGCGATGGCCGAGGCGTTCAACGACTGGCTGCGAAAGATGGGGGAAAGCCCCGTAGGCAAGTGAGCATGCTCACATGCAAACATGCGGGCATGTGAACATGGCCGCTTGCCCGCATAGGGCGGGAATCAGCGCAGCGGCTTGCGTTCGTGCCGTTTCTTGCAGAAGCCGAGAAACGCGCCAGCAGGGCTTTTGAGTTCGGGCTTGCCCATGTCGTGCCACCACGACACCCATTCGTCATAGAGCGCATACACGTCATAGCCTGGCGCGGCCGTCTTGGCGTCGTGCATGGTTTCGGGGTCGATATAGGGCGCATCGTCGCCGGCGCTGGCGACCGGATCGGGCTTGGACTTGAGGCCCGACCGGTTGCGGAACAGGATCACGTCATCGTCCATCGTCACCGCATAGTCGGGGAAATGGCCGTGATCGGCGTCATGCTCGCAGACCTTCTTGACCAAGGCGCGGAACACCCGGAGCGGGCTGTTGGAGCCGCATTTCTTCTGTAGCAGCTCTAGGCCGATCTTCCATTCGTCCTTCACGCCGCAATGCTTGCGGGCCAGCTCATACATGCGCCGCTCGAACGGCTTGCGGAGCCGGAAATAGTCCCGGTGGAGCGTCAGGACGTTCTTGCTGATAACCGAGCGATAGACCCAATCCGACAAGGTGATTTCGAGATCGAGCATTCGCCCGTCGAACGTCTTGCGGGTGATCTTGGCTTCTTCGATCAGGCCGAAAATCCGCGTTTCCTCGATACCGCCCGTTTGAATGTTGGTCCGCACCGTGGTCCCGCGCAGGCGGGCGAGGGCGTCGGCCATCAGCCGATAGCC
Source organism: Sphingobium baderi (assembly GCF_001456115.1). Taxonomy (NCBI): domain Bacteria; kingdom Pseudomonadati; phylum Pseudomonadota; class Alphaproteobacteria; order Sphingomonadales; family Sphingobiaceae; genus Sphingobium; species Sphingobium wenxiniae. Next base: position 240,921 of record NZ_CP013264.1, on the reverse strand, counting down.
TTCGCCGCTGGTTTGCCGGTTGGTGGCGACGAGCATGTCATAGGCTTGCAGGCGCACCGTGCGGCTCGGCTGCTGGCCCTGGTTCATCTTCGCGACGAGCTGCGAAATGCAGTAGATCAATATGTCCTTGTCGTGGATCGTCGCCAGCCCCTTGCCCGAGGGGATAATCTCGATGACGTTGCCGTTATGCTCGTAGCGCCGCGTCCGGTTGTCGGGCTTGGTCGAGAGCGAAAAGACGGGATGCTCCATCGAGGCCATGTCATCCTTGGGGATGGCGTCCAGCACGTCGCAGATGAACAAGTCCTGGTTGGCCCAGTCGGCCCGAAGCTGCGATTTTGGTCATCTTGGAGAACACGTCGGGAACGGGCTGGTTGTTGTTGACGATCGCCCATGCGAGGAACGACGTTCCGCTCCGATAAGGGAGCGGCGTTATGAGCCTTGGCGTTTCGAGTGGGGATCTGATCGGCTCCTGGAGCCTGAGTTTTTCGGACATCGCGTTCGTGACCGGCAAAGCGGAGACGGCACGACTGGGATTGGCGGTTCAGCTTAGATTTTTCGCCGGGCATGGCTTCTTTGTGCCGGATCATGCGTCGATACCCTCCGACGGTGTCTTGTATCTGGCGGAGCAACTTGGTCTCGATGCCAAATCCGTGAACCACTATGATTTTTCCGGGCGCACCGCCCGCCGGCATTGCGCGGAGATTTTGCGGCATCTCGGGTTCCGCCGTATGACGCAGACGGATCGCAGGGCGTTGTCGAGGTGGATTTCCGACGATCTTTGTGCGGGCGGGCAGCCGATCAATGCCATGCTCGAGCATGTTTTCCTGTGGTGCCGCGACCGCCGTATCTATGGGCCGTCGCGCAAGGAGCTGGAACGCCTCGTCCGTTCGCAACGACACCTCTATCTGGAGGCCCTGTTGGCCCGAGTCCGCGATCGGCTTGCGCCGGATGCGGTCGCCTTGCTGGAAGCCTCGCTCGCCGATCCCGATGGCCCGACCGGCTTCAACACGATGAAGGGGGATGCAGGTCAGGCGACGCTCGAAAACATTCTTGGCGTGACCGCCAAACTCGCCTTTATCCAACGGCTTGCTCTTCCCCGAGATTTCCTATCGGTCACGGGCAAGGCATGGGTCGATCAGATCGTTCGCCGGGTTGCCGGCGAGAAAGCCTCGGAGATGCGCCGGCATGTACCGGCGCGCCAGCTCGGGCTCTATGCCGTTTATCTGATGGCGCGGGAAGCTCAGCTTACGGATGCGATGGTCGACCTGCTGATCGAGACGGTCCATAAGATCGGATCGCGCTCGAAACGCAAGGTGGTGGGCGATATCGCGAAAGACATCGAGCGGGTCTATGGCAAGGAGCGACTCCTGGTCGAGATTGCCAGCGCTTCGATCGACGATCCATCCGGGCGCATCTGCGATGTCATTTTCCCAATCGCCGGCAAGGACAAACTGGCGGCGATCATCAAGGAAAGCCAGGCAAAGGGCGCCTTGGATCGGCGGATCTACAAGGTGATGCGGAGGTCATGGGCCAATCATTATCGCCGTATGCTGCCAAGCCTGCTTTCGGCACTGGAGTTCCGGTCGAACAACGCCGTGTGGCGTCCGGTGCTGGCGGCCCTGGACTGGATCAGAAGCAAAGTGGATGATGGATGCCGCTACGTGCCGCCGCACGCAGTGCCGGTCGACGAGGTCATTCCGGCGAGATGGCGCAGTTCCGTCATTGATGAAGAGGGGCGCGTAAACCGGATCAGTTATGAGCTTTGTGTCCTCGCGCAACTGCGCGATCGCATCCGTTCTAAGGAAATCTGGGTTGTCGGGGCGGACCGATACCGCAATCCCGATGACGATCTTCCCAAGGACTTCGATGCGCGGCGAGAAGCATATTACACAGGATTGAACCTGACGGCGGATGCGCGTGCATTTTCAAGCGCCATCCGGGAAGAGCTTGCTCAGGAACTGTTGCTCCTCAATGCCAATATTCCCCGGAACGACAAGGTTCGGCTGCTGTGGCGCGGCGAGAACCGTATATCTCTCACCCCGTTCAAACCCTTGCCCGAACCCAGGGGTCTCGCCTCGATCAAGACCGAGATCGGCCAACGCTGGCCGATGACCGGGCTGCTCGACGTACTGAAGGAGGCTGCCCTTGATACGGGACTTCTCGAAGCGTTCGAAACATCGGCCTCGCGTGTTGCACTGCCGAAAACCGCGCTGGATCAACGTCTCCTGCTATGCCTCTACGGCCTGGGAACGAATGCCGGGCTCAAGCGGATCGCCGGCGCCACCCCCGATGTCAGCTATGAAGAGCTGCTGCATGTCCATCGCCGCTTCGTTCATGCCGCGGCGCTCAAGGAGGCGTGTGCCAGGGTTGCGAATGCGACCCTGGCAATCCGCAATGCTGCAGTCTGGGGGGACGCCGGCACGGCCTGTGCGTCAGATTCCACAAAGTTCGGAGCCTGGGATCGCAACCTGATGACGGAATGGCATGCGCGTTATGGTGGACGGGGCGTCATGATCTACTGGCATGTCGAACGACGCGCGACATGCGTCTATTCCCAGCTCAAGCGCTGCTCTTCCTCCGAGGTCGCCTCCATGATCGAGGGCGTGCTGCGCCATTGCACCGACATGGAAATCCAGCGACAATATGTTGATAGTCATGGCCAAAGCGCGGTTGGCTTTGCATTTTGCCGGCTTCTCGGATTTGAGCTTGCACCCCGCCTGAAAGCGATCGCTCGCCAGAAGCTGGCTCTTCCCGATGTCGGCATGCGAACGCGGCTTCCCCACTTGCAGCCGATCCTCTCCAGTCCGATCAACTGGGATGAGATCGAGCAGCAATATGACGAGATGGTCAAATATGCAGCCGCGATGCAGACAAAAACCGCCGACCCGGAGGCGATCCTGCGCCGGTTTAGCCGCTCCGAGGTGATGCACCCGACCTACAAGGCGTTGAGTGAGCTGGGCCGCGCGGTCAAGACGATCTTCCTGTGCCGGTATCTGCGCGAGGAGTCCTTCCGCCGCGAAATTCATGAAGGCCTGAATGTCGTTGAAAACTGGAACAGTGCCAATGGGTTCGTTTTCTTCGGCAAGGGCGGCGAGATCGCCACTAACCGCATCGATGAGCAGCAGCTCTCGGTCCTGGCGCTACATTTGCTGCAAGCGTCGCTTGTCTATGTGAACACCCGAATGCTTCAGAGCGTGCTGGTGGAACCGAAATGGACGGGCCGGATGACGCCGGATGATTATCGCGGCCTCACACCGCTGATTTACAGCCACGTCAATCCTTATGGCCGCTTCGACCTCGATCTGAATAGCCGGATCGATTTTGGGCGGCTTGCTGCCTGACCGGGGCCTTTCCGCTCGCACCATTTGGGTGCACCCGAACGTGACGATCGGAAGTGACATATACGACATGTCACAAAAGGGTGGTTCCGTCACCAATGTTACTGTACGAGGGCAAAGCCACCCTAATGTGACGGATTTGCCCATGACCCGCGTCGGCTACGCCCGCGTCAGCACCATCGACCAGGATCTCGACATCCAGGTTGCCCGGTTGAAGGCAGCGGGCTGTGAAATCCTCCGCTCCGAAACAGGCTCGGGCGCATCGCGCACTGGACGCACGGAGCTTGAGACGATCATGCAGTTCCTGCGCGCCGATGACGAACTCGTCGTCCTGCGTCTCGATCGGCTCGGTCGCTCCACACGCGATGTTCTCAATCTGGTTCATGAACTCGACCAGAAGGGAGCCTCATTGCGGGTGCTTGAGCCGGAGGTGACGACGGCCGGAAGCATGGGGCGGATGGTGATCACCATTCTGGGCATGGTCGCGGACATGGAACTGACGTTCATCAAGGACCGGCAGCGCGCCGGGATCGAGGCGGCGCGCGCCGAAGGCGTCTACAAAGGCCGGAAGAAAAACATCGATGACGATGAAATCCGACGCCGGATCACCGCCGGCGCGAGCAAGGCCAGCGTCGCGCGCGACCTCAAGATCTCAAGAATGACCGTCTATCGGGCGCTTGACGTCATTCCTTCAAGGATCGGGCTGCCGGAAAAGCCGCCTTCTGTCACCATCGCCCTGCATCTGACCATCGAGAACTTCAACAAGCATGGTCGTGGCAGAAAGCCCGCTCGCGAGCGCATTGAGGCGATGCTGGAGCGGGATTACCAGATGCAAAAGACCGGGAACTGCGATTACACGCTGACCGTCGCCTATGATCAGGGTGCCGATGGCGTCAGCCTCGATGATGAGATCGCATCTCTCCAGACAGAGATGTTCAACATCGCAGAGAGCTACAGGTGCTCGATCGAGACCGATGTTTACGAGATTGGAGGACAAGAGCGAGCCTGGTAGATCGCCATGTTCAATCTTTGTTCTTCAACATGGCCAAAATCGCAGCTTCGGGCCGACTGGGCCTAATTGGCGGGATCGAAGGGATTGCCGCGTCCCTTTTGCGCGAGAGTGAGGGCGGTATCCTCGCCCCGGGCAACTTTTGCCTTTCCGCTTTTTACAGGTGAGCTTGTACGATTCATGCTCTCACTTTATCAGCTACGGTGAGCTAGGCAATTATTAAAGCTCGCCGTTCGATCACAGGCAGGGCTACCCCAAAACTCACCGATGAAAATGTGGCTACCCCAACACTCACCGGACTCGACCCCAAAACTCACTTTTACCGACCCCAAAACTCACCGAAGGTTACCCTAAAACTCACGCGACTCGACCCTAACACTCACTTTTCAAGGCAGTTTTTGTTGGTTTTCTGCGGGTTTCAGACCCCCTGAATCTTGAATCTAGAAGAATCTTTGAATCAGAACACAAACGGTGAGTTTTCGGGTAGCCTTGCCTGTGGATAACTCCACGATCGTCGAACCCTCATCAAAAGAAGAAAAGCGCCGCCTCTTGGGGCTCCGCCCCGCCGGCTCGCGGCCTTCGGCCGCCCCCAGATCGCTACGCGATCCCCACCCGGCATCCCCATAATGAGCCGGCTACGCCGGCACGCTTTTAATAATGAACAAGGGTTGATCGCGCCGCAGCACCCAGCCTTCCAACACCACGCTCAGTTTCACCGTTGTAATTGGCTTTCCAGAAAAGCCAGGCGGATAGGGTGGTAATCAATCGGAAAGGGCAGGGAAGGCGGAAACGTCGCGACATGGGCTATTTTCGAGCCGCTAAGGCGCACTCCAGGCTTGGGGGCAAAGGGAATGAGGTTGAGATAGCAAACGCACTCTACGGGCTTCCTAGCAGCCTATTTTTTAGAAGCTAGATTTCCGACCTTCGGGGTATCATCCACCGCCGCGTCGATCGCTAACGGTGAGGCCATACCCCAAAACTCACCTTTAGACCGCCACAGCACGATTTTTAACACCTTCCGTTGATTGTGCGCGCATTTCTATATAGCGAAACGCCATCGGTTAGATATACAAACGATATTATTTTGTATGCATTTGGCCCGTTTAAACACGCTTTACCGGATCGAAATTCCCTGCGAACTCGCGATCGGCGTAGTAAGCGAGCTTGGTGGCGATGATCGGCCGTTGCCCCGCGAGGAACAGCAGTTCGAGGTTCGCCGGCATGGCGCGGACCTCATCGGGGGTGAGCAGGAGGCGCGCGACATGCTGGGTGCCGAAGGAGATGCCGGTTTCTTCCGCATCGAGCGCACGGCTCATCGTCTCGAACACTACCGTCTCCTGCCCGAGCAGATCGGAGACCAGTTTTGCGCTATCATGATCGTTGACGCCGAACACCTGCAACACGCCGGCGTTCGACAAGAAGGTGCCGGCGCGGCGCTCGTAGAGCGCGCGCAGTTGGTGAACGTCCTGCAAGATCGGCCAGAGCTGGATGCCGTAGCCGGCCATCAAGCTCATAGCGCGCTCGACGGGTTCGAGGCGACCCAGCGCCGCGAACTCATCGAGCAGGAACAAGACAGAGCGGCTAGGGGAGGCCGGGGCGCGTGTCAGATCGGCCAGCCCCTGCGCGAGCATCAGGCGCAGCCAGCGAGCATAGGTGGCGAGCCGATCGGGCGGCAGCACCAAATAGACGGTGGCAGGTGACGCCTTCACATCGGCGAACGCGAAATCGGACTGTCCCAGCACGGCCGTCATGCGCGGGCTGTCGAGGAAATGGGTATGGCGCTGCGCGGCCGACAGCACGCCGGCGGCTTCGCGATCGGACTTGCCGAGGTGACGGTTGGCGGCGCGCGCGGCGAGACCGCCCTGGGCCTGCATGGCCTCCAGCATGGTCGGGAAAATGGCAGGTGCAAGGGTCAGCCGGTCGCGGAGCGTACCAAGGGTGCGCGTCGCTGGCGGCTCGCTGGTGACAATCGACAGGATGATGCCGGCGATCAGCGCCTTGGCTTCCTCGTTCCAGTGCGCCTCTCCGGCTTCGCCGGGGGCGTCATAGACCAGCGCATCGGCCAGCGTCATGCAGTCGTCCGCGAGATCAAGGCTGTCCGGGTCGATCCGGTCGAGCGGATTGAACGCGGCCGAGGGAAGCCCCGTCACCCCGAAGGGATCGAGGACATGGACCGGGCCGAATGTCCCACGCTGGCGCGCGGTGATGCGGGCGTTCTCGCCCTTGGGGTCGATGCAGACGACTGGCCCCGGATAGTCGAGCAGGTTAGGAATGATCGTGCCCACGCCCTTGCCGGTGCGCGTCGGCGCAATCGTCAGCAAATGGGCGGGGCCGGCATAGCGCAGCAGCTTGCCCGATTTGCGGTCGCGGCCAATTATCAGGCCGTCGCCATTTTGGGCGAGGGGGCGCGTCTCGCGATCCGTGGCGAAGCGGGCCGAGCCGTGGGTGTCGTCGGGGCCGCCATAAGCAAGGATGAGGGGTTGGAACAGCGCGCGCAGCGTGATGAGAATGACGACCAGGCCCGTCAGCATCATGATGGTCTGGTAGAGGTTGGAATCGTGGGCCAGGCCGATCAGCGTGCGAAAGATGAACTGCATGCCCAGGCCGAGCACGATGGCTGTCGCGAGGAACAGGAACAGCACGCCGAGCAGATGACGGATCAACCTTATGGGACTGAGCGTGAAGGCCGTGATCGCCCATATAGGATTCTGACGTGATATGCGGGCGAGGTTGCGGATTGCGCGGCCAAGCTGGCGGAGCCATTCCATGTCAGGCCGCCTGGAACATGGTCATGCGGATGATGCCGGGAGAGGATTCGATTTCAGCTTCTATTGCTGAAACCTCCTCCATCCTGTCGCTGGGCCAGTCGCGTGAAACGCTGACACCACCCTGATCGGTCTCGATTTCGATGAGTCGGGTTTGCGGCGAGAGATCAAGCAGGCGGACAAGCCGGTCGCAAAGGTCGGGCGAGATCCGATGCACGCCTGACCCGACCATCAGGAGCTGCCATGAACGGGGAACGCGGTCAGTCATTGATCCTCCACATTCTTGCGCGCACGAAGCGCACTCTTTCAGCGACCGGAACGAGAGGCAGGGACACAAGCTCATAGCCAAGGTCGGCATAGACCGTGACCATCGCCTCATATGTCGCCTGCGCTTCCAAAAAGTCCTGCTTCCATTCCGCGTTCTGTCCGAAAATCTTGCGCCAGGGCGGAGCGATGAACACCCGGCGCTGGTAGCGAAACAGATCGGCGGCGCGTGCGACATGAGCAGGAACGGGCAACCCGCATAGGTGCAGATAGCCCGACACATCAGGAACGCCGCGATCAAAGATCACCGGGCCTTTTCTGTTATGCGCCTCATGCCAGGATCGTAGCTCCCAGCCCAGCATCAGTTCAGCGAAGGCCCCGCGATCGGCCCAGGGGAGGGCGGTGCCGCCGATGGCGACCTGATCGCGAATAATGGCGCGACCGGCTTCGGGCATATGGTGGAAGCCCCACGCAGCCAATGCATCGATCAGCGTGGTTTTGCCCGAACCGGGGCCGCCGGTAATGATATGAAAATCGGGCCGCTCAGCCATGGCCGAATTGCTCTCTGTTACCCTCCGCGTCTGCGTCGAACGCGCGTTTGCCGCGCCGCTTCCACAGCGCGAGCGCGTTGCCATCTTCACGCGCCTTCGCGGCAAGATCGAGCAGTGCCCCGTAGAGGGTGGCACGATCATCATCGGCCAGCTCGACCAGGCCGGCTTTCTGGATGAGGCCGCCTAGTTCTATGAGATGGCGGGTGCGCTCGCGTCGGGCCATGATCCATTCCCTTGTGTCGGTCCGACGATGGCTTGCCTCGACACGGCGGATAGCATGATGCGTGCGCACCATCGCCTTACCGGTCTCCGCGACATCAGCCGCGAGCCTTTTTCCCACGTCGCTGAAAGAAGGTGGAGCCTTTCGCGCGCCAAGCCTCCCTTTCTTCCGCATCCGCGGATTCCACGGCAGCAAGCAACGCACCGGCGAGCGTATCGAGATCGAGCACGTCGGCACCGGTCGACGTGACGAGTTCGCCTAGCTGCTGCACCTTCTTCACCTTGAGAGCGCGGGCCTTGTCGCCCAGCGCCTTCAGTTCGGCGTCATAGTCACGGACCTTACGCATATTCTCTCCGTCGCGCTCGAGGCTGAGAGCCGCAGCGTAGCACGATCGTAGTTGCGAAGAACTGTGGCAAACAAAAAATGCGGCAAAGTCAATCAGACGAACGGCAGAGAGTGTGAGTGCGCGCTTATACAACCTTGCGGTTGTGCACGAAGAAAGAGAAGATATCATCCGTCATGGCAATCTACCATTTCTCGGCCAAGGTCATCAGCCGCGTCAACGGATCGAGTGCCGTTGCGAGCGCGGCCTATCGCGCGGCGGAACGGCTGCACGATGACCGTCTTGGGCGGAACCATGATTTCTCGAATAAGGCCGGCGTCGTCCATTCGGAGATCATGCTGCCCGAGGGTGCACCGGAGCGTTTAAACGATCGCGCGACCTTATGGAACGAGGTCGAGGCGAAGGAGAAGCGGGGCGACGCGCAACTGGCGCGCGAGGTCGAGTTCTCGATTCCCCGCGAGATGAACCAGCAACAGGGCATCCAGCTCGCCCGTGATTTTGTCGAAAAGCAGTTTGTCGAACGCGGCATGGTGGCCGACCTCAATGTGCATTGGGACATGGGGAAAGATGGGCAACCGAAACCCCATGCCCATGTCATGCTGTCGATGCGCGATGTCGGCCCAGACGGGTTCGGGAACAAGAACCGCGACTGGAATGACCGCGCGCTGCTGAAGGAGTGGCGCGAGGCATGGGCCGATCATGTCAACGAGCGGCTTGCTGCGCTGGATATTGACGCGCGGATCGACCATCGCAGCCTGGAGGCGCAGGGCATCGACCTTGAGCCGCAGCACAAGATCGGCCCAGCGGCGTCGCGCATGCCTGGACAGGGGCTTGAGGCCGAGCGGGTCGAGGACCATGCCCGGATCGCGCGCGAGAATGGCGAGAAGATCATTGCGCGGCCCGAGATCGCGCTGGACGCGATCACCCGGCAACAGGCGACGTTCACGCGCCGCGACCTCGCGCAGTTCGCGTTCCGGCACAGCGACGGCAAGGACCAGTTCGACCAGGTGATGAGCGCGGTGCGGACCTCGCCCGAACTGGTGGCGCTGGGCAAGGACGGGAAGGGCGAGGACCGCTTTACCTCGCGCGACATGATCGACACCGAGCAGCGGTTGGAACGCGCCGCCGAAGGGCTGGCGATCGACCGGGGGCATGGCGTCGGCGACGCCCATGTGAGCCGCGCGCTGGCGTCGGCCGAGGGGAGGGGGCTGGACCTGTCGGCCGAGCAGCGCGGAGCGTTGGAGCATATCACCGGCGACAAGGGCCTGGCGTCGATCGTCGGCTATGCCGGCACCGGCAAGAGCGCGATGCTGGGGGTGGCGCGCGAGGCGTGGGAGAGCGGCGGCTATCAGGTGCGCGGTGCGGCCTTGTCGGGGATTGCGGCCGAGGGGCTTGAGGGCGGTTCGGGCATCGCCTCGCGCACGATCGCGAGCATGGAATATCAATGGGGACAGGGCCGCGAGCTGCTAGGCCCGCGCGACGTGCTTGTCATAGACGAGGCGGGCATGATCGGCACGCGCCAGATGGAGCGCGTGCTGTCCCATGCCGAACAGGCAGGGGCCAAGGTCGTCCTTGTCGGCGACCCCGAGCAGTTGCAGGCGATCGAGGCCGGGGCGGCGTTCCGGGCCGTGACCGAGCGCCACGGTTGGGCTGAGATCACCGAGATACGCCGGCAGCATGAGGACTGGCAGAAGGAGGCGACCCGCGCGCTGGCCACCGGCAGGACCGACGAGGCGATCCGTGCCTATGCCGAGCATGGCATGGTCCACGCGGCCGAGACACGCGAGCAGGCACGGGCCGAACTGATCGAGGGCTGGGATCACGCCCGCCTCGCCGAACCCGAGAAGAGCCGGATCATCCTCACCCACACCAATGCCGAGGTCCGGGAGCTTAACGAGGAAGCGCGCGAGCGGCTGCGCGCCAATGGCGAGCTGGGCCAGGACGTGCATGTGTCGGCCGAGCGGGGCGAGCGCGCGTTCGCGACCGGCGACCACATCATGTTCTTCAAGAACGATCGCGGGCTGGGGGTGAAGAACGGCACGCTGGGCAAGGTCGAGCGCGTGTCGCCCGACAGCATGGTGGTCAGTCTCGAAAATGGCCGCAGCGTCGCGTTCGACCTCAAAGACTATGCCCATGTCGATCATGGCTATGCGGCGACATTCCATAAAGCGCAGGGCGTGACGGTCGATCAGGATCATGCGCTGGTGACGCCGGGGATGGACCGCTACTCAACCTATGTCGGCATGTCCCGGCACCGGGAGAGCGTCCATCTTCATTATGGCCGCGACGACTTCGCCGACGAGCGCCAGCTTATCCGCACGCTATCGCGCGAGCGACCGAAGGATATGGCGTCGGATTATGATCGCGCGTCCGATAGTCGCGACCGCGATGCGGAGATTCGTGCTTTCGCCGACCGGCGAGGCGTGTCGGGCGAGATCCGCGTTGCGGATGCGCCCGAGCGCAAGGGCGTGGAGCTTCTCGGGGTGCGTGCCGGCACCATGCGCCAGATGGGCGAAGATCCACGCACGCGCGAGATCGGCGAGGGCCGCGGCGCTGGCGAGGCAAAGGCCGCGGGCGAAGGGCGGCCGCGGCGCGGTATGTTCGATGGGTTGAAGCTGTCAGCCGAGCCGGCGAAGGCGGCCGAACCCGCGCCGGATACGAAGGACGCCGCGAAGGAGAAGGCGGCTCCCAAGCGGGGCATGTTCGACGGGCTGAAATTGTCGCCGCGCACGCCGGCGCCGGCGAAGGAAACCCCCGCGCGTGCCGAGCAGCGCCAGGATCGCGATTTCCGGCGCGCGGTCGAGCGGGCTTCGCGTTCGGCCGAGGCGGTGTTGCAGGCGCGCGCATCGGGCGGGCCAGTGCTGGAACATCAGAAGGTCGCGCTCGAGCGCGCGACGCAGGCGCTGGACCAGATCAGGGCGGGGGCCTCGCACGATATGGCATCGGTGATGCGGCGCGATCCCGGCTTGCTGCGCGAGGCGGCGGCGGGGCGCAGCGGCCCGATGGTCGAGGCGATGGCGCAGGAGGCGCGCGTGCGGGCCGATCCGAACTTGCGCGCCGATCGGTTCGTGGAACGCTGGCAGGGCCTCAGCGCCCAGCGGGACGCGCTGTATCGCGCCGGCGACATGACGGGCCGCGAGAAGGCGGGCAAGGAAATGGCGGGCATGGCGAAAAGCCTTGAGCGCGATCCCCAGGTGGAATCGATCCTGCGCGACCGCACCCGCGAGCTGGGGCTTGAAATGGGCATGGAGCGTAGCCGCGACATAGGCCGGGGCGATTTGGGCCGCGAGTTGACGCAGGATTTAGGGATTGGCCGTGATCGTGGCCTTGGTCGCTGATGCTTTGCGGATAAGCGCCTATCACGCTAAGGTGCTATGCGTTTAAACAGAGAGTCGAACCCATGAATGATATGACCCGCTGGACCGTTTCGGTATCGAAGAATACCGACATTGCAGTGCGTAGCTTCCTGGCCCAGCGCGGCATGAAGAAAGGCGATCTTTCCCGCTTCATCGAGGAAGCGGTAAAATGGCGTGTGCTCGATCAGACCATCGCCGAGGCGCGGGGCAAGTTTGAAGATATGGCGCCCGACGAGCTGGACGCGCTGATAGGAGAGGCGGTGACCGCCGCGCGTCAGCCCGCAGGCTGACCCGTGCGTGTCGTCGTCGATACCAATGTCCTCATAAGCGCGCTGCTGTCGGGCCGATCGCCCCCCGCGCAGATCGTCACGCTCTGGCGGGAAGGGCGGTTCGCGCTGCTGACCTCCCAGGAGCAACTGGACGAGCTGGCGCGGGTGACGCGCTATCCCAAAATCCGCGAGCGGCTTTTGCCGGCGCTGGCGGGGCGGCTTGTCAACGAGCTGCGCGACGTGGCCGTGATGGTGACGGACCTTCCGCGCGTGATGGCCTGCGCTGATCCTTACGACAATTTCCTGTTGGCGATGATCGTCGCCGGCAGCGCCGATCATCTTGTGACCGGCGACAAGCGCGATTTGCTGTCGATGGTCCGTTACGAGGGCGCGCGGATCATCGCCGTCCGGGACTTTCTGGCGATGTTCGGGCAGTTGCCCAGGGATGAGGGCGCATGAGCGATCAGGATGAAGACGCCGACGATCCGGCGCGGGCGTTCGCGCGGGTCGAGGATCGGTTGGCATCGGTGCATGGCGAGGTAGCGTTGCTGCGCGCCGCGATCGAGGGGCTGACCGCCGCGCGCGAGAATATCGAGATACCCGACTATGGGCCGACGCTGGAGCGCACCGAAAAGATATTGGTGGCGCTCGCCCAGCGGATCGACCCCATCGCCAAAAGTCCGCTGCTGTCGATGACGCCGGATTCCATGGCGAGCCAGATCGCGACGGCGGCTACGGCCGCGCGCCGCGAGGACGCGCGGCTTGTCGCCGAGGCGCGCGGGGGGCTGGACCAGGCCGCCCGTGAGATCGGCAACCGGCTCGCATCCGCGCGCCGGGGCGACGAGCAAAACCGCTGGCTGTATATCGTTGGTGCGGGCGGTGTGGTGGCGGGGCTGTTGCTCTACGCTTTCCTTGCCGGCCCGCTGGCGCGCGCGACGCCGGATAGCTGGCGCTGGCCCGAGCGCATCGCGACCCGCGTTCTCAATGAGCGCGGGCCGTGGGAGGCGGGGCAGCGGTTGATGCAGAGCGCTGCGCCCGATAGCTGGCGGCTGATCGTCGCGGCCTCGCCGCTGTCGGACGCCAATCGCGAGACGGTGCAGAAATGCCGAGAGCAGGCGGAAAAGGCAGAAAAGCCGGTGCGCTGCACGATCGAGGTCAAGGCGCAGGGACAGTGACCGCCAAGACCCCATGTCTTTTCTGCTATGTCGCCGACAGCGTTTCGAGCCACAGCATATCCGCGCCCAGCTCGACTCCCGAAGGCCAGACCAGGCTATGCCCCCAATCGCCGACTTCGACCTTGGCGAACTCGCCCGCATAGCGCAGCGCCGCAAAGGCGCGATCGGTGAAGATCGCGCCGAGATCGAGATCGGCCGCCGTCCCGTCCGACCACGACAGATGCAGCGATGCCGGCCTGATCGCGCGCACGGCGGCGATGGTGCGGGCCTTGTCGGTGATGTTCATATGTCAGGCGCTTTTGCGCCGCTCCACGGTCGCCAGCATTTCGCGCCGCAGGATAGCGTTCATGCGGGCTTGGTAGCCCTTGCCTTGCGATTTGAGCCACGCCAGCACATCAGCATCGAGCCGCGCCGTGACCTGTTGCTTGATCGGCTTGTAGAAGCGGCCGCGCTCGGCACCCTTCCAGAAATCGTCCGATAGCGCCGGCACGTCGCTATAGTCGATTTCGCTATCCGGCAGCGCCTGCAAGGCGTCTAGTTCGGCCTTCTGCGCGTCGGTCAGCGGGGGCAGGTCCGCCGGATCGAGCTGGAAGCGCACGGTATCAGCGTCTTTCTTCTTCATAACGTCGCCTTTCCTTCCGATCGGCTTTTCGGGCCGAAATGATATGAATGACCTCCACATATTCGCCGTCATCGTCATCCTCGGCGACGGTGTGGGCCATCAGCAGGAGCAAATGTCCTTCCACCAGGCCCAAGGTCTGCCATCGCTGCTCGCCGCCTTCGATCCGATCTTGCTCACTGAGTGCGAAAGGGTCCGCGAAGGCGCGGGCCGCTGTCTCGAAACTGACGCCGTGCTTTTTCAGATTGGCTTCCGCTTTGAGCGGGTTCCACGAAAAGCGAACGGACGACATGACGGAAATATAATTATAGTTTTGTCGTTATACAAGGCGCTTCCTGCCCCGGATTCACATGCCGTCCTATGTATGATAATGTCCTTTATCACACATAGAACAGGCCATGAATCTTGGCGGCTAGATATTGTCACTTATGTCATTTATTGCGTTTGCGGCGTTTATGCCCTACTTCAAGGGAGAAGGAGTCCACCATGAACATGCTCGCCCATCGCCAGATGCCGCCGACACCGCAGGATGCCGCCATAGCGCGCCTGTCGGGCCAGGTGCTTGCCGGCTATGCCCGCCAGAAACGCCCGCTGACCTTGCGCGTGCGCGACGCCGAACAGGAGAAGCCCATAGAGCTGCCCGCCGGCGCGGTGTCGCTGCTCATGGATATTCTCGACGCGATGGCCGCCGGTCGCGGTGTGACGATCATTCCCGAGGATGCGGAGCTGACCACCGTGCAGGCGGCCGACATGCTCAATGTCTCGCGCACTTTCCTCATCAACCTGCTCGATACCGGCGTGATCCCGCATCGCAAGGTCGGCACGCACCGCCGTATCCGCATGGAAGATTTGATGGCCTATAAGGCCCGTGACGACCGCGACCGGGAAACCGTGCTGGATGAACTGGCCCGAGAGGCCCAGGAACAGGACATGGGCTATCGTCACGCATGAGCCATTATACGGCGCTGCTGGACGCTAACGTCCTCTATCCCGCCCCCATGCGCGATCTGCTGATGCAGATTGCCGTTACCGATCTGTTCAAGGCCAAATGGAGCGCGGACATTCATCGCGAGTGGATCGAGGCGCTGTTACGCAACGAACCGCACCGCGACCGAGCCGCGCTGGAACGCACGCGCGACCGCATGGACAGGGCGATGCGCGACGCCCTTGTGACGGGCTATGACACGCTGATTCCATCTCTTGATTTGCCCGATCGCGGCGACCGGCATGTGCTGGCCGCCGCGATCGTCGGGCGCTGCGACGTGATCGTGACGCAGAACCTCAAGCATTTTCCCGCTTCGTCCCTCGCGTCCTATGGCATCGAGGCGCAGCATCCCGACGAATTTCTGACCAGCCATTTACACCTCGCACCCGGCGTCTTTTGCAGCGCCGTTGCAAAGGTGCGCGCCCGTCTTACCGCGCCGCCCTATACGGTCGAGGAATATCTCGCGATCCTGACCCGGCAAAGCCTGGTCGGCACCGTCGCCGAGTTGGCGCCATTTTCAAACCTTCTCTGAAAGGCCCGGAGCTGCCGGCAACCACCCATCTTGGCCATTTATCATGGCATCATGTGGCCAAATAGCGTGGCACTCAACATAATTTTTGTGCACCCGAAAATCATTGCTTCCTCGATTTAATGGGTGTACGCTATTTGCTATGGAAATCGAGTTCGACCCGGCCAAGGATGAAGCCAATATCGCCAAGCACGGCGTATCCTTGCGAGCTGCGGAAGATTTCGATTGGGATACGGCGTTTGAGCGCGAAGATGATCGCTTCGATTATGGAGAGGTTCGTTTCGTCGGCATGGGCCTGATCGGTGATCGCCTGCATGTGCTTTTTCACCGAAGGCTCTCATAACGATGCGGTGCGCGCCATCAGCCTACGCCCAGCAGAGAAGCACGAAGTGAGGTTCTATCATGGCCAAGTTTGATCCGAAGGTTCACGATGACAATCCGCCGATGGATGCGGCGTTCATGGCCGGGATGAAGCCTTCCCGGCGCGGGCGGCCGAAGTCGGAAGCGCCGAAGGTGGAGGTGAAAATCCGACTGGATGCAAAGACGGTGGAGCATCTGCGCGGCAGCGGCCCCGGATGGCAGACCCGTGTCAATGCCCTGCTGGGTCAACTCGTTGCAACGGGGCAGCTTTGATTCGTCTGACTGATCTTAGGCGGCTTCATAATGCGCGCGGTTCACGACAGCATTGAGGGTCCGTTCGCGATTGGCGAGGACATGGCGCTCTATGGCACCATCACCGGCAACGCGACCCTGCAGGGCGGCGTGCGGTTCATCCTGCACGGCACGATCATGGGCGACTTGACGATCGAGCCGAAGGCACGCGCCATCCTCCACGGCACCATAGCGGGGCGCATCTACAACAAGGGCGGGCGGGTCGAGATATTCGGCATGGCCGGCGCGGTCGAAAATCTCAGCCGCCATGCCGAGACGATCATTGATCCTGGCGCGCATGTCCGGGGTGGACGACCGCGCCGCGAGGGGAGCGCGCGCGCATGAGCGGGATCGCCCACACGGCACCCCCGCAGCGCCGGCCTGTCATTCGCGCCGTCAGCTTCGATGAAGTCGGCGCGGCAATCGGCCGTTTGCTGCCCGTCGCTCTGCCCGCCACGCGCGCGGCCGAGACCGGCGCATCGCGCAAGGTGGCCGATTTCCTCCTGGCCTGGTGGAACGGCGACGAGTGCGGCCATTTCCCGATCCTGCACCTGTGCAACCTCGATGCCGTCATTGCCGAGGATATGCTGACGATCATGGCCTGGCTGGCGCAGGAGCCGACGACCTACGCCGACGCATGGGGCTACCGCGACGCGATGGGCGGCCTTTGGGTGCGCTATCGCGGCGACCCAGGCGAGGCCGTTTAAACGATCCCGAGATCCACCGCCGAAGGAAGCGATATGGACGACGACGAGGCTTTCGCTGACAACTACGCCGAGCGCGACCAGGCCAAGGCGCTGCGCGAGCAGGCCCGTGCGGGCGGGCTACGCTTCGAGGCGTATCTGACCGGCGATCAGGCCGATTGGCTGTTGGAGCGGGTCGAGCGCGGCATGTTCGTTGATCCATCCGAGGCGGTGTTCGCGATCGTCCAGAACTTTCGTGAATTGGAGCCGTACCGCGACCTACGCGACGAGCTGCTAGGCCGGGTGCTGGACGCATCGGCGGCCGAACTGGAATCGGTCCGCCCCGCCGACGAGGTGTTTGACGAGCTGCGCCGGGAGCTGGCGCAGCCGTGTCCCGAACCGGCGCGCTGGGAGAAGATTGCACGATGAACCAGCTCGCCCTCCTGCCCTCGCCCACGCTGGCGCTGCCGGCACTGATTGCGGCGGCCGACGACGCAACGCGGCTGCGCTTCCTTGAGTTCTTTGCCGTCACCATCCGCAACCCGCACACACGCCGCGCCTATGCGCGCGCGGCGGGCGACTTCCTGGCCTGGTGTGAGGCGCGCGGCGTCGCCTCCCTTGCCGGCGTGCAGCCGCTCCACGTCGCGGCCTGGATCGAGGCGCTGGGGCGCGAGCTGGCCGCGCCCAGCGTCAAGCAGCAACTCGCCGGCGTGAAGCATCTGTTCGATTGGCTGGTGACGGGCCATGTCGTGCCAGTGAACCCCGCCGCGTCGGTGCGTGGGCCGGCGCATAGCCAGCGGCGCGGCAAGACGCCGGTGCTGGCCCCCGACGAGGCGCGGGCGTTGCTCGACAGGATCGACGTGACCACCCATGCCGGCCTGCGCGATCGGGCGCTGATCGGGTTGATGGTCTATTCGTTCGCGCGGGTCGGCGCGGCGCTGGCGATGCGGGTGGAGGACGTGTTCGTGCAGAACCGCCGCCTATGGGTCCGGCTGCACGAAAAGGGCGGCAAGCGCCATGAGATGCCCTGCCACCACAATCTTGAGCATTACCTGGCCGAATATCTCGACGGCTGCGCGCTGAGCGACGATCGCAAGGGGCCGTTGTTCCGCACGATCGGACGCAAGACCAAGCGACTAAGCGATACCCCCCTGCCCCAGCCCAATGCGTTCGCGATGGTGCGCCGGCGCGCGGCGGCGGCCGGGATCGGCACGGCGATCGGCAATCACAGTTTCCGCGCGACCGGGATCACCACCTATTTGAAGAACGGTGGCACCTTGGAGACGGCCGCGACGATGGCGAACCATAGCTCGACGCGCACCACTCAGCTCTACGATCGCCGGCCCGATGACGTGACGCTGGACGAAGTGGAGCGCGTGCTGATCTAGCGTCTCGAAATTCGAGGGTTTTTCCTGGAAGTCGGCAAGGATGACGGGCTGCGCCTCTCGACCTTCTCCCGCTTCAATTTCAACAGCGGAAAGGGGAGCTTGAACGCCGATCTGTTCTATCCGCTGCCACGATTGTTGGGCGGGGGACCCGATTTTTATCTCTTTGGGCAGTCTTTCATCGGCTATGGTGAGCATCGTCATCTGGGCTGCCGACAGGCGGAGCGCGACCTCATGAGCACGGGGCCACATGAACTTTCTGCGCTCGAGACGCTTCGCATACACGCATAGCCCAGACCCGTCCCAGACTAGGGCCTTCAACCTGTCGCCCCTTTTCCCGCAGAACAGGAAAACCGCCCCCGAGAATGAATCAAGCTGGTCGAGGCAAGCATCTCGCCAACAGAGGCGGCAAAGCAGCTCGGCATCGGCTGATCGACCATCTATAGAGAAATGCGCCGCCTCGGCGTGGAAAGGCCTGTCTGAATGTCCAGACCAAAATCTGCCCATGATCTTTCGGGCCTGATGAAATATGTGGATCGTGAGCCCTGGGATGAAGCGATGGCCGAAATGCTGTCCGCACATCTGGAACCGGCGTGCGAGGCAACGGGACTGGAGCCCGACGCCATATTCGAAATCATCGGCGATCACTGGCAAGGGTCGCTATGGGGCTGCGCCTTTGAAGATCTGCTCACGCAGGAACTGGAACCGGACGGTGGCAATCTGGTCGATGACTATCTCAAGCGGCGGGGCTGGAACGAAAAGGCGCCGAACAAGGCCTATATGCGCGCACTGCGCGATACGGTCATGTCGCTCTATGAGGTGAGCGAGGTTCTGCCCGGCCAGTCGATGACCTTGCGCGATCTGCTGCGCGACGTTGCCCCGGTGACGGTGCGGGAACACGGTGCAACCCAGACCCTCGTCAACTGGGACAAGATCGCCGCAAGGATTGTTGACGTGAACGGTCGCCACGGCATTTCCGGAGCGCTGCTGCCGTTCAGTGCTGAAGGTGCCGCACGCGTAATCGACGCATTTTCCCGACTTTCCGACGATGTTCAGGACACTGCCGGATTGCCCCCCCTCGACCGGGACGCTCTCCTGCGGGCATCGGGACCGATGTTCACGAATATGTGGCTGCTCGATTGCCTGGGCAAGGCGATGCCCGGCAGCACTCCGGATATGATCAACGCGGACGGCGATGATCTCGTATTCCACCGAATCATTTTCCCTCTGGCAAAGGGCGTGATCGGCAAGAGCGTGGCCAGAAGGCTGGACGCAGCCCCCTGGCTTGAGCCTGCCAGCGACAGTTTCTGGAACTGGCTGGCTCCAGTCAAAAAGGGCGGGAAGTCCCAATCAAGCAAAGGCAAGCAGGCCTTCGTCACAACGATGGAAGACGGCACGCCGGTTTTCGCCAATGTGGAACTGACAGGCCGCAAGCTGATCGTCGAGGTGAACAGCGCCGCCCGTGCGGAACAAGCGATTATACAGATGCGCGAATGGCTCGGTGATTCCGTCAGTGCTCCCATGACTGAAATTCGGACACTGGCCCAGATCATGGCCGATGATGCAGCACGCGCCCCGCAGGACGAGACGCTGGATATACCGCCACACGAAATGGAGCGCATCGTTCACGACATGCTGACCCGTGAATATACGAAAACGCTCGATGAGCCGGCTCCTGCCCTCGGCCACAAGACTCCGCGTGCTCTAGCCCGCACAAAGGCCGGACGGACGAAAGTGGCCGACTGGCTCAAATATATTGAAAACGGCGCGGCAAAATCCGACGCTGCCGATCCGATGGGCACCTATGACTTCACATGGATGTGGGCAGAGCTGGGGCTCAGCGACCTCCGGCGGTAACGGCAATCACGCCATTCTTGATATGTTCTCGCTTAGCGTTGTCTGGCGTACCTTCCACGCTATGCCCTCAAGAAGGCGGTGCGCTGCACGATTGAGGTGAAGCCGGCAAACGCTCAGCGTTGACTGCACTTCAGGGCGACCGTGCCCCTTGCCAAGGCAGAGGGCGCACCGCCCGCGCGCGCCACCGCACGGGAATCGTCTGTCGGGACGGGTTGAACAAGAACGGTGCCGTGCCGATCGCCGATCGCGAGCATCAAGGCGATAATGGTGGAAGCCTTGTGGCGCATGGGCATGGTGTGGATTGAACCAAGGAAGGCAACAAGCATCGCAGACCGAGCGTATCGTGACACTCTATAGACTTTTGTGAATCAATGACCGGCAACTGATTCAAAAAAGTCATCGGACTTTACGGGGTCGATTTTGTAGGCTTTGCGCCATGAAAGGCGCAATCCCCCCTGATCCGATCGAGTTGGTGGCGCTTGACCCGACGCGCAACATTCGCCGGCGTTATAGCATTAGCGCGAGTTTTGATCTGTTCGGCATGATCATTGTCGAAACCCGTTGGGGGCGGATCGGCGCAGCCGGCCAAACCCAGTGTCACGCCTTTGCCGATCGTGCCGCAGCTGATCGTCATATCGCCGCGATTCTCCGGAGACGTGGTACGGCCGAAAGGCGGATCGGGATTGCCTATCGGCCGGTAGAGAGGAGCGGAGCGTAACGAGAAACTCTTCAATTGCCTCGCTCCGTCAGTTCGATCGTTGCGAGATCGTGGCAGGGCATGCCGGCGTTGCCGGTGGCCTCACTGTGGCGGATGAATATCGCCCTCATAGCGCGTCCCTTAGCCGACTATTGATAACCCGCCTCCCTTTGGTGGCGCACGGCCAACAGCGCCACCGTCTCACCATCGAAGTGATACAGGACAACATAGCCGCTGTTTCCAAAGTCGATCAGCTTTTCCCGATACTCGGACTCCATATCTTCAGTTGGTCGGCCGATGTGCGGGGTTGCCGCCAGAATCCGAACCCCTCCCCGGATCGCGGCGACCGCGCGTCTCGCTGCGTCGGCGTCTTTGGTCTTCAACCAGCGATGGAGCCGGTCAACATCGGCCAGTGCTTCGGCCGTCCAGATCAGACGTGGCACTTAGGCGGCTCCGCATCCTCACCCGCTTCGAGCTTCGCCAACCAGACATCGGCTTCCTCAAGCGTCACATGCAAGCCCGTCTGCTGATAGTTTTCCCATGCCCGAATGGCGTCCTGTTTGAATGCCTCGCGCTTTTCCTCGCGCTCGACATACTGCGCGATAGCTTCGCGCATAATCCAATGCGAGCTGCGCCGGCGCGCGTTGGCCAGGTGCTGCACACGCTCTTTCAGGGCATCGTCCAGCTTAATAGATGTTGCCGTTGCCATCGTCCTACCTCCATAATGAAAGGTGTTACCCAGCACTACTATATGCTGCCTGCACTCAGCCGTCCATCCTCTGCCGTTACTGCGCCCCTAGTCGCTCGCGCTTCCCAAACTCGCAAGCGGACTCGCTCAAGGTGACGATCCACTGGCAAGCGAGAGCGGTCAGTCATATCCGAGCCAAGCGGCACATCATTGACGATGAGCCTTTGAGCGGTTTTGGGCATTGAAGGCGGCCAGTGCCTTCAGGCTCGTTTATGTCAATATAGGGTATAGCCTAACCGGACGTCAGGGCGGCGGTTACTATTCTGTCAGATTAGAGTTGGTGAACGAATTTGTTGACGCCTGTTGCGCGGTGTCATAGATTTCAACCTGACAAATTGACCGGAGGCGGCAATGCAAGGCCAGAGGATCGGTTACGTCCGAGTGAGCACATTCGATCAAAATGTCGATCGCCAATTGGAAGGGCAGTCGCTCGACCGGACTTTCACCGACAAGGCTTCGGGCAAGGACGTTAACCGGCCCCAGCTCGATGCCATGCTCACCTTCGCCCGCGAGGGCGATACCGTCGTGGTCCACAGCATGGATCGACTGGCGCGTAATCTCGATGACCTGCGAAAGCTGGTTCAGTCCCTCACCAAAAGGGGCATCCGGATCGAGTTCGTGAAGGAGAGCCTGGCCTTCTCGGGCGAGGATTCCCCGATGGCCAATCTGATGCTCTCCGTCATGGGTGCTTTCGCCGAGTTCGAGCGCGCCCTGATCCGGGAGCGGCAGCGCGAAGGCATTGCGGTCGCCAGGCAACGCGGCGCTTATCGTGGACGGAAACGGTCCCTGTCCGATGAAAAGCTGGCCGAGTTGCATCGCCGTGTCGCCGCCGGCGAGCGCAAGGCCGTCATCGCCCGCGATCTGGGAATCAGCCGTGAAACCCTATACCAGTATCTCCGCGCGGCCGCGTGACATCTATGTTCTCATTATGTCCGTCAAATCGTTGTTTGGCGCACAAACCTCATATGATGAGTTTGAGGTCAATGAGGAATTGTCTTGGCATTTTTCGGTTCTTTCTGCAGTCGACGGTATCCAGCTGAGTCATTTTCACGAGTACCAGCAAGGCACGCCTCGCCTGTACCACCTCATATCCGGTCGCCGCTCGGCGCGGCCGCACCATAATCCCGCGTTCGGGGCTTGGCTCAGGAGAACGAGACCATTCTTGAGGGCGGCTGTTTAGGCCATGGTTTGTGCCGGTCCGTTCACCTGGATCCGTCAGGGCTGATCAAGCCCTGGGGATAGGGTCGATTTGTATCACGCGTTGGCCATGACAGCGCCCTCAATTACGACGCCGCTCATCGCGTATTTCCAGAAGCCACGAGCAGCTTGCGTGCCAGCGCGATGATGGCGACCTTTTTGCCGCGTCCGCCGTTGCGGCTGATGCGTTCCTGGAACCAGCGCGACAGAGCCGAGCCCGGCTGGTAGCGGAGCCACAGCCATGCGGCCTGAACCATCGTCGTGCGCAAGCGCGGATTGCCGGACTTCGAGACGCCCTGCTCGCGATCGATCGAACCGCTGCGCCATGGTGAGGGCGCAAGCCCCGCGTCGGCGGCGATCTGGCGCCGGTTGTCGAAATGTCGGAACAGCGCTTCGCCGGCGAGGACGCTGGCGAACTCCGGGCCTATGCCTTTGAGGGTGGCGAGCAGTTCAAGGCGATCGATCTCGCGACTGAGCTGCCCCTTGAGATGCATAGGCAGCGGCTTGCCATCGCCCATTCGCAGATCCTCAAGGCGTTCACGGAGATCGCGTCGGTTCGGCTCATAACCCCGAATGCCGACACTGAAGAGCAGGCCCTTGATACGGTTCGTGTGCAGAGTGCGTTCCTTGACCAGCGCCTTGCGTTCTCGTCCGATCCGCCGACGGTCCTCCTCTTCGGCTGTTGGGGGGCGTTTGCGGGAGGGGGCGGAATCCTACGCCAAGCTCGCCCAGATAGCCGGCGCGAGATCTTACTTGTTGCTGCCTTCTACGGTCGCGCCAGAAAGGCGACGGCTCAGTTCTATCCGGCGATGGCTACGCATTTTGAAGGTGTCTGGCCCAACGCGCCGATACTCAATGAAGCCGAGAGAACGCCAAAATCGCTCTGCCGCTTCATTCGCTTCCAGCACGGCCAACCGAATCTCTGTGGCACCTCTCGCAGCGGCCCAGCTTTCGACCGTCGAGTAAATTGAGCGTCCGACGCCACGACCACGCTGTGCGGCATCTACGATCATGAAGCCGAGATACCATGTGCCATCACGCGGATAATCGCGGAGGATGGCCGCGATTGCATATAGGCCGCCAGGCCCCTTCCATCCCAGGACAGCTTGATTGTGGGCGCTCTTTTCGGGCGGCACATCGGAGAAAAGCTCGCGAGCATCGTCCAGCGTGGGCGCGGCCCCGTCCTGCAACAGGAAATAGTCGCTGCAACGGTTGTACAGGTCTGCAGCGTCTGCGGCGTCCGCTTGGGTAAGTTTGATCGGGGCTCCCGTCATCATCATCGCGTTTTGGCAGCAAGCACGCGCTGACCGTAATCCCGGAGTTCCCCGTTGGGACCGACATAGCGGTAGAGAGTGACGCGCTCGATCCCGAGTTCCTTGCAGAGGTCGGAAACGGACGTGTCGCGTTGGGCCATAGCAGCCTGAGCGAGCCGCACCTGGGCCTTGGAGAGGGCGAACTTGCGGCCACCCTTGCGTCCCCGCGCGCGGGCAGCGGCCAGGCCAGCCATGGTGCGCTCGCGGATCATATCCCGCTCAAACTCCGCCAGTGTGGCAAAAATGCCGAACACCATCCGGCCCGATGGCGTCGTGGTGTCGATCTGCGCGCCCTTGCCGGTGAGCACCCGCAGACCGATACCGCGATCCGACAGATTCTGCACCGTGCTGACCAGGTGGGTGAGCGTTCGGCCGAGCCGGTCGAGCTTCCAAACGATGAGGACATCGCCGTCGCGCAACGATTTCAGGCAGGCGGCAAGACCGGGGCGATCATCACGGCTACCGGATGCACGATCATCATAGATATTGCCTGGCTCGACACCGGCAGCGCGAAGGGCATCGTGCTGCAGGTCGAGCGACTGCGAGCCGTCGGCTTTGGACACGCGGGCGTAGCCGATCAGCATGGATCACAAACGAAGGTTTGAGGCGGTGACGAACATGAGCACATAAGATTGGGCTATTGTGTATCTTAACCAGCATCTCAATCAAGCTATCTCAAACCGTAGCTCGGAAAGAATAAGGAGCATGTATGCCGCGTCGCGTGACCCTGACCGATCGACAGCGCGAGGCGCTGCTTCACTTGCCGGTCGATCAAGGTGAGCTGCTGCGGCACTATACCCTCAGCGATGAGGATCTCGGGCATATCCGCCAGCGCCGGCGCGCCCACAATCGTTTTGGCTTCGCGCTGCAACTGTGCGTCCTGCGCTACCCGGGCCGGGTGCTCGCTCCTGGCGAGTTGATCCCGGCGCAGGTATCGGATTTCATCGCGGCCCAGCTCGGCCTGACCAGCGACGATCTACTCCTCTATGCCGCGCGCGAGGAGACCCGGCACGAGCATCTGGCGGACCTTCGCCGAATCTACGGCTATCGCTCCTTTTCGGGGCGGGGCGCACGGGATTTGCGCGAATGGATCGCTCGGGAAGCCGAGGCGGCGACATCGAATGAGGATCTTGCCCGTCGCTTCGTTGCGGAGTGTCGCCGCACCCGCACGATCCTTCCCGGCTCCTCGACGATCGAGCGCCTTTGCGCCGATGCGCTGGTTGAGGCCGAGCGCCGGATCGAGGATCTTATCGCCCATCGCATCACGCCAACCCTGAGCGAGAATTTGGCTCACCTGTTGGAGGATACGGTGGATGGTCGCGTCACGCGCTTCGTATGGCTGCGACAGTTCGAGGTTGGCGCAAATTCAGCAGCCGCTAACCGGCTGATGGATCGACTGGAATATCTTCAAAGGTTCGATCTTCCGGCGGATTTGCTGGACGGCGTGCCGGCGCATCGTGTGACCCGGCTTCGCCGGCAGGGCGAGCGCTATTACGCCGACGGCATGCGTGATCTGCCCGAAGACAGGCGGCTTGCGATCCTCGCTGTCTGCACCCTGGAATGGCGGTCATCGCTGGCCGATGTCATCGTGGAGACCCACGATCGCATCGTAGGCCGTCTCTATCGGGCCTCCGAACGCCTTTGCAACACCAGGATCGCCGACGAAAAGGCGGCCGTTCGGGACACGCTGAAGTCCTTTGCCGAAATCGGTGGTGCTTTGCTTGGAGCGCAGGACGATGGCACGGCCCTGGACGGGATAATCGCCACCGGGCCTGGCTGGGAACGGTTCAGAACCCTTGTCGCCACGGCCTCCGCGCTGACCAACGTGCTCGCGGCCGACCCGCTCAGCCGTGTGCTGGACGGCTATCACCGTTTCCGCCTCTACGCGCCCAGGATGCTGCGCCTGCTCGACATGCAGGCGGCGCCGATCGCCACGCCTCTTCTGGCGGCCGTTGCGATGCTGCGTAACGGGATCAAGGTCGATCCGCCGGTGGATTTTCTACGTCCCAACTCGAAATGGCATCGTCATCTTCGCGCTGAGCCCAGCGGCGACCACCGGCTTTGGGAAATCGCGGTGCTGTTCCACATCCGCGACGCCTTCCGGTCCGGTGACATATGGTTGGCGGGATCGCGCCGCTATGGCGACCTCAAGCAGCTTCTGGTCCCGCCACAGGCGATAGAGCAGACCGCGCGGCTCGCCGTGCCGCTGCGACCCGGCGAATGGCTGGCCGAGCGCAGGGCTCGACTGGATACACGGCTGAAGGAGTTTGGCCGCGCGGCGCGAACCGGCACGATCCCAGGCGGCATCATCGAGAACGGCAAGCTGCACATCGACAAGCTGAGGGCCGACACGCCCGAAGGGGCCGAGGATCTCGTGCTCGATCTCTATCAACAGCTCCCGCCCGCGAGGATCACCGATCTGTTGCTGGAAGTCGATGAGCGAACCGGATTTTCCGAGGCGTTCACGCATCTGCGCACCGGCGCGCCCTGCAGCGACCGGATCGGCCTGATGAACGTGTTGCTGGCGGAAGGCGTCAATCTCGGTTTGCGCAAGATGGCGGCGGCGACCAACACGCACAGCTTCTGGGAATTGCTGCGGATCGCGCGCTGGCATGTCGAAGGCAGCGCCTATGATCGGGCGCTCGCCATGATCGTGGAGGCCCACGCCGCCCTGCCCATGGCCGCCTTCTGGGGACAAGGGCAATCGGCATCCAGCGACGGGCAGTTCTTCCTTGCTACCGAGCAGGGCGAGGCGATGAATCTGATCAACGCGAAATATGGCAACGTCCCGGGCCTCAAGGGATACAGCCATGTGTCCGATCAATATGCGCCGTTCGCAACCCAGGTGATCCCGGCAACGGTCAGCGAGGCTCCCTATATCCTGGACGGGCTGCTCATGAATGACGCGGGCCGCCGCGTTCGCCAGCATTTTGCCGACACGGGCGGCTTCACCGATCATGTGTTCGCCGCCTGCGCCTTGCTCGGCTACAGGTTCGCCCCCCGTATCCGCGATCTCCCTCAGAAAAGACTCTATGCCTTCACGCCCAACGCGACGCCGGCCAATGTGCGAGCGCTGGTCGGAGGTAAGATCAATGAACCGCTCATCGAGCGCAACTGGCCCGACATCCTGCGCATCATGGCGACGATCGCAGCGGGGATCGTCGCCCCCAGCCAGATTCTTCGCAAGCTCGCCTCTTACCCGCGCCAGAATGAGCTGGCCCTCGCATTGCGAGAGGTGGGCCGCATCGAGCGAACCCTGTTCATGATCGACTGGATTCTTGATGCCGGCCTCCAGCGCCAGGCTCAGATCGGCCTCAACAAGGGTGAGGCCCACCACGCCCTAAAGCGCGCCATCAGCTTCCACCGCCGAGGTGAAATCCGGGATCGATCCGGCGAAGGCCAGCACTATCGCATCGCCGGAATGAACCTGCTCGCCGCCATCATCATATTCTGGAACACCATGAAGCTCGGCGAGGTCGTCAATACCCGGGCCGCCAGCGGTACCCATATCGCGCCTGATCTACTCGCCCACGTCTCGCCGTTGGGATGGGAACACATCAATCTAACCGGGGAATATCGCTGGCCCAAATCCTTAGCGTAGGATTCCGCCCCCTCCCGCAAACGCCCCCTGTTGGCACGCGAATCATCGAGCACACCCTTGGCTCACCGCGCATCCACGCCATCAGGATACGAACCAGCGTTTCTCCATCGATCCTGTCGGTCTTCGCTCGCCGATGCCGGCGCGACACAGCAATCGAAGCGGCGTCGACCACATAGCTGGTGACTGAATCTTTCGACTCTAGGGGTTGTGGGGATTCATCGTGAGTTGATGACGGCTGCGGCGAGGTAGATCGCCCCACCGTTTCCAGCGGTTATACAATGTCTTGTGCGGCCCGTATTCTCTGGGCGCATCCCGCCAGCGCAGTCCGTTCCGGTTGACGAAGATGATCCCGCTTAGCACCCGTTGGTCGTCGACCCGTGGCTTGCCGTGGCTCTTGGGAAAATACGGCGACAGACGCGCCATTTGCTCGTCCGTCAGCCAATACAGGTCACTCATGCTCAGTCTCCTCGCGGAGCCTGAATCATATCGTTGCCTGCCAATCAATGGGTCCTGAGCCTAAATCACTTCCGTATCCGCGCCGACCAATTAGCGCATTGGTCATGATCGGCCAGCGGTGTGAGCCGGGGTAATAAAAAAGCGGCCCTGCATCCGGCCCTATATCCTCCATTGCCAGCCATACCCCGCACATGAACCGTTCGGGCAGGCTTGAAAAATGTACCGAGTCTGAATGGGCCTCTTGTTGCGTACCAACCGGAAAATTCAGCGTCTGGAAGGGGAAGGCGCGGCGTCCATACAGCTTGCTGAGCAGATCCAGGACGGCCTCGTTTGCGGCGATGGCGCGGACATCTTCATCGAACAGCCACGCATCCTGGATGCGGCGCTCCCCTGTCGTCTTGTCGCCATGCGGGTTGCCGAAATCGATCCCGTAGCGCGGCGACAGGTTGCACTGGACCCGTTCAATCCGGGCATCCAGCTCGGCATCGGGAAAGTCGAATATGGCATAGCCTTTTTCGTAAAGGCTGGTGGCGACCCGATCTTCCTCGGCAGTCAGCCCTTGAGATGCCTTGCCCAAAGGAAACAAGGGAGATTCGATCAGCGGCATACCGGGAAAAAGATTGGACACAGCCCATCAGGCCTTTCTGTCAGACGATTGGGAGGAAGTGAGGCACGTATCGCCTCTTGTCCGACCAAAGCGATGTTTCATATGATCGGCAATCATCCGGATCATGCGGATCTGCCCGCCAGGGCCATGCCTTACATCCTTCAGGATGCTCGAAAAATCGTGCCTGACCGTGCCGCGGTCATCAAGCTCACGATAAATTTGCCAGAAAGCTTCAGCCCCGAGGGCGCGGGGCATGTTCCATACGCCATGATAGCCAAAGCTGCTTTGCAGATCACCCGTCCGTTCGGTCGCAAACAGGTCGGCAAGCGCGGGCGAGGCAAAACGCATCCCCCTCCCCTCCAGCCAAGTGCGATTAATCCGCCCTATGGCGATATCTTCGGGATGCGACGCTCGAAACTGGGGATCGCAACAGGCCTCCATCAGCCGCCGGCTGCGCAGGGAAAAGCCGCCATTGCCGACATCATGTCCATCATCGAACTGCGGCCAGCTCGCACCGATATAGTCATAATCAAGGAATTCTGGTCGCCATCGCCACGCATCGAGCACATGGCCGTCCCATTGCGCGACAAGGCAGTGGGATGTGTCGACATGATCTACCATCCGCGACAACAAAAATTCCGAATAGGCGGCAGAACAACCGAGCCGGGGGATCGGAACGATGGAAATAGCGGGATTCTCCGGCTCAAGGGGCGCGTCGGTGAACAGCTTGCACGCGGCAAAATCTATTTGGGCTACACTGGCCTCCAACGCTCGCAACGTCGCCTTCACATTCACCGATGTCGCCGCGCACAGAGTCACCTGCGGGAGAGCGAGGCGATCAGAGGATGGGATTTTGTGTAGGGCCATCATGATGCCCCCTAAAGCCTGATCACGAAGTGTTCGCTGGCACGGCTAAGCTCAGGATGATGGAACGGGTCGATTGTCCCCTCCGTACTCCACAACTGCTGAAGCGCGGCTAACTCCCCTGCAAATCGTGCCGCTCCTATGGGATCGCGATCGAAACCGCGCGAAACCGATTCATGGTGGATCAACGTCGCGCGCGGCTCGTAAAGAGATTGCCACCCCCGCTGGTTCAAGCGCAAGCATAGGTCCACATCGTTGAAGGCAACTGAAAAGTTACGGTCATCCAAGCCACCAACAGCCAGAAAACGATCGCGCATTACTACCAGACAGGCGGCGGTGACGGCAGAAGCAAATTGCGGCAGCGAATGGCGCTGGAAGTAGCCCTCCTCCTTCGGATGGAGGAAGCGGTGGGCATGTCCCGCTGCTCCGCCCATGCCTATGACGACCCCAGCATGCTGAATACGGCCATCTGGATAAAGAAGCCGCGCGCCTACGGCCCCGACATCATCGCGCAAGGCCTGGACCGCCATGATGGCAAGCCAGTTCGGCTCCATCACCTCAATGTCGTTGTTCAGCAGACATAATAGCTGGCCTCGCGCTTCCGCGGCGGCGCGATTGTTGATCGCTGAATAGTTGAACGGGCCTGCATGCCGCAGAACGCGATAACGCCCTGGATCGAGCTGGCTCAGAAAGTCCAGCGTCGCGGGATCGTCGCTGTCATTATCGACGATAATTACCTCAATGTCGGGATAATCCGTCGCGGCAAGGCCCCAAAGGCATGTTTGCAGCAGGTCCACGCGGTTGCGCGTCGGCACGATGACGGTGACAGGGGGCAGATCCCGCGCCTGAACAGGAGCGGCGGCGGTCGCCTCCGGTTTGGGGCGCTTCCGGCGGTGATGCAGCACCTTTCGGATGTGGAGCGGTGCGCCCTTCGCCACCGCGCGCAGGACAAGTTCACGTCCCCAATCTTCCGTCGACGCCAGAGCCGCCAATTCCTCTCCTGTCGCCCGCAGGATGCAGGCGCCTGACAGATAGTCGAAATGCCGGAAAAGCTCGCTGTTCCAGTCAGGCTTGAAATGCGGAGCAAAACGCCGATCCTTGTCCAGCAGATCGTCATCGGCATAAATGAGATGGGCTTCCGTCCCGGAAATCGCAGTCCGGTAGGCCGCTGCCGTGCCGGGTGCAATCCTGTCTCCGGCAGCGATTGGCATTAGCCAGGGGCCCTTGGTCCAATCGATTTGCCGGACCACTTCAGCCGCTGCGGACAGATGATTTTCATCCAGCAGCAGTGCTGCTATGCCGTTGGCCGCTAGGCTGCTCAACGTTTCCTGCAACCCCCGCTGCCCTGCCCTGCCATCGACCAGAGCTATGATGAGCGGCATGGCTTCACTGCCCTCCCCTGTCGGCGGCGTGGCATGTTCCTGCAACAACCACAGATCATAGGCCCTTCGAGAATGGCCCAGCAAACGGGCGAACTGGCTGCGGGAGCGCAGCCGTTTCCGGCGAAGACGCCACCATAGGGCTTCGAGATAGGCGCGAGGGGATGAGCAAAAGGCATCGGAGTGGACAGCGAGGGTCAACCACAACCCTGTACGTTTCGCGGAATATGGATTTGTCTGAACCGATTTCATGCCCCCTGCAACTAAGCGGACTGCAGGCAATCGACAAAGGAAAAGCGCCCGATTCCCAGCCCATTCAATGTTACTATAATGATATCCTTGACCGAAAGGATACCAGATAGCTAGGCTCAGGACCCATTGATTGGCAGGCAACGATATGATTCAGGCTCCGCGAGGAGACTGAGCATGAGTGACCTGTATTGGCTGACGGACGAGCAAATGGCGCGTCTGTCGCCGTATTTTCCCAAGAGCCACGGCAAGCCACGGGTCGACGACCAACGGGTGCTAAGCGGGATCATCTTCGTCAACCGGAACGGACTGCGCTGGCGGGATGCGCCCAGAGAATACGGGCCGCACAAGACATTGTATAACCGCTGGAAACGGTGGGGCGAAATGGGCGTGTTCACTCGGATGATGGAAGGCCTGTCCGCCCAGAGGGCCGAGCCGCAGACCGTCATGATCGACGCGACCTATCTCAAGACCCACCGCACGGCGTCCAGCCTTGGGGTAAAAAAGGGGATCTCGGGCGTCTGATCGGACGGACCAAGGGCGGCATGAACACGAAGTTGCATGCCGTGACTGATGCCAACGGCCGCCCTTTGAGCTTCTTCATCACGGCCGGCCAGGTCAGCGATTACACCGGTGCAGCGGCCTTGCTCGACGATTTGCCCAAGGCCAAGTGGATGCTCGCCGACCGCGGCTATGACGCGGACTGGTTCAGAGATGCCCTGGAGCAAAAGGGCATCAAACCGTGCATTCCGGGCCGCAAATCCCGATCTCTGCCCGTCAAATACGACAAGCGGCGGTACAAACGGCGTAACCGCATCGAGATCATGTTCGGCCGCCTGAAGGACTGGCGCCGCGTGGCAACACGCTACGACCGCTGCCCAACCGTCTACTTCTCCGCACTCGCACTGGCGGCCACCGTGCTCTTCTGGCTCTGATCAGTGAGTCCTGAGCCTCGGGAGCGATGGCGAGAGGCCATCGCCCCGAAGGGCGATTTGAAGGGAGTAGAAGGCATGACGCAGGACAATCGCGAAAGCTGGCTCAACCGGGTGGCGGCGGGCATGGCCCCGCTGTTCGAGGCGCTGGATGCCCCCCTGCCCTCGCGCGTGCGGGTCGCGATCGGCTTCACCAGCGCGGGCCGTAAAGGCAAGGCGATCGGCGAGTGCTGGGATAACCGCCTGAGCGCGGACGGGCATTTTGAAATCTTCATTAGGCCCGACCTCGCGCAGCGCCCGACGCCATGCCGGCGCAGATCGCGGCCATCCTCGCGCATGAACTGGTCCACGCGGCGGTTGGCATCCCGGCAGGGCATGGGAAGGCGTTTAAACGGGTTGCGCTTGGCCTTGGCTTGGTCGGGAAGATGCGGGCGACCGTTCCCGGCGAAGCCTTCCTAGCGGCCGTCGCGCCGATACTGGACGCAGCCGGCCCCCTCCCCCATGCGCGGCTTGATACGGGCGGCGAGACGACCGCGCCCAAGAAGCAGAAAGCCCGGATGCTCAAATGCGAGTGCATGGAGTGCGGCTATACCGTCGGGACCGCGCGCAAATGGCTTGAGCAGGCCGGAGCGCCGCTCTGCCCGATCGAGGATCACGGCCAGATGAGCCATGAGCCGCTGGACGATGACGAACCGGAAGATTGAGGGGCTTTCGTCATTTCAGATTCAGCGTGCCCTATCGTCATTTCAGTGACGATAAGGCTTCCCCTCCCCGTCCAGTGTGTGTATACAAGTATAGGACTATACGTGTAGGAGTGTAGCATGAAGGTTCTCGCCATTCTCTCACAGAAAGGCGGCGTCGGGAAAACGACGCTCGCGACCTGTCTGGCGGTCGCGGCCGAGCAGGCGGGCAAGGTCGCCGCGATCATCGACCTGGACCCGCAGGCGACGGCTTCGTTCTGGAAGGACGTGCGCCAGCTCGACACGCCCGCCGTGGCGTCTATTCAGCCGGTGCGCCTGCCCGCCATGCTCAAAGCCTGCGCGGACGCCGGCACCGATCTTGTCGTGATCGACGGGGCGGCGGTCGCGCGCGACGTGGCCTATGAGGCGGCGCGCCATGCCGACTTCATCCTGATCCCGACCAAAACGGCCGTGTTCGACACGATGAGCATGACGCACACGCTCGACGTTGTGCGCCAGCTCGACCGCGCCTTTGCCGTGGTCCTTACTTTCGTGCCCCCGCAAGGTCAGGAGACGGCCGACGCCATTCAGGCCGTGGCGGAGCTTGGCGCGACCGTTTGCCCGGTGACGATCGGCAACCGCAAAGCCTTTTTCCGCGCCCAAGCGGCAGGCCAGGCCGTGCAGGAGTTCGAGCCGCATGGCCCAGCGGCCGACGAAATCCGGCGACTATACGAGTATACAACTATACGCCTATACAATAAAGCAGAGGCGGCGTGATGGCGAAGGGCGGAAACAGTCTGCAAGCGGTGTTGAACCGCGCCAAGGCGGACGGCGACGCGGCACCGGCCCCAGCGCCGGCGATCGAGCCGGCAGACGTGTCCCGCAAGGCCGCCCCGAATGGCCGACAGGGAACCAAGTTGATTGGCGGGCACTTCCCCCCGGAGGTCAGCACGCAGCTTCGCATCATCGCGGCCGAGGAGGGGACGACCGTCCAAAGCCTGCTAGGCGAGGCGCTGGACGACCTGTTCGTGAAGAAGGGGAGGGGGCGCATTACCGGCTAGTATAGGTGCATACCTGTATACGCCTATACTAGCCGGTGCTTGAACGGATAGCCGTCAGGGACGTTCCAAAACGAGCCAGCGCAGGGCCGGATTACGGCCGCCCGCGCTTTTCAAACCAGCTCTGGCAGAACTTGAGGAAATGCCGCTCTGGATTGGCCCAGTCGGCCCGAAGCTGCGATTTTGGCCATGTTGAAGAACAAAGATTGAACATGGCGATCTACCAGGCTCGCTCTTGTCCTCCAATCTCGTAAACATCGGTCTCGATCGAGCACCTGTAGCTCTCTGCGATGTTGAACATCTCTGTCTGGAGAGATGCGATCTCATCATCGAGGCTGACGCCATCGGCACCCTGATCATAGGCGACGGTCAGCGTGTAATCGCAGTTCCCGGTCTTTTGCATCTGGTAATCCCGCTCCAGCATCGCCTCAATGCGCTCGCGAGCGGGCTTTCTGCCACGACCATGCTTGTTGAAGTTCTCGATGGTCAGATGCAGGGCGATGGTGACAGAAGGCGGCTTTTCCGGCAGCCCGATCCTTGAAGGAATGACGTCAAGCGCCCGATAGACGGTCATTCTTGAGATCTTGAGGTCGCGCGCGACGCTGGCCTTGCTCGCGCCGGCGGTGATCCGGCGTCGGATTTCATCGTCATCGATGTTTTTCTTCCGGCCTTTGTAGACGCCTTCGGCGCGCGCCGCCTCGATCCCGGCGCGCTGCCGGTCCTTGATGAACGTCAGTTCCATGTCCGCGACCATGCCCAGAATGGTGATCACCATCCGCCCCATGCTTCCGGCCGTCGTCACCTCCGGCTCAAGCACCCGCAATGAGGCTCCCTTCTGGTCGAGTTCATGAACCAGATTGAGAACATCGCGTGTGGAGCGACCGAGCCGATCGAGACGCAGGACGACGAGTTCGTCATCGGCGCGCAGGAACTGCATGATCGTCTCAAGCTCCGTGCGTCCAGTGCGCGATGCGCCCGAGCCTGTTTCGGAGCGGAGGATTTCACAGCCCGCTGCCTTCAACCGGGCAACCTGGATGTCGAGATCCTGGTCGATGGTGCTGACGCGGGCGTAGCCGACGCGGGTCATGGGCAAATCCGTCACATTAGGGTGGCTTTGCCCTCGTACAGTAACATTGGTGACGGAACCACCCTTTTGTGACATGTCGTATATGTCACTTCCGATCGTCACGTTCGGGTGCACCCAAATGGTGCGAGCGGAAAGGCCCCGGTCAGGCAGCAAGCCGCCCAAAATCGATCCGGCTATTCAGATCGAGGTCGAAGCGGCCATAAGGATTGACGTGGCTGTAAATCAGCGGTGTGAGGCCGCGATAATCATCCGGCGTCATCCGGCCCGTCCATTTCGGTTCCACCAGCACGCTCTGAAGCATTCGGGTGTTCACATAGACAAGCGACGCTTGCAGCAAATGTAGCGCCAGGACCGAGAGCTGCTGCTCATCGATGCGGTTAGTGGCGATCTCGCCGCCCTTGCCGAAGAAAACGAACCCATTGGCACTGTTCCAGTTTTCAACGACATTCAGGCCTTCATGAATTTCGCGGCGGAAGGACTCCTCGCGCAGATACCGGCACAGGAAGATCGTCTTGACCGCGCGGCCCAGCTCACTCAACGCCTTGTAGGTCGGGTGCATCACCTCGGAGCGGCTAAACCGGCGCAGGATCGCCTCCGGGTCGGCGGTTTTTGTCTGCATCGCGGCTGCATATTTGACCATCTCGTCATATTGCTGCTCGATCTCATCCCAGTTGATCGGACTGGAGAGGATCGGCTGCAAGTGGGGAAGCCGCGTTCGCATGCCGACATCGGGAAGAGCCAGCTTCTGGCGAGCGATCGCTTTCAGGCGGGGTGCAAGCTCAAATCCGAGAAGCCGGCAAAATGCAAAGCCAACCGCGCTTTGGCCATGACTATCAACATATTGTCGCTGGATTTCCATGTCGGTGCAATGGCGCAGCACGCCCTCGATCATGGAGGCGACCTCGGAGGAAGAGCAGCGCTTGAGCTGGGAATAGACGCATGTCGCGCGTCGTTCGACATGCCAGTAGATCATGACGCCCCGTCCACCATAACGCGCATGCCATTCCGTCATCAGGTTGCGATCCCAGGCTCCGAACTTTGTGGAATCTGACGCACAGGCCGTGCCGGCGTCCCCCCAGACTGCAGCATTGCGGATTGCCAGGGTCGCATTCGCAACCCTGGCACACGCCTCCTTGAGCGCCGCGGCATGAACGAAGCGGCGATGGACATGCAGCAGCTCTTCATAGCTGACATCGGGGGTGGCGCCGGCGATCCGCTTGAGCCCGGCATTCGTTCCCAGGCCGTAGAGGCATAGCAGGAGACGTTGATCCAGCGCGGTTTTCGGCAGTGCAACACGCGAGGCCGATGTTTCGAACGCTTCGAGAAGTCCCGTATCAAGGGCAGCCTCCTTCAGTACGTCGAGCAGCCCGGTCATCGGCCAGCGTTGGCCGATCTCGGTCTTGATCGAGGCGAGACCCCTGGGTTCGGGCAAGGGTTTGAACGGGGTGAGAGATATACGGTTCTCGCCGCGCCACAGCAGCCGAACCTTGTCGTTCCGGGGAATATTGGCATTGAGGAGCAACAGTTCCTGAGCAAGCTCTTCCCGGATGGCGCTTGAAAATGCACGCGCATCCGCCGTCAGGTTCAATCCTGTGTAATATGCTTCTCGCCGCGCATCGAAGTCCTTGGGAAGATCGTCATCGGGATTGCGGTATCGGTCCGCCCCGACAACCCAGATTTCCTTAGAACGGATGCGATCGCGCAGTTGCGCGAGGACACAAAGCTCATAACTGATCCGGTTTACGCGCCCCTCTTCATCAATGACGGAACTGCGCCATCTCGCCGGAATGACCTCGTCGACCGGCACTGCGTGCGGCGGCACGTAGCGGCATCCATCATCCACTTTGCTTCTGATCCAGTCCAGGGCCGCCAGCACCGGACGCCACACGGCGTTGTTCGACCGGAACTCCAGTGCCGAAAGCAGGCTTGGCAGCATACGGCGATAATGATTGGCCCATGACCTCCGCATCACCTTGTAGATCCGCCGATCCAAGGCGCCCTTTGCCTGGCTTTCCTTGATGATCGCCGCCAGTTTGTCCTTGCCGGCGATTGGGAAAATGACATCGCAGATGCGCCCGGATGGATCGTCGATCGAAGCGCTGGCAATCTCGACCAGGAGTCGCTCCTTGCCATAGACCCGCTCGATGTCTTTCGCGATATCGCCCACCACCTTGCGTTTCGAGCGCGATCCGATCTTATGGACCGTCTCGATCAGCAGGTCGACCATCGCATCCGTAAGCTGAGCTTCCCGCGCCATCAGATAAACGGCATAGAGCCCGAGCTGGCGCGCCGGTACATGCCGGCGCATCTCCGAGGCTTTCTCGCCGGCAACCCGGCGAACGATCTGATCGACCCATGCCTTGCCCGTGACCGATAGGAAATCTCGGGGAAGAGCAAGCCGTTGGATAAAGGCGAGTTTGGCGGTCACGCCAAGAATGTTTTCGAGCGTCGCCTGACCTGCATCCCCCTTCATCGTGTTGAAGCCGGTCGGGCCATCGGGATCGGCGAGCGAGGCTTCCAGCAAGGCGACCGCATCCGGCGCAAGCCGATCGCGGACTCGGGCCAACAGGGCCTCCAGATAGAGGTGTCGTTGCGAACGGACGAGGCGTTCCAGCTCCTTGCGCGACGGCCCATAGATACGGCGGTCGCGGCACCACAGGAAAACATGCTCGAGCATGGCATTGATCGGCTGCCCGCCCGCACAAAGATCGTCGGAAATCCACCTCGACAACGCCCTGCGATCCGTCTGCGTCATACGGCGGAACCCGAGATGCCGCAAAATCTCCGCGCAATGCCGGCGGGCGGTGCGCCCGGAAAAATCATAGTGGTTCACGGATTTGGCATCGAGACCAAGTTGCTCCGCCAGATACAAGACACCGTCGGAGGGTATCGACGCATGATCCGGCACAAAGAAGCCATGCCCGGCGAAAAATCTAAGCTGAACCGCCAATCCCAGTCGTGCCGTCTCCGCTTTGCCGGTCACGAACGCGATGTCCGAAAAACTCAGGCTCCAGGAGCCGATCAGATCCCCACTCGAAACGCCAAGGCTCATAACGCCGCTCCCTTATCGGAGCGGAACGTCGTTCCTCGCATGGGCGATCGTCAACAACAACCAGCCCGTTCCCGACGTGTTCTCCAAGATGACCAAAATCGCAGCTTCGGGCCGACTGGGCCTATTTCGGATGCATTCGCGCGCCAGCATCCAGATCTATAGTGGTTGCGTTGATATAGCTGTTCTCGGCAATGTGGCGGACGAGGCTAGCAAATTCCTCTGGCCGACCCATCCGGTCCGGGAACAAGATCATTCGATCGATGATGGACTGGGAGACCACATCAGGCATCCCGGCGACCATATTAGTGTCAAATAGACCGGGGTTGATGGATACAACACGGATGCGATGTTGGGCGAGATCGCGAGCGACGGGTAGGGTAAGGCCCATAACGCCGGCTTTGCTTGCGGAATATGCAGCCTGGCCTATCTGTCCTTGGGTTGCTGCGCCCGAGGCTGTATTGATGATCACTCCGCGTTCCCCGAGGTCGCCCCCATCGGGGATGTTTGCAATCATCGCTTGCGCCGCGAAACGGATTATATTGAAGGTCCCCGTAAGATTAATGCTGAGAAC
This sequence comes from Sphingobium baderi, assembly GCF_001456115.1. Taxonomy (NCBI): domain Bacteria; kingdom Pseudomonadati; phylum Pseudomonadota; class Alphaproteobacteria; order Sphingomonadales; family Sphingobiaceae; genus Sphingobium; species Sphingobium wenxiniae. The sequence continues at coordinate 202,431 of NZ_CP013264.1, read as the reverse complement.
CTTGTTCCAGATGGCGAGTGGAAAAGGTTCGCCACGGGAGACGGTCTTGGCAGCATCGGCGACACCGGCGCAATTGACAGCGATGTGGATCGCGCCGAATGCCGAGCGCGCCCTTTCGATCCCGGTCTTAACGCTGATCTCATCAGCGACATCCACTTCGGCAGTAAATACAACGTCGCCTAACTCGTCTCTCAAGGCGTCAAGGCGTTCGGCGCTGAGATCAAAAGCGGCGATCCGGCAGCCTGCTTCAGCGAGAGCGCGGGTTGTGGAACGACCTAGGCCCGAGCCAGCACCGGTGACGATAGCGATCTTGTCTTGGAGGTTCATAACGCTTCCAGATATTAGTTTTTGCCGAGGATTGTGATGCAGGCGACAGCTTCTTCGATGCCATGGAGGCCGCCACCGTTTTCCGCAACGGCGATGCGGGCACCTTCGACCTGCCGTGCTCCAGCCTCACCGCGCAGTTGGCCCACAAGTTCATAGATTTGGGCGATACCCGTGGCGCCCACAGGATGCCCTTTCGATTCAAGTCCGCCAGACGGATTCACCGGGATGCGGCCGCCGATCGTCGTGTCACCGCGCTCCGATGCGGGCCCACCATCTCCGAAAGGAACTAGGCCGAGATTCTCGATCTGGATGATTTCACCCACGGCAGTGGCGTCGTGGACTTCGGCGACTGAAACGTCCTTCGGATCGATGCCTGCCTTTTCATAGGCCCGGCGGGCTCCGACCGCTGTCACGTGATTTGCAACATCGGAGGGGGCACGATCGCTGCCTGTTTGGATTACGGAAGCGAGCACCTTGATCGCACGAGATTTGTCGATGCCATGCCGCCTAAGCCCGGCCTCAGTCATTAGAACGGCGGCCGCAGCGCCGTCTGAAATCGGTGAGCACATGGGCAGCGTGAGAGGGTATGTGATCGGCGGCGCCGCAAGCACCTCGTCGGTCGTGTAGGCAACGCGAAACTGGGACAAAGGATTTTCAACGGAATGGATATGGTTCTTGGCCGAAACCGCAGCGATCTGACGTTGCGTGGTCCCGAACGTCTTCATATGGAAGCGAGCGAACGCCGCATAGACATCCATAAATACGCTGTATGGCTTGTCAGACGTGGAGCCCTCTGGTGCGACAATACCCTCTCCTAGCGCCATAAGCTGGCTGTGGATGCAGTCAGCGTCGGCGACATCCCTCGCGCCATCAAACGAGCCAAACATCAGGGCCTTGTCGCGTGAGAAGAGTTTCTCGGCGCCAACTGCCAATACGACATCGGATTCACCGGCTCTTAGATTGGTAACGGCGAGATTAAATGCGGAGGCACCGCTGGCGCAGGCGTTTTCGACGTTTACGACCGGGATGCCGCCTATGCCCATGCTACGCAGCGCAATCTGGCCACGGATCATGTGCTGCTTTTCCATATGTCCTTGGGCGGCATTGGCAAACCAGGCAGCTTCGACTGCGTCCTTGGTAATGCCCGCATCGGCAAACGCCGCTTCAACAGCTATGCGGGTCATTGTCTTCAAATCGACGTCGAGCATTCGACCAAAGGGCGTCATGCCAACGCCAACGACATAGATATCGGTCATTATACAAGTCCTTTCAGAATGGGCTTCTTTGTGTACATCCGCATGGCGGTATAGTCGGGTAACGGCAGGCTCCGCAAAGGTGATGTTCACCATCCGCCCGGAAGCCAAGCAGACTTAAGGGCAGTTCAGCGCGACTACTCTCATGGTCACTCATGTGGAGCGCTCCACTGCATGACGAACAGCAACGGCTGCAATCAAACGACCTATCAAGTCCGCACCAGCCAGACGTATAGCCCGGCATCGTCTCCCGACGCCCTCAAGACCGCCCCTCATCCTTGCTCTCCTGAGTGGGCCATGTGCCCCCACATTTCGAAACGGGGGTTTACATTTCGTCCAATTAGACAGATAACTGTCCCTAGAGTCAAATTGTTTGATGAGTTTGCGGGGTAATTAGATGGCGGCAACTGAAGCTACGCTCATTTCCGGGATTCGAAATGGTGCGCTATGGCTTACGCTCAACCGCCCAGCAGCGATGAACGCCATTACCCCTGAGGTTATCAGGGGCATCAATGACGGGCTCACTCAGGTTGAGAATGATCCCAATGTAAAAGCCGTGGTGTTGACGGGAGCCGGTCGAGCATTTTGCGCGGGGGCGGATCTCAAATATGTTCAGTCGCAGGTCGTTAATGGGCCTCAAGCGGCTCGTGCGTTCCTGGATGATCTACTGGCAACCTTCATGAGGCTTGAAAGCTTCCCGCGACCAGTGATCGCTGCAGTCAATGGGCTGGCCTTGGCGGGCGGGCTGGAGCTGGTTCTGTGCTGCGATCTTGTGGTTGCTGCGAAGTCGGCCAAGCTTGGTGATGCTCATGCGAACTTTGGCCTCTTGCCGGGTGCGGGGAACTCCGTACGCCTCCCACGCAAGATTGGTGCTACGCGCGCTAAGTACCTGCTCTATACAGGTGAATTCGTGCCATCTGAGGATCTGGTTCAATGTGGATTGGTCAACGAAGTGGTGGCTGACAGCGAACTGGAGGTTGCTGTCAACCGCCTCTTGCTGAAGCTCGCCGACAAAAGTTCGCTCGTGTTGCGACGGATGAAGGCGCTGGTCGACGATGGTCTGGATCAGCCTCTTGCGAGCGCTTTGCGGTTGGAGTTGCTGGCAGGCGAGCTCCACGCATCCAGTCACGACATGAAGGAAGGACTCGCAGCCTTTCAAGAGAAACGTAAGCCGAGCTTCATTGGAGCGTAGGCTGCAAAAGCGGATGCCGATTAAGCCTTGGGATCGGTAACCCCGGCGAGTTGGCGCTTTAAAAAGGCGCTCCATAGGTTTCATTATCGAAGCACAGGATCCGATGATTATGACTGTCGACCATGAACGATTCGGGCTGACGGAGCAGCAAGAGCTTATCAGGCAGGCTGCACGGCGTTTGGCGCGCGAGGTGATCGCACCGACAGCTGCAGCTCGGGACAAGTCGAGCGCCTGGCCGCATGAGGAGCTGAAGGCGGTTGGCGAGCTCGGCTTCATGGGAATGATGATTCCTGAAGAGTACGGCGGCTCCGAGATCGGTTTCCTGAACTATGCGTTGGTGATCGAGGAGCTCTCTGCAGCAGATGCTGGTCTCGGGACGATCGTTCATGTGCATAATTTGGGCGGCGCCATGCCGTTGTACCAACTTGGGTCGAGAGATCAGCGTCAGAAATACCTACCGGCTGTCGCACGGGGCGAACTCATCGGCGCGGCCATGCTCACTGAGCCGCATAGTGGATCAGACACGGCCGCATTCAAAACGTCCGCACGGCTAGATGGCGATCACTACGTGTTGAATGGAACGAAACATTACGTATCCAACGGTTCAGAGGCGGGGTTTGCGCTCGTTTTGGCCGTGACAGACAAAACTGCCGGCAAAAATGGTTTCACTACATTCTTGGTGGACCCGAAAGCCCCTGGCGTCGATGTTTTGCGAATCGAGGATAAGCTCGGTCAGCACACCGCCCATACGACACAGATGGCTCTCAGTGACGTACGCGTGCCAGTCGAGAATGTGGTTGGAGCGGTTGGGTGCGGCTATCGCGATATGATGCGCCTGTTATCGGACGGGCGTATCGGCATTGCTGCGCAAGCAGTGGGAATCGCGCAAGCGGCTCTCGATGCTGCCGTAAGCTATGCCAAAGAGCGTGAGGCTTACGGCAAGCCAATCATAGAGCTTCAGGGCGTTGCCTTTAAGCTGGCAGAAATGGCCACTGAGATAGATGTCGCCCGCCAGTATTATCGCCATGTCGCTCGTATGATCGACGCTGGCATCCCCTGCTCCAAGGAAGCAGCCATAGCAAAACTGTTTGCCTCCGAGATGGCGGAACGCGTTTGCTCCGAAGCGCTGCAAGTGCATGGCGGAGCAGGCTACACGAGGGATTTCCCGGTTGAGCGTTTCCTGCGCGATGTCCGAATCTGCCGTATCTATGAAGGGACGAGCGAGATCCAGAAATTGATCATCTCGCGTAATCTCTGACTTACAATCGACAAGAACAGAAAGTTGCCTGGTCTAAGTCGGCGACCGCCTCCAGCCAGATAATACTTTGAGGAAAGGGAGAAGATGGCGCACAACATGCGAGACTACGCTGCGACACGTGCGAACTTTCGTTGGAATGTGCCTGAGCGATTTAACTTTGCCACTGACGTGGTTGATCGCTGGGCGGCTGAAAACGACGGCTGGGCGTTGATCTGGTCCAACGGGTCCGGAGAGGAGCGGCGATTCCGCTTTTCGGACATATCCTCAGCCGCCGCGCGTTGTGCGTCGGCCCTTGCCGCAAGAGGGATCGTCAAGGGTGACAGGGTGCTGATTATGACCCCGCGCATCCCAGAGTGGCAGATTGCCATGGTGGGCTGCTTGCGGCTGGGGGCGGTGCCTATCCCTTCCATCGAGATGTTGACGCACAAGGATCTGAACTATCGAATTGATCACGCCGGCGTCCGGGGGGTGATTTGCCGCGGGGCCACGGCAGGTAAGTTCGACGGGCTGTTGGATGATGTACCCGCGCGCCTTGCCATCGACGGAGCTGAGGGCTTCGACGACTGGGAGACCGCTTTGGCGGCGGGCGATCCAACCTATCCCGCGGCGGAGATGCTCTCCGAGGATCCGGCGGTGCTTTATTACACTTCAGGCTCGACGGGGCAGCCAAAGGGCGTGCTGCATGCGGCGCGGGCGCTTTATGCCTGGCGCAATTCGGCCGAGTACTGGCTCGATTTGGGGCCTGACGATGTAATGTGGTGCACGGCGGATGTCGGCTGGTCAAAGGCCGGGACGTCAATCCTATTCGGGCCTTGGAGCATGGGCGCCTGCAGCTTCTTCTATGACGGCCCTTTCGATCCGGCCCAACGGCTCGAATTGCTGGCCCGTCACAGGGTCAGCGTGTACTGCGCGCCGGCGACCGAGTTGTTCCGCGTGGTAGACGAGGATGAAGCGCGCTATGATCTGAGCGCGCTTCGCCTGACCGTCTCCGGTGGCGAGACGCTTAATCCGGCGGTGGCCACCAAATGGCGCGTGCGGACTGGCGTGCCGATCCTGGAGGGATACGGCCAGACAGAGACACTTATGACGCTACTGAACTATCCCTGTATGCCGGTACGCGACGGGTCGATGGGTCTCCCGCTGCCGGGGCTCGATCTGGACGTAATCGACCCGGAGGGCCAAAGGCTGCCGGCGGGGACCGAGGGCGACATTGCGCTACGGGCGCCGACGCCGCAGATGATGCTGGGCTATTTGGACGATCCAGCGCGCACGGCCGAATGCTACGTAGAAGGCCCGGCGGGACGCTGGTTCGTGACAGGCGATCGGGGGATACGGGATGCGGATGGCTATTTCTACTATCGCGGGCGGCGCGACGACGTAATCAATTCATCGGGCTATCGAATCGGCCCATCCGAGGTGGAGAACGCGCTACTAGAGCATCCAGCAGTGTTGGAATGCGCGGTAATAGGTAAGCCCGACCCGCATCGCGGCGAGATTGTGAAGGCCTTTGTCGTTCCACGTCAGCCTCCCGAAGACGCAGAGGGGCTAGTGCGGGCCATTCAAGAGCACGTAAAAGCGGTCACTGCGCCCTACAAATACCCCCGGGAGGTAGAGTTCGTCACCGAGTTGCCCAAAACTGCAACTGGAAAGATTCAGCGCAAGGCATTGCGTGACCTGGAAAGGAAAGCCGCTTTCTAAAGCGACGATTTGCCGTCAAGCGGGGATCTGCGAGATGAGATTGGGCACGATATTTATAATGATGGAATTAGCATAATGCGGCGGTCTAGTTCAGTCACGCTAGCTATCTTCGGCCATGGTACGCTTCAGTATTGCGGCGCTTAAACCGGCTGGTGCATTCCCAGACCTCGTCTTCAATGAAGACCGCCTCTGCATTTGGCTATCGCCTCGAATTTAGGCGATGGCTGCTATCACCAGTGTATGGAATATAAGGGGGAGTGAAATGATCGGCGTGAACTCAGGCACGGTGAAGCTAAGTTCGACGGAACGCGTCAGGTTCGGTCAGCCAACCGCGCAGGCTTTGGCGGAAGAGCTTGAGCTCTCGCAAGCAAAGGGTGTCATGGTGATTGCCAGCCAATCTTTGGCCAGCACGACGGACGAGATCGCTAACGTCGAGAAGGCGTTGGGGGAACGTCATGCCGTCACGTTCACTGGTGTTGCGCCACATGTGCCACATAGCGACGTTATCGCAGCCGCTAACGTAGCGCGCGAATACAGCGCTGACTTAATCGTCTCCATTGGTGGCGGTTCTGTTACAGATTGCGCCAAGCTCGTGCCCTTCTGCCTTTCGAACGACCTACGCAGCACAGAGGCGCTCGCCGATTATCACATCCGGGTCGGCCAAGACGGGACGATTATCAACCCAGCTAACCAGCCTCTTTTTAACCCGCAAACGGTGCGGACTATTTGCATCCCAACCACCCTTTCGGGCGGGGAATTCAATTCGCTGTCCGGATCGACAGATGCAGTGAGTATGCACAAGCATCTTTACGAACATCGTATGATGGCGCCGGTCACGGTGATCCTCGATCCCGGGTTAAGTCGTCACACGCCGGAGTGGCTTTTTCTGTCCACTGGTGTGCGCGCCTTGGACCATGCGATCGAAACTTTGCAATCATTTCAATCCAACGACTATTGTGACGGTCTGGCAGACAGCGCGCTAAGGCTACTGGTAGAGGGGCTACCGCGCGTCAAGGCTGACCCAGGTGATTTGGAGGCGCGACTTAAATGCCAGGTTGGTGTCTGGCAATCGATGCTGCCGGTCATAAGCGGCGTCCCGATGGGCGCCAGCCATGCGATTGGCCACGTGCTAGGCGGGTTATGCGCCGTCCCGCACGGTTACACTTCATGCGTGATGTCTCCTGCCGTGCTTTGGTGGAATGCTTCAGTGAATGGCGAGCGCCAGAAACGCATCGCGGCTGCCTTTGGGGAGCCGGGAACCCCTGCTGGTGACCTCGTTGCCGCCTTCATATCCGCGTTGAAAATGCCGCGCGCACTATCTGCCGTGAACGTCACTGAGGATCAATTTCCGGCCATTGCCGAATACACGATGCAAGATATCTGGAGCCGAACCAATCCACGCGAGATCACCGGCCCGTCCGACCTTCTTGAGATTCTAGTATCTGCCAAATGACCACCGGCGGTTAGCCTCCGTTGTAGAGCCGGAAGGCTTTTTGTCCACGAAAGGCTGAGCACCCTGCCAGCGTGATCATAGAGAGGAGTTATGCCATATGCTTAAGCAGCCAAGTGCACTTGAAGGACTTAGGGTGCTCGACCTAACGCGTCTCTTGCCGGGAGCCTTTGCTACGCAAATCTTGGCTGACATGGGCGCGGATGTGCTGAAGATAGAACATCCTGTCGGAGGAGACTACAACCGCAGCTTCGAACCAATCGCCAAGGTGGAATCGGGATCATTTCTGCTATTAAACCGTAATAAAAAAAGTTTGACACTGAACCTCAAGACTGCCGAGGGCAAGGAAGTACTACGCCAACTCGCTGCAGATGCGGATGTTCTGGTAGAAGGCTTTCGGCCAGGCGTAATGGACCGGCTCGGCTTGTCGTACGACGATCTTTCGGAAATCAACCCCCGACTAATCTATTGTGCGATCTCCGGATACGGCCAAACAGGGCCATGGCGGCTTAAGCCGGGACACGACCTGAACTACCTGGCCGAGGCGGGGGCGTTACAGCTGTTCGGTAAGGCGGGAGAGGGGCCAATCGTGCCGGGACTCTCAATCGCAGACATGGGCGGCGGATCGCTGATGGCAACCACCGGGATCCTGGCGGCAGTGACAGCTCGCGCCCGCACCGGGCAGGGGCAATTCGTCGACATCTCCATGCACGACGGGGCCATTGCATGGCTAGCGATGCACGGGGCAGACACGCTGTTCGCCGGGATCGAACCGAAAGGTGGCGAACGGCCCTTCATCGGCCAAGCGCCCTGCTACAACGTTTATGAATGCGCTTGCGGAGGGTTTGTGGCGCTGGGGGCAATCGAGGAGCACTTCTGGCGGCGGTTCTGCGATGCCTTCGGCGTGCCGGAACTCGGGGACCAGCAATGGCCAGTCGGGCAGGCGGCCCAGGCGCAGAAGGCGGCACTTCAGGCCAGATTCCTGACAAAGAGCCGCGACGTATGGGTGGCGGAGTTGGAGCCCGCTGATATACCCTTTGGACCGGTGCTTGGGATCGCGGAGGCGCTCCACACGGACCACGCGCGAGCACGAGAGATGCTGACCGATGTGGATCACCCGGTGGAGGGACGGGTGCCACAGATCGGTTTCCCGGTGAAGCTGTCGGAGACACCCTGTGCGATCCGCTCGGCGCCGCCGCAGTTGGGGGAGCACACGGCGGAGGTGCTCGCCCAAATTGGCTACGATGCTGAGGCAATTGAGGCAATGCGGGCAATTGGGGCGGTGTAAAAGACTCGGTTCTTATCTCCGTGGGGAGACGCTGCAAAGCATCATACCGAGTTGCGGAGCTTTATAAGGCTCCGCACCAACTGCGGACGTGGTGCACACTAGCTGAAGGGTACTGGCGTTTCACTGCCCCGGCGGCCGGCTTTGCTCGCCATTGGAATTGCGGTTCTATCCCATCCGCGCGATGCGTTCCGCTTCGGGGATGTCTATCTGGCCAGATCCCGGCGCCGCGGCCATCTGAAGCACGCAAGCGCAAGCTGTGGTGGAATAGACCATCTCGATCGGCCATTGCGCCCGAAGGAAGGGCTAGCAGGCCGGTAAACGCGGTTTGATGTTGGGTGGACGAGCTAGGGTCAGGACTTCTGTGGTTGCCGCCCGTGATGCAAGAGGGTTTTGACCTTCTGAACTGGTGATCGAGTGCGGTCTTCTGTCAGGCCTTGATTACGGCGCTTTCGAAGGCCGCTGGCCGGTATGGTGATCAGCGGATCAGGTCCAAATCTCATTGGCGAGCTTATCACTCAGAGTCCTGAACGGCTCTGTTGCAAAAATCGTGAAGCTTGAGCATGCTTGGCGGAGATTGGACGGACGGAACGATGACGGATTTCAAGTGGCGCCATTTCCAGGGTGATGTGATCCTGTGGGCGGTGCGCTGGTATTGTCGCTATCCGATCAGCTATCGCGACCTTGAGGAAATGCTGGCGGAACGCGGCATTTCGGTCGACCATACGACGATCTATCGCTGGGTCCAGTGCTACGCCCCGGAGATGGAGAAGCGGCTGCGCTGGTTCTGGCGGCGTGGCTTTGATCCGAGCTGGCGCCTGGATGAAACCTACGTCAAGGTGCGGGGCAAGTGGACCTACCTGTACCGGGCAGTCGACAAGCGGGGCGACACGATCGATTTCTACCTGTCGCCGACCCGCAGCGCCAAGGCAGCGAAGCGGTTCCTGGGCAAGGCCCTGCGAGGCCTGAAGCACTGGGAAAAGCCTGCCACGCTCAATACCGACAAAGCGCCGAGCTATGGTGCAGCGATCACCGAATTGAAGCGCGAAGGAAAGCTGGACCGGGAGACGGCCCACCGGCAGGTGAAGTATCTCAATAACGTGATCGAGGCCGATCACGGAAAGCTCAAGATACTGATCAAGCCGGTGCGCGGTTTCAAATCGATCCCCACGGCCTATGCCACGATCAAGGGATTCGAAGTCATGCGAGCCCTGCGCAAAGGACAGGCTCGCCCCTGGTGCCTGCAGCCCGGCATCAGGGGCGAGGTGCGCCTTGTGGAGAGAGCTTTTGGCATTGGGCCCTCGGCGCTGACGGAGGCCATGGGCATGCTCAACCACCATTTCGCAGCAGCCGCCTGATCGGCGCAGAGCGACAGCCTACCTCTGACTGCCGCCAATCTTTGCAACAGAGCCCCAACTACAGCTTTCAAAAAGGTCGGGTGACCGGCATCCCGGTGCAAACCGGGATCCCGAACGGAATCAATACCGGGCAGACGCCGAAGCACTCGCTGAATCTGACTGGTGTATATGAGCTGGAATTGGCGAATGGCGGCGGTGTGACACTGTCGGCCGATTGGCAGTACAAGTCCAGATATCAGCTTGAACTGAACGACGATCCTGCCTTCAGTTCCGAAACTCCGGGTGTGCTGAATGGCAGCATCTCCTACCGGACTCCGGGAGACAAATGGCAGTTTACGGTGTGGGGCAAGAATCTCACGAATAAAGATGTCGTCATATTCGGAAACGACTTCCGTTTCTTCTCTTATTCGTTTGGCGAGGCTTTCAATCCGGAAGTCCGAATTTCAATCCCGGCGCAGCCACCTCACGGATAGTCCGCTACGCCCAGCCGCGTACGTATGGCGTGACGGCACGCATGTCTTTCTAACCGGCGACCCGTTGCCGAAGCAGTCCACGGGGGTGCGCGCCGCGCCGCGTTGCGATCGAGACCTCGTTCGAAAGGAGAATGGTCTTGAACAACATTGCCACAACAGGCGCGGCGCGCGGACCCGACGCTCCCCCCATGGTGAAGGAGAGCGCGGAACGCTGCCGCCAGGTCGCTGCCGCGTGGACGTTGGAGCTGTCGGGCGATTTCATGCAGTGGAACGGCGAACCGCAGTCCTGGTGATCGCACATCCAGGCAAGGCGCGGTTTGCATAGGATAGGACAGGATATGATGCCGACTGAACCCAGGAGCGCGCCGCGTCCCCCTTATCGGGTGGCTGTATGGGGGCCCGGCAAGATGGGCCTGGCGGCAATTCGGGAAATACTCCGGCTGCCCGAGACACAACTGGTCGCAGTGCTTGGCTATAACCGTGACAATGACGGAGCCGATATCAGCAAGCTGATCGGTGGCGCGCCCACGGGCGTGACGGTGACCACCAATATGGACAGGATGATCGAGGCCAAGCCGGAGGTCGTTATTCATACGGCCCGCGACCTTGGAGGCTCTGAGGCGGACGACGAGATCATCAGGCTGCTCGAATCCGGTATCAACGTGATCAGTGTGCACGCCTATCAATATCCCAGGTCGCGCGGCCAGGAATTCCACCAGAAGTTCGAGGACGCCTGCAAGCGTGGCGACACTACCTTCTATAGCAGCGGCACGAATCCGGGGTTCCTTTATGAGCGCCTGGCCGCGCTGGCGACCGGCGTCACCAACGACATTCAATATATCAAGCTGCAGGAATTCCTGCGGATGGAAAACCACGCTCCGGAATCTCTCGTGCCGGTGGGTTTCAGCACGACCCTGGCGGACATGGAGAATAACAACATCGCTGCCGTGTTCGCGAGCCGATACATAAGCATGGCCTTGCACTTTCTGGCGGACAAGTTGGGGATGCCGATCGATCGGATCGAACAGAAGGTAACCCCTATCGTGACGCCGAAGACGATCACGACGCCGGGCGGCCTTACGGCCAAGGAGGGCACGGTCGCCTATCTGGTGCACAGCTGGACGGGCTATGTCGGAGACAAGCCATTCTTCGTTAACGAGCTTCACTGGTATCTCGACGACAGCGTCAAGCCGGCCGCAGCGTTGCACCCCTATTATTATCTCGTGGAGATCGAGGGCATCCCGTCGGTTCGCGTGGGGCTGGAAGTGCGCGCGCCCTACACCGACCGCCAGCCTGCGCGGGAGGGGGACCGCGCACCCTATCGTGGACCGACGCACTATCTCGCCTGTGTGGTCAACATGGCACTGTTGCGATCACCGCATCGGCGGCCATCCGAAAGGAACTGACGCTGCATTTCTACAGTATGCGCAGGGTGTTCAGGAATGCGGAGGCGAAAGGCCAGGCGACGGCTTTCATTTCCGAGGGCATCCAGTCCGGTCGCCTGGCCCCCGTCATCGATCGGACCTTCCCCTTTTCGGAAGTGGCGGAGGCGCACCGGTACCTCGAAAGCGGGGAGGGCCTGGGCAAGGTCGTTCTGACGGTGCCATGACCCGCCCGCCGCATGAAAGTGAACCGGCTCAATCATTGCCTTCAGCCGCCGCGGGGCGATCAATGCGATTGGCCGGAATGGACAGGACATGACAACCGGGACGGTCGACAGCGTCCTTAAATGGGAGAGCGAATATGGCCGTTTTGGCTGACCGTCTATTTTCATATGTCTTGCCCGGCCGCGCCGGGGATTTGCAGCTGGCTTTGGAGCAGGCCAGAGAGGCCGAACGTATCGGCGTGGCCGGCGTCTTCCTGGCGGAGCGCTGGGAGAATAAGGAAATCGCTTCGGGCCTGGGCGCCCTGTCGCAGGTCACCGACCGGGTGAGGCTGGTCGCGGGCCTTACGCATTTCGGAACGCGCCATCCGCTGGTGCTCGCGGGGATGGCCGCCGGCCTGCAAAATCTCAGTCGGGGACGCTTTACACTCGGATTTGGACGCGGCGTGCCGCCGGTCTTCGCCCAACTCGGCATTCCCGTGGTCAATAATCAGGGCATGATCGATTATGCCGACATTCTGCGCCGGCTCTGGGCGGGCGAGACGATATCCTATGCCGGCCCGGCGGGAAATTATCCGGCGATGCAATTCGGCAGGGATCTGACGAACCCGCCTCCCATCATCCTGGGCGCAATCGGTCCCAAGACGCTGGCGCTGGCGGGAGCGCATTTCGATGGCGTCGTGCTGCATCCCTTCCTGAGCGTGGAGGGCGTGCGCCGCGCCACCGCGATCGTGCGCGATGCGGCGGCGCGCGCTGGCCGGTCGCCGGATGCGGTGGAAATCTTCGCGACCGTGGTGACCGTGCCGGATAGCCTGGGGGCGGACGTGCTCGCCGATGCCAGGGACGCCCGGGCGGTATCCTATTTCATGCACCACGAAATCGGGTTGGCCCTGACCGCGATCAATGGCTGGGATCAGGCGCCGCTCGCGCGGCTCGCCGAACTGAACCTCCAGCATCTCGAATATGCCAATGCCGACGTGGCAGAATCGCGCCGGCAGATGGCGATGGCCGTTTCGACGCTGCCCGCGCACTGGCTGGCGGAGGGGGCTGCCACGGGCACTGTCGATCAGTGTCTCGAACGGCTGGGCCAGTATCTCGAAGCCGGTGTGGACAATATCCTGCTGCACGGCACGGTCCCACAGCAGCAGGGCGATCTGCTGGCCGCGGCAAAGACCATTCCGGTGCGATGAAAATCAGGGCCAAAGACGATGATATATAGCGGAGAGAGTGACCGGACATCCAGGATCGGTCAGCGTTCCGGCGAAGCCGTGTCGCCAGGGAGCAGATTTCCCGTGGAAGCCGAAATCGACAAGGTGCTGCGCGCGAAGCTGCGGCGTCGCGGCGGGCCGAAACTGGCGGCGCCGTCGCTGGCGGAGGCGGTCGACGGCTGCACCAGGCTGATCGCGGCGCATGTCGGGCGGCCGTTCGAGGTCCGCAATCCGCGCTGGTTTCATGGCGGCGCCTCGAAAATTCAGATGGCGTTCGAACTTGTCTGGGATGACGCGACATCCGGCGAGCCTCCCCAGGCGCTTGTCCTGCGGATGGATCCGCCGGCGTCCATCGTGGAAACCAGCAGGTTGCGAGAATTTGAGATATTACGGGCCGTGCGCGGTGTCGTGCCGGTACCGGAATGTCATTGGGTGGATCCAGACGGCACCCATCTTCACTCGCCCGGCCTGATTTACGGATATGTGCCAGGTGTCGCCAAACCGACGAAACACCAGGCCGCACAGGTCACAGGAGTAGGCACCCGCTTCGGGCCGGATCTCCGCGCCACCCTCGGCCCCGACTTCGTTGATCAGTTGGCGGCGATCCATCGGCTGGATGTAGCCGCCATGGGCGAAATTCCCGGATTCGAGCCGGTCGCACCTGGATCGAACGCGTCGATCATCCGCCAGGTTAACTGGTGGCGTCGGGTGTGGGAGGAAGATCGTCTGGAGGACTTCCCCCTGGTCAATGTCGCTGCGCAATGGCTTGTCGCTAACGCGCCCAGGCTCGATCATGTGTCCGTCGTGCATGGCGACTATCGCACGGGGAACTTCCTCTTCGACGAGGCGTCGGGCCGCATCACGGCCTTGCTCGACTGGGAGCTTTCGGTTCTGGGTGATCGCCATCAGGATCTGAGCTGGGCAAGCGGGCGCCATCTTGGCCATCTGGCGGAAGACGGGAAGACGTTCCTGCTAGGGGGGCTGCTGCCGTTGGGTGAGTTCTTCGCCCGCTATGAGGAGTCCTCGGGCCTTTCCGTCGATCCCAAGAGGCTGAAATATTTCGATATATTTAACAGCTACATAGCGGTCGTCCACATGCTGGGCACTGCGCCGCGTGTGGCGGATGGCGCCACGCATCAGGATGTGGTCGTCGGGTGGCTCTCCATGATCGGCCATCCTATCGCTGAACAGCTTCGGCGGTATCTAGAGGAGGTACTTTGATGGTCCCCGATCTTGATCTGCTCATCGGCACCGCGCTGCGTGCCATGCAGGATGTGGTGGCGCCTGCAATCCCTGTAGAGCGTGGCGTCGCCGCCGAGCAGGCGCGCATGGTCATCGGCGTGCTTTCCCTTTTGCAGCAAAGGGTAAGTTTTGAAGGCGCGCGATCGATCATGGAACTGGAGATCGCCATCGAATTGGCGGAACAGATCACCCCCGTGCTCAGCGATCCCGGGGCCTTGAAGGCCGCGCTGGAGGCTGCCCGGCGAGGGGGGGGCGACGCGATGAATGACAAGAAGCGCGACGCCATCAGAAAGTCGCTCCTCTCTTGTTTGGCTGCGTCGATCGACCGGGAAGACGATCTCGACGCCAAGGCGCAGTTGTTGCGCATCGTGCTGCAGGTCTCGTGCAAGCAGACGTCCCTGGCGCGCGCATGGTCAATGCCGTCGGGCTTCGAACCGGCATCATCCGATGTCGATCCGCTCGTCGCGCTGACGGAGGCGCGATGACACGGCCTTCGTCGGGGCCACGGGACTAGAGATGCCGGGCCTGCTGGACTGGCCGTTTGGGTCGCCCTTCCCACGGCGCCGGCCGGGCGAACGAGAGGGTTCGAGCCGATGCGCTGATCGCCAAGGGGCAAAGAAACCGAGATGGTTACACCCGAGGCGTCAATCGGCGCTTGTTCAACAAACCAACATTTGATAGAGGTCATTCATCAGGACGATTCGTGCTTCTGACATGCCGGCGGGACGCAATATCCGCGTTTTCATGCCCAGGGCCGAACTGAAATCTGAGATGCACGGCGGACTGTACGATCGGCACGAAGCATCCGTGAGACGATGGAAGAGGCGCATAACAAAATGATCACAAAGCAGGAGTTGGTAGGTCGCGCTCGGGAGATCGCGCCGATGGTGGCGGCCAACGCCGAGAAGGACGATATTGCCGGCATGGTGTCCGATGCCACCATTGATGCCTTCTGCGATGCCGGTTTCATGAAGATCTTCGTGCCCAAAATCTACGGCGGGTACGAAATGGCGCCAGACGTGATGGCGGAAGTCGTCAAGGAAATTTCCCCTTACAGCACATCGGCGGCCTGGGTTCTGGCCTTTTACATCGGCCATAATTTCCTGCATGCCCTGTTTCCCAAACAGTCGCAGGACGAGGTCTTTGCCCCGCGCGGCTTTTCGCTGACTCCTGGCACTTCCGCACCCGGTTACAAGCTCACCCCGGTTGAAGGTGGCTATATCGTCAAGGGCAAGAGTTCCTGGAACTCGGGATCCTCTCGTGCCGAATGGTACATGAACGGCGGCATGGTCGTGAATGCGGAAAAGCCCGAACTTATACTATTCATGGCTCCAGCTTCGGACGTCCAGGTTATCGGCAACTGGGATGTCGCGGGGATGCGCGCAACGTCCAGCTGCGACATCGCCATTGACGGCGCGTTCGTGCCGCATCACCAGTGCGTGCCCGCCGTGGATATCCTCGAAGGGCGCTCGCCCGGCGCCAAGTTGCATGCCAACCCCATCTATTCGCTGCCAATGGTGCCGTTGCTCCAGTGCGAAGTTCTGCCATGCGTCGTCGGCGCATTTCAGGGCGCGGTTCGCGAGTTCCAGAAGCTGACGCAGCAGCGCGTCCAGTCACATACCTCGGAGAAGGCTGCCGAAAAGCAGTCCGCGCAAATCCGGCTCGGCAAGGCGCTGACGGATAGCGCGCTGGCCGATGACATGTTGCGCAATTGTCTCGACCTCGTCCTCAATATGGATCGAGAAGAGATCAAGACCGTGGAGGCTCGGGCGGCGATCCGCGCAAGAGTGGCTGCGATTACGGATTTTTGCGCCAACGGCGTGAACGAAGTGATGAAGGGTTCGAGCGCTTCGGTGTTCAGGAATGACTCGCCGTTGCAGCGGATTTTCCGCGATATCAACATGCTTCGCGTCCATGGTTCTCTGGATCTGGAGACCGGTTCGCAGGCGCTGGGTCGTGTGGCCTTGGGTCTGCCGCCGCAATGCGTCGTTTGAGCAACAGCCAATCGTAAGCGCTGCCGCTCCGCTAGGACCTCTTGGGCGCGTGTGATGTGGGAACACTCCTGCGGGCTCTGTTGCAAAAATCGTGAAGCTTGAGCATGCTTGGCGGAGATTGGACGGACGGAACGATGACGGATTTCAAGTGGCGCCATTTCCAGGGTGATGTGATCCTGTGGGCGGTGCGCTGGTATTGTCGCTATCCGATCAGCTATCGCGACCTTGAGGAAATGCTGGCGGAACGCGGCATTTCGGTCGACCATACGACGATCTATCGCTGGGTCCAGTGCTACGCCCCGGAGATGGAGAAGCGGCTGCGCTGGTTCTGGCGGCGTGGCTTTGATCCGAGCTGGCGCCTGGATGAAACCTACGTCAAGGTGCGGGGCAAGTGGACCTACCTGTACCGGGCAGTCGACAAGCGGGGCGACACGATCGATTTCTACCTGTCGCCGACCCGCAGCGCCAAGGCAGCGAAGCGGTTCCTGGGCAAGGCCCTGCGAGGCCTGAAGCACTGGGAAAAGCCTGCCACGCTCAATACCGACAAAGCGCCGAGCTATGGTGCAGCGATCACCGAATTGAAGCGCGAAGGAAAGCTGGACCGGGAGACGGCCCACCGGCAGGTGAAGTATCTCAATAACGTGATCGAGGCCGATCACGGAAAGCTCAAGATACTGATCAAGCCGGTGCGCGGTTTCAAATCGATCCCCACGGCCTATGCCACGATCAAGGGATTCGAAGTCATGCGAGCCCTGCGCAAAGGACAGGCTCGCCCCTGGTGCCTGCAGCCCGGCATCAGGGGCGAGGTGCGCCTTGTGGAGAGAGCTTTTGGCATTGGGCCCTCGGCGCTGACGGAGGCCATGGGCATGCTCAACCACCATTTCGCAGCAGCCGCCTGATCGGCGCAGAGCGACAGCCTACCTCTGACTGCCGCCAATCTTTGCAACAGAGCCCTCCAGATAAAAGCGAGCGCTCGTTTGGTTTGTTGGGGAGAGAGTCCGATGACGGTGAAGGATCGCGTAGCGCTGGTGACCGGCGCATCCTCTGGGCTCGGGACGGATTTCGCGCGCATGCTAGCGGGGGAGGGCGCGACCGTCATCCTCGCGGCGCGACGCGTCGAGGTACTGGCAGCACTCAAGGCCGAGATCGAGGCCGCAGGCCGCAAGGCGCAGACGGTCGCGCTGGACGTCAGCAGCGAGGCGAGCATTGCAGCTGCCTTCGCCGAGCTCGACCAGCGCGGCATCGCGCTCGACATCGTCGTCAATAATGCTGGCATCTCCGGCGCGGCCCCGGCCATCACGCTTTCCGCGCAGGACTGGGACAGCGTCGTCAACACCAATCTCAGGGGCGTGTTCCTCGTCGCCCAGGCGGCGGCGCAGCGCATGCGCGATACCAAGCGTGGCGGGTCGATCGTCAACGTCGCGTCGATCCTCGGCCATCGCGTTGCCGGCAATGTCGCGGCCTATGCCGCCTCCAAGGCCGGCGTCGTGCACCTCACCGAGGCGCTGGCGCTTGAATGGGCGCGCTACGGCATCCGCGTGAACTCGCTGTGCCCCGGCTATATCGAAACCGAGATCAACCGCAATTTCTTCGCGACGGAGCAGGGCCAGGCGCTCATCAAGCGCATTCCGCAGCGCCGCCTTGGCGCGCCGTCAGATCTTGATGGCGCGCTCCTGCTGCTGGCTTCCGACGCTGGCCGCTACATGACCGGCTCCTCGGTTGTCGTCGATGGCGGACACCTCGTCTCGTCGCTTTAAGGGTTCAAGGGAGGCCGACATGGCATTCAAGTTCGAAAGAAACGGAATTTCCGACCCCGCGCTCGAGATCGCCGACCGCGTC
The DNA here is from genome assembly GCF_001456115.1 of Sphingobium baderi. Classification (NCBI taxonomy): domain Bacteria; kingdom Pseudomonadati; phylum Pseudomonadota; class Alphaproteobacteria; order Sphingomonadales; family Sphingobiaceae; genus Sphingobium; species Sphingobium wenxiniae. The sequence continues at coordinate 184,251 of NZ_CP013264.1, read as the reverse complement.
GAGGCCTTCGTGCGCGACAAGATCGTGCCTTTCGAGCACGACAAGCGCCTTCGCGCGCATGGCCCCTCGCAGGACATGGTGGAGGAGATGCGCGCGCTGGCCCGCGAGGCAGGTGTGATGACGCCGCACATCCTGCCCGACGGCAGCCATCTCACCCACCGCGCGACGGCCGCGGTGCTGATGCGCAGCGGTCTTTCGCCGCTCGGACCGACCGCCGTGAACACGGCCGCGCCGGATGAGGGCAACATGTACCTTCTCGGCAAGGTGGCGAGCCCGGAACTGAAGAAGCGCTTCCTTGACCCGCTCGTCGCCGGCAAGACGCGCTCTGCCTTCTTCATGACCGAGCTTGCCGCAGACGATGGCGCGGGCTCCGATCCGTCCATGATGAAGACGACCTGCCGGCCGGACGGCAACCACTGGGTGGTCAACGGGCGCAAGGCCTACATCACCGGCGTCGAGGGCGCGACCGTTGGCATCGTCATGGCGAAGTCCGATGACGGCGCCTGCATGTTCCTGGTCGACCTGCCCAACCCGGCGATCACCATCGAGCGCGTGCTCGACACGTTGGACAGCACCATGCCCGGCGGCCACGCAGTGGTGAAGATCGACAATCTGCGCGTTCCGGCCGACCAGATGCTCGGCCGGAACGGCGAGGGTTTTCGCTATGCGCAGGTTCGCCTTGCGCCGGCGCGCCTCACCCACTGCATGCGCTGGCTGGGCGCCTGCGTGCGCGCCAACGAGATCGCCGGCGACTATGCCAACAAGCGCAGCGCGTTCGGCAAGAAGCTGATCGACCACGAAGGCGTCGGCTTCATGCTGGCCGAGAGCCTGATCGACCTCAAGCAGGCCGAGCTGATGACCTACTGGTGCGCGGACATCCTCGACAGCGGCGCGCGCGGCACGACCGAAAGCTCGATGACCAAGGTCGCCGTCTCCGAGGCGCTGATGCGCATTGCCGACCGCTGCGTGCAGATGATGGGCGGGCAGGGCATCACGGCCGACACCGTGGTCGAGCGGGTGTTCCGCGAAGTGCGCGCCTTCCGCATCTATGACGGCCCGACCGAGGTTCACAAGTGGAGCCTTGCCGGGAAGATCAAGCGCGACTGGGAAAAGGGCCAGGCGGCATGACAGCCGAGCCGAACGCCAATATCGGCACCGGCGCGGTGCGCGGGGGCTTCCGCTTTGACGAGGCGGCGCTGGCGCGCTGGATGGAGGCGAACGTCGAGGGCTTTGCGGGTCCGCTCGAGGTGCAGCAGTTCAAGGGCGGGCAGTCGAACCCGACCTATAAGCTCGTCACGCCGGGACGCTCCTATGTGATGCGCCGCAAGCCGCCGGGGCCGCTTGCGCCCGGCGCACATGCGGTGGACCGCGAGGCCCGCGTGATGCGCGCGCTTGAGGCGCAAGGGTTTCCGGTCGCCATCGTCTACGGCCTGTGCACGGACGATGCCGTCATCGGCAGCTGGTTCTACGTGATGGAGATGGTCGAGGGCCGCATCTTCTGGGACGCCACGTTCCCGGAAGTGCCGGCCGCCGAGCGCCCCACCTATTTCGCGGCGATGAACCGCACGATGGCGGATCTGCACAGCTTTGATCCGGAGGCGATCGGCCTTGGCGACTATGGAAGGCACGGCAACTATTTCGAGCGGCAGATCTCGCGTTGGAGCAAGACCTATCTGGCCGACACCGATGCGGGCCGCGATGCCGGCATGGACCAGCTGATCGAATGGCTGCCGACAGCGATCCCCGAGCGCGACGAAACGTCGGTGGTGCACGGCGATTTCCGCTGTGACAACATGATCTTCCACCCGACCGAGCCGCGCGTCCTCGCGGTGCTGGACTGGGAGCTGTCGACGCTCGGCCATCCGCTGGCGGACTTTGCCTACCATGCTTTGATGTACCGGATGCCGCCGGACATCGTCGCCGGGCTCGGCCATGTCGATCCGCGCTCGCTGAACATCCCGTCCGAGGAAGAATACGTCGCGCAATATTGCGCCAACACCGGCCGCAGTACGATCCCGGACTACGAGTTCTACGTCGCGTTTAACTTCTTCCGGCTGGCGGCGATCTTCCACGGCATCAAGGGCCGGTATCTACGCGGCTCGGCCGCGTCGGAGAATGCCGCGGCGCGGGTGGAAGCCCTCCCGCGCCTGATCGCGCTCGCCGAAAAGGCGATGGAGGCGTGCCAAAAGGCCTGATGCTCGGCGCAGAAGCTGAGAACAGAACTGTCTAGGGTCGCCTTCGGGCGGCCTTTGGCGTTGCCATGATTCATGGTCATGCGATGAATGCTCCCACCAGATCCGCGAAGCTGCCGACAGGCGAGGCACGTGCCCGCAGCAGGAAGCGTATTTCCGAGCGCGATCCAAGTCAACGGTCGAGTGGCCACGAAGAAGCGCACGTTCGAGTCTGCCATCGCGCGCCGCAGCATCAACCGGCAAGCGCGGCATCGCCACGTCGCCTTCTAAAAACGACTTTCAGGCTTCGCCCAAACCTTCCGTTCTTTTCAGCAGGCGACCGGTTGACCCCCCCCCTTGATCGCGCGCCGGTGGGCGGGCTTCGCCTCCCCTCTGCCCAGGGAAATGCTGAGAGGCATTTCCCTGGGCAGAGGGAAAGGCTTCGCCCACAGGCGAAAGGAAGAAGCCATGTCCGAGCGGAAAGACATTTACCAGCAGATCACGAACAGGATCATTCAGCAGCTGGAAAACGGCGTCTGCCCTTGGCTTCGCCCGTGGGATACGAAAGGCCTTCCCGTTCGCCCAACCCGGTCCAACGGTGAGCCCTATCGCGGCATCAATGTTCTTGTTTTGTGGGATGCAGCGTCACAGGCGGGGTATTCCTCCCCTTACTGGTGCACCTTCAAGCAGGCGTTGGCGATGAAGGCTTGCGTCAAGAAAGGCGAGCGCGGGACGTTCGTGGTCTATGCCGGCAGCATGGAAAAGACGGAGCAGAGCGACAGCGGCGAGGATGTTGAGCGCCGCACCCGTTTTTGAAATCCTATGCCGTTTTCAACGCCGAGCAGATCGAGGGCTTGGACGCCCAATACTACCCGGTTGCGCCAGAGCCGAAAATAACCGGCGAGCGACTGACGCAGGTCGATCGCTTCGTGGAAAACACGGGCGTCGATCTTCGCCACGGCGGCAATCGCGCCTTTTTCAATCCCGGTCATGACTTCGTGCAAATGCCGGCTTTCGAGCAGTTCAAGACGCCCGAAGGGTACGCGGCGACCCTATGCCACGAACTTGTTCATTGGAGCGGCAGCACTGCCCGCCTAGACCGAACTTTCGGGAAGCGGTTCGGGGATCAGGCGTATGCGAGGGAGGAACTTGTTGCGTTATCTGGACAGTCTGCGCCGTCCGCAACATTGCAGTAAGGTCGGCGATGGACGCCCACGGTAGGCAGTAATCAGGCTGGCCGTAGCGCTGACCCAAGAGCTGGCGGAGGCCAGCCTGATTACTGCCGGGCCATAGAGCGCATCGGTGTGAGGTCAGCTTCCGGGTGGGGGGTCCGGGGGGAGGGTTTCGGGCCGGTGTCGATCATTACTGTTTGCGAGCGCCGCGAGGCCAAGGGTCTCGATGCGCATGTGCCGCTGATCCTGCGCGGTGACGCGCTCTATGATCCCGATCTGGATCGCTTCTTTCTCGACCTGCCGCTGTCGGGGGTCCGCTCGCGGCACTCGCTTCGCGCCTACGCCTATGATGTTGCGGTCTGGCTCCGCTTTCTCGATGCCTGCGGCAAGACCGTGTGGGCTGCGACCCGCGACGATGTCGATGCCTATCATCGTGAGCGACGCCGCGACGAGGCCGATCACCGGATCACGGCGGCAAGCTGGAACCGGGCTGTCGCCAGCCTCGATCGCCTCTACCGCTGGGGCGAGCAGCAAGGGCTGATCGCCGACGCGCCGTTTAGCCGCCGCGCCGTGTGGCGACCGGCGCAAGGTGGCCGTCGTGGCATGATCGCGGCGCGCAACGACGCCTATGAACGTGTTGCCAGGCGGTCGGATGTGCGGTTCGTCACGATGGACGACTACCACATTTTCCGCGAGGTCGGCCTGCGCGGCCTCACCCCGGACGGCACCGAGCGCCCCGGCGCTCGCGATCGCAACGGGCTGCGCAACGCTCTGTTCGCCGACCTTCTCGTCACCACTGGCCTGCGTCTTGAAGAGGCGTCGGGCCTGCTCGCCGATGAGCTTGCGGCCATCGATCACGACCACGATCAGGCTCAGCAGCTTTGGCTGCGCCTGCCGCCGCCGCTCACCAAGGGCGACCGGGGACGCAGTGTGCTGGTCCCGCGTCGGCTGCTGCGTCAGATCGCCGCCTATGTCGCCGTCGAACGCGCCGCAGGCGTGACCAAGTTCGCCGCGCGGGACGGCGCGGCCAAGCTCGAACGACCGATCCCTGTCACCCGCGCCGGTCTCGACCGCATGCGCGATGTCTGCACCCCAGAGGAACGATGCCGCCTGATCCTGTGCGACGAGGATGGACCACCCCACGAGCCGGCGGCGCTATGGCTGACCGAGGTAGGGCAGCCTGTTCGCCCCAACTCGTGGGAGGTGATCTTCACCCGTGCCTGCAAGCGGTGCGAGGAGAACGGTTTCCCGCTGTCGATCAGTCCCCACCAGCTTCGTCACACCTTCGCAGTCCATATGCTCGCCTTGCTGATCCAGCAGCGGCGGCGCGAAGCGGCATTGCCGGCGGGGCCGGTGGAGAGCTACCGGCTGATCCTGGGCGACCCGCTGCAACAGGTGCAACGTCTGCTCGGCCACGCGAGCCTCACCACCACCTATATCTACCTCGATCATATCGCGACGCGCGCCGATACAGTGGACGCGGCCGTCGAGGAGCTGCTCGCGCTGCTGCCGGGACCGCAGGGCGCATGAGCGGGCATCCCCGCAAGGGCCGGCCTGTCGCTTTCGCGCCGATCACGCCGGAGTCCGTGCAGCCCGATCCTGTGCTCGGCCTCAAGTTCACGATCGAGGCACGGCATGGCGGAACGGTCCTGATCGATATGACTGGGCTCGTTCCTCGCCCACTCGCCATCGCCTTCGCGGGCGCGCTACGTCGGTCAGCGGCGCTCGGCGGCCCCATCGGTGCGGCCAGCGTCATCAAGCAGTATGTAAATGCCTACCGCCTGTTCTTCGCCTGGCTTGGCGATGACGCGCTGAACGTGGCTGGCGTCAGCGACCTGCGCGCAGTCCATATCGATGGGTTCGCCTCCGCGCTCGAACAGCGCGGGATGGGCGCGATCCACCGGCACATAACGGTCGGCAAGATCATCAACACATTGCGCGCGATCGAGGCAGACCGGCCCGATCGGATCGCGTCCGACCTGCATGAGCGGCTGCGCTACACGCTGGCCACATCGGCGGGCCGCTCGACCCCGCGCGATGCTTATAGCCCCTTCGTCGCCCGCGCGTTGCGCGACGCCGCGAGGACCGATGTCGAAGCGATGTTCCGCCGTCTCGGCGCCGACGACCGGACCGATGAGGGCGACCCGGTCATCGCCAGCGCGCGCGCCGATGTCGAAGCGATCATCGCGCGGCAGGGCTTTATCGTCGCAGACCAGCCCGCGCTGAAGAGCCTCTATTTCATGCGCATGCGGCGCGCATTGCCGATCAGCACGCTCATCGACGACCTGCATGGCCGCCATCACCTGCTTGCGCGCGATCTGCCGGCGCTGCTCGTGTTGCTCACGCTCGATACCGGCCTCGAGCCCGAGTGCCTGAAGACGCTGACCGTGGATTGTCTCACCAACCCCCATGCCGGCACGGTGGAACTGCGCTATCTCAAGCGCCGCGCTCGCGGCGCCGAGCATAAGAGCATGCACGTCCGCGACGGCGGTGGTGGCACGCCTGGCGGTCTTATTCGTCGCCTGATCGAGGTCACGGCGACTGCCCGCACGCATCTAAACGACGATCGTATTTGGGTTTATCACAACGCTGGCGGCCTGCGGGCAGGTATCCGCCACCCGACGGAACGGATCGATGCCTGGGTGGCGCAGAACGATATTGTCGATGACGACGGCAAGCCGCTCCACCTGCTGCTCTCCCGGCTCCGCAAGACCCACAAGGCGTTATGGTACACCAAGACCGAGGGCTCTGTTGCAAAGATTGGCGGCAGTCAGAGTTAGGCTGTCGCTCTGCGCCGATCAGGCGGCTGCTGCGAAATGGTGGTTGAGCATGCCCATGGCCTCCGTCAGCGCCGAGGGCCCAATGCCAAAAGCTCTCTCCACAAGGCGCACCTCGCCCCTGATGCCGGGCTGCAGGCACCAGGGGCGAGCCTGTCCTTTGCGCAGGGCTCGCATGACTTCGAATCCCTTGATCGTGGCATAGGCCGTGGGGATCGATTTGAAACCGCGCACCGGCTTGATCAGTATCTTGAGCTTTCCGTGATCGGCCTCGATCACGTTATTGAGATACTTCACCTGCCGGTGGGCCGTCTCCCGGTCCAGCTTTCCTTCGCGCTTCAATTCGGTGATCGCTGCACCATAGCTCGGCGCTTTGTCGGTATTGAGCGTGGCAGGCTTTTCCCAGTGCTTCAGGCCTCGCAGGGCCTTGCCCAGGAACCGCTTCGCTGCCTTGGCGCTGCGGGTCGGCGACAGGTAGAAATCGATCGTGTCGCCCCGCTTGTCGACTGCCCGGTACAGGTAGGTCCACTGGCTCTGTTGCAAAGATTGGCGGCAGTCAGAGGTAGGCTGTCGCTCTGCGCCGATCAGGCGGCTGCTGCGAAATGGTGGTTGAGCATGCCCATGGCCTCCGTCAGCGCCGAGGGCCCAATGCCAAAAGCTCTCTCCACAAGGCGCACCTCGCCCCTGATGCCGGGCTGCAGGCACCAGGGGCGAGCCTGTCCTTTGCGCAGGGCTCGCATGACTTCGAATCCCTTGATCGTGGCATAGGCCGTGGGGATCGATTTGAAACCGCGCACCGGCTTGATCAGTATCTTGAGCTTTCCGTGATCGGCCTCGATCACGTTATTGAGATACTTCACCTGCCGGTGGGCCGTCTCCCGGTCCAGCTTTCCTTCGCGCTTCAATTCGGTGATCGCTGCACCATAGCTCGGCGCTTTGTCGGTATTGAGCGTGGCAGGCTTTTCCCAGTGCTTCAGGCCTCGCAGGGCCTTGCCCAGGAACCGCTTCGCTGCCTTGGCGCTGCGGGTCGGCGACAGGTAGAAATCGATCGTGTCGCCCCGCTTGTCGACTGCCCGGTACAGGTAGGTCCACTTGCCCCGCACCTTGACGTAGGTTTCATCCAGGCGCCAGCTCGGATCAAAGCCACGCCGCCAGAACCAGCGCAGCCGCTTCTCCATCTCCGGGGCGTAGCACTGGACCCAGCGATAGATCGTCGTATGGTCGACCGAAATGCCGCGTTCCGCCAGCATTTCCTCAAGGTCGCGATAGCTGATCGGATAGCGACAATACCAGCGCACCGCCCACAGGATCACATCACCCTGGAAATGGCGCCACTTGAAATCCGTCATCGTTCCGTCCGTCCAATCTCCGCCAAGCATGCTCAAGCTTCACGATTTTTGCAACAGAGCCACCGAGGGAAAGCCCACAGAAATGGACACGTCGGATGTTGAGCGCATCCAGGAGTTCCACGACATCCCGGCCAAGGCGATCAAGCGAATATGATCCGGGCGGCGCATCTGATCCGCCGTGTCCACGGGTATCGCAGCGTAGTACCCGGAACTGCTCCGCGAACGCGGCCAGTTGGGGCTCCCACATGTCCATCGTTGTGCCGAGCGAACTGGAGAGCAGCAATATTGGTTTGGTGATGTTGAAGGCGCCGGCGATCACATTGTTGCCGAAGAAGGTGGTTTGCGGCCCCTTCCACACCACCATCGAGCGACGTCGCGCCGCCTGCCGCGGTCGGCGGCTTCGCTGCTGCCGGTTGCGTCTGCGCGTAGGCCGATGTTCGTCGGGCGGTTGCGCCCACTCAGAATGCGGCATCGAGAATGGCCATCACGTCTTCAGGCGACCTGATCGGGCGGGGGTTCGCCCTGACGAACGCGTTGCTCAGCGCGCTTTCGGCAACCCGCGACAGCGCATCCCTCGTGACGCCGAGTTCCGACATCGACGTTGGCAGGCTCAGCGATCGGATTAGGTCCCGCACCGCCTGAGACGCAGAGCCACCGGCATGGCCGCATGCATCCGCAATCACCGCCTGCTTGGCGGTAGATACCGGCGCGTTGTAATCGAGCACTGCGGGCAGGAGCACGCACGAGGTGAGCCCGTGCGGCACGCCGGCGACTGCGCCGAGTTGATGCGCGATCCCGTGACTGGCTCCGTAGCGCACTCGGCCGATGCTGCAGCCGCTGAGCCAGCTTCCCATCTGCCCGTCATGTCGCGCGCAGGCATCGTCTGGGCGATCATGCGCCATGCGCAGTCCCGATCGGAGGAGCGCCATGCCGCGTGCAGCCAGCGCATCAGTAAAAGGATTGGCATCCAGCGAGAGGAAAGTCTCGATCGCGTGATCGAGCGCTCGAATCCCAGTCGAAAGCCATAGCATGGGCGGCGTCGTCGCCGCGAGCCACGGATCGTAGACGATCGTGCCCGGCGGCAGCTCGAACGACTTGAACAGGTGCTTGGTCCCGGCGTGGGTCGCGCCGGCGATGACGCCGTGCTCGGCGGCCGAAAGGGTGGTGGGCACCGCGATGATGGGCAGCGAGGGATCGATGGCGGCCGGCGCGAGCTCGCCGTCGGCGTCGGCGGCGCTCTTCAGTGCGAGCAGGTCGCCGATATCGTCCGCCCCTGCCGCGATCGCAAGGCTCGCAATCTTAGCAGCGTCGATCGCGCTTCCGCCGCCGATGGCGAGAAGGGCATCAGGCGAGGAGCGCCGGATCGCCGCGATCAGCGACACAACCGTATCGATCGGCGTGTGCGGGCGTATCTCGCTGAACGCGGGTGCCAAGATAAATTCGACGTCGTCGAGCACGTCGCGGACGGCATGATGATTGCGCAACGAGGGCGTGACCACCGGGAGAATGCGCCGTAACCCTGCCGTCGCCGCTTCGGTGGCCACTGCGTCAGCCAGCCTCGCGCCGTAATAAACCATGGGCTGCTTACGAAGCCCAACATGGCCATGGTCGATCCCGGCGTAGGGCGCGGATGCGGGGATCACGATTCCCGCGCCGAACGGCTCGCGAACGTGGCGGATGGACCCACCCGGCGCCATTCAGCCGGAGACCTTGACCGGCGGATCGGAGAATCGGCGCGATGCCTCCGCGAGTTCGTCATCCGACAGATCGGCCATGAAGGCCTTCAGCCCGGCGTCCATGGTCATGTTCGGCTTAGCCGGATCGAACGAGGGCTGGGGCACGCGCGTGCCCGTGGGCATGAAGGCCTCCGGCGCCTTGTAGCGGGCCAGCTCTTCCGCATTAACGCCGATCAGCGCGACAACCTCGGGATCAATCCACGCCCGAGCGTCGATTGCCGCCTGCGAAGTGGAGACCTCAAGCAGCAGGTTTTCCGGCCCGGCGAAGTAGATCGACTTACAAAAGCCGTGATCGATATAGCCATAAACGTTGATGCCGCGAGTGCGGACGCGATCGCGGATCGCCAGCAATTCCTCGTCCGTATCCACGTTGAACGCGATGTGCTGCATCGTCCCACCGGCGCTCGGCGCTAGTGGATTGGCCGCATGGGTCTTGCCGATCTCCCTGTCGATCAACGCGACCTTTGGCGACTGGACGAACGCCAAGTAGCTATGGTCGTTCATGCGCAGGAAGCCGTGGAACGTATCGTCGGCACCGTGCATCCAGTAGAGTGCTGCCAGCTCAAAGCCGAGCACTCCGGTGAAGAACTCGATCTGCGCCTTCATCGAGGACGTCGAGATAGCCAAATGATGGATACTGTTCGGTCGTGTGCTCATGGGAATGTCCTCCGAGGTTTGCAGTGCTTACGCCCGACTTCCAAGCTGTTCTCCGACCCATTCGTGAACCAAGGCAGAGAAGCGCTCAGTGCTGAACAACATCAGCTGATGCTTGCCCCCTTCAAAGCAGTGGAAGGTCACTGGACCGGCGATTGCGCGCGCGGTCGTTTCCATCACGTCTGGCGTAAACACCGGATCTTCAGCCCCGCTGGCCATAAGAATCGGCTTGCGATTTTCCGAAGGCGGGATTTTCGGCTGATAGGTGAACAGCGACGCCCACGAGGACAGATCATACGACCAGGTGTTCCACGGATCGCCGCGCTTCTGCTCGCCGGCACCGGAATAACCATAATCCTCATCGAAATCGAACAGGATGCTTACGTCGAGACGCGCAGCGCGGCCCGGCCAGCTTGCGGCCAGCATCTGCTGCACGCCTTCGGTCTGCCACGGACCGGCGAGATCCGACATCCAAGGACCCTGCGGCACCATCGGCGATCCCATCAGGATCGCACCACGGACTACGTCGCTGTGCAACGCCGAGAAGCCGGCCGCCACGCCCATGCTTGATCCCAGCACGAAAACCGGCAACCCAGTCTCCGCGGCAACATGCTCTGCGACCATCACCGCGGCGTCCGCATATTCGCCGAGCGTCCACTGCCCGCGAGGCCGGTTCAATGTCGATTGACCATGGCCCGGCGCGTCGAGCGACCAGATGTCAACTCCGCGCATCGCATGCGGAACGCAGAACCGATCGTAGATGCCGCCATGCCCTCCGATGCCGTGGCACAGCACGATCGCGTAGCTCGGGTCAGGCCCATGATAACGGTGGACGTAGATCTCATCAAGGATATGCGCTTCTCTCAGCATCTCGCCTCCCTTCGATTATCTATCGGACGATTGTCTCACTAACTATCTGAGATTGATCACCCGATCGGTCCGCCCACAATACGGCGAACTTCTACTTATATTATCAAAATAAATGCCTCGACCATCGGACCGCAGACGTTTGGCAACCCGATATGCGATCAGGCCATCTGAAAACGCCTGAGCGCCCCTTGATCTGCACATCCTACTAACTGTCCGACAGTATCTGTCGCTTGGATCGGATTGTCAAGCGCAACCTTGCCGAGCGCGAGCTGCTCATGATGGACGTATCTGGATGCGTTTACGAGCACCTCCCCTCTATTTGAGCTGCCCCCTTCTGAGTGGTCCATCGACTATGACAGTCTGGATCAAGGAAGGGACGACGAATGCCTGCCAAGAAGCACAAGCCCGAGGAGATCATCGGGAAGCTGCGTGAGGTTGAAATCGTGCTGGGCCAGGGCGGGACGACCGCGGAGGCATGCCGGCGGATCGCGGTCAGCGAGCAGACTTACTACCGCTGGCGCAAAGAGTATGGCGGCCTGAAGACGGATCAGGCTCGGCGGATGAAGGACCTGGAGAAGGAGAACCTGCGGCTGCGCCGTGCGATCTCCGACCTCACACTGGACAAGCTGATCCTGCAGGAGGCGGCACGGGGAAACTTCTGAGCCCCGCACGGCGTCGGCGCTGCATCGATCAGGTGAAGGAGACGCTGGATGTATCCGAGCGACGCGTGTGCCGCGTGCTCGGGCAGCATCGGTCGACGCAGCGCAAGGTGCCGTGCGGGGCAGATGACGAACAGGCGCTGACCGAGGACATCATCGAGTTGGCCAAGCAATACGGGCGCTACGGTTATCGTCGGGTGACCGCGCTGTTGCATGCTGCTGGGTGGTCGGTGAACCACAAGCGCGTCGAACGCATCTGGCGTCGTGAGGGGCTGAAGGTGCCACAGAAGCAACCTAAACGTGGCCGGCTTTGGTTAAACGATGGCTCGTGCGTCCGGCTGCGACCCGAATATCCGGGGCATGTCTGGGCATACGACTTCGTCGAAGGGCGGACGCATGATGGCCGTAAGTTTCGCATCCTCACCATCATCGACGAGGCGAGCCGCGAGTGCCTGGCGCTGATCGTTGCGCGCCAGCTCAAGCATGAGGACGTACTGGCAGCACTTGCCGAGCTGTTCATTGCTCGGGGCCCGCCGGCGCACATCAGATCGGACAACGGCAGCGAGTTCATCGCCACCGCAGTCCAGAAATGGCTTGGGCAGATCGGCGTGAACACGCTCTACATCACGCCAGGCTCGCCATGGGAGAACGGCTACAACGAGAGCTTCAATGGCTCGCTGCGTGACGAGCTGCTTAACGGAGAGATCTTCTACAGCCTCGCCGAGGCCAGAGTGCTGATCGAGGCGTGGCGGCGTCATTACAACACCGTCCGGCCGCACAGCAGCTTGGGCTACCGCCCACCGGCACCAGAAGCGGCGACACCACCATTGTCGGTCTCCGGTTCCGCTTCGCTCCACCTCCGCCCGACAATGGCGGCGGAGACGACAATGCACTAACTATTTACCCGGACCACCCGGTGGGGGCTGCTCTGTAGCGCGACAAACTGGATGAGGATTCGTGTTGCCTCATTAAGCGATGTTCCCGAGCGGCATAGCCATTGCCTCACGTAAATGCTCCCTACAGGAGATCACCCTCACGGACTATTCCTTGCGCGACTGGGGGCCGCGCAGCGGAGCCGGAGGCGACGCGGAGCGGTACCCAGTCGCGCGGCAACGAAGAGACGGTCTCTGCCCCCAAGCGCCTGCCAGCGGGGGCAGCTGACGGGTTGAATACCAAGGCACGCGCCTGTTCTGATCGCCACACCTTCAACCGGCGCTGCACGGTCCGCAGCAGACCATCCGGATAATCGCCAGGCTGCTCAGCCTGTAGCTTCTCGAGCAACTCCCGACCGGTGCGCCATGGCTCCTCCTCGAACCACGCCTTCAACTGTTCAGTCACCGTCGCAAGCGGATCAGGACGGCGGCGCCAACGCTTCTGCGGGGCCTTTGCGGTTGCTGTCGGCCTTGCCTCGCCTTCGTGCCACAAGGTCCGCAGGCTCGTCATGAACGCATCCAGCGTTGGCGGCGAGGGTTCCGACGGATTCATTACGACTGCCCCGTCGGCCAGTCCCACCAACTTTTCTTGCGCCGTTCGGATGTCCCGCAACAGCCGGACCGGATCGAGATCGGCGAACGCCTCGCGGAGGTTTCGGCGCGTCTCCTCGGAGGTCCGTGGGTCGGCCAGCAACCGCTGGAACGGTGTCGCGGGAGCATGGTATCGCTTGTAGACCTTGGCGCCATCGCGTTGCTTCTCGGCAAGCTTGAACGATGGCTGGAAAAAGTTCACGAACAGGCGGGCAGCCGTGTACAATTCCGCTAACGCGCCGGTGGCTGCCAGGCCCTCGAACCGGCGATAGCCCGTCAGGCGCCGAACGACGGAACCGTTTTTCTGCTCAACCCAGGCCTGATCATTCTTGCGATAAGGACGGCAGCGGGTGAACGCGATCCCATGAGCCACGCAATAATCGCGCACCGTCTCGTTAATAAATACGCTGTCGTTGTCAGAGTCGAATCCCAGCAAGGGGAAAGGCATCAGCCTGCGCAGTTCGGTAAGCACAGCCACCAGCAGCGTCTGCTCGCGCACCAGCAACGGTGCGCATTCAGTCCAGCCCGTTGCGATGTCGGTTAAAGTGAACGTCCAGGCCCAGCTACCTTTTGCTGCCGGTCCGCTGTGCGAAACCAGATCGACCTCCATGTGCCCCGGCGCCGGATCACCCCAGTCGTCGAATGTACGGATCGGTACGCTGCGCCGGAGCTCGGTTCCAGATACGCCACGCCGCCGCTTTTTCGTCTGGCCTGCCTCGCGTATGGCGCGCAGTGAGCGGTCGATCGTCGCCGCGCTCATCCGGAACAGACTGGCCTTGACCTGCGGCGCCAGATCGAGGTGACCATGACCTTCCATCGCTTCGACAAGGATCGGAATGAGCGGCTTAAGCCGCTTGCCGCATAAACGGTCGCTCGCCTCCCACAACACCACTAGTGCAGTGCGCACAGCCTCATCGTAGACCCTGCGCCCGACACGCCCAGGAGTTCGGTCCGATGCCTCCTGCCGGAGAACCCGCATCGCATGTTTGCGATGGAAACCCGTGACCGCAACGAACTCGTCGAGCACCTTGCCTTTACTTGACCGATCGCATGCCCGGTATCGAGCGCCGACCGCCTCGATCAATTCTTTCCGCGTTGCCATGCTCACCTTCCTCATCGTTCCCTCCCAACCGTTGCCGGGAGCAGTCTAGATGAGGCAACAGCCCGTCACTCAGGAGCAAAAACGGTGAGGCAATGCGGGATTGCGCGTCAATCAGGATGAGAATGTGATTGTCGCGGCGCGTCGATCAGTGCCTGTTTTGATTGTCGCTGGCAAGGTCGTCGTTCTCATCCTGATTGTCGCGGATGGTCTCGAGAACCTTTGGCGTGGTGTAGGCGGGGGGGCGTCCGGCGCCGGTGCGCCTGGCCTGTGCGGTACGTCTGCGGTAACTTTCGACGTTCATCTCGAAGATGGTGGCGTGGTGCACGAGCCTGTCGACGGCGGCGAGCGTCATGGCGGGATCTGGGAAGACCCGGTTCCATTCGCCAAAGGGCTGGTTGGCGGTGATCAGCAACGACCTTCGCTCGTAGCGTGCGCTGATCAGCTCGAAGAGCACCGACGTTTCGGCCTGATCGCGTGAGACGTAGGCGAAGTCGTCGAGGATGAGCAGGTGGTACTTGTCGAGCCTGGCCATTGCGGATTCGAGTGCGAGTTCGCGCCGGGCGACCTGCAGGCGTTGCACGAGGTCGGAAGTTCGGGTGAACAGAACCCTCCAGCCCCGTTCCACCAGCGCCAGGCCCATGGCCGCGGCCAGATGAGTCTTTCCGCCACCCGGCGGGCCGAACAAGATGAGGTTGGCGCCTTGCTCAAGCCAGCCATCGCCGGCGCATAAGGCCATGACCTGCGCTTTGGAGATCATCGGCACGGCATCGAAGGCGAAGCAGTCGAGGGTCTTGCCTGCGGGTAGATGGGCCTCTGCCAGATGGCGTTCGATCCGGCGGCGATCGCGTTCGGCGAGTTCGTGCTCGGCGAGCGCGGCGAGGAACCTGCTGGCGGGCCACCCTTCCTTGTCCGCCTGGGCGGCAAAGTCCCCCCAGATGTGTTTGATGGTGGGCAGGCGCAGCTCGTTGAGCATCAGGCTGAGGCGCTGTGCATCGATCATGGGAACTGCACTCATGCGGCTTCTCCCTGTTCGATAAGTCCGTCGTAGATCGAGAGCGGCACCAGTTTGACCACGACTTCGGGCAGAGCAGCAGGGTCGGGACTGAACCGGGCCCGCAGAGCTGTCAGACACGGTGTTCGGCGCGCGGCCAGATCCTCGGCCAGGAGCCCGGCGAGTTCAGCCTCGCATGCGCGTTCGTGGGCCATGGCCAGAAGTTCGACGGTGATGCAGCATGCCTCCCGCTCGCCATGAACTTCCAGCAAGTGGTCGAACATCAGGCGATAGGCATCTCGCGGGAACAGGCTATCGCGATAGACCAGCCCCAACAGCGCCATGGGCTTGCGGCGCAGGGAATGGATCACGTGGCGGTAATCGACGACGTGGCCGTGCTTCCCGTTCATGCCGGCGCGGCCGCGGGGCAGGGTCATGAGCCTCGTGCCCCCGATGAAGACGTCGAGGCGGTCATCATACAGCCGGACCCGCAAGCGATGCCCGATCAGGCGGGATGGGACCGTGTAGAACACCTTTCGCAGCGTGAAGCCGCCCGATGACGTGACCGTCACGAGAATCTCTTCGTAATCGGTGGTGCGCACATCCGGCAGCGGTTGCAGGAACTTGCGTTCGGCATCGATCCCGGGGCCGTGCCGCCGGTTGCGCGCATTTACGACCTCGTCGATGAAGCGGCGATAGTCGGCAAGGTCGGCGAAGTCGCCGCTACCGCGCAACAGCAGCGCATCCTTTACTGCAGCCTTGATATGGCCATGGGCACTCTCGATCGCGCCGTTCTCATGGGCAATGCCGCGGTTGTTCCTCGTGGGCTCCATTCCGTAATGGGCACAAAGCGCGTCATAGCGCTTGGTCAGGTCGATCCTGGTATCGGCGTCCAGATTGCGGAAGGCGGCCGAGAGGCTGTCGGTGCGATGGAGCTTCGGCGCGCCGCCCGCGGACCAGAGCGCATTCTGCAGCCCTTCGGCCAAGGCAACGAAACTCTCGCCGCCCAGGATGATGTGCCCATGCTCGAAGCCGCCACAAGGAAGCCGGAAGTGATAAAGCAGGTGGTCCAGAGGCTGTCCGGCGATCGAAACCGCCAGATCGTCCATGCACGTAAAGTCGGACAGGCCGAGCCGTCCCGCTTCGTGCACTTGCCGGAAAATGACTTCGCGATCCTGCCCGTTCATGGCGCGCCAATCGCGAATGCGCCTCTCCAGGGTTCGCCGGGAACCGAACACCGTCTCGGGGTATCGGCGTCGCAGTTCCTCGAAGATCGCGATAGGTCGAAGGCCGGGAGCAGCCTCGAGCATCGGCACGACCACTTCATCGAAGATACCGGCAAGGGGGTCGGGTCGGCGCCGGCTGCGCGGTGCTTGCCGCTGTGATGGCAACCGGGCGTCCTGCAGAATCCGATAGCCCGTTGCCGGGCTGAACCCGGCCTTCGCCGCCGCCAGAGCGACGGGGGCATTACGTCTGTTGGTCATGAAAAGTCTCACCTGATGATCGTTGATGTGTCGACCGGCCACACGTCAGGTCCTCCTCTCAGGAAAACCCGACACATAACGGCCACCACGACCATCACAGGCACCCGGCAGAGAGTGCCTCCGGTGTGTCGGGATCGACTACGGGCTACGCCCTCCGCCGATCCCGACACACCGGATTCTCATCTTGATCGTCGCGCCTTCTCACCCTGATCGTCGCGCGACACTGCTCACTTCGGAATCCGCAGCTCCACCGTCCCGGCGCGGGTCTCCCAGTCCCGGTCGCGGTAGCCGTTGCGCTGCACCAGCCGTTCGGCGCTCTTCTCGCCATGGGCTGCGCCGGTCAGGCCGCCCACCTCAAGCTCCATCAGCCGCTGCGCGGCGAAGCCGATCATGTCGCGCAGCAGATCGGCGTCGGCGCTCTTCTCCATCAGCCCGCGAAAGGCCATCATGTCATCGGTCATCTTCGGTTCCTTTGGTCAGAGTTGTGTTCAGCAACCCGACCCTACCGAAGAATCGCGGATGACCACCGCTGCGCCGCTCGCTCGCTACGGCGCCCCCTGAAAGGCGCGCGTCGCGAGCGGCTCCGCTACCGTCGAGCTACACCACCACCCGGGACACGACCCCGCCCTGCCGTGCGGAAGGGTTCAGGGGCTTGAAGCTCGCCTACCTCGCCGCTCAATGTAGGTTCTTCTATAATCGGCATTAAGCCTTGCACGATTGCATGCTTGCCTCGGGCCGGCCGTGGTGCGCGGTGGCAAGGGAGGCCTGGTGCGGTGCCATCATTTCGGGCGAGCTCTGGAAGCTCAGGGCCACACAGTGCGCCTGATGTGCCCTGAGTATTGCATCCTACGTCAATGCTCAGAAACACTACGAGCGCGATGGGAAGGCGATCGCCGGGGCATCCGCCCGGCCGACCATGAGGATTCCTTGCTCAATCGAGCGTGAACCCAATTTTTAGGGTGACCTGGAAATGACCAACGGCACCGTTCTCGATATGCCCACGCGTCTCTACTACCTCAAACCAGCGCATGTTTCGGATCGCTTCGTTAGCTTTGGAGATAGCAGCCTGAATGGCGGCATCTACGCCTTTTGGTGAGGTCCCAACTACCTCGATGACCTTGAAGATTTCGCTGCTCATGTATTTCCCTAAGCGTCTTACGTGCTGGCCTGAGCGCTAGCATAACTCGGAACCGTCCGTCGCGCGAGCGCAGCTGGCACTGCCCGTTTTCCTGCGGAAGCCGGCGGCCCGCTTCGGCTTGATAGGGTTGAAAAAGTCCAAAACGCCTCGGGTCGCATTTTCCGGGTCGTTGACGGCACTGAGCAAGACGCCGCGAGCCGACATGTATTTGCGTCTGCTTCCTCTGTGCCGCCTCAATAGCTTCAGCCATGAGGCAAATCGACCAACACGCCCAGAGTAGCTTAGAATCGCCGATTTTCAGAACCGAGCTATGATCCTCCGCCACAGCTGCTGAACCGCATAGCCGGGTGGTCCCCGGCGCCTACCGGGACTACGCTAAGTGATCCACCCACATTGAGGGCTGCGGCCCCGGGCAGGATCAGATCGGAAAGCGAGCCGAGCCTGAGGAGATCGTCGCCACGGTTCGACGGTTGAGGTGCTCTCGACTCAGGCGAAGTCGATTGCGGGGGCGGCTATGCCCAAACGCCGGCGGCCTGACTATCGGGCCCGGATGCAGACATCATCGGCAAACTTAGCCCATCGGGATCGACACGCCGTCCTTCGAGAGCAGAATAAACCTCCAATTAGCCCTTGGAGCGTAGGGGGGATCCACAGATCACAAGGCCCGCGCGGGTCATACCGTTGCGCGAAGTCTGATGGGGTGGACGGCCCCTGTTTCCGGCGTCGATGCGCCATAGGATGGTCGTTGTTGAAGCGGCCACAAAGACAGGAACCGTCCACATGCAAGTTACCACGATCGGGCTGGATCTCGCCAAGAACGTCTTTCAGATCCATGCGGTTGACGCCGGCGGGCCTGCGCCACGGCCCACTTCTGGGCGCGGGAGATCGGCGCGCTCGGCCACGATGTGCGGCTGATGCCGCCGGCGTATGTGAAGGCCTATGTCCGTCGCCAGAAGAATGACGCTGCAGACGCTGAGGCCATCTGCGAGGCGGTGACCCGGCCGACGATGCGGTTTGTGCCGGTGAAGAGCGCTGAGCGGCAGAGCGTGCTGGTGCTGCACCGGACGCGAGAGCTGCTGGTGCGACAGCGCACCATGCTGGTCAACGCCATCCGCGGGCACTGCGCCGAGTTCGGGTTGATCGCGCCCCAGGGCGTGCGCTGCGCCGCGGATCTGGTCGAGCAGGTCCGTCGAGCCGAGGCGTCGCGACTCCCCGAAATAGCCCGCTCAGCCCTTCTGATGCTCGCCGACCAGCTTGATGCGCTGGCGGTTCAGATCAACCATCTCGAGCGACGGCTGCTCGTCTGGCATCGCCAGGATCAGGCCAGCCAGCGTCTGGCCACCATCCCCGGCGTCGGCATCATCACTGCGACAGCCCTGGCCGCCACCATCACTGATCCCAGCGCTTTCCGCTCCGGCCGGGAGTTCTCAGCCTTCCTGGGTCTGGTCCCCCGCCAGAACTCCTCCGGTGGAAAAGAGCGGCTCGGGCGCATCTCCAAGATGGGAGATGGCTACCTGCGCAAGCTGCTGGTCGTCGGCGCCACCTCCGTCATCCGACGGGCGCGCACCAGCACCTCGCCATCGGCGGCGTGGATCCAAAGCTTGCTTGAACGCCGGCCGGCCCGCCTGGTCACCGTGGCGCAGGCCAACAAGACCGCCCGCATCGCCTGGGCGGTGCTGGCGCGGGGCGAGGTCTACCGCACGACGGTCGCCATCTGAACAAGATCGCCGCGGCCACACGGCCGCAGCTCCAGACTGTAAGGGTGCACGAGGGTTGATGAGGATCTGAACGCGGCCGCAGACCAGGAAAACCCGAGGAGCTGTCGGAGCCCCGAGCTCGATAGTCTGAGAGGGACCTGACTAGCGGATTCCATCAGGGCCAGCGGTCAATGCACCGCGCCAACAGGCCGGAAAGATGACCGCACCCCGACAGATCGTCACCTCAGCCCAACTTCACTCTTGCAGAGCAGGGGCCGTCCAAAGATGACAGCTCCCGCTTGATGTACTAACGCTCAGTGCGGTCAGAGCGTTCTTCGGTCGCCATGTAGCGGCCATCTAGATGAATAAGTGGTGAGATGTGTTCATCAACCCAAGCGTCCGAGACTAGCCCGATGATCAAGCTGTGTGTTCCGAAATCATGAATAGGTCCGCTGTCGCAAAAGATCGCAGCCTGCGCATCCAAAAGGTAGGGGGTCCTGTGGGGCCCCTCGCCCCATTGGCCGACGCTGAATCGTTCCTCCGAGGGAAGGCTCGAGAACGTCTGACACATCTCCGCGCTGTGGTGCTTCAAAAGGTTCACACAAAAAGCGCGGCCGGCGTGCAGCGGTTGAAAAATTGAGGCGGAGCGGTTGACTGCCATTACGAGCGAGGGCGGCTCCATACAAAGCGACATTACGGCTGTCATGGGCATTCCGTAGCGCCGCCAGTCATCTCGGGCAGTGACCAAGGCCACTCCGCCAGCCAACCTGCGCATGCAGGTACGAAAGTTGGCGGCCGCATTAGAATTCTCATCAGGCCTTTGCACAGCCTTGCCTCCGAACTTTTCTAGATTTTACTCGAACCCGCTAGACACAAAAAACGACCACCCGCGACGCTGCCCATTTACTTTTGCTAACCCGCTGGAGATTCTTAATCACTATCTGGACTTTGGCTTCTCCTACGTTGTAATCTCAGCGGAGCTCAAAGTTGTCTCCGAGTTAGATCCAGCGATTGCTGATCTGTGGCGCAATGGTCAACCGCCCAAGTGCTTCACGTGGGGCGGTCTGAATTCTCCAAACGGTCCTAGTGAGGCAAACCATGTCTTACCTATCTCCCCCAACGAATTGATCCTGCCACATTTCAGGCTTCAGCCCAGAGCAGGCTTAAATGTGAACCAGGTGTCCCAACCCTGAGGAGATCGTCGCCGAGTTGTGGTGGGTTGAGAGCGTGACGACGCAGGCCACTCCAGGCGTAAACGGCATCTTTGTCTGCCATAACAGGGCCGCAGCCGACCATCGGCTTCCCACGAACGACGTGTTCGTCCGAGCGCCTTCCTGGCGATTGGTCCGGAGCTCAAAGCTCATTGAGGTGTCATAACGACGCTCGCGACCGACCTCCTGGCGCTCGTAGGTGTCCGCCGACCGTTACAACTAAAGCCGCAAAGCGAATTTGAGCCACACTTTATCGCCTTCTGGTCTATTGTGCGCGAGTAACTCGTGCTGATACTGAAGCGCGATCGGAACCGGACCGAGTTGATATCGGACGACGGGACCGAGAGCGAACGCCTCACCCTCATAGCCATCAGGACCCACCCTCCGGCCGAACTGCTCATCAGCCGTAGTTTGTCGATAGTAATAGCCGTTAACACCAACCGTGACCGGATTGAAATTGTAGGCCAACCCAAAATCGGTGTGGAACTCTTGACCGGAGCTGTAATCCGTAGCGGTGTTCTTTGTATTGAAGTCGTACATCAGCTTTATGCTGATATCCCACCCGCCCTTCGGATCGACATGGGTGTAGGCGACGACTGGCTAAAAAGTCCAGTAATGGCGGCTGATGTTGGCGAGGTCATTCTTGTTGTACCCCCCTGTGGGCACAAACGTATCCATGCCGACCACGAAATGCGTGTCGTTCTTGCCCCAAGCAAGGATGAAGGGATCGACGATAAGATCGCCGAACCCGAACTTACTTTGATGTTGACCTGCGGCGTGGACGGTGAGGCTGGTCACGGAAACAAAGGCTTGTTGCGCCCAGTTAGCGCCCAGGAACTTATAGGGCGTCACATTGATGAAGCGCCCCACCTCGGAATAGGCGTCGAGCGCGAACTTCGGAACGGCGCTGTTGCCGTTCTGGTCGTTAAGGCGGTCGGCGTTATAGGAAGTCGTGTAGTTCAGGAAGTAGAGTCCGGGCGGCGGCACCACCGCAATCGCGAGCGCCTCCGCCCCGTTCGGATAGGCCCCGCCCGCGGTTTCAGTCGCTAGGGCCGGCGTCCAGACGCACAAAGCGGCCGCCGCGCCGCCAATCAGTTTAGCAGGCCGTTGACGAAGTCGGCGGTGGCTGATTCAGTGCGGCAGTGGGATTGTCTGGCGGGTTAGCGGCGATGGCGATGGGGCGTGATAGCGAGGTCCAGTCCGATTTGATCGTGACGTGGGCGGAGATACCGCGTTCACCGGGGCATGTTTTCTACGACAAGCTCCAGAAGCTGCTGGCCGAGGCGGGCTTCGATGGCTTTGTCGAGAAGACGTGCAAGCCCTATTATGCGCCGCGGATGGGAGCCCCGTCGCTGCCGCCGGGCCGCTATTTCCGCATGCTGCTGATCGGCTATTTCGAGGGCATCGACAGCGAACGCGGGATTGTCTGGCGCTGTTCGGATTCGCTGTCGCTGCGGGAGTTCCTGCGACTGTCGAGCCGCGACAAGGTCCCTGATCATAGCTGGTTGTCGAAGACGCGGAGCCGCCTGCCGCACGAGGTACATGACCAGATCTTCGGCTGGGTACTGGCCCTCGTCGCCGGGCACGATCTGGTGAAAGGCGAGCGGATCGGCGTCGATGGCTCGACCATGGAGGCGAACGCCGCGCTGCGTACCATCGTGCGGCGTGACAATGGCGAGACCTACCGCGAGATGCTGGTGCGCATGGCGCAAGAGAGCGGCATCGACACGCCGACGATCGACGACCTTGTCCGGCTCGATCGCAAACGCAAGGGCAAGAAGCTGTCGAATGCGGACTGGGCGAGCAAGACCGATCCCGACGCGAAGGTCGCGCGGATGAAGAACGGCTCGACGCGTCTGGCCTACAAGCCCGAACACGCGGTCGATCTCGACACGGGTGTTATCGTGGCAGCGCCGATCCACCCGGCCGACAAGGGCGACACGACAACGCTCGACGCCACGCTGGAGACGGCAGCACGCAACCTCGCCGACATTGGCCTGGCGCCGACGTCCGGGGATCCCTGCGATCTTGTGACCGATAAAGGCTATCATTCGCGCGAGCTCCTCAAGGGTCTCGACGGCGACATCTGGAAGACGCGCATCGCCGAGCCGGCACCGCCGAATGGATATCTGCGCTGGCACGGCGACGAGGCTGCCCAGAAGGCCGTCTACGCCAATCGGTCTCGCCTGAAATCCGCCGTCGGACGCAAGGCGATGCGCAAGCGTGGTGAGATGGTCGAGCGTAGCTTTGCCCACGTCCTGGATCGCGGCGGCATGCGCCGCGCGTGGCTGCGCGGGCGCGAGAATGTTCACAAGCGTTATTTGATCCACGTCGCCGGGTTCAATCTTGGCATTCTCATGCGCGCCCTGTTCGGTTGCGGCACTCCGAGGGGCGCCAGGGGCGCATCCAAGGCATTCTTGTTCGTAGTTCAGACCGATGTTGCGCTCGTCATCGCCCTCGTCGCCGAGTTCGACGGAGAAAGGGCCATGCTCCTCATCGTTTTTACCCCTGAAGGCGCTGACAGACCCGGCTGAAAACCGACTTCGTCACCGCGCTGTTAGTATACATTGCATCCCGCCCTTGTGTTTACAGCGCCTATAGCGCGCCATCCTTCCGAAAATCAGCTGTCAGACCCACATACTCCTAGCCGCCTTGGCCGGGCTTCGCTTCACCCAACACGTTTTTCCTACTCTAATCGTCTATACTGCTTCCAGTGTTAGTAGGCCATATTGAGAATCTCCAATATGTCGCTCGGCGACTTTATTGGGCGAGGGTTTGCTCTCACGAATGCATTGTTTAGGGCGCTTTCCGCAACTCGCGGCATCATTTCCCTCCCGACACCCAGTTCCGATATGCGCGTTGGCAATCCGAGCGACCGGATGAGATCGCGAACTGCGTCCGCCGCCCGTGCACCATGGCAATTTAGGGCTGCTGCAATTAGCGCCTGCTTGTCGGCGGAGACGCTTTCATTATAGGCCAGAACCGCGGGCAGCAGGACGCATGACGTGAGCCCATGTGGCACACCAGTTATGGCACCAAGTTGATGCGCGATGCCGTGGCTGGCACCATAGCGCACGCGGCCGATGCTGCACCCGCTCAGCCATGCGCCCATCTGGCACGTGTGCCGTGCGCACGCGTCATCCGGGCGTCTATAAGCAGTGGGTAGGCCTTCTCGGAGAAGCGCTAGGCCACGCATCGCAAGGGCATCGGTAAAGGGGTTGGAATCTCGCGACAGGAATGTCTCGATCCCATGGTCGAGGGAGCGGATCCCCGTGGCGAGCCAAAGTGTGAGCGGCGTGCCAGTGGCGAGCCACGGATCGTAGATGATGGTGCTGGGCGGGAGATCGTAAGATTTGAAGAGATGCTTGATCCCAGCATGTGTCGCCCCGCCAATCATTCCATGCTCCGCCGACGACAGGGTGGTCGGTACAGCGATCACGGGAAGGGATGGCGGAACCGGCGCTATAGTCAGGTCTCCGCGGCTATCCGGAACGCTGCTCAGCGCAAGGAGCGCGTCCTGATCACGCGCACCCGCCGCCAATGCCAAACTCGCTATCTTCGCGGCGTCGATCGTGCTGCCCCCGCCTATCGCCAGGAGGGCGTCCGGTGCTAAGCGCTCGATCCTGGTGATGAGAGAAAGAACGGCGTCAAATGGAGTGTGAGGCCGCACCTCGCTGAACACGGGCGCAGCCACAGACCCGAGCGCGACGAGTGCGTCGCTGACGTGACTGTCTCCCAGCAATGCGGGCGTCACCACCGGGAGAAGCCGCCGCATCCCTGGTGTACCCGCAGCCCCACTTAGAGCGGTCGCGAGCCGCACGCCATAATGGACCACAGGCTGTTTCCGCAGCCCGAACTGCCCACCCTTCAACTGAGGCCCGCCCCGCGGTACCGCCACGAGAGTAGGCTCAAGAGACGGCGCTCCGTTCAAGTAAGCCATCGTCTTTGCTCCATAGGGCTCCGAAGGCGCTCCGGCATATCGCAAGCATCCA
Source organism: Sphingobium baderi (assembly GCF_001456115.1). Taxonomy (NCBI): domain Bacteria; kingdom Pseudomonadati; phylum Pseudomonadota; class Alphaproteobacteria; order Sphingomonadales; family Sphingobiaceae; genus Sphingobium; species Sphingobium wenxiniae. The sequence goes on along the minus strand of NZ_CP013264.1, from coordinate 159,725 downwards.
GGAACCGTCCTGTTGGCCCGCACGAATCCCGTGCCGACTACGTCCGCATATCAAGGTATTCGCACCATGGCTGATTAGAGCAGGCATGTTCCGTGTTAAGATGAAAGGAACGGCGTATTAGGTGGTAGGCCACAAATCGCGCGACCGTAATGCTCGATCCCGGTGGTTGGGATCAGCATCGCGTGGGTCGCGAGAGCCTGCGCATTACGGGCCACAGCTTGGATCGCAGAGGTCTCGCTCAACGCGCTCGCGCCGCTCATCTGCCTGAGCGATTCGATCACCTCAGCATAGATCCGACTAGTGTAACCGATAATCCCCCAAATCATTGGCCCCTCGTCCGGCGTAAGAGCCTCATTGTTTAGCGCACGTCGATCAAGCCGATCTGCGACTTCCGTCATTAGATGATTAGCCGCCTTGATCTTCAGCGCCGCTTCGCCAAGCTGCAAATGGGTGACGGGCGCTTGCGCCCTGTCGGTGTATAGCGTGTAGGTGATCGGCCGGCCGACGAGGCGCTCGGTAACGAGCTCAAAAGCGCTCTGGGCTAGTCCAGGAAAGGTGCCTCCGGCGCTGCTGACGATGTAAGGTATCGGCGGGACCCGGTAGAGGGGGCCCTTGTTCAACTTCGTCCCGTAAATGCCCCGCATCACGTCAGCAAGGCGAAGCATGCGCTCCGGGCGGACATAGACGTCTTTCGCCCTGACGCTGTTGCTTCCGGTGCCGCGCAATCCCACGGGGGACCAATCGTCTTCGATCACCAGTTCCGAGTATGGCATCAGGAATAGACACACCTCTGGGGCGCCCTTAGACAATTCCACGACGGCCGGCTCGACCACATAGGTGGCGTCAAGACAGCCGGTGTTGAATGGCCACTTGCCGTTGACGAGAAAGCCTTCACCCTGCGGCTGAGCCTTCCCCGCCGGGATCAACGTCGCCGTGATTAAGGTGTCCTGGTCGGCGAAGACCTCATCCTGAACCTCGTCAGGAAAGAGAGATATCAGAAAGGCCGCGTCTTCGTAGAGTGTAGTCACCCACGCGGTGGAGCCACAGCCGCGGGCAAGCTCGCCAAAGACGGCTGTCTTGGTTGCAACCATAGCCTCGTGGCCCCCGTATCGCCGGGGGCGGCTCATGCGTAGGAGCCCTGCCTGTCGCATCGCGGACAAGTTTTCGCTGGGAATTCGCCTTTCATTATGACAGCGAACGGCGTTCTCCCGCAGCAATGGGACCAGCTCTGCGGCCCGCTTAATCAATGCCTCCGGACCATGTGTCTCTAAGTCCAAAGAAACAACTCGCTCGCCCGCATCTATCGCTTGGGTCATGTTCTAATCCTCCCTGAACTAAGTGTTGAGCTCTTCGCCGCCGTCTGTCAAGCGACTTTTCGAAGCGCATGACCCAGGCCATGGTCATGCAGCAGGTGACCTTCGATGAACTCTGGGAAGCCATGTACGCCCTGGAGACCGCTGCGGCCCAGGCGGCCGCTCAGCGCGCAGACGCCGCCGACATCGCTGCTCTCGAGACCAATCTCGATGCCACCCGCCGGGCGCTCGAGGACAAGGAAAGCCTCACAGCCTTGGATATTGAGTTCCACGACCTGATCGCCGAGGCTTCGAAGAACCGGGCTCTCCAGTTGGCGAGGGAACCGCTGACTTCGCTTTTTTACCCCCCGTTCTACACCGTCATGAACAGACTCAACGCCGGCGAGCGCCTTCTGGTCGCGCATCAGAATGTCCTGGACGCGCTCCGCGACCATGATACCCGGAAATCGAAGGAGTGGATGGAGAAGCACGTGACTGACTTTAAGCGCGGCCATGAGCTCGCGGACATGGACATGTCCCAACCTGTGCGACACGCTGCACTGGGTTGATGCCGCATAGACCTAGACCAGCCCGTCGAACCCGCGGGGAACTGCAGCATGATCTGCGAGGTCGTTGGCGACCAGGCGCTGAGCGGCTGCGACCGGGGGACGTCGGTTTGCGTCCCAGGCTCCCGCGGGCCTACGGCCTGATCCGTCGCGGCGTGCGTTTCGCTCTGGACTCGTCTTTGCCCGAAACACTATGGGCGGAGCGCGACCGCAGCGAGAAGCGGTGTCGCCGGCGACCCTGAGGGGTGGCCCGCCCCGGAACCGAGCCGCAAGTTGCAGTGCCGCTTGTCCGTCATGCGGGTCGGGACGAGAGAGAGGAGCCGAAGTGAGCAACGCCAAAGGCCCCCTTGCGGCCATCCGTGTTGTCGAGTTCGCTGGCCTTGGCCCGGCCCCCTTCGCCGGGATGATGTTCTCGGATATGGGTGCTGACGTTCTGCGGATCGAGCGTAAGGGGGCCAGCGATCCCACGCCCGAACGGTTGGACGCGCGGGGGCGGCGGACTATCATCCTGGACCTGAAGCAGCCCGATGCCGTTGCCTTGTGTCTCGACATTTGCGACAAGGCAGAGGCGGTGTTCGAGGGCAATCGGCCCGGCGTAATGGAGCGGCTGGGACTTGGTCCGGGGGTCATGCTCACGCGCAACCCGCGACTTGTCTACGGCCGGATGACGGGCTGGGGCCAATTCGGCCCGCTCGCTACCGCCGCAGGTCACGACATAAACTACCTAGCCTTAACCGGGGCGCTCCACGCGGCTCTGTTGCAAAGATTGGCGGCAGTCAGAGGTAGGCTGTCGCTCTGCGCCGATCAGGCGGCTGCTGCGAAATGGTGGTTGAGCATGCCCATGGCCTCCGTCAGCGCCGAGGGCCCAATGCCAAAAGCTCTCTCCACAAGGCGCACCTCGCCCCTGATGCCGGGCTGCAGGCACCAGGGGCGAGCCTGTCCTTTGCGCAGGGCTCGCATGACTTCGAATCCCTTGATCGTGGCATAGGCCGTGGGGATCGATTTGAAACCGCGCACCGGCTTGATCAGTATCTTGAGCTTTCCGTGATCGGCCTCGATCACGTTATTGAGATACTTCACCTGCCGGTGGGCCGTCTCCCGGTCCAGCTTTCCTTCGCGCTTCAATTCGGTGATCGCTGCACCATAGCTCGGCGCTTTGTCGGTATTGAGCGTGGCAGGCTTTTCCCAGTGCTTCAGGCCTCGCAGGGCCTTGCCCAGGAACCGCTTCGCTGCCTTGGCGCTGCGGGTCGGCGACAGGTAGAAATCGATCGTGTCGCCCCGCTTGTCGACTGCCCGGTACAGGTAGGTCCACTTGCCCCGCACCTTGACGTAGGTTTCATCCAGGCGCCAGCTCGGATCAAAGCCACGCCGCCAGAACCAGCGCAGCCGCTTCTCCATCTCCGGGGCGTAGCACTGGACCCAGCGATAGATCGTCGTATGGTCGACCGAAATGCCGCGTTCCGCCAGCATTTCCTCAAGGTCGCGATAGCTGATCGGATAGCGACAATACCAGCGCACCGCCCACAGGATCACATCACCCTGGAAATGGCGCCACTTGAAATCCGTCATCGTTCCGTCCGTCCAATCTCCGCCAAGCATGCTCAAGCTTCACGATTTTTGCAACAGAGCCGTCTACCGCATGGGCTTCACGCCCGACATGACCTTTCTCCAGATGGCATGGCCGATGCTCATGACCGGGCCCTTCCTGATGATGTTCTTCATTCCCATGACGGGGATTTGCATGGCCAGCGTGGACCGGGAGGAGCAGGCGGACGCGGCCGGCATCTCCAATTTCATGCGGACTCTCGGAGGCGCGTTCGCCGCATCGCTTGTCCAGACAGGATGGACAAGCGCGGCGCGGCAGAACCAGACCGAGCTGGTCGGCGCCATGACGCAGGGCCAGGCCACGATCGATGGGATGATGGCGGATGGCATGTCGCACGAAAGGGCGACCGCCATGCTGTCCGGAATGGTCGAGGGCCAGAGTGTGATGCTGGCGACGCTCAACATGTTCGCGGCGATTGCCATGTGCTTCGCATTGGGCGCTGTCCTGATCTGGTTTGCTCCCAAACCCAAGGGACCAATCGACATGAGCGGGGGGCATTGATGCGCGAAATCCGCGTCTTCACCACGCGACGACCAGAATGCCTTGGTGGGATCATGAGCGAAAGGAGAGGACTGCCCATGATCCTGCCGCCTGTCTGCCGGCCATCATCCCCGCCCCCGATGCGGCCTCGCATGCCCCAGCTTGGCCGCGGCCGGCAGACAGGCCCCCTTTGCCGCTCGACGGGCATTCCGATCCGGTCCCCACTTGCTGCGGAGACTCTATGACCGATCCTCATGCCGACCATCTGAGCTACTATGAAACGCGGGCGCATCAGGAGCGCGCAGCAGCCGAGACCGCGGCGACGCCCGAGATCGCCTCGCGCCATCGCTTCCTTGCGGTCGAGTACGAAGCCGAGGTGCGACGAATCCTCAAGGGAAGAGAGGCGCTTCGACGGCAAGAGGATGCCGGGCGGAGCCCGCTGTGAGGAGATCCTGCCTGCAGGCGGTTGGTCGCATTGTTGGCCAGCCTTGGTTGTTCAACGACGGACAAGGTGTCGCAGCGGAAATGCGCGCCGTGACGCTGGCCGCTCGCTGCCGATTCAGCGTGCGGAAACGCGGAGAAAGCGTGGAAGGATGTGCGCAATGATCGGACTAATTGCCGCCCTGTCGGCGACCCTTGCGGTAGCGGCGGGCGCATTTGGCGCTCACGGTGCATCCGGTCCGCAGGAGGCCGAATGGCTGCGAACAGGTGGAATCTATCAGTTGATCCACGCAGTTGCCGCTCTGGCAATCATGGGACGAGCCCCGCGTGCCGCCGCGACCCTGCTCGGAGGCGGGTGCCTGTTTGCAGCCTCCCTCTATCTCATGGCCATCGGCGGACCCCGCTGGCTCGGCGCGGTGACGCCGGTTGGAGGCACGGTGCTGATCATAGGGTGGCTATGGGCAGCGTGGGTGCTCGCACGCAATCCCCTGAACAAATGAGTGCGAATAGCGGGCGCAATCAGCGCTGTGATCTTCTGCCGTGGCGTACATGATCTACCTAATGCGGATCGCGTCCCTCCGCTCGGGGAACATCGTCGACGACCTTCGACCGTTTCCACTGATAAACGGCAATGCCTTTGCCAATGCAGCTAGCACGACAGCGCCTCAAGACGCTGACCAGCACTGTCAATGTCCCCGCGGACATGGCTGCCGAAGTGTAACTGACGATCCCCGTCAAATTCTAAGCGGTGAGCGCTTTGGCAACGCTCACCGGCGCGAAAGATCGCCGACAGGTGTGCCACATGGCACACCCTACGCGGTAGGCAGCGCGCGCAATCGTCCGCCCACAGGAGTTAGACGTGGAAGAGCGAGCTGAAATCGACGTCCTGATTTGTGGAGCCCACGCCGCCGGATTGACGCTGGCGATCGATCTAGCGCGGCGCGGGCTGTCGTTCCGCATCATCGACCAGTTGGATTGTCCGTTCGGCGGCTCGCGCGGCAAAGGCATTCAGCCGCGCACGCAGGAAGTGTTCGAGGATCTCGGCATCATCGACCGGATCGTGGCGGCGGGCGGACTCTATCCTCCGATGCGCAACTACCGCGCCGATGGCAGCTACGCGGAAACGACGGTGTTCGAGGCGCGGCCTGCATCGGCCGACACGCCCTATCTGCTGGCGCTGATGATCCCGCAATTCCTGACCGAAGGGGTGATGCGCGAGCGGCTTGCCGAGCTGGGCCATGAAGTGACGTTCGGCACCGCGCTTGCGGGTTTCGAGCAGGACGACGCCAGCGTCATCGCGCGCCTCAAGCGCGGCGATGACGAAGAGCTGATCCACGCGCGCTACCTGATCGGCGCCGATGGCGGGCGCAGCTTCGTGCGCGGTGCGATCGGCATCGGCTTTCCCGGCAAGACACTGGGGGTGCGCGCGGTCGTCGCCGACGTGCGCTTGAGCGGTCTGACACGCGATGCCTGGCACCAGTTCAACGACGGCGACATGGAACGGCTCGTGGCGATCTGCCCGCTTGCCGGCACCGATCTGTTTCAGGTGCAAGCGCCGATCCCGTTGGAAGGCGAACCGGATCTCTCGGCCGAAGGGCTAGAACAGATGATCGCCGAGCGGACGGGGCGGCGCGATATCGAGCTGCGCTCGGTATCCTGGGCATCGGCCTGTGCGATGAACGCGCGTCTCGCCGATCGCTACCGCGCGGGCCGGATCTTCCTCGTCGGCGACGCCGCGCATATCCATCCGCCGACCGGGGGACAAGGGCTCAACACCAGCATTCAGGACGCCTATAATCTGGGCTGGAAGCTCGCCGCGGTCCTCGCCGGCGCGCCTGACGCGCTGCTCGATACCTATGAAGAGGAACGGCGTGCGGTCGCGGCCGACGTGCTGGGCCTGTCGACCCGCCTACTCGAAGGGCACCACCAGCAGGGCGGCGGCCTACGCGGACGCGACACGCACCAGCTCGATATCGGCTATGCGGGATCGGCGCTGTCGCACGATGCCGGTGCCCGAACGACAGGGCCGCTGGCGGGCGACCGGATGCCCGACGCGGCGTTGATCGGGGCGGCGGGACAGCCGCGCCGCCTGTTCGACGTGCTGACCGGGCCGCACTGGACGCTGCTCGTTTCCGAACCCGGCTATAGCCCCGCCGCGCCGCCGCGCGAAGGCGTGCGCGTGGTGACGATTGGCGACGGCGCGGAATTGCGCGATCCATCGGACCAGCTCGGTCTGGCCAGCGGCGGCGCGGTCCTCGTGCGGCCTGACGGCTATGTCGGCGCGACCTTCGATGTCGCTTGCCCCGACCGGATCGGGGACTATCTCGCGCGGGTTCTGCCGCCCGCGAACGTCTCGGGAAGTCATTAGCTCGCGGATGTGACGGGGCGGATAAACAGGATCGCGCCGCCCTGATCGCCGCATGCGCTGATGATGCCTTCAACCGCCATGTCATCGATATCGATTGTCACCGGCGCGCTCCCTCACATATGGCCGGGTCAGGCCAGCCCTAGCGCGCGATCATAATCCTGGCCGGGACCGATGATGCGATGGACGAAGATCCGATCGGGCTGCACCGAATAGAGGATGCCATAGCCTTTATAGGACCGGCGGCGGATGCCGTGATGCTCGTAACGCGGCACCAGCGGGAAGGCCCGTGGCATCCCGCCGATACGGGCGGCCGCTTCGCGCACCTCCGCGATGAAGGTCACGGATCGCGCGGGATTATCCTCGGCGATCCGCGTCCTGATCCCCTCCAGGTCGCGAACGGCTCGCGACGACAGCCGCACCAGCATCAGTGCTGCTTGCGATCGGCGGTATCGCGGAGGTTGGCAATGATCGCATCGCAGGCTTCATCGAGATCGTGCCCGCCACCGGCCTCCATCTCCTTCAGGCCCTCTTCGATCGAGGCATCAAGCTCCTTCAGCCAGCGTTCCTCGTCGACGACTTCGCTTTGATCGCGCCGGATCAGGTCGCGCACATAGTCGCTGACGCTGGCATAGTGGCCGCTGTCGATGCGCGACTGCACATAGTCGCGCATGGGATCGGGAAGAGAGACATTCATCGACGCCATAAAATCACCTCGCCAAATATAATGGCAAAAACTGCCATCGGTTTCAAGGCAGGCGCCGCACGCTATGCCTCGCCGACCTCATCCGGCCAGGTGAAAGTGACTTCCAGATCGCGGCCGAAGTGTATCGCCTCCGTCACGCGCTGCGAATTCTGGATGACACGATCCCAGAGCGCGCCGTGCTGGAGGCTGGGCGTCGGGATCATGAAATAGCCCATCAGCACGACCGACGCGGCATCGATCTGCTGGGTGCCGGTGACGATGAGAAACATCGGCATCGCGAAGCCGAGCGCCGTTTCAGTGTCGGCGACCTCGATCAGCGTGCCTTGGGGCATGCGTGGCGCGAAGACGACCGCCGGGAGGGGGTGACGCAGGCAAAGCCGGCCAAGACGCTCCACGGGGCTCTTGTAGGCGCATGTCGGCACGATCGCGAGGGGCGCGCAGTCGATGGCGGCGGCGCTGGGCGAGCGGCCCGTGTCGCGGTCCTCCAGATAGATGCTGCCCTGGATGTTTTCCTCGTCGCGCGCATAGGCATGGGCTTCGGCGGCGACCGCGTTCAGCACCGCGCGCGCCTCGGCCTCGGTGAGCGAGGGGACCGGGAACGCCTGCCACAGATCCTCGGCATAGTCCTGCTCCAGCAGGATCGCGCCCTCGCTCTCCAGCACGAGCCGGTTGGCTTCCGGCACGCCGATTGTCTCGGCCGTGCGCCAGAACATTTCCGCGGCGAGATTGTGGATCATGGATGGGTCGAAAGTCATGGGACGGGCTCGCCTGAAGGACGGAAAGGACGCGGAAAGGATGATGGGGCGCGCGGCTCGCGGGGTGCAACGGGTTTCGGACCGCTCACAGCCATTGGCCCTGCAGGACGCCGGCGAACTCGATTCCTAGCGTGACGGCGCCGGCGACCAGCGCGGCGATGAGGAACAGCGCGAGCCGTGCGGCGATGCCGTAGCGCGGCCCGCTGTCGCGGGTGACGGCGATGGCGGTGCCGATCGCGGCGGCGAGGATCAGCCCCGGCCCCAGCTCGTAGAGGATGAGGCCGGGAAGCCGATTGGGCAGCAGATAGGGAAAATTGCGGATGAGGCGGCCGATCGGCACCGCGCCGATCACGAGCGCGAGCGCCATGCCCCAGCGGCCGACGCGGATCGCTTGGGGAGAGCCGCGCTCGATCATATGCGTGCCGGACCCGGCACGCCGCGCCCGCCCGCACGGGCGGTCATCTGTGGCCTAGCCTGATCGTCACCCGGATGGGCGGAAACCCGTGCGCGGGGTTCCGTGGAGCGCCGCCAGAGCGGCGCGCCGTAGAGCGCGGGCCGAAGGCAGGCCCGGACCCCTTGTGGCCTTTCTGGGTGCCTTCCTGGCGCTTCTGACGCCGTTTCCGGCCCTATCTTGGCTATCCCGGTTACACCTTGCCCGATCATCGCGCGATGGTGCCTGTGCTGCATCCCTTGGGCACCTGTGCCCTGCGCACCGCCAACTGGCGCATCGCTTCATAGTCGACGCCCCATAGTCCCGCCCGCTTCGCCGCTGCCTGCTGCATCAGCGCGACATAGGCTCCCCCTGAGAACACCCGGTAATCGACGGCATAGCCCTGAGCCACCAGCGTTGCCCCGACACTGGCCCGGTTCGCGGGAAAGCGGCACGCCAGATTGAGACGGCCCGAACTTTTCGCATCGGTGCGGCACTGGTTCTCCCGGCGCAGCGCATAGTCGAACATCGACACCGAACAGTCCAACCCGCCATCGCGGTTCGTCAGATCGCGCAAGGCCTGGCTCGCCATCGCCTTGAGCTGCGGCACATCGTCATCGGGCGCATCGATCCCGATAATCCGCACCCTTGCTGTGGGAAAATCGATCGTATCGCCGTCAATGATCGCCGGAGACGATGATGCCAGCCGGGTCCGCGAGGCTTCGACCAGCGATTCCCTATTTTGCGAAATCGCATAGAGCGCGACGACGACGAAGCTGATCCCCATCGTCCACCGCTGGAACGCCGTCGCGCCGGGAAACAGCTTCATAGCGACCGGATCTCGCGCAACAGGTCGTTCCAGTCGCCGGCATGGGGCGGCGGCTTGACCGCGAGCTGGCGGCCATTGGCCGTCAGGTGCGGGGTAGCGCGCGCGATCGCGCGCGCCGCCTCGCGCCCATGCTGGCTGTAGATAACGACGGTATGGACGCTCTCGGGGATCGTGATCGCCTGATAGCGCTCGATCCCCAGCACCGGCCAGACGAAGCGGCCCGGGCCGAGCATGTTCATGACGCTGGCGGCGTCCTCGACGCCTTCGGCGAGGCGCAGGATGCCGTCGAGCGGGATGCCGCCCCAGCGCACCGCGCCCGCGCCGGGATTGCCGAGCATCCGCTTGGGCTCCTCGACCGCCGCCTTGTCGCGGCCATCGGGGGTGAGGAAGGTGCGGTGGATGGCGACGACGCCGGCGTCTTCCTCGATCGGCACGATCAGCGCCGGGGCGAACGCCTTGGCGGCGCCGGCGCCGAGCTGGCAGCGCGGATCGAACCGCGCGTTGATGCCATCGGGGATGATGAGCCGCGTCTCGCGCAGATAGCGGTCGGCGAGCGTGCCGGTGAAGGGTTCGGCGTGCCGCCACACGGCGAGGGCGAGCTTGTTCAAGTCCCCCTTCCCCTCCTGGCGCTGGCCGGGATCGTGATCGGGGCTTGCGAGGATCTTGCCCGAGCGCAGCGCCGCCATGATCGCATCGGCGGTGCAGCCCGCGAAGCAATGGAAGAGGACCGCGCGCTCGCCGACGCGGATCGACAGGCTGGCCTTGCCGTCGGCATGCGCGGGACAGCGGCACATCGCGAAGTCGCCGGTCCATTTGCCGCCGAGCTGACGGACCACGCGGTCCGCGTCCGCCTCGATCGACGCCCTTTCTTGTCGCGCCATATCTGGATACCTCCTTTGAAGGACGCATAGGCTAGTGCGCGGCAAGAAAGAGCACCAGCGAAAAGCTATGAAATCACTTATGCAGGGGCGGCATGGAATTAGAGCTTATCTTGGAACGCGAACTGACCTCGATGCGGCCCCTGGGGGGCACGATTACCGACGTCCATGTTCACCAGCATGATACGGGCAAGTGGCTCATCAATGTTCGCGTGAGCTGGCGTGGCACGTCGATGTATCATGTCGGCCTCTACGACAAAAAGCGTATCCGATTGTATAAAAAGGCAGCTTCCGCGATCCGCCATATCATATTGGGATATGGCTATGACGGCGTGATCCATGTCCACCCTTATCCCGGTTCGAGGGACGAAGCGGCATTTTAGTGGGGCAGGACGAAACCTCCAATATGAACCTTTGTCGGATTCTGGGTAGGCAAACAACCTGGAGCAATTTAGCCTGATTTCACCAGTGGAGTGAAAACATGGCAAATCGCTTGTTTGCATCCCGCGCGGCAACCGTTTCCTTTGCACGCGCGAGCGCCCCGGCACAGCCGGGCCGGCGCGGCGCTGCACGGGCACTGGAAGCGCAATGACACTCCCCGCCGCGGTCATCATGGGGCTCGCGGCGCAATGCGCGCCGGATGTCGCGCCCGCCACGATCGCGGCGATCGTCCAGACCGAAAGCCAGGGCTTCGAATGGGCTATCAACGTCAACGGCCTCGGCCGCAAGATCGTGCCGACGAGCCTTGAAAACGCGATCGAGACCGCGCGCCATTATGTGGGCCAGGGCTATTCGGTCGATCTGGGCCTCGGCCAGATCAATTCGCGCAACATGAAGCGACTCGGCCTCTCTTGGGAAACTGTGTTCGACCCATGCACGAACATCGCGGCTGCCGGCGGGGTGCTGTCGGGCAACTATCATAGCGTGCGCGCGGGGCTGCATCCCCAGCGCGCGCTGCGCATCGCGCTCTCCATGTATAACACCGGCTCGCGCTCGCGCGGCTTTGCCAATGGCTATGTCGGCAAGGTCGTGGGCAATGCCGGCGTCGCCAACGGCATCCGCCCCGTCGCGATCCGCGCCGCGATGCCGCTGGCCCCGATCTCCGCGCAAGCCAGCGCCAGCCCCATAATCAGCCCAAATGCAGACGAAGGTTCGAGCGCGTCCGCGCAGCTCGCCGCGCTCGTCGAGGAAAACACGTCCGCGAACGCGCAGCCCGCGCCTTCACCACCGCCGCCCGCGTGGGACGTGTTCGCGCGGGCGCAATACGAGCGCGTGCGGCTCGCAGAAGGAGAACAGCGATGAACCTCGTCATGCTCGGTGGGCCGGCGCTCGCCCTCCGATCGAAAATCATGGCCCGCCTGGGCGCGCTGACGCCGCGCCGGCGCAAGGCGGCCGACCTCGCCGCGATGTTCGGCCTGGTGGCGCTGACATCCTTGCTGTCGGCCGAGCCGGCGTTCGCGCAGACCAATCTGGAGAGCTTCGGCCAGTCGGTGCTGGATCTGCTCAGCAACGGCCTGCTGCGCATCGTCGCCATTCTCGCGATCATCGCGGCGGGGTTCGGGTGGTTGACGGGCCGGGTCAACACCGGTGCGCTCGTCACCGTCATCATCGGCATCGCGCTCATCTTCTCGGCGCCGTGGATCGTGGACCAGCTCCAGGGCTGATCGTTATGGGGGCGGAGCGCGAACAGCGCCCCGTCCTCACCTGTTTTGGGAGTGCGTGGCGTGGAGGAAGAGCATGAAGTCATGGTGCGCAATCCGCTGTTTCTGGCGGTGACGCGGCCTGCGCTGTTCGCCGGCATCCCGATCGAGGCGGCCGTGGTTGTTCTGCTCGCCTCGGTCATCACCCTGATCGGCACCGCCAATCCGCTCTACGGCGCAGTGCTGGGCGCGGTGATGTTCGGCATCTCGCGCCTCGTCGTGCGCCATGACGTCAACGCTTTCCGGCTCCTGTTCCTGTGGGGCCGCACCAAACAAGCCAATCCCAATCGGGCCTTCTGGGGCGGGTCCAGCTACACGCCGCTCCCGCTGAAGGGCATCAAGCGCCGGGGGTTCGGGCGCAATGGCTAGATCCAGTCAGCTCGCCGATCAGGTGCCGCTCAAGGTCGCGCTCAAGGAAGTGATGCCGACGCGCTTCCTGCCTTATGCGCGGCATGTCACCGACGACATGGTGATGCTCGATTCCGGCGCGATCATGGTCGCGTTCGAGCTGCAGGGCCTCGCGTTCGAGACCGCCGACGTGCGCGATCTCAACGACTGGCACGCCAAATTGAACGGCACGCTGCGCAACCTGCACGACGATCGCCTGTCGGTCTGGACGCATCTGGTGCGCGCGCGGGTCGAGCAATATCCCGGCGGCAATTTCCGCTCGCGCTTCGCGCGCGATCTCGACGCCGCCTATTTTGCGCGGATGAACAAGGAGCGGATGTTCATCAACCGCTTCTTCGTGACGTTGGTGCTGCGCCCTTCGGTCCACGGCGCGGACATGCTGGTCCAGCTCTTCAAGAACAAGGCCAGGGCGGGCGCGGAGGCCGATGCGGTCGATGCCGATCTTCTGGAGGCGCTGGAGGACAAGGCGCGCGATTTCGCGAAGCTGATGGCGCGCTGCGCGCCGCGCCGGCTGTCGATCTACGGCCATAACGGCATCAAATTTTCCGAGACGATGGAAGTCGCCGAAATGGTGATGACGGGCCGGCACCGCCGCGTCCCCGTCATTCGCGGTCATCTCGGCAGCGCCCTCTACCGCCAGCGCGTCGTCTTCGGCGGCGAGACCGTCGAAGTGCGCGACGCCGATCGCAGCGCCTTTGGCGGCATCTTCGGTATCCGCGAATATCCAGCCTACACGACGCCGCGCCAGTTCCAGTCGCTCCTGGCGGTCGATTTCGGCTTCGTGCTGACGCAATCCTTTACCTTCCTCGGGCGCGCCGCCGCCTCCGAACGGTTCCGCCTGCGTCAGAAACAAATGGAGAACGCGGAGGATCGGGCGGTCAGCCAGATGCTCGATCTCTCCCATGCCGCCGACAAGCTCATGTCGAACGACTTCGTGCTGGGCGATCATCATTTCACGCTCGCGGTCTATTCCGACAGCTTGAAGGGCCTGCGCGACAATATGTCGATCGCGCGTGCTGCGCTGGCCGATACAGGCATGGTCGCGGCACGCGAGGGCGCGGCGCTGGAGGCGGCCTATTGGAGCCAGCTCGTCGGCAATTTCTCGTGGCGGGCGAGGCCGGCGCCGATCACGTCGCTCAACTTCGCGGCCTTCTCGCCCTTCCACACCGGCTCTGTTGCAAAAATCGTGAAGCTTGAGCATGCTTGGCGGAGATTGGACGGACGGAACGATGACGGATTTCAAGTGGCGCCATTTCCAGGGTGATGTGATCCTGTGGGCGGTGCGCTGGTATTGTCGCTATCCGATCAGCTATCGCGACCTTGAGGAAATGCTGGCGGAACGCGGCATTTCGGTCGACCATACGACGATCTATCGCTGGGTCCAGTGCTACGCCCCGGAGATGGAGAAGCGGCTGCGCTGGTTCTGGCGGCGTGGCTTTGATCCGAGCTGGCGCCTGGATGAAACCTACGTCAAGGTGCGGGGCAAGTGGACCTACCTGTACCGGGCAGTCGACAAGCGGGGCGACACGATCGATTTCTACCTGTCGCCGACCCGCAGCGCCAAGGCAGCGAAGCGGTTCCTGGGCAAGGCCCTGCGAGGCCTGAAGCACTGGGAAAAGCCTGCCACGCTCAATACCGACAAAGCGCCGAGCTATGGTGCAGCGATCACCGAATTGAAGCGCGAAGGAAAGCTGGACCGGGAGACGGCCCACCGGCAGGTGAAGTATCTCAATAACGTGATCGAGGCCGATCACGGAAAGCTCAAGATACTGATCAAGCCGGTGCGCGGTTTCAAATCGATCCCCACGGCCTATGCCACGATCAAGGGATTCGAAGTCATGCGAGCCCTGCGCAAAGGACAGGCTCGCCCCTGGTGCCTGCAGCCCGGCATCAGGGGCGAGGTGCGCCTTGTGGAGAGAGCTTTTGGCATTGGGCCCTCGGCGCTGACGGAGGCCATGGGCATGCTCAACCACCATTTCGCAGCAGCCGCCTGATCGGCGCAGAGCGACAGCCTACCTCTGACTGCCGCCAATCTTTGCAACAGAGCCCCTCCTCCTCATCGACGAACCGGGCGGCGGTGGCGGGACATCGGCGCTTTCCTACATCGAAACCCTGCTGTCGCTGCTGCCCTTCGGCCTTGCCATGGCGGACCGGGACGGGCGCGTGCTCTTCCTCAACAATGCCTTTGGCCGCGCGGTCGGGCTGAAGCCCGGCGACAAGCCCAGCTATCCCGGCGATCTCGTCGTGCGGGAGGATCAGGCCGCCGTGGCCGACGCTGTGCGCCGTTTTGCGGTCGGTCCGCAAATGTCGGGCGACATTGCCGTGCGGATGCGCGGCCAGCCCGACGATCCGACCGCGCTCAGCCTGGCGGGCGTGCGCGGCCTTGGCGAAGCGGCGGTGCTCCTCAGCCTCAAGGACAATAGCGAGGAAAGCAAGCTCAAGCGGCAGGTGGCGCAGGCGACCAAGATGCAGGCCATCGGTCAGCTCGCGGGCGGCGTGGCGCATGACTTCAACAATATCCTGACCGCCATCATCGGCCATTGCGACCTGATGCTGATGCGTCATACGCCGGGCGACAGCGATTATGACGATATTCAGCAGGTCAAGTCCAACAGCAACCGCGCGGCCGGGCTGACCCGCCAGCTCCTCGCCTTTTCCCGCCAGCAGACGTTGCGGCCGCAGATTCTCCAGCTTCCCGACATCGTGGCCGATGTTTCCAACCTGCTCAAACGCCTGCTGGGCGAAAGCGTGAAGCTGGAGGTAAGCCACGGCCGCAATCTGGGCGCGGTGCGCGCCGATCCCGGCCAGCTTGAGCAGGTGATCGTGAACCTGGCCGTCAACGCCCGCGACGCCATGCCGCAAGGCGGCACGCTCAACATCCAGACCTACGCCGTGCCCGCCGCGCGCGTGCGCGAAATGCGCCATCAGATATTGCCGGCGGGAGACTACACCGCCCTGCGCGTATCCGACACCGGCCTTGGCATATCCCCGGACGTGCTTGCCAAGATCTTCGAACCCTTCTTCACCACGAAGGAACTGGGCAAGGGCACCGGCCTTGGCCTTTCGACCGTTTATGGCATCGTCAAGCAGTCGGGCGGCTATATCTTCGCCGAATCCGATCCGGGACAGGGCGCGAGTTTCGTCATCTACCTGCCCGTCTATCAGGGCGCGGACGTCGATCAGGCCGCAAAGCCGCAGGCCCCCGTCCGCCGCAGCGAGACTTGGGGCACCGGCACCGTCCTGCTGGTGGAGGATGAGGACATGGTCCGCGCCGTCGCCGAACGCGCGCTCGTGCGGCAGGGCTATAAGGTGCTGACCGCCAGCGACGGCGAACAGGGACTGGAGGTTCTGGCCGGGGAGGAGAGGATCGACCTGCTCATATCGGACGTGGTCATGCCCAATATGGACGGCCCGTCGATGGTCGCGCGCGCGCGCCAGATGTATCCGGATCTGCCGGTGCTTTTCATGTCGGGCTATGCCGAGGAACAGCTCCGCAAGTCGATCGACATCGCCCATGTCGCCTTCCTGCCCAAACCCTTCTCCGTCAGCCAGTTGGCCGAAGCCGCGCGGGATGCGCTGGCCCTGGGTCCGGGGGTGGAATGACCTTGCGCTCGATCAAGGCATTAGGGCTGGGCAAGCCGTATCCGATACGATAGCGAAGCGTTTTCTAACAGGGAAGGCTGGCATGTCGGACGGCAAATCCATCCTGATCGTCGAAGATGAAGCGATGATCGGCATGATGCTGGAGGATTATCTCGATACGTTGGGCTACCGGCTGCACGGGCTGGCGACCTCGGTGGAGGAAGCCTGCGCGTTTGCGCGGCAGGGCGGCTTCGATGCCGCGTTGCTGGACTGCAATCTTCAAGGGGAGAAAAGCTGGGCGGTCGCCGACATTCTCGTCGAAAATGCCATTCCCTTCGTGTTCGCGACGGGCGGGATGGCCGATGACCTGCCGACCAGTCACGCGGACCGGCCCACTTTGGCCAAACCTTTCACTATTGGGGCGGTGGAACGCGCGCTGGGCAAGGCGCTGGAGAGGAAATAGGAAAATTCCGTTCCCCTCTTGTTCTTATGGAACAAACGGGATACATGATGGCCAGGCGCCGGAAGAATCGGCGCGTTCCGCTTGACAGGGGACAGGGCCATGAACGCAACGCTCTCACTCATCGATTCCAAAAAGACAGGGACAATGGACAGACAGAAAGCATTGGAAGCGGCCCTTTCCCAGATCGACCGCGCTTTTGGCAAAGGTTCGGCCATGAAGCTGGGCAGCCGCGAAAAGATAGAGATAGAGTCGATTTCGACCGGCTCGCTGGGTCTCGACATCGCGCTCGGCATCGGCGGCCTGCCCCGTGGGCGCGTCATAGAGATTTACGGGCCGGAAAGCTCGGGCAAGACCACATTGGCGCTGCACGTCATCGCCGAAGCGCAGAAAAGTGGTGGCGTCGCGGCTTTCGTCGATGCGGAACATGCGCTCGATCCGGGCTATGCGAAGAAACTGGGCGTGGACATCGACGAACTGATCGTGTCGCAGCCCGACACCGGCGAGCAGGCGCTGGAGATCGTCGACACGCTGGTCCGCTCCAATGCGATCGACGTGCTGGTGGTGGACTCGGTCGCGGCGCTGGTCCCTCGCGCGGAAATCGAAGGCGAAATGGGCGACAGCCATGTCGGCCTCCAGGCCCGCCTGATGAGCCAGGCGCTCCGCAAGCTGACCGGGTCGATCAGCCGTTCGCGCTGCATCGTGATCTTCATCAACCAGGTTCGCATGAAGATCGGCGTCATGTACGGCAATCCGGAAACGACGACCGGCGGCAATGCGCTCAAATTCTATGCATCCGTCCGCCTGGACATCCGCCGCACCGGCCAGATCAAGGATCGCGACGACATCGTCGGCAACGCGACCCGCGTGAAGGTGGTCAAGAACAAGGTCGCCCCGCCCTTCAAGCAGGTCGAATTCGACATCATGTATGGCGAGGGCATCTCCAAGATCGGCGAGATCCTCGACCTTGGCGTCAAGGCCGGCGTGGTCGAGAAATCGGGAGCATGGTTCTCCTATGACTCGGTCCGCATCGGTCAGGGCCGGGAAAATGCGAAAACCTTCCTCAAGGAAAATCCCGAAATGGCGGATCGTCTGGAACGGGCGATCCGGGGCAAGACCGAAGAGGTCGCTGAAGGGATGATGGCCGGACCCGAAGCGGATGACGATGGCGAATAGGGGCTGACTGCAACCTCCGGTCGGATCAACCGGAGGCTGGTCGGCGCAAGATTGCCCGTCTCATGCTTCACGCACTGAAAAGGCCCGCCGCGCAAAAGCGCGTGGCGGGCCTTTTACATGGACGATCATGTCGTTTGTAAACCGGAGTGACTGAAGGGCCGCTTTCGGCCAGACCTTGCCGTTAAGCGGAACGTGCAAATGATAGAACCGCCTTTGTTTTGGGGACGGAAATGGCGGGTTCCGGCCATATAGCCGCCACCTCACCTCCGTTCGGGCTGAGCGAAGTCGAAGCCTGTTCTGAGCGCCGCCGCAGGCGGCGTCGAAGGGCCTCCCTTACGCCCTTCGACTTCGCTCGGGGCGAACGGAGATGGGAATAGCAGACCGTCCACTTCCCACCCAAAACCGCCATTCGGAATTGCAAGCGACATAATCGCCTTTCCTTTCGTCTCGGCCATATAAATGGCTGGAGCATCGCGGGGGGAGGAACGGACACAGGACTGACCGGTTGTGTTGCGGGACAAGGGAAAGGGCAGGCATGCGCCTCGGAATCGAAACCGTGCTGGATTATGATTTTGCCGAGCCGGCCGATGTCCTGCTGGCGCTGGAACCGGCGGAAATGCCAGACCAGCATGTGGTGGAACAGTCTTTGACCATCCAAGGGGCGGGGCCTGTCTCCACTCTGGGCGGAGGCAGCGCCGTGGGCCGTCGGGCATGGACCCATGCGGGCGTGGGCCGGATGACGCTGCGTTACCATGCGACGGTGGAGGTGGAGCGGATCGCGCCCGATCTTTCGGGACTGCGTAAGTCGCCCTTGCCCGATTTGCCCGAACTGGTGCTCCCCTTCATCTGGCCCAGCCGCTATTGCGAGGCGGACCGTTTCGCCAGCTTCGTCGAAGGGCATTTCCCCGGACTGGAGGGCGGCGCGCTGGTGCAGGCGCTGGTTCAATGGGTGCGGGACAATCTGCGCTATGTGCCGGGCAGTTCGGACGTGACGACCAGCGCGGTCGACAGCTTCGTCACCCAACAGGGCGTCTGCCGCGACTATGCCCATCTGACCGCCGCGCTCATCCGCGCCTGCGACATTCCGGCCCGGCTCGTCTCCGTCTATGCGTTGGACCTCGATCCGCCCGACTTCCATGCCGTGGTCGAAGTCTGGCTGGATGGGGCATGGCATCTGGTCGATGCCACGGATCTGGCGCCCATGGAAACCATGGTCCGCATCGCCGTGGGCCGCGATGCGACGGATATCGCTTTCATGACGGTTTTCGGGGCCGCCTCCCTTCATCGCCAGTCCATCCGCGTGCAGCGGCTTTAGGCTTTTACCTTCCCATTAGCGCAAACCGGCGATTGACAGGGAAGGTCGCAGGCTCGAAAAGAACAAATAGAGAACATATATGATGATCGAGTCGGCCCGAAACCTTGATGCCCTCAAGCGGCGCCTCGCCTCGCTGGATCGCGTGGTCAGGACGCGCCATGCCCATTTCCCCTTTGGTCATGCGCCCCTTGACCGGATGCTGGGCGGCGGATTGGCGCGGGGGCGGGTGCATGAATTTTTTGCCTGCGAAGGCGGGGAGGCGGCGGCCACGGGACTTTCGCTGATCCTTGCGCGCCTTGCGGGACCGCAGGCCACGACCCTGTGGCTGCGTCCTTCCGCCGCCGCGCGTCAGGGCGTGCCTTATGGGCCGGGGCTGACGGCTTTGGGCGTAGACCCGGCGCATCTGCTGATCGGCGTGATGCAGGATGAGGGAATGTTGCTGCGCGCCGCCGTGGAAGCCTTGCGATCTCCTGCTCTGGGTGCGCTGCTGCTCGAAATCCGGGGGCGGGCGCCGCAACTGGACCTCACCGCCAGCCGTCGCCTGACGCTGGCGGCGGAGCAATCGGGCGTCACTGCGCTGCTTTTGCGCCTGGATGCCGATCCAACGGCCAGCGCCGCCGACACGCGCTGGCGAGTGGGGGCCGCGCCTTCCGTGCCCTTGCCCGGAAACGCGCCGGGCATGAGCGCTTTCGATCTCACCCTGCTGCGCCATCGCGGCGGGCGGGACGGCGTGGCGTGGCGATTGATCTGGGACAATGAGCGAGGCCTATTTGGAGACGGGCGCGATGAACGCGATGACCATGGACGGCAGGGAGAGGGACGAGAGGGCGGCGCGCCGCTATCTCGCGCTTCACTTTCCTTTCCTGCCGTTCGACCGGCTGCGGATCGCGCGGCCTGACCTGTGGGCCGCGCGGCCGGATGGCGCGCCTGCGGCCATGGTGGAGCCGGTACGCGGCGCGATGCGTCTGGCCGCGCTGGATTGCGCCGCGCTGGAACTGGGTCTTGCCCCCGGCATGACGCTGGCCGATGCGCGGGCGCGGGAGCCGGATCTGGCCGTGTTCGAAGCGGCCCCTCATGCCGATCAGGACTGGCTGGAGCGCCTGTGCGACGGCTGCGCCCGCTACACCCCCATCGCCGCGCTCGATCCCCCCGCCGGGTTGATGCTCGACATTACCGGCTGCGCGCATCTCTGGAATGGGGAAGCCGGATTGGTGCAGGAGGCCGCGGACCGACTGGAGCGGCATGGCATGACGGTGCGTCATGCGCTTGCGTCCACGCCGGAAGCTGCCCATGCGCTCGTCCGCTTCCCCATCGCTTCCGCGCCCAATGAGGAATCCGCCCTGCGCCGCCTGCCCGTCGAGGCGCTGTGTCTGGAGGAGGAAAGCGCGGTGGCCCTGCGCCGCGCGGGTCTGCGGACCGTGGGCGATCTGGCCGCGCGTCCTGCCGCCACGCTGGCCGCGCGCTTCGGAGAGGCGGCGGTGGATGCGCTCCATCGCCTGCTGGGTCTGGGGCAGCGCCCCCTCGCGCCCCGCCGCGTTCGTCCCGCCATCCGCGTGGAGCGCCGCTTCGCCGAACCCATGGCCCGCACCGTCCACGCCCTTGCCGTCCTGTCGGACATGATCGACGAAGCCAGCGCGCGCCTTGCCGAACGGGGGCAGGGCGGCCGCCGCTTCGAAGCGGTCTTCTTCCGCAGCGACGGCCTGGCTTTCCCCCTGCGCGTCGAAACCAGCCTGCCTGTCCGCGACGCGCCCGCGATCCTGCGCCTGATCGAGGAGAAGATTAACGGCCTGTCCGATCCGCTCGATCCCGGTTTCGGCTTCGACATGCTGCGCCTCACCGTGCCGCGCGCCGAGCCGATGGCCCCTACCCAGCTCGCGCTGGAAGGCGGCGAGGCGCGCCGGGAAGAAGGGATCGCCGCGCTGATCGACCGGCTTTCGATCCGGGCGGGCCGGATGCAGATCCAGCGCCTTCACCCGCGCGACAGCCATATTCCCGAACAGGCCCAGTTGGCGCTTCCCGCCATCGAAAGCCCCACGCCTGCCCCATGGGCGCGACAGGCGGCGGCTGGCGATCCGCCGCTGCGGCCGCTCCATCTGTTCGACCCGCCCCAGCCGATCGATGTGCTGGCAGAGGTGCCGGACGGCCCGCCCCATCGCTTCCGCTGGCGGCGGATGCTCCATGAAGTCACGCGTTACGAAGGGCCCGAACGCATCGCCCCTGAATGGTGGACGGCCCATAGCGGCATGGTGAAGGGCGAGGATATAGGGCGCACCCGCGACTATTACCGGGTGGAGGATGCGCGCGGCCGCCGCTACTGGATTTTCCGCCACGGCCTTTACGGGACGGAGGCGGCGCATCCCGGCTGGTATTTGCACGGCCTGTTCGCATGAGCGCCCGCCCTCCCGATCCGCCGCTCTTCGCGGAACTGGTCGCCGCCACGCATTTTTCTTTCCTGCGCGGCGCATCCCATGGCGAGCATATGGTGCGGCAGGCGATCCTGCTGGGCCTCAAGGGGCTGGGCATAGCCGATCGCAACACGGTCGCGGGCGTGGTCCGCGCCTGGTCGGCCCGCAAACGCATCATCGCCGACGCGCAGGAAACCATGCTGGTGGACAAGCGGGCGCGGGAAGGCGCGAGCGCGGAACTCACCGGCCCTGAAAAGGCCGCCTGCGTGCCCGACATGAAGCTGCTGACGGGCGCGCGGCTGGTCTTTGCCGACGGTACGCCCGACATCGTCGCCTATCCCGCGACGCGGCGGGGATGGGGGGAACTCACCAAATTGCTGACGCGGGGCAATCTGCGCTCCATCAAGGGCGACTGCATCCTCGAATATGCGGACCTGACCGCCCATCTCGACGATCTGCTGCTGATCGTCCTGCCCTGTTCCACCGCGACGGAGCAGACCGCGCACAGCAATCCGGTGGACTATGAACAGGATGAGCGCCCTTCCCCGGAAGCCGTCACCCAGGGTCATCTCAGCCTCCTCCCGCCGCCGCCGCCCGCCGACCTGGAGGCTTTGCTCGCCCGCCTTTCCCGCCTCGCGCCGGGACGGGTCTGGCTGGGCGCTGCGCTGCGCCGCGACGGACGCGATGCGCGCAGGCTGGCGCAATATCAGGCGCTATCCGCCCGAACCGGCGCGCCGCTCATCGCGACCATGGATGCGCTCTACGCCACGCCGGAGCAGCGCCCGCTTCAGGATGTGCTCAGCTGCATCCGCGAAGGCGTCACCATCGCGCAGGCCGGTCGCCTGCTGGAGGCCAATGCCGAACGTCATCTCCACGCGCCTGCCGCCATAGCCCGCCTGTTCCGCGCCTGCCCGCAAGCGGTGGCGGAAACCGTCCGCTTCCTTGCCCGTGTCGGCTTCACGCTCGACCAGCTCCGCTACGAATATCCGCATGAGCCGGTGCCCGAAGGCTGGACCGCCCAGCAATGGTTGGAGGAACTCACCCTCACCGCCGCCCATGCCTATTACGGCCCCCGCATCCCGCCCAAGGTCCGCAAGCTGCTGGACGAGGAATTCGGCCTCATCGCCAGCCGCAACTATGCTTATTATTTCCTGACCGTTCACGACATCGTCGCCTTCGCCCGGATGCAGGGCATATTGTGCCAGGGGCGTGGATCGGCCGCCAATTCCATGGTCTGCTTCCTGCTCGGCGTCACCTCCATCGACCCGGCCAGGCACGATCTGCTCTTTTCCCGTTTCGTGTCGGAGGAGCGGGGAGAGCCGCCCGACATAGACGTCGATTTCGAGCACGAACGGCGCGAGGAGGTCATGCAATATATCTATGAGCGTTATGGCCGCCACCGCGCCGGGATCGCCGCGACCGTCATCCATTACCGCTCGCGCAGCGCCGTGCGCGAAGTGGCGAAGGTGCTGGGGCTCAGCGAAGATATTGCCGCCCGCCTCGCCGGCACCGTCTGGGGCAGCTATTCCAGCGACATGGACGAAGCGCGCTTCACGGAGGCCGGTTTCGCGCTCGATAATCCCCGCATCGTGCAGTTGCGGGCGATTGTCGACCAGTTGCTTATGGCGCCTTTTCCCCGGCATTTGTCCCAGCATGTCGGCGGTTTCGTCCTGACGCAGAATCGGCTCGATGAAACCGTGCCGCTTCACCATGCCGCGATGAAGGACCGCACCTTCATCGAATGGGACAAGGATGACATCGACGCCCTTGGCCTGATGAAAGTCGATGTGCTGGCGCTGGGGATGCTGACCTGCATACGCAAGGCGTTCGACCTGATCCGGCAGCAGGGGCTGGGCGACCCGAAGCTGACGGTCGACATCGATTCCAGCGATCCCAGGGTCTACGACATGCTGTGCAAGGGCGACAGCATCGGCGTGTTCCAGGTGGAAAGCCGCGCCCAGATCAACATGCTTCCCCGTTTGAAGCCGCGCGATCTCTACGACCTCACGATTCAGGTCGCGATCGTGCGCCCCGGTCCGATCGAAGGCGACATGGTCCATCCCTATCTACGCCGCCGCTGCGGGGAGGAGAAGGTCGTGTTTCCGTCACCCGCGCCGGAATGCGGCCCTTCCGATGAACTCAGGGCGCTGCTGGGCAAGACCTGCGGCGTGCCGCTCTTTCAGGAACAGGCGATGAAGCTCGCCATCACCGCCGCGAGCTTCAAACCAGCGGAAGCCAACCAGCTCCGCCGCGCCATGGCGACCTTCCGCAATGCCGGCACCATCCACCATTTCCGCGACAAGATGATAAATGGCATGACGGCGCGTGGCTATGACCGCGATTTCGCGCAGCGTTGCTTCAAGCAGATCGAGGGGTTCGGCAGCTATGGCTTCCCCGAAAGCCACGCTTTGTCCTTCGCCCGCCTCGTCTATGTCTCCGCCTGGATCAAATGCCATCACCCGGCCATCTTCGCCTGCGCGCTGCTTAATTCGCAGCCCATGGGTTTCTATGCCCCCGCCCAGATCGTCCGCGACGCGCGCGAGCATGGCGTCACCGTGCATGACGTGGATGTGAATATGAGCGCATGGGACAATGCCCTCGAACCGCTGTTGCGATCCCGCGACATGGTGCGGGGAGAGGGGGAGGGAAGGGCGCTTGCCCTGCGGCTGGGCCTGCGTCAGGTCGATGGCTTCCGTGAGGATTGGGCCGCCGGACTGGCGCAGGCCCGCGCAGAGGGCGGCCTGTTCACCAGCATGGAGGATCTGGCTCGCCGCGCCAGTCTCCCCGCCCGCGCCCTGCGCCTGCTGGCCGATGCGGATGCCTGCCGTTCGCTGGGGCAGGACCGCCGCGCCGCTCTTTGGGAAGCGCGGCGCACGCCGTCCGACGAACTGCCCCTGTTCGCCGCCGCCCGCAGCCGTGATCCCGCTGCCCGCGAACTGGGCGAGGAGTCGGACGCCAGGCTCCCCGCCATGCCGCTGTCGGAGCATGTCGCGACCGATTATCAGGTGACGCGCCTGTCCCTCAAAGGCCATCCCATGCAGTTTCTGCGCCCGGTTTTCGCCGGGGAGGGCGCGCTGACCTGCGCCGGGGTGGGTGCCGCGAAGAACGGCGCGCGCGTTCAGGTCGCCGGTGTCGTGCTGGTCCGCCAGCGTCCCGGCAAGGGCAATGCCGTTTTCATCACCATCGAGGATGAAACCGGCATCGCCAATATCCTGCTTTGGGCGCGCCTCTTCGAAATGCAGCGCCGTCCGGTCATGGCGTCCCGCCTGATGCTGGTGGAAGGCGAGGTTCAGCGCAGCAAGGAAGGCGTCGTGCACCTGATGGCGACCCGCGTGCACGACCGCACGGCTGAGCTTGACCGCCTGACCGATGGCCACAGCGCCCATCCCCGCGCCCGCGCTTCCAGCCACCCGCGCAACGTCCGCATCCTCCCCGGCTCGCGCGATTTTCATTGAAGGGCGGGTGAAAGCGCCGCTACGCCGCCGGACGGGGGAGGGGATGGCGCCCGCTTCCTCCCATCCAAAAGGGGGCAAATGCCCGCTGTCCCACAGGCCCGGTTGTCCGTGCGATGGCCTGACGCGCGGCCCTCTTGTCATCAGGGCCCAAATCGCCATATTCTCGTCCATCATGGACAGCATCATCACTTCGGCGTCGGCACGGCCTTTCCTCATGGCGGGCAATGATCAGGACGATCATGGCGAGGGCGCCGGTGGGCCGAATGTCGGCATCGCCACCCGGACGCGCACGCGCACCAAAAAGCCGTCGCTTTACAAGGTTCTGATGCTGAACGACGATTATACGCCGATGGAATTCGTCGTTCACGTCCTCCAGCATTTCTTCCGCATGGACATGGAGGAAGCGACCCGCGTGATGCTCCACGTCCATCAGCGCGGTGTCGGCATATGCGGCATTTTCAGCTATGAAGTGGCCGAAACCAAGGTCAATCAGGTGATGGACTTCGCCCGGCAGAACCAGCACCCCCTGCAATGCACGCTGGAAAAGGCCTGAGCCTGCCTCGCTCACCGGAATATCTCATAATAGATTGAAAATATTGAATAATATAGCGGATTCCGCCGATCTGCGGCATCCGTCCAGAACGCTTTCCTTCTTCACCTCACTCTTGGTTTCACTATCGCCCCATCCGGTCTAGACTGCCCCGGTGAGCAGCCAGGCCGTCGATCCCATTCATGATCTTGCCGTCATAGGCGGCGGCATCAACGGCTGCGGCATCGCCCGCGACGCCGCCGGGCGCGGCGCTTCCGTTCTGCTGCTGGAAAAGGGCGATCTGGCCCAGGGCACATCCTCCGCCTCGACCAAGCTGATCCACGGCGGCCTGCGCTATCTGGAACATTATGAATTCGCACTGGTCCGCGAATCCCTGTCCGAACGCGAACGGCTCTGGAGCATGGCGCCCCACATCCTCCACCCGATGCGCTTCGTCCTGCCATGGGTGCCGGGATTGCGCCCGCGTTGGTTGTTGCGCCTGGGCCTGTTTCTCTACGACCATATGGGCGGTCGCCGCGCGCTGCCGCCCACGCAGTCCATCGACCTGCGCCGCCACCCGGCCGGAGCGCCGTTGCAGCCGGGCTTCGGGCCAGGCTATGTCTATTCGGACGGATGGGTGGATGACGCTCGCCTCGTCATCCTCAATGCGCGCGACGCAGCGGACCGGGGCGCCAGCATCCACACGCGCACCGAAGTCGTGAAGCTCGACCGGGAAGGGGAGCATTGGACCATCCACGCCCGTCTCTCGTCTGGCGAAACAAGCCGTTTCAGGGCGCGGGTCGTCGTGAATGCCACCGGCCCATCGGTCCTTGCCCTGCTCGCCCGCGCGAATCAGTCCACGGATCGACATATGCGCCTTGTCCGTGGATCGCACATCATCGTGCCGCGTCTGTTCGATCATGACTTCGCTTATTTCTTCCAGCTTCCCGATGACCGCATATTCTTCGCCATTCCCTATGAACGGGACTTCACGCTGATCGGCACCACCGACAGCGACCATCATGGTGTTCTCGACCATGTCACCGCCAGCGCGGAGGAAGTAGCTTATCTCTGCGAAGGCGCAAATCGCTACTTCTCGCGCCAGATTACTCCGGCCGATGTGATCTGGAGCTACGCCGGCGTGCGTCCTCTGGTGGATGACGGCTCCGGCAAGCCCGAGGCGGCCACGCGGGGCTATCGCCTCGAACTGGAGGGAAAGGAGGGCGAAGCGCGGATGCTCAGCATTTTTGGAGGTAAGATCACCACCTATCGCCATCTTGCCGCCGAAGCGGTGGACATGATGAAACCGTTGCTGCCCACATTGGCGGGGAAGGAATGGACTGCCTCCGCTCCCCTTCCAGGCGGCGATTTCCCGATGACCGGCCTTGCCGACCTTCTGGCCGGATTGTCGCGTGACTATCCCTTCCTCGATCCGAACTGGATTGACCGCATCAGCCGCGCCTATGGCACCGCTACCCGCCGCTGGCTTGGCGGGGCTAGGCGGCTGGACGATCTGGGCGTTCATTTCGGTCATGGCCTCACCGAAGCCGAAGTGGATTATCTGACTGCACAGGAATGGGCACAAACCACAGATGATATTCTTTGGCGGCGCACAAAACTGGGCCTGCGGTTCGATGCGGTTCAAACCTCGCCTCTTTCGCGCTGGCTGGAGGAAAGGTCATGACGGATCGCTTCATTCTCGTGCTCGACGCGGGCACCACGTCCACGCGGGCGATGCTCTATTTGCCGGACGGCAGGCGGATCGCGACAGCGCAAGCCGACCTTACCCAATATTACCCGCGTTCTGGCTGGGTCGAACAGGATGCGGAAGAAATCTGGCAACATAGCCTCGCTTGCGCCCGCCAGATGGTGGAGCGTGCGGGCGGCGTGGACGGCATCACGGCCATCGGCATCACCAATCAGCGTGAGACAGTCGTCGCCTGGGACCGCAGCAGTGGAGAGCCGCTGCACCGCGCTATCGTCTGGCAGGACCGGCGCACAGCGGCGGAGTGCGAGGCCTTGCGCGAAGCGGGGCACGAACCGATGCTCCAGCGACGCACGGGCCTTGTCGTCGATCCCTATTTCTCCGCCACCAAGATGCGCTGGCTGCTCGACCATGCGTCGGCGGTGGGGCAAACGGGTGAGCGATTGGCGCTGGGCACGGTGGAAAGCTGGCTGGTGTGGAAGCTGACCGGCGGGCTGCACATTACCGATGCCAGCAATGCCAGCCGTACCCAACTGATGGCGCTGGACGGCGACGGCTGGGATAGTGATCTGTGTGCGCTGTTCGGCGTCCCCAGTGCCGCTCTGCCGGAAATCGTCGATAATGCCGGTGTTTTCGGAGAGGCGCGCGCCGATGTCCTAGGCGGACCGGTGCCGATTTGCGGGCTGGCGGGCGACCAGCAGGCTGCGACCATCGGGCAGGCTTGCCTGCGTCCTGGTGACGCCAAGGCGACGCTGGGCACCGGCGCATTCATCCTCGCGAATATGGGGGAGGCGATGCCTACGTCCGGTCATCGGCTGCTCGGCACGCTGCTCTATCGAATCGGGGAGCGCCGTGCCTATGCGCTGGAAGGATCAATCTTCGTGGCGGGGAGTCTGATCCAGTGGCTGCGCGATCGACTGGGGTTGATAGAGGCGGCGGAAGATAGCGAGGCCCTCGCCCGTTCCGTGCCGGACAATGGCGGCCTATTCGTGTTGCCCGCGCTGGTGGGGTTGGGCGCACCGCATTGGAGGCCGCAGGCGAGGGGCGCGATCACCGGCTTGACGCAAGGGACCACGCGCGCCCACATCGTTCGCGCGGCGCTGGAATCGCTGTCGCATCAGATCCACGATCTCGCCGATGCCTTCGCGGCGGACGGCGCGCCTTGGCGCCTCCTGCGAGTGGATGGAGGCATGAGCGCGAACGATTGGATCGTGCAGGATATGGCGAATATGCTGAACCTGCGCGTCGACAGGCCATCGGATGTCGAAACCACTGCATTGGGCGCGGCCATGCTGGCGGGGCTGGGAGCGGGGCTGTTCGGTTCGCTGGAGGAAGCCTCCTCCATGGCGTCGCAAGCGACGCGTTTCGTTCCGGATATGGGCGTCAAGGAACGCGCGGCGCGTCTGCGCGGATGGCACGATATGTTAGCGGCTCATGCCTGATATGCGCGGTCAAATCGATCAGTGAGGCAAATTTAATCAATTTCCCCCAAAATAGATTGAGGCTTAGTCTAGCTGCATCAACAGCCCAGGAGGATGACGATGGCCGATAAACCGACCATGACGACGAGCGCCGGTGCGCCGATTGCCGACAATCAGAACAGCTTGAGCGCGGGGCCGCGCGGACCGTTGCTGTTGCAGGATTATCAGCTGATCGAAAAGCTCGCCCATCAGAATCGCGAGCGTATTCCCGAACGCGTTGTCCATGCGAAGGGCTGGGGCGCCCATGGCGTGCTGCGTATTACCGGGGATATCAGCAAATTTACCAAGGCCAAGGTGCTTCAGCCAGGTGCGGAAACGCCGATGATCGCGCGCTTTTCCACCGTCGCGGGCGAACTGGGCGCAGCGGATGCCGAGCGGGACGTGCGCGGTTTCGCGCTCAAATTCTATACGCCTGAAGGTAATTGGGATCTGGTGGGCAACAACACGCCGGTTTTCTTCGTGCGCGATCCGCTGAAGTTCCCCGATTTCATCCACACGCAAAAGCGTCATCCGCGCACCAATCTGCGTTCGCCGACGGCTATGTGGGATTTCTGGTCGCTCTCACCTGAATCGCTGCATCAGGTGACGATCCTTATGTCCGACCGTGGATTGCCGACCGACGTGCGCCACATCAACGGCTATGGCAGCCACACCTATTCTTTCCTCAACGAAGCTGGCGAGCGCTTCTGGGTCAAGTTCCACTTTAAGACGATGCAGGGACACAGGCACTGGACCAATGAGGAGGCGGCCAATGTCGTAGGCCGCACGCGGGAATCGACGCAGGAGGATTTGTTCGAGGCCATCGAAACCGGCCATTTCCCGCAGTGGAAAGTGCAGGTCCAGATCATGCCGGAGCTGGATGCGGAAAAGACGCCCTATAATCCTTTCGACCTGACCAAGGTATGGCCGCATGCCGACTATCCGCCGATCGATATCGGCGTGATGGAATTGAACCGCAATGCCGACAATTATTTCGCGGAGATCGAGCAGGCGGCTTTCTCTCCCTCCAACATCGTGCCGGGGATTGGCTTTTCGCCCGACAAGATGCTGCAGGGGCGCATATTCAGCTATGCCGACGCCCATCGCTACAGGCTGGGCACGCATTATGAGGCATTGCCGATCAACGCGCCGAAATGCCCGGTCCATCACTATCATAAGGACGGAGCGATGCGCTTCTTCCCCAACAATCCGAATCCGGCCGCCTATTATGAGCCTAACAGCTTCAACGGTCCGGTGCAGGACGAACGGTTGCGGGAGCCGCCGCTCAGGATTTCGGGCGATGCGGATCGTTATGACCATCGCGAGGGGAATGACGACTTCAGCCAGCCGCGCGCCTTGTTCAATCTGTTCGATGATGCACAGAAACAGCGCCTGTTCGCGAACATAGCGGCCGCGATGGGGGACATTCCCGCCGAAATCGAAGAGCGGCAGTGCAAACTCTTCGATCAGGTCCATCCCGATTATGGCGCGGGTGTCCGGGTGGCGCGGACCACGATCAGGAACCGCAATCCCGCCATATCCGCGCCTACCGATCAGACGTTGGCGGACGCCTCGAACTGAAGAAGCGCCAGGGAAATCGACGCTCCCCTCCTTTGCGGGTTGGGGGGGCGTCCGCATAGATTGCGTTCCCTGTCGTGAGCATATTTTAACCAAGGGCGATTAGCAGGGTACGCGACATGCGTTCCTCTCTTCGCCTTTCTTCCCTGCTTGCGCCGGCATTGACCGGAGGCATCTATTTTCTGGTCGCCTCCCTCTCTCTCATGACGTCGTGCTTTGAAGGTGGCATTGCTTTCATCTGGGCTGCCAATGCTTTTTTGATGGCGGAATTGCTAACATCGCAACGCGCTAACTGGCTGCGCGCGATCACGGCATGTGCCTTGGCCAGCGCCATTTCCACGGCCCTGTTCGGCATGGGGCCGGTTGCGGCGATCCCGATGATGCTGATGAACGTAGCCGAATCGCTTACGGTAGCGGTGATCTGCCGATATTGCGTTTCCGGCCGGAACATCATGGTGTCACTGGTTCCATTGGCGGTTTTCGTGGTTGCCCTATGTGGCGTGAATGTCGTCGTGGGCCTGGGTTCCGCTCTGGTCGCCTCGAATCTGACGCCAGCGTCCTTTGGCGACAGTTGGTTGCAATGGTGTTCTGGGCATGTGTTGGGGGGGCTGGTCTGCACGCCGGTGCTTGTCATGCTCATGCAGGGCGAATGGGCGCGATGGTTCCGGACCACGTCCCGGCTGCTCCGGCTGGAGTTGTTTGGCCTGCTCCTCCTGTTGGGGGGAACGACATGGTATGTGTTTCATCAAAATCATTACCCGCTGCTGTTCGTGCCGCTTTTGCCTCTGGTCATCATTTCCTTTCGCGCGGGTCATTATGGGGCTGCGGCGTCCATCGTCGTTCTCGCGCTCATGGGGGGCGCATCGTCCCTGTTCAATCATGGCTATTTGTCGACAATCGCGGCGTCAGCGGGCACGAAAACCCAATTCTTTCAGATCTATCTGGTTTTCAGCTTTCTCCTCTCCCTTCCCGTGGCGGCCGAGCTGAACGGACGGCGCAAGCTGTTCCAGATGTTGCGCGAAAGCGAAGCGCGATACCGAATCATCGCTGAACATTGCGGTGACATGGTTCTGAACCTGGGCATTGACGGCCGTATTCATTACGCGTCGCCCTCCGTTCTGGAACAGATCGGCTGTGCGCCGGCTTTGTTGATGGGGCAGCCGGCGGCCGACCTCATCCATCCCAAGGACAGGGGTCTCGTAGTCGCCACCTATCGCCGTGCGCTGGAACAGCCAGGCGACATCCATCGGGTCGAGTTCCGTCTTCTTCGCGCCATCGACGATCTCGATTGGTATGAGATGGTGGCGCGCGCCGTGATGGATGAGGAGAACGGGGCCACTGGCGTCGTTTGCACCATTCGGGACATGTCCCGTCACAAGGCGCGGCAGCAGGCATTGCAGCAGGTGGCATCTCATGATTCGCTGACAGGAGCGACGAGCCGCCGTGCGTTCTTGGAAAAGCTCGAAACGGAAATCGACCGGGTCGGAAATAATGTCCGTTCCTGCCTGCTGCTTTTGGACCTCGATCATTTCAAGGCGGTCAATGACTGTCATGGTCATGCCGCCGGCGATAAGGTTCTGGGCGTCTTCGTGGAGCGTTTGAAGCCCGGCCTGCGCGGCGAGGACTGTATCGGAAGTCTGGGAGGTGAGGAGTTTGCGATCCTGCTGGCGGATCTGGATATCCGCCAGGCCAGTACTGTTTGCGAACGATTGCGCCATATGATGGCGGATGAACCCGTCTATCTCGACACCGGTCTGAGCGTGACCGTGACGTTCAGCGCTGGCTTGGTGGAACTTGATGGCGCTTTAAACGCGGCGGCGCTGCTGGAAGCTGCGGACAAGGCGCTTTATCGTGCCAAGAACAGCGGCCGCAACTGCTTGCATCTGGCTGCCTGACGCGCGGCGATCTATCGTCGTTTCACCAGCGAAAAAATCGCAATGATATATTGTAACCTATGCGGCTATCGCCTATGTAGCGGTCGTCATGCAGTTCAGCCTTCGCCAAGCCCTGTCAACAGGCCGGATCGACCGGATCGCCATGGGCCTGTCCGGGCTGTGTGTTGCCCATTGCTTTGCAACGGCTGTGATCCTGGGCCTGCTCGCTTCGGCAGGAGGTTTCTTCGCCAGTCCGTTATTTCATGAGACGGGGCTGGTGTTGGCGATCTTACTTGGGGCTGTGGCGCTCGGGCATGGAGCGGTGGTGCATGGTTTCATGATGCCCGCCGCTATCGGTTCGTTAGGTCTTGGCATCATGGCAGGCGCCCTGACGATGGATCATGGGTTGCAGGAAAGCGCCTATACCTTGTTGGGCGTAGCGATTTTGGCGCTCGGTCACGATCTTAATCATCGTGCGGGTCGCTAAAGCCGGCCATTCGCAGAACGCGGAAAACAAAAGAAATCAGGCGGTGAACGATTCATTCCAGTCGTTCACTGCCCTAGCCAGTATGAAGAAGGGGCCCAAGTGGCCCCTCCCCATAATCGGATATATTTCGTCAGGGACGCCTTTAACTGTCCTTGCGTTCCAACCGGTGTTCGCCCTTGACCCAGCGAACCGTGCCTGTGCTGGCACGCATAACCACGCTTTCCGTCGTGAGGTGGCCACCCGGCAGCCGCTTGACACCGTCCAGCAGTGAACCGTCGGTCACGCCGGTGGCCGCGAAAATGCAGTCGCCCTTGGCCAGTTCTTTAAGGTCGTAAATCTTGTCGAGATCAGTGATGCCCCATTTACGAGCGCGTGCGCGCTCATCATCGTTGCGGAACAGCAGCTTGCCCTTGAACTGTCCGCCCACGCAGCGCAACGCGGCGCAGGCCAGCACGCCTTCGGGCGCACCGCCCGAACCCATATACATGTCAATGGTCGTTTCGGGATTGGTCGTGGCGATCACGCCAGCCACGTCACCATCGGGAATCAGCATGATGCCGCAGCCAATGGCGCGCAGTTCCGTGATGAGCTTTTCATGACGTGGACGGTCCAGCACGCAGACGATGATGTCGCCTGGTTCCACGCCCTTGGCCTTGGCAACTGCTTCGACATTTGCCCTCACGGATTTGTTGAGGTCGATAATGTCTTTCGGATAGCCGGGGCCAACCGCCAGCTTCTCCATATAGACATCGGGCGCGTTGAGCAGGCCGCCTTCTTCTGAAATCGCGAGCACTGCCAGCGCATTCGGGCCAGCCTTCGCGGTGATCGTGGTGCCTTCCAGCGGATCGAGAGCGATGTCGATCTTGGGGCCCTTGCCGATGGCGTTACCGACTTTTTCTCCGATGTAGAGCATCGGCGCTTCGTCGCGTTCACCCTCGCCGATGACGACGGTGCCATCCATATAGAGATCGTTGAACGCCAGACGCATGGCTTCCACGGCGGCTGCGTCTGCCGCTTTTTCATCGCCGCGACCGATCAGCTTCGACGCCGCGATGGCAGCGGCCTCGGTCACGCGCACCATTTCCAGCACCAGAACGCGATCGAGAATCGAGCTAGCCTGCACCATGTCCATTCCTCTTTTGAGCGGTATTGGGGAGGGCGATACGGGGTCGGCTTTGCCTTGTCGAGCCATGTGTCGCGTATGCGACTCCTTTTGACGGTATGATGCAACAGATGGGCGTTTCCGGCGTTAGCAAATGCGGAAAAGAAGCAGGGTTGCCAGGATTGGTCGTTCCGCTGATCGTCGCCAGTTTTGCTGCTGGAGCACCGGCGTCAGCCCATCCTGTGCGCTTGCCGTCGTCGGCAATCTCGATTGTCCCAAACGCGCCAATCGCACCTTGCTGCGGTTGGGGGAGCCAGTTGAGGATATTTTGTTGCACAGCTTCTGGTTGCGCTGAATCCCAACTGGCATCAGTCGAGGATATGCATGACCATCGGAGTCTGGAGCAGGCTGTCCGATCCGGCAAGGCGATCCAGCGTTTCGCTTACGCGGCGCTCTTCCCCAGCATGGGTGACGATCGCCATCAGAACGCCGTCCTGCTGATTCGCGCCACGCTGGATCATGCTTTCAATGGATACGCCCGCATCCCGGGTCGCGGCAGCGATTTCCGCCAATACGCCGGGCCGGTCCTGAACCTTGAAGCGCAAATAGCTGCGTCCGATGCGATGGCCGGCGTCGGCCGGCGGCTGCGGACTGAGTGCGGCCACCGGCATGGCGAAGGCATCGCCATACTCATCGCGCGCGACGTCGATCAGGTCAGCGACGACCGCCGATGCCGTGGGGCCTTCGCCAGCTCCCCGCCCCTCAAAGAACAGGCGACCGACGAAATTGCCTTCCACCACCACGGCGTTGAGTGATCCGTCGACATGGGCAAGGGGGTGATCGGTCGGGACCAGCATCGGATGAACGCGCTGGAACAGGCCATCAGGACCATTCTCGGCCATGCCGACGAGGCGAATGCGATAGCCCAGTGCCGCGGCTTCGGCGATATCGGCCGCGATCACATGACGAATGCCGGTGATGGCGACATTGTCGAAATCCAGCTCAGTGCCGAAGGCGAGGCTGGCGAGGATAGTCAGCTTGTGCGCCGCATCCACGCCGTCAATGTCGAAGCTGGGGTCGGCTTCCGCAAAGCCGAGTTCCTGGGCCTCCTTCAACACATCGTCGAATCCGCGTCCTTCCTTCTCCATGGTGGTCAGGATGTAGTTGCAGGTTCCGTTGAGAATGCCGTAGACTCGGCTGATCTCATTGGCGGCGGCGCCTTCGCGCATGCCCTTGATGACGGGAATGCCTCCGGCGACGGCCGCTTCATATTTGAGCGCAATGCCTGCCTTTTCAGCGAGTGCTGCCAGGTCCAGCCCATGATGCGCCAGCATCGCCTTGTTTGCCGTGACAAAGGGCTTGCCCGCAGTCAGGCATTGCCGCGCCAGCGTCAGCGCAGGGCCATCAGCGCCGCCGATCAGTTCGACCACCACATCGATATCATCGCGCGCCGCCAACGTGGTCATGTCGTCCACCCATTCATAAGGGGATATGTCGACACCTCGGTCTTTGTTGCGGTCCCGCGCCGAAATCGCGACGACCTGGATCGGGCAGCCCGCGCGCCTGGCAATCAGGTCGCCGTTGGTCTGGAGCAGCCGGATGACGCCGCCGCCCACTGTCCCCAGACCAACGAGCGCGACGCGCAGCGGGGCATGGCGGTGGAGATTTGTCATGGCCTATCCTTATTCTTCCAGCAGGTCAGGGCCGCGCTGATAGCGGCCCTAACGCCATAGTCCAAGGAAAAGCAGGGAGCTTAGCGAACCTGCCTTGTCCTGTCGCATTGGTCCAGCGCTTGCATCACAAGCCGATAGTCCGCCTGTGCCGCTTCGGCATCGGGCACTGACAATGCCCGGATCGATCGGGGAGGAAGCGTGGGAGGAAGGGCGCAGGCAAGCCGGTACCAGAGCAGGCTGCCGGGCTGCGGCGGGCGCGCCGCTTCATCGACGATCTCGCCCAAGGCCACGGCCCATCGCGGTTCCTGACCGGGTCGCCTTATGATTGAGAGAGAGACAGGGTCTCCATTTTCCGTTCGAAGGAAAATCTGTGTCTCTCCTTCACCCGCTATGGTGCCCGACACATGGAAGGCATCGCCGGGTCCTATGATGCGGGGCGGAGCATCCGGCGCTACAAGCGCCGAAACAATATTCTTCACCTGTTCCATATCCGCGGAGGTGGCGGGAATCTGTGCATCCCGCGCGACCAGTTGGATGTCACCCGGCCGCGTGCCTTGTCTCGCAAACAGCAGCATTTGGACCTTTTTCAGCTTGGCCGTTTTTCCCCGGGTGTCGATCGGCGCATCATATAGGTAGCTGACGGAGGGGCTGACGCCGCCCTCTCCGCGAATCAGGGCCATTACATCCGCTTCGATATAGAGGCGTCGATAGCCAGGCGGCACGTCTCCGGCATGTTTTTCGGACAGGGGGATGCTGTTGCGGATAAGCACATGCGCGATGATGGGCGCCTCATCGGCAAGGTCGGCAATGTCCGCATAGGAGGGCCCGGAAGATACGATGGAGTGGGGGGACTCCGAGTATTGTGGAGCGGCTTGAGCAATCGGACTTGCCCAAATCAAAGGGTTTGAGGCGGAAATGAGGCATGCCCAAAGGATATTTTTCGACATGCCGGTAGATTTCTCTGTCTTCTTCATCATATGCTTGCAATCCGTTGCATCAATGTCACATGCAAGCCATTCCATGGCGAGATGCTAAGATTGTTTGTAAACGCAAACGGGTGAAGCGATAAAGCGTTTGCGTGGCGGAAGATGCCGCGATAGGAATTTGAAGGGTAGCAAATGGGAAGGATATAGGCCAAGGATGTCCGGGAGAGCCCGGCCGTCTTGGGTCGTTTTTGGCTCATTTGTGCATAACAACTAGTAAGCTGAGTTAAGGAGTGTCGTTGCCGAATGGCCTATGCTGACCACTCGCAAGGATCGAGTCGCACGATCTCGATCATTATCGTCGCCCTGATTCACGCTGTTCTCGGCTATGCCTTCGTCACCGGTCTTGGCATGAAATATGTCAAAAAGGCGGCGGAACAGCTGAATGTGATCGACGTGAAAGAGGAGCCGCCGCCGCCTGATGAGGAGCCGCCGCCGCCGCCGCCAGACCAGCCGGTCGAGCCGCCGCCGGTCGTTGCTCCTCCGCCGATCGTGCAGACGCCGGCCCCTGCGCCGCCGATCCAGACCGTGCGTACACCTCCGCCGGTTTTCAATCCGGTTCCGGTAGCGGCCCCACCGCCGCCGCCGCCTCCGCCCCCGGTCGCGGCAAGCCGTGCAACGCCGCGCTCGGCGCCTGGTAGCTGGCTCAGCGATGCCGACTATCCAAGCCGCGCCCAGCGTGAAGAACGTTCGGGTACCGCTGGCTTCAGACTGGAAATCGGACCGGATGGTCGCGTGACCAGCTGCACCATCACCTCTTCGACCGGCCATTCCGATCTCGACGAGGCGACATGCCGCCTGCTGCCGAAACGCGCCAGGTTCAAGCCCGCCAAGGGTTCGGACGGCCAGGAGATGGCGGATACATATAATGGCCGCATCACTTGGCGACTGCCGGAGTAATTCAGTGACGGGAAGGCTGGCGACCCACGCCGCCTTCCCTTTCTTACGATCTATTTGAGAGGGAAGTCTTGAACATGTTGATGTCTATCGCAGCGGCCGCTGCCCCAAAGGCGGCCAATCCCTACGGTCTGATGGAAGCCCTCGAGCAGGGCGGCGTCATTGCCTGGACCGTCTTCATCATCCTTTGCGCCATGTCGGTCGGCACTTTCTACATCCTGTTCACCAAGCTGATCGAGCAGCAGAAGGTCATCAACCAGGGCAAGAAGGTCCGCGCGAGCTTCTGGCGTGCGCCCAGCCTGAAGGAAGGCGCGGCGAAGCTTGAAAAGAATTCGGCCTACAAGCAGATCGTCGATGACGGCATCAAGGCTCAGGAAGAACACACCAAGCTGACCGATCCGGTCGAAGCGCATGATTGGCTGCACGGCTCGCTTGCGCGTTCGGAAGCGCAGATCAACTCCAGCCTGGGTGGCGGCCTTGCCTTCCTCGCGACCGTTGGCGCGACCTCGCCGTTCATCGGTCTGTTCGGTACGGTTATCGGCATCTATCGCGCGCTCATCAAGATCGGCGCGGCTGGTCAGGCATCGATTGACGCTGTTGCAGGCCCGGTCGGTGAAGCGCTCATCATGACCGCCTTGGGTCTGGCCGTGGCCGTTCCTGCGGTGCTTGCCTATAACTTCCTGCAGCGCCGCAACAAGTCGATCGCGGAACAGCTCAACAGCTTCACCGTTGATCTGCTGGCTTATCTGGTTTCGAACGGTGCGGTTCGTCCGTCCGTGGCTGCCGCTCCGGCTGCTTCGGCTGCCAAGCCGGCCGCTGCGCCGAACAAGGCCTGATCGCTTGAAAAGCCGGTTCGGGAACCGGCGGGCGGCTGCGATCGCCTGGTTCCCAACCGGCCATGGGCCTCGCTTGGCGGGGCGCCATAGAGACGTATGTTAGGATATTATCAATGGCAATGAGTGTTGGCTCCGACGGCGGTGATGACGCCCCGATGTCCGACATCAACACGACGCCGCTCGTCGACGTCATGCTGGTGTTGCTCATCATCTTCCTCATCGCGGTCCCGGTCGTCGTCCAGACGGTTCAGCTGCAGCTCCCCAAGGTGGCGTTCGAGCCGACGACGACGAAGCCGGAAAATGTTTCCCTGTCGGTCACGACTGGTTCGGACGGTAGCTGCGCGGTGTATTGGAACCTGACCCGGGTTTCGTCCGATGAGCTGCTTAATCGTGCGGTGGCGAAGCTGGAAGCGGATATCAAGAAAGCGGGTGGCGTCGAAAATCTGACGCCGGAGGATTTGCCTGAAGTGCACATCCGCGGCGATATCAATACCCCATATCGGTGCATCGGCGGCACCATCTACACGATGCAGCGCGCTGGTTTCCCGAAGGTCGGCTTCATCTCCGAACCTGAACCGGGCACCACCACGCAGCGGCTGTAAAAGTTCTAGGAGTATCGCCCCATGGCTATGAGTGCCGGAAAAGATGACGGCGAACCAATGATGGAAATGAACACGACGCCGCTTATCGACGTCATGCTCGTTCTCCTCATCATGTTCATCATCACGATCCCGATCCAGACCCACGCGGTCAAGATCGACCTGCCGCAGAATGCGCCGCCGACGGACAGCGTGATCGATCCCGTCAAGAACAAGGTCGCAATCGATCCCAGCGGTGTCATCACTTGGAACGGTTCCTCGATCGACCTGCTGACCCTGCGTCAGTATCTGCAGCAATCGCTGCGTCTGCCAGTTGAGCCGGAACTGCAGTTCCAGCCCAATGCCCAGACCCGCTATGTTGTGGTCGATCAGGTGTTGGCGGAAATTAAACGCGCTGGCGTCACGAAGCTGGGCTTCGTTGGCAATGAGCAATATGGGAACTTCTGATACCGCCGCCGCGCTGGGGAGAGGATAATCCTGCTTTCTGGCGTGTTGGAAGAGAAGTTTCTACCTGCCCAAAGGGCCGCTTCGGCGGCCCTTTTTTTGTCATGCATATACGCTGGGGGCTGCTCGTTAACTTTTTTGTTACGATGAAGGCCCATGTAAAAATGTGACATGACGCGACATCGGACCATCGATGCCGAACGGCAGCCAGGGCCGGATCGGAGAGGACGGGGGGCGGAACGGCGGTCCGTGTCGATCGATGTCAGGATTCGGCGGCCAGGCGAAAATTGGTTCACAAGCCGGATCACAAATCTGTCTCTCGCGGGCTTTCGCCTTCAAAGTTTCGCGAAGCTGACCCCTGGCAAGGAATTGTGGATCGCTTTACCAGGTTTCGAAGGGCGCCGGGCTATCGTGCTGTGGACGCGGGCGCATGAATCGGGATGTGCTTTCGACAGACCCCTACACCCCGCAATTTTCGATCATGTCATCGGACTGGCGCGTCAAGATCTCCTGAATTGAGCGAATTATTTTTGGGTCGGCGCAATGCGCCGGAATGTTCAGGCGGGCACGCCGTCTTGGAACTGCAACCGCGCCAATCGGGCATAAAGGCCGCCTTCAGCCACCAACGTGGCGTGATCGCCCTGTTCAACCACCTGGCCTTCATCCAGCACGACAATATGGTCGGCCGCGCGAACGGTTGCCAGGCGGTGGGCGATGACGATCGTCGTTCGGTTCCGCATCAGCCGCTCAAGCGCGTCCTTGACCAGCTCTTCCGATTCGGCATCCAGAGCGGAAGTGGCTTCATCCAGCAGCAATATGGGCGCATCGCGTAGCAAGGCGCGGGCAATCGAAATGCGCTGACGCTGACCGCCCGACAGACGCGAGCCACCTTCGCCCAGATGGCTGTCCAGCCCATCGGGCAAGGCTCGCAGAAAAGCTTCGGCATTGGCGGCCCGTGCGGCAACCCAGATCTCTTCATCCGAAGCGTCCCATCGGCCGTATCGCAGATTGTCACGCGCTGATCCTGCAAAGATGATGCTTTCCTGCGGAACCAGAGCGATCATAGAACGCAGGGTAGCCGGATCTGCCTGTGTCAGGGGAATACCGTTCAGGCGTATTTCGCCCGCATCCGGATCATAAAAGCGCAGGGCTAACTGGATCAGGGTCGACTTGCCTGCACCCGAAGGGCCGACAATCGCCATGGTCTGTCCAGGCGCGATATCCAGTGACACACCCTTGAGCGCTGCTTGGTCCGGGCGGGTGGGATAATGGAAATGAACCTTGTCGAACTCCAGTCGGGCACCGTCAGGAAGGTACGGAAGTGCTTTGGGCTGCGCTGGAGGGAGGATCTGAGGTTCAGCGGCCATCAATTCATGTAAACGGCTGGCCGCGCCGGCGCCGCGCAGAAGATCTCCCCACGTTTCCGACAGGGCGCCAAAAGCCCCGGCAACCAGGCCGCCGGTCAGCACGAAAGCGGCGATGCTTCCGCCCGAAAGCCGTCCTGCGGACACATCGACTGCGCCCTGCCACATCACGGCGGTGATCGATCCGAAAACCAAGGCGATCACCACTGCGGTCATAGCAGCGCGCAGCAAAATCCGGCGACGCGCGGTATCGAAACCTGCCTCGACCGTGCTGTCGAATCGCGCCGCTTCACGCTTTTCCTGTCCGAAGGCCTGAACAACTTTCATTGCGCCCAGCACTTCGGATGTCACGCTGCCAACATCGGCCAACCTGTCCTGACTGGTGCGGGACAGTTTACGGACGCGGCGGCCAAGGCTCACCATGGCCAGCACGATCGCTGGAATGCCCAGAAGGAGCAAAGCGGCCAGCTTGGGAGCCAGGGCGAACAGATAGACCAATCCGCCAATCCCCGTGACGATATTGCGGAGTGCCACCGATACGGTGGAG
The DNA here is from genome assembly GCF_001456115.1 of Sphingobium baderi. Classification (NCBI taxonomy): domain Bacteria; kingdom Pseudomonadati; phylum Pseudomonadota; class Alphaproteobacteria; order Sphingomonadales; family Sphingobiaceae; genus Sphingobium; species Sphingobium wenxiniae. Next base: position 118,798 of record NZ_CP013264.1, on the reverse strand, counting down.
CCGACGACCTGGTCGATGATGGCCGTGTCGGACGTCATGCGTGATGCTATTTCGGAAGGACGGTTTTCCTCGAAGAAACGGGGGGCTTGCCGCAGCAGATTGGCCTGCGTGGCGGATCGTATGTCGGCGACCACCCGTTCGCCCAGCCATGCCACGAAATAAAAACGCAGTGCAGTGGCGATGGCCAGAATGGTGACGATCAGGAACAGATATTCGAACCAGCGGCCAATATCGCCGCCGCCAATGAAGCCCCGGTCGATGACCAGCCGGAAACCGGCCGGAATGGCAAGCGTGGCGGCGGAAGATACCAGCAAGGCTATGAGCGCTCCGCCGATACGGGAGGGATAACGCCGCGCGAAACCCCACACCATCCCGAGGCTGCCGAGGGACGGACGCTCGGCGGCGCGGGGCGATGACTGTGTCATATCATCCATGATGGCCGCGCTTAGCAGTCCAGCCCGCAAGCCTCAATGGCCGTCCCGACCGGACAGCCATTTAGGAGCGGACGTGTCGAAGGCAGGTGGGACCTTGGCTGCCGTGGGAGCCGTAAATCCCATCCACGACAGCCCTCCGTCGTCCTCAATAATCCTTCGAATAGCGCAGGTTTGCAGAGGACCCCGTATTAGTGCCGGTTTTCGACAGCAGGCTTAACGTCTTGGACAGTGCAATTTCGAGTTGGGTTGCCGTGAAGCCCTTGGGGTCGGTAATCACCTCCACATAAACATTGTTGGAGATATGCTGCCCGACCGCCAGCGACGTGCCGCGTCCGCTCGCCTCGTCCCCACCGACAATGCCGATGCGGTCGAGGCCGGACGCGCCCTGCAGCTTGCCCATCGGATTGAGTCCCCCGCCGCCGCCGCGCAGGCCATTGAGCGCCACCGCCAGTTGCACCGCCTGCGTCGCCGACAGGTTCGCGACATTGCTGCCGAACAGGATGCGCGCCAATATCTCGTCTTGCGGCAGGGTTGGATTGGAGATGAAGGCGATATCCGGGTGTTGCGCCGTTCCGGTGACCCCGATACCGGCCGTTACCGCGTCGATTTTCGTTTCCGCCCGGATCGCCAGCGTGGGGTTCATCATCTCCCCGTCAAAGTTGATGACGCCCTGCTCCAGTTCGAACTGATGGCCCGAGAAGCTGTAGCGGCCTCGTATCACCTCGATCTTGCCGACCACGCGCGGATTGGCGGTGGTGCCGGTGACGCGCATGTTGGTCTTCCATTCGGAATCGAGGCCCATGCCGGTCACATAGATTTCATTATCCGCCCGCACCCGGATATCGAGCTTCCAGTCGGCGGGCTTGGCCGCCGCCTGCCGCGCCGCGATGCGCTGGTCCAGGATATCCGTGCCCTCGCCCTTGCGCCGCACGCCTTGCAGTTGGCGGATGTCGGTGCCGCCCTGCCACGCCACGCGGTAGCGGGTTTCGGGCAGCGACAGGTCGCCCTTGATAAGCCCGCCATTGGCCGCGCTGTTGGTGATGGCGAGCGTGCCGCTGACGACGCTGGTGATGGCTTCGCTGCGGGCGAGGCGGGCGCGGTCCATCTTCACCGCGATGTTCATCGGGAAGCCGCTGTCCGCCGCCAGCCCCACCGTCCCGCTCGCCTGCACGGTACCGTCGCCCGCCCGGCCGGAAAAGTCCCTGATCTCCAGCCGGTCATTGGTGAAGCGCCCGTCCAGCCGCATTTGCGTGACCCGCGTGCCGAACGTCTCATTTTCATAGGTCAGCGCATTGGCGCGGACGAGGCCGTTGATGCGCGGATCGTTCACCCGGCCGCCAAAGTCCGCCGCCACCGCGATCGGTCCCGTCAGCCGCTGATCGGCCAGCCCGGCGAAGGAGAAGAGCACATCGGCAGGCCCGGCATAGCGGATGCCTCCGTCCAGCGGCGCGGCCATCAGTTGCTCGGACCAGGTTGCGCCCGGTCCGGGCGGCGCCAGCGTTGCGATGAAGCGGCCCAGCGACGCATTGCCGCGGCGGATGACGCCGCGCAGGTCGCCGCCCGCCGCCGTCAGCTTGCCTTCGACATTCATCGCCACCGGATCGGACACGGCGGTCAGGCTGGAACGGCGGAAGTCGCTGATCGCGAGGCGCGTCGTCGCGATGGGGAAGGCGTTTCCTTCCTGCGCGAAGTCCAGCGTCCCCGTCGCCCGCCCGCCAATGCCGATGCCGGGGCTGAACATGTTGACGATGGCGAGGTCGAAGTCCTTGAACCGCGCCTGCATCGTCGTGCGGTCACCGAAACGGCCGGCCAGATCGACTTTCCCCTGCGGCAGCACCAGCGTCGCCGGTTCCAGCCGGTATCCGCCTTGCTCGATACGAATGATCGCGGGTTTGTCGAGCCGGAAATCGACATTGCTCGCCTTGCCCTGCACTGCCACTGCATAGAGCATCGGCCGCAGCGCTGCGTTGACCGCGACAGAGAAGGGTACGCCGCTCGACCCGTCGGCGACAAGCTGCGCGCGGCCTCGTCCGCCCTGATAGTCGATCCTGGCTCGTGCCTTCCGCACGATATAGTCGCCATAGGCTGCGTTCGCCATTTGCACATCGGCCAAGATGCGGGGGTGGTCCGTCATCACCATGGAGGCGCTGACGAGCGCGCGTCCGATCACCACATCGGCCTCGCCCGGCAGCTTCGCATTGCTGGCGGTGGCGTTCACGTCGACGCCCTGCGCCTCGCCGACCGCCGCCAGACGAACGGCGCCGTTGATGCCTGATCCGTTCAGGGAAAGCTGGCCCGAGAACGGCCCTGCCTGCGTCTGGCGCAGTGTCCCAGCCATATCCACGCCTGCAAAGCGCGCCCTGGTCACGTCGATGGTGAGCGGTCCCTGCGCCGTGCGGATCAGCAAATTGGCGAAGAAGGGGCCATAGTCCGACCCGCCCGTCGCCTCCAGCCGGTATCCCGCCGCCTCGCCGTTCAGCTTTGCCACGACGTCGCGCAACTGCACGCCGACATTGGGTCGCGCCGCGCGCAGCACCGCTTGCGGCCGCTCCATCGTGCCGCGCACGGCTAGCGTCAGCGGCCCATATTGCTTCGACGCCGCCGCCGCGTCGAAGGTTATCGCGCCATCCGTGTCATAGCTGCCGGAGCCGGACAGAATTCGGAAATTGGGCGCGGCGCCTTTCAGGCCCGCCAGCGTGAACTTGCCCTCCGGCGTCATGCCGATCCGCCCGCTCGCGACTGCGTTGCCGCCCAGGAAATCGCGCACCGACGCATTGTCCCATCGCGCGGTCCGCACGCCGAACTTGCCCGACAGGCCAAAGCCGCCCTTCGGCCCCGGCACCAGCTCCATGTCCGTGGTCAGGTTCACGATGCCGACGCCGTCGACCTTGTAATCATTGACCCGCCCCTTGAGCGCGCCGCGATAGATGGCGTTGTCGAGGTCGGCGAGGACAATGGCCGTCGCGTCGATCCGGTTGCTGTTGATCTTGAGGTTGTCGCTGATGAGCTTTCCGCCTGCATAAGCGAAGTCGCCCTTCACGCGCAGATTTTCGAGCAGGCCCCCAGCGGCGGCGTTAAGGCCCGTCACCCGCCGCGCCGTGGCGCTCACCGGGATGCGGATGCGATCCGTGTCGATCACCGCCCGCCCGCTGGCCTTCAAGCCTTCGATGCCGGTCGCATCGAAGGCGAGCATGGCGGCCGTGATGTCATAGTCGACAAAGGGCGTCGCCATCGGCCCGTCGAGAATGACGGAGGCGCGCACATCCCGGCCCTTCACCTTTTCCATGATCGCGCCGGGCGTCAGCAGCGTCGCGTCGATCTTGAGCGCGCTGAACCGGCTCTTGCCCAGGTCGATGAGGCCCTGCGCGTTCGCCGCCAGCGCAGGCGAGCGCAATGTGCCTTTGAGGTTCACGCGCCGCTCGTTGAGGCCCGCGAACAGGTCCACGTCGAGGGCGGGGGTCGTCAGCCGGTCCACCGTCCCGGCAAAGACGAGGCCGGGCCGCAGCGGGCCTTTGGCGGTGAAATTCCCATCCCGCGCCGCCAGCGCGATATTCGCAAGCTCGCCTTTGGGCGATGTCGCGACCAGTCGCCCGTCCCATGCCTGCCATGTGCCCTTGCCGTCGAGCGTTGCGGTGACGCCGTCTGTCAGTCCCGTCATCGCCGCGATCACGCCGCCCTTGGGTGCGGTGAGCGTCCCCTTCATGGCGAGGCGGTTCTGCGAAGGCACGGCGTCCAGGCTCGCGGCCAGGCGGTCGCCGCTGTCCACCACGGCATTGGCGGAAAGCTGCGCGCGGCCATCGGCGATATGGGTCACGCCGTCGATGGCGATTTCCCGCTTCTGCCCGATGACGGGCTTGGCGAGGATGAACCGCGCCAGCTTCATCCGGTCCACGTCGATGTCGAGGTCCGGCAGGATCGGCGCGTTGGGATCGGTCGGCGTCTGGTTGAACTGCGGACTGCGCGCCAGCACCACCAGCGGACTTTCCAGCAACTGCACGGAAATATGGTTGTTGATGTAGCGGAACGGGCGCCACACCACATGCACTTGCGGACTGACGGCGAACACGCCCTTGGGATCGCGCAGGACGAGGTCATGGATCACCATGTCGCTGTAGATCGACCCATCGATCCGCCCGACCTCGATCGCCATGCCGGATTCCATCTTGAGCGCGGCGATCTGGCGGATCAGGAATGTCTTGCCCGGCTGGGTATTGAGGAACAGCAGCAGCCCGGCGACCAGCATGGCCAGCGCCACCCCCAGGCCCGCCGCGCCGATGGCGATCTTCGCCCAGAGCGGGCGTCCCGGACGGGCTGGGGGAAGGGGAGTATCGTCCGCCATCAGAATGCCTGCCCTATGCCGATATAGAGGGCGAATTTGGATTCGCCCGGCTGCCGGTTGATCGGCATGGCGATATCCGCGCGGAAGGGACCGAAATTGGTGTAGAAGCGCCCGCCTATGCCGACGCCGTACCGAATGTCGGAGAATTTGGGCATGGCGCTTTCATAGACCTGCCCCGCGTCGACAAAGGCGACGATGCCGTAATTGCCGAACCGATAGCGCCCCTCGACCGCGAACTCGTTCACGGACCGGCCGCCGACCGGATCGTTGTTGGCGTCCTTTGGCCCCAACTCCTGATAACCATAGCCGCGCACCGATCCGCCCCCGCCCGCATAGATGCGCCGTGACGGGGCAATGTCGTCGCGCGCCGCCCCGGTGATCGTGCCCACGCGCGTGCGCGCCGCGACCACCAGACTGTCGGACACCGGATAATAGCCCGCCAGATCGAAGGTCGCCCGGACATAGGGCGACACATTGCCTTGCAACGACGCTTCGGGCGACACGCGCAGATTGGCGCGGAATCCCTTGGTGGGATCGAGCAGGTCGTTCGACCGGTCATAGCCAAGCTGCATCGGCAATGCGCCGATGAAATAGGTCAGCCGCTTGGCGTCCGCCGTGCTTTCGTCGACTGTGGTCTTTTCGTTCGAAAGCAGCACTTCGACGCCATAAGTATAAGTCCATCGCTTCTGGAAGATCGGCGTCGACTGGCGGGAGATGCTGGCGTTGAGGCCCAGGGTGAAGGCTTCATAGGCGTCATATTTCTGGTGATTGACGTTGACGCCCGCCTGGAACGTCCGGTCGCGCTTGCCTGCGTTGGACCGGCGGAAGGTACCCGATACGCCCTGTTCCTGCGTCCCCGCGATCACCCCGCCGATCAACGCGCCTTCGGGCGGGAAGAAATTGCGGTGCGTCCATGTCCCTTCGGCCCGGAATCCCTGCCCGGTGCCATAGCCCAGCTCGCCCGCCAGCGTGCGCGGCGGCCCGGCTTCCTGCTCGACATGCAGGTCGACATATTCCGTGCCGTCCGGTCCCGGCGCGCCGGTCTGCACCGGATCGACGGCGACGCTGGAAAACAGCCCCGTCGCCACCAGCGCGCGGCGCAGGTCGTCCACCTTGCGGCTGTCGTAAAGCTCGTCCGGCTTGAAGCGGCTGATGACTTTCATATGATCCGCGCCGAACGCCTGCTTCTTTCCGCTGGTGGTGATGCCCCGGAAGGAGCCGCGCGGTCCTGTTTCGACCGGCAGCATATAGTCGCCCGTCACGGTGGCGGGATCGAGCAAGATATCGCGGTCCCCTACCTTCACGAAGGGATAGCCGTTCTCCGGCAGCTTGAGCGCGACATTGGCCTCCGCGCCCTCCACCTGCGCCGCCACGATATAATCGCCGGTCTTGAGCGGCAGGCTGTCGCGGATCAGGCCCGGCGGCACGGTCGGCCCCACATTGATGACGATGTCGCCGATCCGGTATCTTTTCCCCGGCGTCACCGAAACCACTGCCTTCAGCGCGCCGTCGCCCGACTGTTCCAGCGAGGACAGCGCCGTTCCGTCATAATAGCCCTCCGAATAGAGCAGCCGCACCGCGAGCGCCTCATCCTCCTGCGCGCGGGCCTGCACCATGGCGGCGGTGTCCGCCTTGCCTTTGCCGTCGACCAGGGCGGAGGCTTCCCGGAATTCGTCTTCCAGTCCGGTGCCGTCGAAACCCTCCACCGAAACCGCATAATGCACGGCGGGCAGTTTTTCGTCGGGAACATCTTCAGCGACCTGCGCGGGCACCGTCACGCTGTCGAGCGCGGGCAGGGGCTGGGCCAGTTCTGCGTCGGCGGCCGGCTCGGTGGTGGGCGGCAATTCCCCGGGCGTTGCGGCGGTCTGCGGCATCTGCTGATCCAGCCAGCTGTCGACGGACGGCAGCGGCGATGCGGCGTCCGATGGCGCGTCGCCCAGAGGGGGCAGGCGCTGTTCGAACTGGTCGTCTGACAGGATCGGCTTTTCAGGCTCGGGCGCGGGCTGGTCTACATTGGCGGGAGGTGGTGTCTGGGCCATCAGAGTGGGTGGGCACGCCGCGATCATAGCCATGCCGATGGCATGCCCCATCCCGGTTCTGCGCCTGTCGCCCGTCAATCTTTTGCCCCTTTCATGCCCGCTCTTTCACAGGAGCGTGGAATTGACAATACGCTCAATGTCTTGTGCAGGTTCCAAACCCGCTACGATCGACGGCGCGCTTCCCTCGGCGGCGGGACGGGTCTACAGCCGTGCCATGACGATCGCGCTGAACATCTCCCGCTCCATATCGGGCCAACCCTGGCGCTGGCGCGGGCAGGGGGCGGATGCCCGCGATCCCGGTTATCGCCCCGACGATCTGGTGACGCAATTGCTGCTGGCACGCGGCTGTCCGCGTGAGGCGGTGGAGGCGCACCGCAACCCCACCATCCGTCATTTCATGCCCGACCCCAGCCTGTTCCGCGACATGGACGCCGCCGCCGACCGGCTCGCTGACGCCGTGCAGCGTCAGGAGGATGTCCGCATCTTTGGCGATTATGACGTGGACGGCGCGACCAGCGCGGCGCTGCTGATCCGGCTATTGCGCGATCTGGGACTGAAGGCGAAACCCTATATCCCCGATCGCCTGATGGAAGGCTATGGTCCATCGGGCGAGGCGCTGGTGCGGCTGGCGGGAGAGGGCGCGAGCCTGATCGTCACCGTCGATTGCGGCGCGCAGGCTTTCGACGCGTTGCTGCAAGCGAAGCAGGCCGGCGTCGATGTGGTCGTGGTCGATCATCACAAATGCGCCGCCGCGCTTCCCGAAGCCTTCGCGCTGGTCAACCCCAACCGCCTCGATGAAGCGGATGAAGCCGCCGCGCATGGCCATCTGGCGGCGGTGGGCGTGGCCTTCCTGCTGGGCGCGGCGCTGGTGCGGACGTTGCGTGCGCGCGGACGGTTCGCGGCGCGATCCGAACCGCCGCTCATGGAATTGCTCGACATCGTGGCGCTGGGCACCGTCGCCGATGTGGCGCAGCTCAAGGGGCTGAACCGGGCCTTTGTGGCGCAGGGACTGAAGGTCATGGCGAAGCGGTGCAACATCGGCCTTGCCGCGCTGATGGACGCCAGCCGCCTTAGCCGCGCGCCGCTGTGTCATGATCTGGGCTTCGCGCTGGGGCCGCGCATCAATGCGGGCGGGCGCGTGGGCAAGGCGGATCTGGGCGTGCGCCTGCTGACGACCGAGGATCCGCTGGAAGCCGCCCGCATCGCGGCCGAACTCGACCGTCTCAACGAAGAGCGGCGCGCCATCGAATCGCTGGTGCAGGAACAGGCGGAGGCGTTGCTGGAGGCGCAGGGCAATCGTGCTGTTGCACTGGTCTCCGGTGCGGGCTGGCATCCCGGCGTCATCGGCATCGTGGCGGGCCGCCTCAAGGAGAAAGCGGGGCGTCCCGCCATCGTCATCGCCCTCGACGAAGACGGCATCGGCAAGGGGTCGGGCCGGTCCATATCCGGCGTCGACCTGGGCGCCGCCGTCCTCGCCGCCAAGGATGGCGGTCTGCTGGTCGCCGGCGGGGGTCATGCCATGGCGGCGGGCCTGACCGTTGCGGCGGAAAAGCTGGATGCGCTGATCGATTTCCTCGACGATCGCCTTTCCGCCGCCGTGGCCCGTTCCCGCGACGACCGCGCCCTGATGATAGACGCCGTGCTCGCGCCTGCCGGGGTCAATCCCGATTTCGTCGCGGCGATGGAAGCCGGCGGTCCCTATGGGGCGGGCTGGCCCGCGCCGCTCATCGCGTCCGGGCCCATGCGCGTCATCAAGGCGGATGTGGTCGGCAACGGCCATTTGCGCGCCATCATGGCGGGCGACGATGGCCGGTCGATCAAGACCATCGCCTTCCGCAAGGCCGAAACGGAACTGGGGCAGGCCATTCTCGCAGCGCCCAGGGATCGGCGGCTTTGGGTGGCTGGCCGGGCGAAGATCGACGATTGGGGCCCGCGCCCCGCTGCCGAACTCCATCTGGAAGACGCCGCCTGGGCCGATTGAAACAAAGCTGCATTTTGATGACCTAAGGGGGTTGACCGGCGCGAAGCCAACCCCTAATGCCCGCCTCGCTTCGCAGCATCGCTCAGGCGGACTGCATGTGGCCCCTTCGTCTAGCGGTCTAGGACGCGGCCCTTTCACGGCTGAAACACGGGTTCGATTCCCGTAGGGGTCACCATATTGATTTTGCGGCATTTATTTTGCTGCTCCTTGCGACCGTCCCCCTTTTAAGGGGAGAACGTCCCCCCGCGTCACACGATCAGCAGCACCGCGCGCAATCATCAGCGCCCGTTTCCGCTTCGTGTAATGGCGCACTGTGTCAGGGGTCATTCCACAGATAGCGCCAATGTCGATGTCACTCAGGCCAAGCTCGGCCAAGTAACAGGCCGCGTTCTTCCGCAGGCCGTGAAAGGTGTAATTCCGCTCTTTGCCGTTGCTGAGATAAGTCGGCTTTCCGATGGACTTCATGAGGGTCCGAACGCGCTCTTGCAGCACTCCGGTATCTGCGAACGGCTTGCCAGATCGGTCATAGATCAGCGTCATTGTTTTGCGCGGCAACTTGGCGATTTCTTCCAGCCAAAGCGGGTGCATCGGAACAGCGACCGGAACGCCGACCGTCTTGCGCCCCACGCGCTTGCTGGTCGTGAACTGCATGAAATGGCCATCATGCCATCCGTGCTGCATCTTGATAACGTCACCGATCCGCGCGCCGCTGCAAAGGCCGGTGATGATCGCCAGGCGAAGGGTAGGGGAGGCATGGGCAAGCGCCTGCTCCAGCACGTCCGCAGGCCATGGCTCGTGCTCGCCATCTTCCAGCTTGCGGACCTCGCGCGCCGGGTTGTCGCGCCGCCAGTCGTTAAGCGCCGCGTAGCTCATCAGCGCCTTGAAGGTCGCCAGCCAGTTGTTCGCCTTACCGGAAAGGGAAGCATAGGCGTCCCTCATCTTCCGAACGTCGCTAGGGCGGCATCCTGCCACCGTCCGATGCCCATGCTCGGACACGATCATATCCAGATAGCGCAGGCGGTTGGTTTTGGTCGTGTCCGAAAGGGTCGTGAACTCGCTGGAAGCCCGATAGTCCGCCACCAGCGCTGCAAACGTGCCCTTGGCAGGCTTAGCGCGGGCCTTGTCGGGACGCGAAGCATCGGCATAGGCAGCGGCAAAGTTGGGATCGTCCAGGGCAGGCAGGCGGATATAGGTGTCACGCCCGCCGACCTTGCGTCGGTAGTAGAGCCTGCCGTGTTTCTGACAGATGCCCTTCATCTCAAGTCGGCCCACGAATCATCCCCCTGTTCATTTGCGCCGGTGAGGCCGAACTGAGCCTCGACAAAGCGGTCGAGCTGGACACGCGACCATAGCAGGCGGTTTCCGTCCCGCACCGGCTGAGGATATTGGCGCGATTGCCATTTCCCGCGAAAGTTAGTTTTCGAGACGCCAAGATACGCGGCGGCCAAATCCTCGCCCAGCCGCGCGGGCCAGTTAGGAAGGGCAGCCGCGTCCGTCATCAGACCTCCAACGCCCGCAAGGGGGTGAGCATCGGCAATTCGCCCTTGCCCGCCTCCATGCTATCCCGGCTGTCATACATGACCGCCACGCGGCTCAGGACAGCCAGCTTGAGGCGCACCGGCACATTGTCCGGGTCGATCTCCGCGACAATATCGCCAACCGCTTCCGACGCCGCCGCGATCATCATGGAAATGATGCTGTCCTCATCGTCATGGATGACGCGCAGGAACAGCTTTGCTTCCGTTAGGGTGACAAGATCAGTCATGCCGCCTGTTCTCCTTCCACCGGGGTTTTGGCCGCCTCCACCTTGCGCTTATTCCATCCTTCAATTTGACGGATTTCGTCAGGGTCAAGGATGCCCGCCTCAACTGCGATCTTGTGCGATGCCCAGCGGGTTTCAGGATCGGAGCGCAACAGGTCGCTCATGTCGAACTCGATTTCATAGCGGCTGCCAGGGCCGAACAGCGCCCGGTTCAATTCCGCCTCGATCCGGCGAACGCGAGGGGTGAGCGAGAACTGGCCGAACCATCGCGCCGCCTCCCGGCTGTTGGTAAATGTGCCGTGCGACAGGTCGCCCACCAGCGGCGGGGGGACGCCAAACACGCGAGCAATTTCCTCCACACTGAAACGACGCGAGGCCAAAAGCTCGGCATCTTCCGGGCTAATCTGCGCCGATTTCCAGCTAATGCCGCCGTCCAGGACCAAGGTAGAACCGGCATTGTCTGCGCCGCCGTGACGGCTCTTGAACGCCTCGCGCAAGGTCGTGCGCTGTTCCTGCGTCATCACGCCGGGGACTTCGAGAACGCCGCTAGGTTGCGCTCCACGCTCCAGGAAGGCAGTGGCGAAGGTTTGCTGCGCCGTCGCCGCCCTCAGCGTCTCACGGGCACGGCTCAGGCGAGAGCGCCCGATAAGGCCATCGTCGCTGCGGTCCTTGAGGTGGATCACGTCAGCGGCCAGGAGGCGGCGCTTGCGCGCGCCCATGGCTGGCATCTGCGGCTCGTAAACGTCGAACGCCATGCGTCCGGTCGAAAGCAGCTGCGCCGTTACCCAAGGCCATGGGATGAAGCGCAGACCATTGACGCTGCCGTTCTCGTCCCGCTCGATCTCGACCAGCGCATTGCCGTGAAGCTCGACTGAGGCAACAGCGGACTCGATCAATCCGCCCCATACCTGTTGCGAATTAGGTCCGCCGCGCACTAGCTTTTGCAGCCAGTGGTCGGGCTGCTCGATGCGCTCGCCCTGTCGCCGCGTATAGACGATCACCGGCAGCGCCGCCATGGTGCCCGACAGGATATTGACGGCAGCCAGCACGACAGCGAGGTTTTCCGCCAGATAGGGGTTAGCAGGCTCGCAGGGGACGCCCACGCCCAAGGTGGTCATAGTGACAGGCGGTTGATAGTCGCGGCGCTCAGGCGCTCCTAACCAGCCCCGCAGGGTTTCCATGAAGGTCATCTGTAAAGCTCCAGACGAAGCCGCAGCAGCTCCAGCTCATTGCTTGCAGCGCGCGCTTCCACAGATGTTGAGGTGTAGGCCGGGTGCGATGCGATCACGCTGATTTCATGAAGCGCCAGCTTGCGGACCGTGCGCTTGTTTCCGCGCCATTCGTCGCCACCAGCTGGGACGGAAAAGCCGAAGCTCATGCCGCCCAGGTCGCCACGCTCAGCCAGCGCCAGCACGTCACGCGCCGCTGAGGTGTCGGGAAGGTCGATAGTGAAGGCAAGCCCACGGGCATCCTCGACCAGCCGCAGCGTGCCCGATTTCGTGCGGCCCAGGACGCGGCTCGCGTCATGATCGACCAGCGCCAGAATGTCCCGCCCACTGGCGAGAGATTCCGATACTGCGCCCGCAGCGATCGTTTCCAGCCCGCCGTTAATCCGCGCCTCAGCGCCATAGACGATAGCGTAGCCGGAAAGGGTGCGGGACTCTGCCCGCACCTCCCCCATTGCCAGAGAGCGGCGCTCGATCACGGCTTAATGCCCACGATCTTTGCAAGAGCCGCAGGACGTGCAACCGCCACATCGGCGCGGAGCCAGCCCACAAAGCCAACCTGTCCGGTATCCGCGAACCGCTCGTGCAGGACGGTGATTTGCAGCGCCGTGCGGATGCCCACCAGGACTTGCGAGAAGTCGCCCATGAAGGCGCTGGAGGCGTTGGTCGCCGTGCCCTGCGTCTCATTGACAGGAATCCCGGTCGTGCTGAGGATCGGAACATTTGCCAACAGCGGCGGACGCTGGAGGGGCTGCCCGGTGGTGTCGGTCAGACCGGCAATCACGCGGTTGGTGCGGGGCGCCAGAACGATGGCGTCAATCTTACCCTCGTTGACAGTTTCCAGCGCCAGCGCAGCGTCAAGGAACGGTGCCCAGCCGGTGAGCGCCGCGCCGTTGGTGCCCATGCTGACAGTCTGCAATCCAGTGGTGTTAGCCAGACCCAGGGGTGCGTTGCTCGTGCCGGTGCCGAAGAAAATGGCAGCATCCAGACCGCGCGCAAATGCCGCCGCCATGCTGTCCCGCAGCAGCTGATCGCCGTTCGGCACGTCCTCCAGCCATTCCCGCGAAACCTTGATAAGAACCGCCAGATTCTCGGCGTCCAGCGTCACGTCGCCAAAAGTCGGATCGCTTTCGGCAATCGGATCATTTTCAGCGCGCCACTGGGGCACAACGTCCGTGAGCTGTTTGCCCATGCGAAGCGTCTTGTTCGCCATCGGGACGGTGCGAGCGCCAGCCTGAAACGCCACGTTCTTGGTGCGAGCCACGTCGATGATGCCGCCAGCCATAGGAGCGGGCAGCAGGATGCCGCCAGCAGAGGCCGAACCTTCCGTGAGAGCGCGGCGCTCCAGCTCGTTCTTTGGGCCGTTCACCAGCGCGGAAAGGACGCCACGCAAACCGATCTCGTTCGCGGCGCTGTTCGATGCGTCCGCAAAATCAGCGATGCGCTGTTCGCGGCTCAGGACGGGGACGCGCTCGCCTTCCGGGGTGCGCCAGGAATCCAGATCGGCGTTGCCGGTCGCCTTGGCGTCCGCGAAAACGCGATATTCAACAGCGTTGCCGTTGCCCTTGCCCGCAAGGGTAGTGCCCGATGCTGCATGATCGTCCGCAGCCATGCGCTCCATGCGCTGCTCATCGCCCTGTAGGCGGTCCAGCTCAGTGGCGTTGGTGTCGAACTGCGAACGCTGTTCGTCGGAAAGCAGCCCATCGGCACCAGCCGGAGCAGCGATAATAGCCGCGCTTGCCGCTCGTAGCTCGGCTTTGCGCTGGCGCAGTTGGTGAAGATTCATAGTCTCACTTCCTCAATCTGGCCGGGGACCGAAGCCCCCGGCGCGGTGAAAGCCGACGCTTCGCAGCGTGGGCAAAACGTCCCCATGGGGTGCACCCCTTCCTCAGTGCCGGACGCGGCGGAGGACGCCTTGGGGAGAGGCGGGTTCAAGATTAATATTCCTCACCAGCGATCAGCTTGGCGACATCGTTCAGAAGCTTTTCTTCGAACTCAGCAGCAAGATTCTTGCCGGTACGAAAACGATACGTCTCGCGATCCAGCGCGTCCGTGGCGAAGTCACGGACTTCGTGCAGAGTGCCGTTGTCGATACTGTCAGTGAGTGCCTTGAGCGCCGGATGATGATAGATGTATCGACCAGCCAAAACGCGAATATCGGCGCTGGTGTGGCTCCGATGAAGCCGAAGCCAGCAGAAAGCGGGAGCACGGATGTGGCTTTCCGGGTGCTCTGCTTCCCAACGTTTCTTTGCAATAGCATCAACGCTGCCGTTGCCAATGGCCTCAAGCGTCATAGCCAGTCCAAGGTCGAGCGTAGCTGCTTCGACAGCAGGCAATGGAAAATCTCCATCAATGCCGGCTTCCGAATGGCGGACGAGATTGCTAAAAACATATTCAGCATCAACGGCGCGCTCCGGGTGGTCAGTCGCAGCGCAAGCGATCAACAGCCGAGCAGCATCGAGATACGTCATGTGGGCCGCGCCCCGCCCACGCTTCCCCTTCGTGATACGGCCCGCTTCGCGCAGGCGGCGGCCGAACAGTTCCAACGTCGCGCCGTTATCAACGCGATGTTTTTCCAGCACTGCAATCAATTCCGGCATAGTCGCCATATACCCGCCTCGCTTTTCCATTCCGTCTATCGCTCAGAATGAATGAGGCGTCAACTCATTTTGAGTGATACGCGAAATAAACCCGCTCAGCCGAACCGAGCGGGACACGCGGTCAACCCAGACACCCCATATCCCGCCGATGCTGGCGATAGGCCTCGATCTCATTGATCGGCCCTTTGGTCTGGTCGATGCCGTAGCGGGGCGGCAGGCGATAGTAATCTTCACCTTCCGCCATTTGCCGTTCGTCCTCGACGTTACCGCCCGCCGGATCGTCGTCCTCAAGATCAGGATCGCCGTCCATCAGGTCCATGAGGTCGATAGCAATAGCGACAAATCCCTCCAGCCGCTCCCGGTCATAGCGGGACAGGATGCGCGCTACGGCAGGCATGGAGGGTATGCAATTCGGTAGGGTGACAAGGGCGGAATCCGCCCGTAGATCGGTGATAGCCATGATCGTCTCCAAGTGACGGTTGCGGTTAGAGCCGGGCGGAAGGTGCAAACTTTCGTCCGGCTCGAAAATGTGTGAACCCGGTTTTCATGGACAGTCAAGAAACTAGGTTAACCCGGAAACGTGGTCCGGCATCGCGCGGCGGACGCGGGGCGCTTGTTGGCGTCCGCCTCCAACCCGATGACCTCGAATTGCTCGACCTTTGGATTGCCGGGAATGATCCTAGCATGAGCCGTCCCGAAGCGATGCGCCGCATCCTACGCCTGGTCGCGATACGACTTCCCTAAAGCCACATAGGCCCGCTGCCTTTATAGGTTTGCGGCCCTTCGTCCCTCTCAGCCAGCCCGCAGGCCATGATGGCGGACACGATGCCGTCGATCCGGTCCAGCGACTTCGCCTTGGTCGGCTTGCGGTTCCCGGCCGGGTCCGGCTCCACGATCACGTTACCGGCCTGCCAGCGCAGCAGCGGATTGCCGTTGTGCTGCATCCGGCGATCCAGCAGCGCCCGCTCGAAGGCATCCACGGCAGGGGCGTAGCTTTTGAAGCCGGGCACAAACTCGACCATGGGCAGGTCTATGCCCTCGTCGCTCAGCAGCTTTCCCAGATCCTCGAAACGCCAGCGGTCGAAGGCGATGCCCTGCACGTCATAGGCTTGCCTGATCTCGGCAAGCTGGCGCGCTATGGCCGTGCGGTCGGTCGCCCTGCCCACGGTCCGCTCTATCCATCCCTCATCGGCCCAGCGGTCATAGGGCACGCGGTCACGCTCCACGCGCTCGCCTATCGTATCAGCAGGAACCCAATGCCAGACCAGCAGCTTGCCTTCATCGGGGAACCACAGCGCCAGCGCAGTCAGGTCGCGGGTGCTCGACAGGTCAAGGCCACCATAGCATCGCTTGCCCTCCAGCTCGGCCACGTCGAAGGGATCGCCGTTCGCGTCCCAATCCGCCTGTTCGATGAACCGGCCCTCGGCTGCAATGCGCTGATTGAGGTTCAGCAGGCGGAAGGCAGGGGCGAAGGATGGCGAGCGCATTGCCATGGCCGCAGCATCCGCAAATTCATCCTCGTTGAGGAACGCCCCGAGCGCAGGATTAGCCGCCGCCCATGCCTCCCGGTCATCCAGCGCGCAGTCATCAGGTGCGGCGTGAAGCTGGACATAGACCGATGGTGCTGGCTCCGCGTCCAGCATCTCAGACCAGAAATGCAGATCGTCCGCCGCCTGCGTGCTGATCGTGACGCCCAGGGCATGTTTGCGCTTCGCCATGCCCGTCCGCAGATTATCCCATAGTTCACGGGATCGCCATTGCGCCACCTCGTCCGCCACCCAGAAGGACGGGGCCAAGCCGTGGGCCTTGCGCGCGTCCGAAGTCAGCGCCCGCCAGATCGAGCCGCTTTCGTGATCGGTGATTTCCTTGAACTGGTCGCGGATATTCACACGCGCAGCCATCCATGGGGTTTCGTAAATATAGGCGCAGACCATGCGATACAGGACCGCAGCCTGTTCGCGGTCGAGTGCGGCGGCATAGCACTCGCCATAGGGTTCCAGCATCGGCCCCATGAGGTGAGCCAGCGACAGACCGGCCAGCAGACCAGACTTGCCGTTGCCACGTGCCACAGACAGCGCAGCAAGACGCACCAGACGCTTGCCCTGATCGTCGCAGGGTTCATATATCCCGCGCACGAATTGCTCCTGAAACGCCAGCAATTCCATCTTCTCGCCAGCCTTGAGGCCCGACACGATGGGCAGGGTTCGCAGGAAGGCCAACACCTTCTCGGCAGGCGGCATGTTCTCCTGCTCCCACGGAAGCGCAGCCGACACAGCCCTCGCAGCAACGGCTTTCAGGCGACCAGCGCCCGGACCCCTTGCACCCATTATAGGTTTCCTTTTGAAACTAACTGATTGTGAAGGTCAGGCGTCGGTCCCTTAGGCTCAGCTCTGAGCGATTTTTCTGACCACGGATGCGCAGGGTCGAGCGGCGAGCCATCGGGGTTGCATCCCTTCCTCGGCTTCGTGCTCTTGATCGCGCCCGCCTCAGAGCCCCGCGCCGTCTTTGCCCCATGACAGGGTGCGCAGTAGGACGCCAAGCCATCATGCCCAGGGAAGGGATGCCCGCCGTCGCTGATAGCGACACGATGGTCCACCGTGTTAGCGAGGGTGAGCCTGCCCATGGCTTCGCATCCCTCACATTGCGGGTGCAAGGATAGGTGCGCTGCTCTGAGCCGCTTCCATGTCGTCGTGTTGTAGGGCCAATTAGCCATTGCCCATCCTTTCCAGTTGCCGGGCCAAGCGTTGCAGCTCGCGCTCGATCTCGTGCCTGTTCTCAAAATAGCGTTCGGGGTTGCGCCAGTCGGGGGAGAGCCTGCCGATCTCCTTGGCAAGCTGGCGAGCCGTGAAAGCGGGAGCGGTCATTCGTCCGCCTCCCCATCCGTGCCCCAGTCGATTTCATCATCTGGATAGGGCGCGGCGGACCCATGGGCCGCGCCCGTTATATACGTAGTATATATAGTGTGTGTGCGGGGACGCATTTCTGCGGGTTCGGGATCGTTCGGGATCAGTGTTCGGGAAGCGTTCGGGGAGGCGTTCGGGGAAGTCTGGGGAACCTCCCGAATGATCGTCACATCGCGCCCCTTAGCCTTGTTGTGGACGGTCGCGGACTCTATCCGACCGACTGAAAATAGCCGGTCCATCGCTCGCTTCAGGGCTTCCTTTTTCAGCCCTCTCGCCTGCTTCATCCCCACGAATTGACTAGGGGCGTAGTTGGGGCCGGGGGACGGTCCGACCGATCGACCATCGCCCTGGGCATCGCGCTCGCGAAGGCAGGCGAGGAAAGCATCATCTTCCTTATTGAGCTGGATCACCTCGGCCAGTTCCGCACGCGTATCAGCCGGTAAATCATCCTCCCGAACGAACGCCCACTTATGCCAGCGGAAGCGCAGCGCCTCGCCCTTTTTAGCGTAGTTCGCCTTGCCGATCGACAGCACCCGGGCGTCATGATCAATGATGGTGCCATCCGCATCGCGCTCATGGTCGATCGTGATTTGCGAGCGCACCGCGTTCAGCCATGCCGTCGAGCCGGAATAGCTATCACCGCTTTTGTTCGGGTGTCCGAGTAGCAGGATCGCCGCGCCTGTCTCGCCTGCCAGCCTGTTCAGCAGATTGACGAAGCGGGTAACGTCGCCGCGATCATTCTCATTGCCGGTGAAAAGATGCGCTACGTGGTCGAGAATGACCAGTCCGCAGCCACTGCTCCTAATCCACTGAACGAGACGTACATAGGACGGTGAGGGCGCTGTCTTTCCGTCCACAGCCTCCACGGTTAACGCATTATCTAGCTCGCCGCGAAGGCTGATAAGGTGCAGCTTGCCTGCCAGCGCGCCCATAGGCACGTTCATGGCTTCGCAGATATGCGCCTGCCGCCAGTGCAATTGCCCGGCATCGTCCTCGCATGTCAGATAGATCGCCGGGCCAGACATGACGGCAAGCCCAAGGCAAGGAAGGCCCGCCGCCGCAGCCGTCGCCAGTTGCTGACCCAAGAGCGATTTCCCCGCGCTTCCAGGGCCGGTCAAAAGCGTCACCTCTGCCGATGGCGCGATACGTTCGATGGCGAAGGGCTTGGGCTGGGGTTTGACGTTCGCGAGCGCAGCCAGGTCTAAGCTCGGCAACGGATGCGCGTCCGCAGCGGATGCTCCGCCCCCGGCGGGGTTGTTCCAGTTGCCAGACCATCGCGATGCGTGGCTGTCCAGGGATTCGAGGTTACGCAGCACGGCGCTCCTCCTTCCGCCTGATAATGTTCGGGAGCCGCTGAGGCTTGCTCAGAGCGCGGACAAGGCGTTGCGCAATCCATTCGTCTGCCGCGATCGCCTCCAGTGCACGAAGCTCGCCCAGCTCAGGCGCTTCCCAATCGAGGATGCACATTCCCTCGCCGCCAGCGCGCAGCCAGTCCAACGGCGTGGCGTGGATTTGCACGGCATCGTCATCCCAGCGCGGGAGCAACATGTCAGTGCCCAGCGCCCAGCCTAAGCCCGTCCGCCAAGCCCAGTTTCCGGGGGCATCGCTGCGCCATGCGAGAAGGTCGATAATCTCGCCCTCTGCATAGACGGGGGAAATGACATGCAAGGTGCCGTCGCCGGGCTGGTAAAGCCCGCGCTCTAACCTCTCGACCGTGCCAACGCCGAAAGGGATTTCACGGTTGCCCAGGATCGCAATGGCGGGGCCGGGAACGCCCAGCGCCAGCAGGCGGTCGATATGCGGCTGTCGCACCCGCTCGGATGCGGTGCGCGCCTCTGCGTAAAGATCCACGGCGCTCATTGCGTCACCGCCTGGCGTACGGTAACGTCCGCCAGCCTGTCCGCCGTCATGGAAAGGTATTCCGCCCTCGATCCGGTTGCCGCCAGATCGGGGGTTTTCTTTTGCCCATCAGGGGGCGCGTATCCGTCCCCCCTTCCCTGCAACCCATTGAAATACAATGGCGGGAACGAAACATGAAACAGGGGACGTGCCCTTGTTTCTAAACGCTTTTCGCCTTCCACGGCTGAAACACGGGTTCGATTCCCGTAGGGGTCACCACCTTGCTTTTGCAGGGTTTTAACTCTCCAAAGAGAGCCTCACCCCTTGAGGGAAGAGTTACCAGCCAGATGTTACATACAGATTCCCGGTGGGGAGTGCTGGTCTGTGGTCCAATGATGAACGATCCTGTCCTTGGCGATCTTCCGGGCGTTTGCGCCGTCATGTGAAAAACTGATGCCAAATGAGCAGGCCTGTGCCCTTTAACGGACTGGACGCCCAATCCGATTACTGCTTGAGATGTCGGATATTGATGGCATCCAGGCGCCGCACGTAAATCGCGCGCGCTCCGGCTTCGACGCTGATTTCGAAATGATCGGTTTGCATTACGTCGACGATGTTAGTCGGGATGTAAGAAACAATATTCGTTCCGCCTTTGCGACGGAGGCTGTCAAATATGATGCCGGCCTTTTCTTCAGTCCGAATGACTTCTCCAAATTGCTGGGCAGCATCATAGCTGTCGGATCGATAAATATCTTTGAGACTGCTCTGTAGCGCACGAAGGTCGTGATAATCATCGCCAAGCAGCTTGGCTGAATAAGTCCGGTAGGTTCGGTTCATGCTCGGCACGTTGCGGGCGATCGCTTCGCGGCGCAGATGGTGTCCGACCTCCGCAGCCGCTGTCTCGATCTCGCTGGATGCATACCAGGCGCCGAGATCCGGGCCGTTGAAGCGCATGCCCCGGGGGGCCGTATGCAGGAACGTGGCCATGATGACCCCGGAATTGGCGCGGCCATAGACCCATTGGGACTTGGGTAGCCGGGCCAGCCGATTGGCCACCAGACGGTCGTTGGTCCAGCCGGCAAGTTCCATGACGGCCTCCGCATCGGCTGCCGTGGCGACTGTGTCGAAGAGCCCGATCGGAGGAAAGCGGGATGGGATGAGGCGAAAGCTTGGATGTGGCGCGCTTGAAAGTGTGCCTGTCACTGGAATATGATCTCGCTATCCTCATAGGGCACGAAATCCGCTTCTGTGGCTGTTGGAGGCATGTAGAGACCTCCCCGCGCCGCATCGAGGAAACGACGGATGGTCATCAGGCCGTCCTGCGTCCCGTTGGTGGCTATGTCGAGCGGCGGATTCCCGCCGAACGGGCGTGCATTATGTGGTTGGCGCAACCAGGCGACGCCTTCACGTTCTTCGGTGAAGAGTACGCGCAAAGCCTGATGGATGCCCAGTATAGCGGAGATGCGTGTCAGCACGTCGACATCTAGGGTGATCGAGCCATGCTCACGCGCCTGCTTGCACCAGTTGTGGAAGGTGGAGCGGGATGGATAGCCGAGGATCAAGCGGCGCTGCTGCTCCGTCAGGCCCCACAGATCGGCGATAACCAGGAAGGTACGCAAGGCTGGCGCGCTCAGGCGACGACGGTTGACCGGCTCGAAACGGGAAAGATCGAGCACGGCAGGGCCGGCATTTATCGCTGCATCATTGGGCTGTTCGATCATCTTGCGCCTCCAGATCAAGGCATAGTCCATATTTGGACATGCAACAAGGGAAAGCGGTGATGCATTTTTGTAGCGGGCAATGCTCACACGGGCTGCGGCAGCCGGTCGAGATGCTTGTCCAGCGTGATCGGATAGTCGCGCACCCGCACGCCTGTGGCATTGTAGATCGCATTGGCGACAGCAGCGCCGACACCGCACAAGCCCAGTTCGCCCACGCCCTTCGCCTTCATTGGCGAGGATATGGGATCGACCTCGTCCAGGAAGATCACCTCCTGATGCGGAATGTCGGCGTGGACCGGCACTTCATAGCTCGCAAGGTCGTGGTTGACGAAGAACCCGAAGCGTTTGTCGACCGCCAGTTCCTCCATCAACGCGGCGCCGACACCCATGGTCATTGCGCCGATCACCTGGCTGCGCGCTGCCTTGGGATTGAGGATGCGTCCAGCCGCGCAGACCGCCAACATCCTGCGGATACGGGTTTCTCCGGTGAAGCCGTCGACTGCCACCTCCACGAAATGGCCGGCAAAGGTCGACTGCTGATATTGTTTGTCGAGATTGCCATATTCGATGAAGTCCTCGGCCACCAGTTCGCCGTTGCGGGCTGCATCGGCCAGTTGTGCGGTGCGATTGCCCGAACGGACCTGTCCATTGCTGAACTGCGCGTCGGTGGCGTTGAAGCCAAGCTGTTGCGCCACGGCTTCGCGCAACTTGACGCAAGCGGCATAGACGCCCGCAGTGGCGTTGTTCGCGCCCCACTGGCCACCTGATCCGGCCGAGGCCGGAAAATCGGAATCGCCCAGTTTCACGACGACCTGATCGAGGGTGATGCCCATCATTTCCGCTGCCGTCTGGGCAATGATCGTATAGCTGCCGGTGCCGATGTCGGTCATGTCGGTTTCCACCGTCACGATGCCCTGTGCGTCCAACCGGACCC
Source organism: Sphingobium baderi (assembly GCF_001456115.1). Lineage (NCBI taxonomy): Bacteria > Pseudomonadati > Pseudomonadota > Alphaproteobacteria > Sphingomonadales > Sphingobiaceae > Sphingobium > Sphingobium wenxiniae. The sequence goes on along the minus strand of NZ_CP013264.1, from coordinate 97,020 downwards.
GGGCGGCAGACCGGGTGAGCAGATTGTTACGGAATCCCGCCGCCACGCCCATGCCGACCAGCCAGCGCCCGTCCCGCACCGCGGCTGGCTTGGCGTTGCGGCGATCCCAGCCGAATTTCTCCGCGCCGGTGCCTAAGCATTCAACCAGTTGGCGCTGTGAAAAGCGACGCTGGGGATTGGCCGGATCGACCTGCGTGTCGTTGAGGATGCGAAATTGCACCGGGTCCATGCCCAGCTTTTCCGCCATTTCGTCGATGGCGATTTCCAGCGCCATCAGGCCCGGCGCTTCGCCCGGAGCGCGCATCGCATGGCCTTCCGGCAGGTCAAGCGTGGCAAGGTTCAATGCAGTCAGCCGATTCTCGCCCGCATAAAGCAGTTCGGTCTGTTGTGTGGCTGGTTCGGGCGATCCGCCCGGCAGATTGCCCGACAGGCTTTCATGCGCGATCGCCGTGATCTTCCCTTCGGGCGAGCAGCCGATGCGGATGCGTTGCCGCGTTGCAGGCCGATGCGTGGTGTTGTTGGCCATGAGGGGCCGGCTCAGCGCTACTTTGACTGGGCGGGCTACCGCTTTTGCGGCCAGTGCCGCCAGAACCGCGTCTGAACGGATAAACAGCTTTCCGCCGAAACCGCCGCCGATATAGGGAGAATCGAGGCGGACATTCTCTGGAGCGAGATTGAGCATCTTCGCGATCGCTCCCTTGCTCCACGCGATCATCTGGTTGGATGTCCATAAAGTCAGCTTGTCGCCTGCCCACGACGCGATGCTGGCATGGGGTTCCATCATCGCATGGGTTTCGTCCGGCGTGGTATAATGGGCGTCGATCTTCACCGGCGCGGCGGCAAAGGCGCTTTCGAAGTCGCCGACTCGTTTGATGCCGCTGCGCTCGTCCGCAGGTTTCGCATTGGAAGCCTCCGCCGCCAGATCGAACCGGCCGTCGCTACGCACATAGTCGACCTTGACCAATGCCGCCGCTGCGCGCGCCTGCTCGAAGCTCTCCGCAACGACGATCGCGATCGCCTGGTGATAATGCTGGATGTCGGGCCCGCCAAAGAGGTTGGCGAAGTTCATCGGGCCCAGCGGCAGCGGTGGCATGTCAAGCGTCGTGAGGATGTCGACCACGCCAGGCGCGGCGCGCGCATCCTTGAGGTCGATGGTGTCGACGCGGCCCTTGGCGATGGCTGATCCGACGATGAAGCCATAGGCCTGGCCGGGGGCCACATCGTGCCGTTCATAGGCATAGGGTGCTGTGCCGGTCGTCTTGAACTTCCCGTCGATGCGATCGGTCGGCTGGCCGATGACCTTGAGCTTGTCGATGGGATTGGCGATGGCGGGCGTGTCGAATTTCATCGTCTATTCCCTTGCCTGCGCGATCGCGGCCGCCAGCGTCCGTTCGACCAGAGTGAGCTTGAAGGCGTTATGTTCGGTCGGTCTTGCGCCTGCCAGAAGCTGTGCCGTCACGGCCTTTGCACCGTTGGGCATCTGGGCTTCGGCCGCCTCCACGCGCCATGGCTTCGGCGCGACGCCGCCCAGCGCGACGCGGCCGGTCCCATCCTTGTGGATGACCGCACCGACTGAAATCAGCGCAAAGGCATAGGAGGCCCGGTCGCGCGCCTTATAATAGATATGCGTCCCGCCGATCGGCTTGGGCAGCGTGACGGCAGTGATCAATTCGCCCTTCTCCAGCGCATTTTCCACATGGGGCGTGTCGCCGGGCAAGCGGTGGAAATCGGCGATGGGAATATCGCGGGTCGAACCGTCCGCCCGGATCGTTTCCACCGTGGCGTCGAGCGCACGCATGGCGATCGCCATGTCGCTGGGATGGGTGGCGATGCAGGCATCGCTGGTGCCGATGACGCCAAGCTGGCGGCTGAATCCGCCGATGGCGGCGCATCCGGCGCCTGGCTTGCGTTTGTTGCAGGGCAGGTTGGTATCGTAGAAATAGGGGCATCGCGTGCGCTGGAGCAGGTTGCCTGCCGTCGTCGCCTTGTTACGCAACTGGCCCGAAGCGCCTGCTACCGTCGCGCGGGTCAGAAGACCATAGTCGCGGCGGATGCGCGGATCGCTTGCCATGTCGCTGTTGGTCACCAGCGCACCGATACGCAGGCCGCCATCCTTCGTTTCCTCGATCCTGTCGAAGCCCAGGCCATTGACGTCGATCAGATGGGCAGGAGCCTCGATCTCCAGCTTCATGAGGTCGAGCAGGTTGGTGCCGCCCGCGATGAATTTCGCGTTTGGCGTATATGCGGCCTTGGCGGCGGCATCGCGCGGCGCGGTCGCGCGTTCGTAGGTGAAGGGCTTCATGCCTTCCCTCCTGCAACTTCGGTCATCGCTTCGAGGATATTGGAATAGGCGCCGCAGCGGCAGATATTGCCGCTCATCCTTTCGCGCATCTCTTCGTTGGTGAAGCCGGGTGCGTCCGTCAGGCTGGCGCTGACATGGCTGGGGACGCCCGCCTTGATCTCCTCTAACACGGCAACGGCCGAGCAGATCTGTCCTGGCGTGCAATAACCGCATTGATAGCCGTCATGCTTGATGAAGGCCGCCTGCATCGGATGGAGCTTGTCGGGCGTGCCCAGCCCCTCGATGGTCGTGACTTCATGCCCTTCATGCATGACGGCGAGAGAGAGGCAGCTGTTGATCCGTTTGCCGTTGACGAGCACGGTGCAGGCGCCGCACTGGCCATGATCGCAGCCTTTTTTGGTGCCGGTGAACTTCAAATGTTCGCGCAAAGCATCGAGCAAGGTGGTGCGCGTGTCGATTTCCAGCGTTTCACGCTTTCCATTGACCGTGAACGAAAGCTGCGAGGTCATTGGCTTGCTCCGAGGCAGTGCGGCGTGCGCGGATGTTTCCGGCAAGGCGCTTGCCGCGACCGAAGCGCCGCTGGCGGCCAATAGCGTTCGTCGTGAAAGTTCAACCTCGCTGGTGCCTTCCATGCCTCATAGCCCTTCCCTGTCGGCGGGACGGCGCTATGCGCTTCGTCACCTACGGAGAAGCGATGTAATATCATGGGAACATGATAACCAACACTTCAATTGGGCATAAGTCATGCAAAATTTTCATGAAAGTGCCGGAAACCTACCCATCCATCGTTGGAGCAGCTTCTGATTGCGGATCGCTGACAGACGGTTCCGGCAGGGGTGGAGTATCGGCAGGCGGATTCTAATATGCGAAAGATTATCAATAGCATTTCTCTTGCCTCTATTCAGCAGGGTCGCTAACGGTCGCAACGGCCCGGAACGAAAGTATGGAGAAAGCCGTGTCGCTGGCTTGGCGTAAGTGGATTCGTATCCTGTTTGCGGGACCAGGTGCAGTCATCGTGACGCTTGTCGTCATGGCCGGAATGCCCCTCTGGCTTCCCGGCGGGGCTGCGGGTGTCGACAATCTGGTCTTGCCCCTGGTCCTGGCGCCCTTGATCTGGGCCGCGCTCTTCTTCCATGCCTGCCTTGACCGCAAGCTGGCGCGTGTGGGCATTGCCGCAATCGCCCTGCTGGTCCTGCATGGCGGACTGGTAGCATTCAAGTTACTCGGCCCGGTCCCCGTCGTGCAGGAGAGCCATTGATGATTCACCTGGAAAAGGACCAGACCAAGCTGATGGTCGCCGTCCACGGCTGGTCGGGCATCGTGCTGGGTTTGCTGCTCTATGCGGTTGTATTCACGGGCATGGCGGCGGTCTTTGCGGAAGAGATCGGCATCTGGTCGGCGGGGCACGTGGAAAGCCGGTCCGCGTTTGAACGGCCGATTGACGGCGCGATCCGGAGTTTGAGCGCCCGGACGCCGGAAAAATATCATGAAGGGGTCGATCTGTTCGAGATCGGCGACCATAATCTGGGGGCCTTCTTTCACCGGCATGAGACCGACCCGGACGGAACGTTCGTCAGCCGAGGCATATATTATCAGCTCGATAGCAAAGGAAATGTCGCCGCAACGCTGCACGGAACCGGGGAGGAAGTATTCGGCCCGCGCAACGATGACGCGCTCAGCAGCTTCCTTGTTGACACGCATGTTCGCTTGCATGTTCCCGATCCCTGGGGCCTGCTGCTGACCGGGATATTGGGTCTTGCCATGCTGGTCGCGGCCATTTCCGGATTGCTGATCCACCGGCATCTGCTCAAGGACATTTTTACCCTGCGCCGCCGGGCCAATCCCGTTCTGGTCGATCGCGATCGGCACAGCGTGGCCGGATCGTGGAGCCTGCCCTTTGCTTTCATCCTCGCATTCACGGGCAGCTTCTTTTCCTTTTTCGGCACGATCGGCGTGCCGGTCGTCGCCATGGCGGCCTTTGGCGGCAATGTTCAGGCGCTCAGCGACGCGGTTTTCGGCAATCCGGGGCCGCCCGATCCCAGGCCCGTCGTCATGGGCAATCTCGACCGGATCACGGCGGACGCCATACGCCGCACCGGAGAAATACCGACCTTCGTTTCGATAGAGAATTTCGGGCGCGCCGATGCAAAGGTGACCAGCTTCCACTCGCCCAAGGCTGGCGATATCGAGCCGGTGACACTGCTCTACGATGGCGCCAAGGCGCAATTCCTGCGGACCAAGCCCTCCATCGGCACCCGACCGTCGGCGGGCGGAACCCTGGCTGCCACCATGGCGCCCCTTCACTTCGGGAATTTCGCGGGTGTCCTTTCCAAGGCGGTCTGGTTCGGGTTGGGCTTTGCGATGTGCTACGTCACGATCACGGGCCTGCGCCTATGGCTTGTGCGCCGGCGTGAAACCATGCGCTCGCTTGAATGGCTGGACCGGACGGTGACGGTCGTGGGCTTTGGTTTGCCGCTGGCGCTGGTGGCGTCCGCTGCCGGGTTCCTCATCACCATGCCGCTGGGATCGGCGACGTTCTGGACGCCTGCGTCTTTCCTGATCGCATCGGGTACCGTGATCGCCGGCGGCTTACTATTCGGATCAGCAACGCTCGTGCGCGCCCTCCAGTTTGTGACCGGCCTCATCATGATGGCGCTTCCGCCCCTGCGCCTTGTTGCCGGGGGGCCGGGCTGGCCGGAAACGATCGCCGTCGGACAGGTCATCATTCCGGCCCTTGATCTTGCCTTTTTTCTCGCGGGCATGTGGACTGTCTGGCAGGCCACCAGGCAACGCGGGCGTCGCGGCGGAGCGGCGTCGTCTGCCTCTTCCACAATGGCCGTTGCATAATGATCTGGGCCTTTCTGGCGAGTGCATTCTCCGCGATCTGCATCCTTATCTTGTGTCTGGGCGATCCTAAGCGAATCCGCGTCGGGCGCGTGCCGAGGCGTGAATGGCGCCGGAGGTCGCGTCAGGCACTGAGCGTTGCGGCCGGTATTCCTGGCCTTCTTCTGGCGCTCAGCGGAGATGCCGCCGCTTTTCTGGTCTGGCTCGGGGCCTGCGCGCTCTGTGGGTGGGTTGTGGCTGTCTGGTTCAGTGCAGGCCGGCAGAAGATGGACTGACCTCTCCGCCGTGATCAGTCCTGCCTGGCCGGATCAAGACAGGAAAGAATCAATCCCTGGAGCCAGCGGAGGCCAGCGTCGCCCGCCATCCGGGTGTGCCAGAGCATGGTCATGTCCATATGACTGTTCGGTTCCCCGGCCTGAACGATAGCGATCTGGCCCGCCTGCGCGCTTTTGCGGGCAAGCTGGCGCGGCACCAGCGCGACAAGGTCCGTGACGGAGACGATGGCGATGGCTGTGAGCGCGTCATGGACATTGCTCGCTTCCCTGGTCACTTCGGAACCTCTGGGTAGGTCGCCGACCGATGTGGCGACGACAAGACGCTCCAGCCCGTTCTCCCAACTGAAAGCGCCATGTCCCGGAAAGGGGCGGCCGGTCGCGACTTGCAGCAGGCCGGAAGCCGGTACGGCTGCGAGCAGCGCGGGGTCGCGCACGACGGCATGGTCGGGCTTTGCGATCCAGACCATCTCCTCACGAAAGAGGTGCTGGCGCAACAGTCGCTTCGGCGCGCTGCCGAACACGCCAAGCGCGATGTCCGTCGCACCATTGTCGAGCGAGGCAAGGAGATCGGAACCCAGCGCGTGGATGGAGAGCGAGACTTGAGGCGCCAGGGTGCGAACGCGCGCGATCAGATCCGGGATGAGCAGGGTGCAGAAATAGACGCCGGCGCCGATGCGGAATCGGCGGCTGGCGGTAGCAGGATCGAACGGTGCGGTCTCCAGAGCGCCGTGCAACTGGTTCAGCCCGTCCCGAATGCCAGGCGCGATTTCGATAGCGCGCGCGGTCGGCTGCAACCCACCGGCACGCCGCACGAACAGGGGATCGCCGATAGCCTGGCGCAGGCGGGCCAACGCGTGGCTGATCGCGGATTGGGTAAGGCCCAGCCGTTCCGCTGCGCGAGTGACGCTTTGCGTATCATAGAGGGTTTCGAACACGCGAAGAAGATTGAGGTCGATAGTTTGCATGAATATGATTCATAATAAAGCTGGCCAATAATCACTAGGCAGGGAATGTTGCTGCTCTATAGGCACGGGCGGATGCCGTTCAGGCCATGCTTTTATCCAATTTACAGGAACTCATCGTGCTCGATATGTCGCCGGATTCTCAAGCAGACGGAGCCTTTGATACGCCGCAACCCGAGCGTCCCTCGCTCAAAGCACGACTCCGTCGGCCACTGCTGATCGCCGCGCCGGTAGTGCTGATCGTCGGCGGGTTGATCGCCTATCTTTCCGGTGGGCGTTATGAGGAAACGGACAATGCCTATGTCCAGGCCGGGCTGGTCGCGATCACGCCCAATGTGAGCGGCCATGTCATCGCTGTCATGGTCCATGAGAATGAGGTGGTGAAGGCCGGACAGGTTCTGTTCCGGATCGATCCCGACCATTATCAGGCGGCGTTGCACGCCGCCCATGCCCAGTTGGCCGATGCCCGCAGCCAGGTTGCGGCGCGGCGGGCCGACTATGCCTCGGCCGATGCGAAGATAGAAGCGGCACAGGCCCAGCTCGATTATGCAACGCGCGAGGCCGCGCGGCAGAAGGATCTGCTGGGGCAGGGCATCAGCTCCCAGGATCAGTATGAACAGGCGGCCCTGGCCGTAAAGACCGCACGTCAGGCGATCGCCGGGGCGCGTCAGGACGCGGCGGGGATCAAGGCTGCGCTCTCTGGCCAGGTCGACGCGCCCGTCACCGATCAGCCAAGCGTGCGTTATGCCGCCGCGAACGTCAACGATGCACAGCTCAATCTGAACTATACCACGGTCAAGGCGCCGCAGGACGGCATCGTCACCAAGGTGAGCCAGCTTCAGGTCGGCGATTATGTAGCCGCCGGCCGCCCGGTCTTCACGCTGGTTGGCAGACATCTGTGGATCGAAGCCAATTTCAAGGAAAGCCAGTTGCGTTACATGCGGCTGGGCCAAGGGGCGACGGTGAAGCTCGACGCTTATCCCGACTATGAGCTTAAGGCGCGGATCAGCAGTTTCAGCCCTGGCACCGGCAATGCCTTCTCCTTGCTTCCGCCTGAAAATGCGACCGGCAACTGGGTGAAGGTCGTGCAGCGCTTACCGGTCGAACTGGAACTGGCGAACGCGCCGGCGGATCTTCCGCTTCACGCTGGGCTAAGCGCGCTGGTCACGGTCGACACCGGACACCGTCGGCATCTCTTCGGTTCGGCGCGAGCGACGGCCGCACCCTCGAAATGAGCGACGTCACCTATCCCGACGCCACGACACGCCGGTTCCTCACCTTTTCGGTGATGACCGCCACGATCATGAATGCGCTGGATAGCACTATCGCGAATGTGGCGCTGCCGCATATTCAGGGCAGCGTTTCAGCTTCCCAGGACGAAATCACCTGGGTTCTGACCTCTTATATCGTCTCCGCCGCCATCTTCACGCCGCTCACCGGCTGGCTGGCCGGGCGGTTCGGCCGCAAGCGGCTGATGCAGGTCTCGATCATTGGCTTCACCATCGCCTCGGCGCTTTGCGGCATTGCAACGAATATCGGCGAACTGGTCGCCTTCCGCATGTTGCAGGGTATGTTTGGCGCGGCGCTCGTGCCTATGAGCCAGGCCATCTTGCTCGATATCAATCCGCCGGAGCGGCACGGGTCCGCCATGGCGATCTGGGGCATGGGTGCTGTTCTCGGGCCTATCGTCGGTCCTGCCCTGGGTGGCTGGCTTACTGATAATCTGACCTGGCGCTGGGTCTTCTACATCAACCTGCCGGTCGGCATCGTGACCTTCATGGGCATTTCAGCCTTTCTCTCGGAAACGGAGGACGAGGAAAAGCGGAGCCTCGATTTCTTTGGTTTTGCGCTGTTGGCGCTGGGCATCGGCGCGCTTCAGTTGATGCTCGACCGGGGCCAGCAGCAGGACTGGTTCAGCTCCACGGAGATTTGGATCGAAGCGTTGGCGGCGGCCTTTTTCCTCTATCTCTTCCTCGTTCACATCATGACGGCGAAGAAGCCGTTCATCGAACTGGGACTGTTTGCCGATCGTAATTTCGTGCTCGGTTCGATTTTCGGTTTCTTCATAGGCGTGGTGGTGTTCTCGGTTCTGGCGCTTCTCCCGCCGATGCTTGAGCAACTCATGGGTTATCCGGTCGTGCTGACCGGGCTCGTAACCGCGCCGCGTGGTGTCGGCACTATGGTGTCCATGATGCTGGTCGGCCAGTTGATCCGGCGTTACGACACGCGCCTTTTGATCTTGTCGGGACTCATCCTGTGCGCGGTCTCGATGCATACCATGTCCGGTTTTTCGCTCGGCATGGACGAACGACCCATCATCATGTCGGGCTTCATTCAGGGATTGGGCACCGGTCTTGTTTTCGTGCCGCTCTCCACCCTTGCCTTTGCGACGCTGGATCAGCGTTTGCGTAATGAGGGCGCAGCCATGTTCACGTTGATCCGCAATCTGGGTTCGGCGATCGGCATTTCGGTGGTTCAGGCCATGACAATCCGCAACACCGCCACGGTCCATTCGCGTCTGGTGGAAGGCATCAGGCCTGATAATCCGCTGCTCAGCTGGCAAATGCCGGACTTCGACTTCAACCTGCCCTCGGCGGTCGCGCGGCTGAATGCCGAAATTACACGTCAGGCGGCGATGGTCGCCTATATCGATACCTATTGGGCGCTATTCATCGTGACGCTGTTGATGATGCCGATGCTCCTCTTCATGCGGTCGGCGCGCCACAAGCCGACCGAGGACGATTTCGCCTTCCATATGGAATGATATATGCGACATTCGCTTTTTCTTGCTCTTACTTCGGGGCTGATGCTGGCCGGTTGTTCCGCCGGTCCCGATTTCGTGCGCCCTGCCTCGCCCCCGACGCACGATTATATCGCGCCGGGCGCCACCTTGCAGACATCGCCCGGTGGCCCGGTCGCGCAACCCGGCGAGGGACCGGCATTGCGCTGGTGGGAATCCTTCGGTTCGCCCGAACTCAACGCGCTGGTTGATCGAGCCATGACCAATAACCAGAGCCTTGCGGCCAGCAATGCCACATTGTTGCAGGCGCAGGCGCGCATCGCCGCGGTCGCAGGCGCGCGCCTGCCGCAGGTGGACGCTCATGCACGCGCCGAACGGGAGGAGGTGAACCTTGCCGGTTTCGGCTTCGACCCGGCGGGCATAGGGTCCACAGGCGGTAATCCGATCTTCAATCTCTATTCCGTGGGCGGCGGCATCAGCTACGACCTCGATCTGTTCGGCGGCAAGAAGCGCGCTGTTGAACAGGCAGTCGCCAAGGCCGAGGCGCAGGCCCGTGAGACGGAGGCCGCGCATCTCGTCATTGCTGGACGGGTGGTCAATCAGGTACTCGCCATAGCCGCCACCCGCGCCCGCATCGAGACGACGACGGCCTTGCTTGCCGAGGATCAGCGCACGGTGGACCTCACCGACGCACGTCGCAGGGCGGGCAAGGGAACGATGGTCGAACTGTTGAGCGTGCAGAGCCAGCTTGCCAATGATCGCGGCGAACTGCCCCAACTGGACCAGCAACTAGCGGAGGCGCGCAATATGCTCGCAGTGCTGGTAGGTGTGGCTCCATCCGATCTGGGGTCGACCGATTTCACGCTTGCAAGCTTCACCCTGCCGGCAAGCGTGCCCGTAACGTTGCCGTCGGAACTGGTGCACAAACGGCCCGATATCCTCCAGGCGGAGGCGGAACTTCACGCGGCTACCGCTGGCGTGGGTGTCGCGACGGCGCGGCTTTATCCGAGCATCACCCTAGGCGCCACGATCGAACAGGGCGCGCCCAATGTCGGCCATATTCTTGACAGCGGTTTCCGTGCTTTCGACATTTTCGGCGGTATCACCGCGCCGATCTTCCATGGCGGCACGCTCAAGGCTGAACGGCGCGGGGCGCAGGCGGGTATGCAGGTGGCCGCCGCGACCTACAGGCAGACCGTTATCGAGGCTTTCGGGCAGGTGGCCGACCTGCTCCATTCCCTGAACAACGACGCCCGTACGGTCGACAATCAGCGCGAGGCGCTCGACGTCGCGGAACGGTCGCTCAATCTTTCCCGCAAGAGTTTCCAGGTCGGCAATAGCGGCATCCTGCAAGTGCTCGATTCCAACCGCCTGTATCAGCGCGCCACTTCATCACTGGTCGAAGCGCGGGCGCGCCAGCTTCGCAATGTCGCGCGCCTCTATGTCGCGACGGCAGGGGGCTGGGCGGCGCAATAGCTCCGGTCAATCCTCGTCTTCGGTTGGTCCCAGTTCGTCTTCCTCGTCATCCATTTGCGGCTCTCCCGCAAAGGCGTCGGTGTCGATCCGGCCAGACCGCACCATGTCCGTCATCCGGTCGACCAGGTCGGGCGCATCCTCGGGCATGATCAGTGCGGGATTGGACCGGCCGCCATGTTCGCTGTCCTCGGCCAGGTCGGTGGAATTGGTTCGCGCAGATTCCGCCACATCCTGCGCCTGCGTTCCTGCTTCGGCCTGTTCGCTATTCTCTTCCGGTTCTTCAGGGGGAAGCTGGCTCATCGCTTGATCCTTTTGGTTCTCGATCCTGCCGTTCCAACGGATCGCGCCGCCCACTGTTCCCGAAAGCGCTGGACAGCGGGTCGCCAACGGGGCAAGAGCCGCGCGATCCCTTTCCGCGCAGCATCGAAGGAATCCTCATGTCCCGCAGGCTGATATCTTCCGGTTCGCCGTTTGAGGCGCATGTCGGCTATTCGCGCGCTCTGGTTCAGGGCGACTGGTGCTTTGTGTCAGGCACTACCGGCTATGACCCCGACACCCGAGCCATGCCGGAACGCGTTGCCGATCAGGCCGCCAATGCGCTCAAGGTCATAGGCGCCGCGCTGGCGGAGGACGGCTTTTCCTTCGGCGATGTCGTGCGCGTCAATTATTACATCACCGACCCTGCATATTGGGACGAAATCGCAGCGCCCCTGCGCGCGGTTTTCGGGGACATCCGCCCCGCTGCCACCTGCACCGTCACCGGCCTCATCGAGCCGTTGATGAAGATCGAAATCGACGTCACCGCTTTCAAAGGATAATCCGCCATGATCACCATGTATGGCATCAAGAATTGCGACACGATCAAGAAGGCGCGCAATTTCCTCGACAACAGCCGCCTTCCATACAGCTTCCACGACTATAAGGTGTCGGGCGTCGACGAAGCGGCGTTGCGCGGATGGGTGGACGAGCATGGCTGGGAAACCATCCTCAACCGTTCGGGCACGACGTTCCGCGCTTTGCCGGAAGGGGATCGCGCGCATATCGACGCGGACAAGGCGGTGCTGCTGATGATGGCGAACCCGTCGATGATAAAGCGCCCGATCCTGGACGTGGGTGGGCGCACCATCGTCGGCTTCAAGGCATCGACCTATGAAACCGCGCTGGAGGGTGCGGCGGCGTGAAGCGCGGCGCGCGGCTTCCCACGGAACCGCGCGCGCCATCATCGCCGTGCAGGGCGATGCCCGGATTTCTGCGCCCCGACCTTGTCAAATCGCGGACATGAGCGAATAACGGACCCATGCTTTCGCAGAAGACCCGCTATGCCATCCGCGCACTTCAGCATCTGGCCGATCGCTACCGTCAGGGCCCGGTTCCGCTTACCGAAATTTCGTCGCAGCAGAATATTCCCTCCAAGTTCCTGACGGTGATCCTGTCCGAACTGGCGCGCGAAGGGCTGGTGGAAACGCAGCGTGGGCGGGATGGCGGTTATTGGCTGGCCCTTGCGCCAGTCGACATCAGCTATGGCGACATTGTGCGGCTGACGCGTGGGTCGCTCGCGCTCACGCCCTGCGCCAGCCGTTTCGCGCACGAAACCTGCAATAATTGCCTGCCCGAATCGGAGTGTCGCCTGCATCGGGTGATGCTGCGTCTGCGTGACGAAACGGCCAAGGTGCTTGACGGCATCAGCCTGGCCGAGAGGTTCGACATGGAGGAAGCGGAGCAGGAACGATGATAGGACGATAGTTCTGGGGCAGGGCCTTGCGCCCGACCCGCCTCTTCGCCACATCGGGGAGCATGACCATGCCTCCGCTCAAAGCCACTATTATCCCTGTCACGCCCTTGCAGCAGAATTGCACCCTGCTCTGGTGCACGGCCACCAATAAGGGCGCCTTCGTCGATCCGGGCGGTGATCTCGACCGGCTCAAGGCGGCCGCCGAACAACAGGGCGTGACCGTCGAAAAGCTGCTCGTCACCCATGGGCATATCGATCATTGCGGGCAGACGGGCATATTGGCGGAAGAACTGGGCGTGCCGATCGAAGGGCCGCATGAAGCGGATCGGTTCTGGATCGACCGGCTTGCCGAGGATGGCAGCCGTTACGGCATAAAAGGCCAAATTTTCGAACCGGACCGCTGGCTCCACGATGGAGATCAGGTGACGGTGGGTAATCTGGTGCTGGATGTGCTGCATTGCCCCGGCCACACGCCCGGCCATGTCATATTCCACCACGCCCCCAGCAAGCTCGCCATCGTCGGCGACGTGCTGTTTCAAGGGTCTATCGGCCGTACCGACTTCCCCATGGGCAATCATCAGGATTTGATCGACGCCATCACCGGCAAGCTCTGGCCGCTTGGCGGGGACACGGCCTTCGTTCCCGGCCATGGCCCCATGAGCAATTTCGCGCATGAACGACGGAGTAACCCGTTCGTTGCCGATGCAGTGCTGGCCTAGACGACGGCGGCCAGTGCGGGCGGCGCGGGGATTTCCCGCGTACCGTAATAAGCGGCATAGAGCGCGGCGCCAGCCAGCGCGATCATGATGATCCATGTGGCAAGCGCCCCCATGGCGCGCAGGCCGCCGCCGCTTTCCGCATCCATGCCCAGCCCATGGGCGATTCGCGCGATGGCATAAGCAAGCGCGCCGATCCACAGCCACAGCGATGCGCCCAGCGCCATCTCAATGAGCGCAAACAGGATCAGGACGATCGGCGTATATTCGATGAAATTGGCATGGGCGCGCATCCGCCGCGCCAGCAGGGCGTTGCCGCCATCGCCGTGTATGGCCTTGTCGGCCATCCGGATTCGCACGCAGCGGCTCGCCAGCCACAGGTTAATGAGCGCGCAGGCGGCAGCCAGCGTCAGCGTGATCGGCAGTAGCATGATGTCCTCTCCCCCAGGGACGTGACGGGATGCCGCAGCATAAGACAGGAGCGGGCAGGGGCAAGGAAGGACTTGCGCCCCGGCTAAAAAGCGGTATAGGCGCAGGGCTTCGCGATCACCCGGGCCGCATGGGTCTGCGGCGCCTGTGGCGTCCGCATCCATCGGATTACGGCCAGTCGCACAACCAGATTTTTATTTACGGAATAAGGTGCCGACATGGCTGTCCCAAAGAGGAAAACGTCTCCCTCCCGCCGCGGTATGCGCCGCAGCCACGATTCGCTGCGCGTCGAAGCGTTCCAGGAATGCTCGAACTGTGGCGAATTGAAGCGTCCGCATAATCTTTGCGATGCTTGCGGCCATTATAATGGTCGTGAAGTCGTTGCCGTCGGAGCCTGACGACATTCTTTCCGCCGCAAAGGTGATCTGACGTGCCGAACCATCCGCGAATCGCAATCGACGCGATGGGCGGGGATGAAGGCGTTCGCGTTATGATGGCGGGCGTGGCTTTGGCCCGTCGCCGTCATGACGGCCTGCGTTTCATCCTGTTCGGTGACGAAACGCAGATCAAGGCGGCGCTCGACAACCACCCCAATCTGCGCGCGGCTTCCGAAGTCGTCCATAGCGATTCGGTGGTCGATGGCAGCGACAAGCCCAGTGCCGCCGTTCGCAAGAAGGGCAGTTCGATGAGCATGGCAATCGCTGCCGTGAAATCGGGCGATGCCGGGGCAGCCGTGTCGGCGGGCAATACCGGTGCGTTGATGGCGATGGCGAAGGTTGCGCTTCGCACCATGCCGGGCATTGACCGGCCCGCGCTAGCTGCGATGCTGCCAACGCTGGGCGATAACGATGTCGTCATGCTGGACCTTGGCGCGAACACGGAATGCGATGCGCGCAACCTCGTCCAGTTCGCGGTGATGGGTGCGGCCTATGCCCGCATCGCCTGCGACCTCGACCGCCCGCGCGTGCGCCTGATGAACATCGGCACCGAGGAACTCAAGGGCACCGACGAAATCCGCGACGCCGCCGCGATCCTGCGCGCCGCCGATGCGCTGCCACTGTCCTTCGAAGGCTTTACCGAGGGCGACAAGATTGGCCGGGGCGATGTCGACGTGATCGTGTGCGACGGCTTTTCGGGCAATGTCGCGCTCAAGACCGCGGAGGGCACCGCCCGTTTCGTCACCGACCTGCTACGCAAGGCGTTCACCAGTTCGCTGCGCTCCAAGATCGGCTTCCTGATCTCCAAGCCTGCGATGGATCTGCTCAAACATCATCTCGATCCCAATAATCACAATGGTGCGGTTTTTCTGGGCCTCAACGGCGTGGTCATAAAAAGCCATGGGGGCGCCACCGACAAGGGCGTGGCCAACGCCGTCCACGTCGCCGCGCGCCTGCTGGAGGAAGACATCACCCGGCGCATCGCCGCCGACATGGCGGGGATCGAAGCCTTGTCCGCACCCTCCAAGCAGGAGCTGTCCGCAAAGTGATCCGCCGTTCGATACTTCTGGGCACGGGTTCGGCTCTGCCGGCGCGCAAGGTCACCAATGCGGAACTGGCGCAGACGGTTGACACCAGCGATGAATGGATTGTGGAGCGCACCGGCATCCGCGCGCGCTATATCGCGGGCGAAGGAGAAACTACCGCGTCGCTGGCGACCGATGCGGCCCGCGCCGCGCTGGATGCCGCGAAGCTGACTCCACAGGACATCGATCTCATCATCCTGGCGACCGCCACGCCCGATCAGACTTTCCCGGCCAGCGCCACGCTGGTGCAGGCGGCGCTCGGCATCGACGATTGCGTCGCCTTCGATGTGGCGGCTGTCTGTTCCGGTTTCCTCTATGCGGTGACAGTCGCCGACAGCATGATCCGCTCGGGCGCGGCCCGGCGCGCGCTGGTGATCGGGTCCGAAACCTTCAGCCGCATTCTCGACTGGGAAGACCGAGGCACCTGCGTTCTGTTCGGCGATGGCGCGGGCGCGATCGTGCTTGGCGCGGAGGAAAGCACGGAGGGCACCCGCGGCATCCTCGCATCGAAACTCCATGCCGATGGCCGCCATAACCAGCTGCTCTATGTAGACGGCGGGCCTTCTACCACGCAGACCGTTGGCAAGTTGCGGATGAGGGGGCAGGAAGTCTTTCGCCACGCGGTCGTCAATCTCGCTTCCGTCCTGACCGAAGTGCTCGCGCTGGCGGACCTCACCCCCGCCGATATCGACTGGCTGATCCCGCATCAGGCCAACGCCCGCATCCTCGACGCGACAGCGCGCAAGCTGAAGCTGCCGCCCGAAAAGGTCGTCATGACGGTGGATCAGCATGCCAATACTTCCGCCGCGTCGGTGCCGCTGGCGCTCGATCTGGCGGTGCGCGACGGCCGGATCAAGACAGGTGACTTGCTCGTGCTGGAAGCCATGGGCGGCGGCTTCACCTGGGGCGCTTGCGCCTTGCGCGTCTAGCTCTTTCTCCTCCTTGTAAAGTCTAGTTTTGAAACGCTTTCTTGTCCTTATGCCACCTTGCAAAAATTGCGCTTCTGGGGCACCTTCATCAAAGGGGTACTAAACGGGGAAGTCATATGACGGGCAATGGAACCTTGACGCGGGCCGACCTTGCAGAAAGCGTCAATCGTCACATTGGCCTTTCGCGCGCCGAAGCGGCGGCGCTGGTGGAATCCATCCTCGAACATATGGCTGACGCGCTGGAGAGGGGAGAAAATGTGAAAATCTCCAGCTTCGGCACCTTCGTCCTGCGCGACAAGAATCAGCGTATGGGCCGCAACCCGAAAACGGGTGTGGAAGTGCCGATCGAACCGCGTCGCGTGCTGACCTTCCGCGCCAGTCAGGCCATGCGGGACCGCGTGGCCGGCGGCTGAACGCCGGTTTGCGTCTTTTTTAGCACATATCATGCATTTACCATGGTTGACCTTGGCTCAACTATGGGTGCAACATCTGCTTCATGGAAAAGGCAGAGGGTGCGTTTCTGACCATCAGTGAGTTGGCGGGTGAGCTGGATCTTCCGCAACATATACTGCGCTATTGGGAAACGCGCTTCCCACAGCTTCGTCCGCTGCAACGGGCGGGTAACCGACGCTATTACCGCCCGGCCGATGTCGCGCTGGTTCGCCGGATCAACCAGCTTCTCAATGTCGAAGGCTTCACCGTGCGCGGCGCGCAAAAGGCGCTGGCCGACGGCAATGGCGCATCTTCGCCAAAGTCGCAGCCGAGCCAGCCCGGAACTGATCTGCTCAGGCGTCTGGAGTCGATCCGCACCACATTGGCGCAGGCGCTGGGCGAGTAAGGGTCTATTTACAGCGAACGAGCATAGATCAGGTCGCGGAACGGCACGTCCCCGACCATGAAGACGGTTTCGCCGATTTCCGCAAAGCCATGCCGCCCATAGAAACGGCGCGCTTTTTCATTCGCGAAATAGACGGCCAGCAGCAGGCGCTGCGCCTTTCGCGCCCGCGCTTCGGCCACTACCAGCTCCATCAGCGCGTCGCCATTGCCCCGCCCTTGCCAGCCGCTCAGCAGGTAAAAGCGCTTCAATTCTGCGTCCAGTCCTTTGACTACCGGAACTGGAAGGTCTGGCGGCGTCAGCAGCGCATAACCCACCGGTGCGCCTAGCGGCGTTTCGCCGATCAGCGCCGTCTGGTCGAGATCGCCCAGCACGGCGCGATAAAAGGCTTCATCATGAGCGCCAAGGATGTGGTCGATCAGCGCCTTGCCCGGATGATCATGGGCAAAGCTTGCCAGAAATGTCGCGCAGCCCAATATCGACAGAGCAGGCGCATCGCGCATTTCGGCTCTGCGCCAAAGGATCGGTGTCATCGAGTAAGCCTCAGCGCGTGCCCGGTCCCAAGGCGGGGTCCAGATCGCGGGGCCGGATGAAGCTCACCAGCGTCGCGCTATTTTCTGCCGCATCGGCCCAGCGGTCGATGGCCAGGTCCATGACGGCAAGGCTGGCGGTGGGGAATTTCACTTCCACATCCTCTCGTATCGGGCTGGCGCCATCGTCCGGCACCAGTTCCAGGATCAGTTCTTCAAAACCCGGATTATGCCCTGCCATCAGCGCGCTCCCCGTCTCTTCGGGCAGATCGCGCACCACGTCCAGCAGGGTCGCCGCCGACGCCAGATAGATGCGCCGGTCCCAATGCGCGTCCAGCGCTTCGCCATAACCCGCAAAGAAGGTTTCCAGCGTCTGTACGACCCGCACGGCGGGGGACGCCACGAGCCGGTCGAAGCGCATCTTCTTCGTCTGCGCGAATTGCCCCATCAACAGCGCCGCTTTTTCTCCCCGGCGATTGAGCGGCCGGTCAAAGTCGCGGGCGACCGGATCGTCCCAGTCGGACTTGGCATGGCGCAGCAGGGTCAGGCGCTTCATTCTCTCTCCGGGGCGGGCGGATCATGGATGATTCCCTGATCCCCTAGCCTCATGCCGCCGCCAAGGCCATCGCTATATTGCCCGCCGACGCTGACGGCGATGATCGCTTCGTCCAGCGTCAGGCGGCGGATCGGCGTGCCGGGCGGAAAGGCGGACAGCAACCGGCTCGGCATAGCGGCGGACAGGATGACGAAGCTGCCCTTGTCCCCCGCGCGCCGGATGAGCCGCCCGAATGCCTGCGCCAGCCGCGCCCGGATCAGCCGGTCGTCATAGGCGCTCCCGCCCTCCGCCAGCTTGCGCGCGGCGTGCAGCACCGTGGGCTTGGACCAGGGCACCCCCTCCATCACCACCAGCCGCAGCGAATGGCCCGGCACGTCCACCCCGTCGCGCAGGGCGTCGGTTCCCAGCAGCGACGCGCGCGGATCGTCGCGGAAGATATCGACCAGCGTGCCGGTATCCATCGGATCGACATGCTGCGCGTAAAGCGGCAGCCCTGCCCGCGCCAGTCGATCCGCAATCCGCGCATGGACCGCCCGAAGCCGCCGGATCGCAGTGAACAGCCCCAGCGTCCCCCCGCCCGCTGCCTCGATCAGGCGCGCATAGGCCCCCGACAGCCCGGCGATGTCGCCCCGCTTTATGTCGGTGACGATCAGCACCTCGGACCGCGCCGCATAGTCGAAGGGGCTGGACGCTTCGAACCGATCCGCCCCGCGCGGCAGATGGGCCGCGCCGCAGCGCCGCTCCGCATTGTCCCAATCGCCGCCGCCCTTCAGCGTCGCGGACGTGACGACCACGCCCTGCGCGGGCTTCAGCACCGTCTCCGCCAGCGGCCGCGTCGGATCGAGCCAGTGGCGATGGATGCCGATGTCGAACTCGCGTCCCTCGATCCGGTCGACCGCCAGCCAGTCCACGAAGTCCCCGTCCGCCGGTCCCCCGATCCGCGCCAGCAGCGCCAGCCAGGCCGAAACCAGATCGCACCGCCAGCCCAGCGAAGCGATGGCCCCTTCGACCCGCGCCCGCGCCGCGCCATCCAGCCAGTCGGGCGCATCCTCGATCACCGCTTCCAGCCGCTTGGCGAGCTGGGTGAGGGGCCGCAGCAGCGCGTCCAGCGCCCGCGCCGCTTCCTGCGCGGCCTCCACCAGCGCGCCGTCGGGTTCGGCCAGTTCCGTCTCCAGCCCGTATCCGGCATCCGCCTCGCCATTGTCGCCCGCGCGGGTGTAGACCGTCCCGCGCACCGCCGAGAGCAGCGCCTCGACCGGCCCGAAAGGCTCGCCCGCGACGATCCGCTTGAGCCACTCGTCGGCGGGGAGCGCGCGCGCCGCGTCCGCCGCCATGCGGATCGCCTCGCCGCCCGCCTCGTCATAGCTCGCAAGGTCCGAAAGCCGCGCCGCCAGCCCCCGCCGTCGCCCGCGCGAACCGCTTTCCGGCCCCATGATCCAGCGGCGCAGTTCGATCGCCTCCTGCCCCGACAGCGCGACCGAGAAGGTCGAATCGGCCGCGTCGAACAGATGATGGCCTTCGTCGAAGACGATGCGCTGCGGCTGCTGCCCCGTTTCCCGCCCGCGCGCGGCGTTGATCATCACCAGCGCATGATTGGCGATGACGATGTCCGCCTCCGCCGAAGCCCGCACTGACCGCTCGATGAAGCATTTCCGGTAATGTGGACAGCCCGCATAGATGCACTCGCCCCGCCGGTCGGTCAGCGCCGTGGAGCCGTTGCGCCGGAACAAGATCGGCAGCCATCCGGGCAGGTCGCCGCCGATCATGTCGCCATCCTTGGTGAAGGCCGCCCAGCGCGCCACCAGTTGCGCCAATATCGCCGCGCGCCCCGAAAAGCCGCCTTGCAGCGCATCCTCAAGGTTCAGCAGGCAGAGATAATTCTCCCGCCCCTTCCGCACCACGACGCGCTTGGCCGCCATCGCGGGATCGGGGAAGAGGCGCGGGCTTTCCCTGTCCAGTTGCCGTTGCAACGCCTTGGTATAGGTCGACACCCACACCGTCCCCTGTGCCTGCGCCGCCCAGAGCGAGGCGGGCGCGAGGTAGCCCAGCGTCTTGCCGATCCCGGTCCCGGCCTCAGCCAGCAGCATGTTGGGCTGATCGCGATGCGCGCGCGGGCGGAAGGCGGAGATGGCAGCGGCGGCATAGGCCTGCTGGCCGGGGCGCGGCTCCGCATCCATGCCGGTCAGGTGCGCCAGCCGGCCGAGTACCTGATCCTCCTCCAGCGCGATCACGCGGGCCGCGGGGCGCGGCGGTGTCTCCTCCCATTCGGGCAATTTGGAAAAGAGCCAGCGTTCCGCTTCCTTCGGCTGTGCGATCCGGCGCGCCACCAGCGGCGCCCATGGCCAGCGCAGCCGGTGCAGCGCCTGCGCCGCCGTCCACGCGCCCTCGCGTTCCTTCCATGCAGGCGATCCGATCCGGTCGAGCAGCCGCGCCGTCGCCATCTGCAACAGCGCGGGAATATCCGCTTCGCTGGCGATGGCGGGCAGGTCCAGCGCCTCGGCCAGCCCCTTGGGCGTGGGCACCAGGAAATGCGCGGGATAGACGAATGCCCACAACTCCAGCAGGTCGAGGCCATTCAGATCGGGATAGCCCAGCCTCTGTCCGGTGAGCGGCGCATTCAGGATCAGGGTCGGGGTCTCCGCCGCGCGGCTGATCGCCTGCCCCTTGGCGATGCCCTGGGTGTGATCCTCCTCCCGATGCCAGATGCCGCCATGGCTGGCATGGAGTGCGGGCAGGGCGGACGGGTCGATCACCCGTCCGGCTTAGGCGAGCCGGAACAAAAGGGAAACCCGAAAAGCGGTGATCGGGAGTCCGCGCGGCGTTTCAGGCTGCTTGCAGAGATGATCTTGCGATGAGTCGAACACCCTCGAAATTGTCGATCCGGCGATGGATGTGATTGGCGCCCTGGATCGACAAAGCAGCCAACGCCATGCCCGCGAAAATGTCGATCAGATAATGACCGCCTATGGGTAGCGCAGAGATGATCATGATGACGTTCAATAAAAGAAAAGGCCAGCGCATCCATGTCAGCGACCAGTAACCCCATGTCAGCAATACGGCTGAAGCCGCATGGAAGCTAGGCATGGTTATGATGCCCTTCAGATGATCAAGACCCAAAACGGCGTCCGTTCCGTTCCTTAATCCGTCCATGATTTCCCGCAGTTTCCAGTCATATTCCATGATGGGGCCAGGCATGTCCGCAACATTGATTCGATAAAAATCGAACGCGGCCACGGCAGGAAAAAAGGGAAAGAGTGCGACGGTCATGAGCAGGCAGAGGGCCCATGCCGTCAGGAAACGATAAACCATAGGCGTGGATCGGAAAATGCAGAGCAGCAGAAGCAGAAGTTGAGGTTGCCAGTTCAGCGTCATATACACTCTTGCAAGGAATTCGGACGCGATGGGATGCGCCTGATACAAGTGAATCATTGCCATCCAGTCAAAGCCCAGCATCTGATCCGCTTGGCTCAATGCTTCATCCGCATAAGGCAGGGCTGTCCGGGCCAATACTGCACAGGCCAGCGGCACGATCAGGGCGATCAGATAAAAGGTGCCGCTGGCCCAGACTAAGTGGCCTATCATCGGCATCTTTAGGCAGCTCAGGCGAAGTCCACATGCCACTATCACCGAAATCGCCAGGAAAATTGGGCCGAGTGCAGCGATATCCATGGAAAACAGACCCGTGCCCACGCCGATTGCCGGGATGATAGAAAACACCGACATGACCAGCAACGGCGGGCAAGCGTGGAGAATGGGCGAACGAGGCTCTTCCTTATCGTGATTGGATAGGGAAAGGTCGAACGCCACAGACAGTCCTTCAATGCGCGGTTTCTTGGCGCGGAAGCCTGTCACCGGCATAGGACAACAGGGTTAATCCAGCGTAAACGGGCAAGCGTCTAGTTGGTTCGTGACACGGACCGACGTTAGCGGATGCGCCGTCCAAAGCCGCTTTGTATCAGCGGGGCATAAGGCGTCGTGGGCAGACGTTCATAGGCGGGTTGATAGGCCGCCATCGGTGCTCGCCGTGCGGCCCGCGCCATATGTAGCCGCTCCAGCAATGGCCCTTCGGTCAATTCATAGGGGAATCGGATTCCCATTCGGTCCTCTTCGGACCAACGGACCGTGCCGAACACGACATGGCCATCCAGATCGAGCTGGCACTGCGTTTTCGCGGGCAGGGAACACCCAACTACCTGTGCGCCACCTTCGCTCAGATCGACGATCGTTCCCTCCAGACTGTCAAGCACAGTGGTGATGACAATCGGAATTTCGACTGCGATGCGGACACGGGCGCGCTGAATCTGCATGGCTCCTCCTTAATGCTCATATGAACTTATGAGGTTAATGAAGTCTGAAAACCGCTCGGATGCTTGATACAGATTTACCCCGAAAGGGCGTTTTCTTTCGGCCTGTTCGCCGCTACTGGCTTGGCTCATGACCGTTTCCGATATTCTCCGCGCCGCCGCGAGCGCATCCAAGGCCTGGCCCTATGAGGAAGCCCGCAAGCTGCTCAAGCGCTATCAGCAGGGCGCACCTGAAAAAGGCCATATCCTGTTCGAAACCGGCTATGGTCCGTCGGGCCTGCCGCATATCGGCACCTTCAACGAAGTGCTGCGGACAACCATGGTCCGCAACGCCTATCATGCGCTGTCGGACAATCCCACGCGCCTGATCGCGTTCAGCGACGACATGGACGGCCTGCGCAAGGTGCCGGACAATGTGCCCAACCAGGCGATGCTGGCGGAACATCTGGGCAAGCCGCTGACGCAGGTGCCTGATCCTTTCGGCAAATATGAAAGCTTCGCGCATCACAACAACGCAATGCTGCGCGAGTTTCTCGACCGCTTCAGCTTCGACTACGAGTTCGTCTCCGCGACCGAACGCTATCAGTCAGGCGCGTTCGACGAAACGTTGAAGCTGGTGCTGCGCCGCTATCAGGCGATCATGGACATCATGCTGCCGACGCTTCGCAAGGAACGGCAAGCGACCTATTCGCCTGTCCTCCCCATCAGTCCGAAAAGCGGCATCGTCCTTCAGGTGCCGGTCGAGGTGGTGGATGCCGATGCGGGCCTCATCCGATTCGAGGATGAAGGCGAGGTCATCGAGCAGTCGATCCTGTCCGGCGGCGCGAAGCTGCAATGGAAGGTCGACTGGGCGATGCGCTGGGTTGCGCTGGGCGTCGATTATGAGATGGCGGGCAAGGATCTGATCGATTCGGTCACGCAAAGCTCAAAGATCTGCCGTGCGCTCGGCGGCCGTCCGCCCGAAGGCTTCAATTACGAAATGTTCCTGGACGAAAAGGGAGAGAAGATCTCCAAATCCAAGGGCAACGGCCTCAGCCTCGAACAATGGCTGACCTATGGGCCGGAGGAAAGCCTTGCCTTCTACGCCTATCGCGAACCGAAGAAGGCGAAGCAGCTCCACATGGGCGTCATTCCTCGCGCGGTGGATGAATATTGGCAGTTCCGGGGCAATTACCCCAGCCAGCCGGTCGAACAGCAACTGGGCAATCCGGTCCACCACGTCCATGACGGCAAGCTTCCGCAAGGATCGCTGCCAGTGACGTTCGGTCTGCTGCTCAACCTTGTCGGGGTGATGGGCGATGCGACCCGCGATCAGGTATGGAGCTATCTCCGCAACTATGTCGCGGACGCCAGCCCGGAAACCTATCCCGATCTCGACCGCCTGATCGGCCATGCGCTCGCTTACCATCGCGATTTCGTGGCCCCCACGCTCAAAAAGCGCGCGCCCGAAACCCATGAAGCGGCGGCACTGCGAAAACTGGATGAGGAATTGGCCGCGCTCCCTGCTGACGCCTCGGCGGAGGACATACAGAATATCGTCTATGCCATCGGCAAGGATGAGGCGTTCGGCTTCGCGGAGCTACGCAACTGGTTCAAGGCGCTCTATCAGACGCTGCTGGGTGCGGATCAGGGACCGCGCATGGGCAGTTTCATCGCGCTTTATGGCATCGACAACAGCCGGAAACTGATCGCCCAGGCGCTCTCCGCCTGAGGCGAGCGAGGGAACTTTTCGCGCTGCGGATCGTTTCGCGCTCGGTCCACCCCCTTTCGGACTGATGGCGTTTACGCGCCATCGGCCGCGCTCGCCTGGAAATGGGCGGCGCGGCCAAGGGCGGTGGCTTTGTTGTCGGGCAAAAAACAAACGGCTCCGGGGAAAGGGAACCCGGAGCCGTTCTTGCGTCAGCCCTTTTCGGGGGCCGCGCTTACCAGAAAAAGCCGCGATGGACCTGTACAACGCGACCAGTGCGGACATTCACCAGCAACACGTCATTATAATGCCGCACCCAGCGCAAATTGGCGCCCGGACGGGGGAGCCGATAGCGATAGGGATCGGCGATATAATAGCGCGAGCTGTAATAGGCCGGCCTCATCTGCGCGCCGACGTTCCAACGCGAATAGCGGAAGGGCGCACGCCAGTTGCCGCCCCGATAAACATCGCGGTGCGTCCGGCGATAGTCGCGCCAGTCCTCGCGATATTCCTGCCGGGAATCGCGCACGTCGCGGCGCGCATCGCGCACGTCATGACGGTCGCCATGGCGCTGGGCCTGACGCAGGTCGCGCTGGTCCTGCCGGATTTCGCGCCGATCGTGGCGCAATTCGGAGGCCGACTGGGCCGTAGCGATTCCCGGTGCGGCGGTCGCTGCGATCAGGCCCAATATGATCAACTTACGCATAATCTGTCTCCATCGTCCGATTCGGAAAGGTGGGGGGATCAACCCTGCGGGCTGGTCGCCGGTTCCTTTGCCGGTGCCCCGCATATGCGCTCCGCCGTCTGAACCGAGCGGGAATGAAATAGTCAGGAATCAGTTATTTATGTCGCAAGATGTAACGGCCCGCAGAGATTTCAGGGCGCCCATTTGCGCTCGCGAAACCATTTTGTGACGACATATTTAGTGCCGCGCACGACTGGCCGCGCCGCATGCAGGCTATATTCGTTGGGCGCGCCGTCGAGATCCAGATTGTTCCAGACCAGGACCATGCCTTCGACTGGTGGCACCATAAATTCGCATTTCGGGAAATGCGTTTCTCCGCCTTCCTCCACCCCGGACAGGTAGATCATTGCTGTCCAGCACCGCTGCCCGCCGCTTTTGAGCATGCGCGGCCAATAGCTGGCAGTGACCGGGAAGAAGTCGCAATGGACCTTATATTCCTGCCCAGGCGTATAGCGCTGTCCCTGCAGCGTCTCTCCTGTTTCGGGCGCGATGCCGGTGAGAGCGCAGATGCGCTGCGTGATCGTTTCGACCAGCGGACTCCATGGGCTGAGATGGCAGCTGTGGCTGGTGCGATACTCGGCATTGGCGCTGCCCGAAAAAAGCGTGGATGGCTGCGCGCCCGCATCGATCAGTTCGCGCAAGCCCGCACATTCCTGCGCGCTCAGGAAGTCTTGCCGCCCATAGATTTCCAGATGCGGAGTGTCGATCCGGTGCACCATGGGATTGCGGTCCAGCCGCGCCCGAATGGTGTCGCCGATGTGGGCGCGGGCAGCGGATGCGACGCCGCCATCGTCGATAATCTCGCTCATCGCGCCCTCCTGCCACCGGGGCCGCGCCCGGCGCAAATGAAAATGGCCCGAAGCGCGCGGCTTCGGGCCAAGTGGTTCCTGAAGGCCAGTTCAGGAAGTTCGCATCATCCGGCGCTTACCAGAAGAAATTGTGGATCACGTCGACCACATAGCCGTCGCGGACATCGACCAGCAGCGCGTCGTCATAGTAACGGACCCAGCGCAGCGTGCCGTAAGCGGGCGGCAGGCGGTAGGACCAGGGATCGTCCAGCCAGTAATTATTGGCATAGAGCGGGGCGCCCAGGAAAATCCCGATGGAAAAGCGCCGATAGCCATAGTCCCATCCGCGTGGCGCATAATAGCGGCCTGCCCGATAGCGATCGCCATAACGGGCGCGATAGTTGTGCCAATCATAGCGCCTGTCGTTGCGCCAGCCATTGTCCCAGCGCCGCTGGTTGCTCCAACGCGTCCGATCATCGAAGCGGTTGTTGGCGGAACCGCGATTCCAGTTGCGGTCGTCCCGGCCGTTGCGGCGGTTGTCGTTCCAGCGCCGGTCGTTGCCGTTGCGGCGATTATCATCCCAGCGGCGGTCGTCGGCGGCGCTGCGGCCATCGTTCTGGCGGTCGCGCCATTCCTGCCGCTGCGGCACATTGGAAGCGGCGCCGCGATCATTGTCGCGCCGGTCCCGGTCGTTCCGCGCGGTTCCCCCCTGCCAGCCGGGGCGCGCACCCTGCCGAACCTCACCGCGATTGCGGTCATTCCCGTTCCAGCGCGATTCGGCGCGTGGTTGCGGTGATGGCCTCACATCGGGCGCCGGACGATCCTGCCGTGCGCGCTGCTGCCAGTTCTGCGCGGGCCGTTCCGCGCGCGGTGTCGCGGGCCTGTCAGCGCGCACGCGTCCCGCGCTTCGCCCCGCATCGCCGCCGGGCCGGGCCTGGCCCTGCGCGTGACCGGATGGCTGCTCCATGCGGCCGCGCATCCGTTCGCCCCAGTTCTGGGCGTAGGCGGGTGCGATCCCGCCCAGCGTCGTCGCGGCCATCAGGCCCGCCAGCATGACTTTCCTCAGCATCGTCGTTGCTTTCCTTGCACGGGGCATAGCGCCCCTCGTGCCACCCTTATGCGGGCAAGGCGATGTCGCGGTGCTGAACCGGGCTGTCAGCGATTTGAAAGAATCGGCGGCAAGGAAAAGCGCTGCCCGCCCATTCATTTTTGGGGCTTCCGTCATTTCTGCGGAGGCAGGGATTGCAGGCATGATGAAACCGACAGATCAAGCGTGATTGGACAAGAGCGGAGGGGCCATTATGAACGTGGTAAGGACACCATTCGCGCGTCCGTTCATCTCGCATCGCAGGAACACCGCATGACCCGCATCCTTTCCGCAACCGTCGAACGTTGGCCGGTGGCGGGAGCCTTCATCATCAGCCGGGGTGCAAAGACGGTGGTGGATGTCATAGTCTGCGTGGTGGAGGGAGATGGGCTGGTCGGGCGCGGGGAGGGGACTGCGATTTATTATGAGGGCGAGAGCGCGGAAGGCTGCGCCGCCGCCATCAACGCCTATGACGGGCCACTCGACCGGCTCGCGTTGCTGGAAACCATGCCGCGGGGTGCTGCCCGCAATGCGCTGGATTGCGCGCTTTGGGATCTGGAGGCGAAACGGGCGGGGACGCCTGTGTGGAAGCTGGCGGGACTGTCGGAACCCGCGCCGTTCCCCACGGCCTTTACGATCAGCCTGCATGATCCAGAGCGGATGGAGGCCGATGCCCGCGCCGCCGTGGCAAGGGGGTTCTCCCTGCTCAAATGCAAGCTGACGGGCGAGGACGACCGTGCTCGCATTGCCGCCGTGCGGATGGGGGCGCCGACTGCTCGCCTGATCGTGGACGCCAATGAAAGCTGGCACGCGCTGGATATAGCGGTCGAGGCGCAGGCCTTGGCTGAGCTGGGTGTCGAAATGGTCGAGCAGCCAGTGCTGCATGGACAGGAAGGCCGCTTGTCCGGCGTCCGCGCGTCCCTGCCGCTATGCGCCGACGAGAGTTGTCATACGAGGGCCGATCTCGACCGGCTCGGCGATTTCGATGCGGTCAACATCAAGCTCGATAAGGCGGGTGGATTGACCGAGGCGCTGGCGCTTGCAGGGGAAGCCCGGGCGCGGGGTTTCCGGATCATGGTGGGCTGTATGCTGGGAACGTCGCTGGGCATCGCGCCCGCCGCGCTGGTGGCGCAGGGGGCGGACTGGATTGATCTGGACGGCGCCTTGCTGCTGGCAAGCGATCGGGATGGTGGCCTTTGCGTTCAGGACGGCCTGCTGCGCCCCGGAACGCTGTGGGGTCTTGGTCAGTAACCCAGCGTCAGACCGACCGCATAATATTTGGGACCGACATTGCCCTTCACCCGCAGCTTGGGGATCAGCGGCATGGCAAATGTTGCATAGGGACGGGTATTGTCGCTGCTGAAACGCGCGCCGATCCCGATGGTGGCGGAAGCGGGCAGCGTATAGGCCGCCTCGATCCGGCCATAGAGCCGCTCGTCGCCATTGCGGAAATAGACGCCAGCGCCCGGCGTCAGGCTGAAACCGCCAAAACCCATGGCATAGCCCGCGCCGATTTCCGCACCCCAATGACCGTCCGCGCGCCCGTAATTCACTTCCGCGCCCAGCCCTTCGGCATGGGCGGCGGGCGCGATGGCGGCGATGACCAGCGCCGCTGCGCCGGTCAGGATTTTCGTGAAGTTCATATCCGGCTTCCCGCTTGTCATGCTTTCGGGGAGCAGTAGGGGCGACCGCCGCTGCCGCGCAACGCCTTGGGGATGAGGCGAGTCCCGTTCACGGCAGGCCGAATCCTGGATCAGGAGTGGCCGTCAACACGGATCACCGGCTGAACATCAGGATAGGGCATCACCGCTCTTCCATCCGGCGCGGCGGTGAAGCTGGTCTGCGTGGGATAGGCGAACTCGATCCCCTCGGCATTGAAACGCTTCCAGATGGCGAGGCCGACCTTGTGCCGCGACTGGAAATAATCGTGCCTGTCCGGGTCGGGCACATCGAAATTCAGCTCGAAATCCAGGGAACTCGCGCCAAAGCTGACCAGCCCCGCATTGACGAATATATGCCCTTCCTTCTCCACGATGTCCTTCAGCATGGCGGGAACGGCTTCGGCCTTGTCTTCCGGCGTCTGGTAAATGAGGCCGATCAGGAACTGGACCCGCCGCTGCGTCAGGGTTTGGAGGCTGGTGATTTCCTTTTGCAGCAGGTTCGCGTTGGAAATGACCTTTCGCTCGCCCGACACCGCTCGCAATCTCGTGCTTTTAAGGCCGATGCGCTCCACCCTTGCGGTCGTCTGGTCATAGGTGATGATCTCGCCCCGGCGGAACGGCTTGTCGAAGATGATGGAAAGCGCGGCGAACAGGTCGGAAAAAATGCCCTGCGCGGCCAGACCGATGGCGATGCCGCCAATGCCGAGGCCCGCGACCAGGCCAGTGACGTTGACGCCCAGATTGTCGAGCACGACCACCGTTGCGATGGCGAACAGGGCCACCGTCACCAGCACCCGGATCAGGGCCATCGCGTTGCTGAGCGTGTCGGCCTGACCGTCCTCTGTGGCTTTTCGCTCGATCAGGCCCAGGATGACTTCGCGCAGCCAGATCGCCACCTGGAATACGGCGGCGATAGTGAAAAGAAAGGTCACGGTCTTGTAAAATGCGGGCGGCGGATCGGCATAGCCGGCCACCAGCCGGGCGGAGACCATCACCATGAAGAACTGCGTTGTGCGGGCAAAGGTCCGGCCCAGCACATTGGATACCCCCAGATGATCGCCGGGCTTGCCTTTTATCCGGGTGCCGAAGGATCGCATCGCCGTCAGCAGCAGATAGATGACAATGGCCGCGCCCGCCGCGATCATGATCTGGACGGCGTGATCGGAAACCCATCCCGTCATCAGATCCCAGTCGTTACGCAGGTTCAGCGGCTTTCCGTCCAACCCGGTTATCGTCACATCCTTCTGGTCCGCCATGCTTGTCCTTCGCTCATGCCGTAAAGGAGGTCAGGCCGCCGCAGGCAGCGGCTCCTTATCCGCCAGCATTTCCAGCAGCGCGATCAACCCGCGCTCATGTCGCGACAGATAGCGCGTCCGGCGCGGCAAGCGAAGCCCTTCACGCCATTTGTCCTGGCCGTTCCTGCACAAGTCGATAAGCGCGGGATGGATATAGCTTTTCCGGCTGATGGCAGGGGTATTGCCCAGCGCTTCGGCGACTGGCGCGATCATCTGCTTGAGCGAGACCGGCCCTTCGCACAGCGCTGCGAAGGCGATGGTGGAAGCGCCCCAAGTGCGGAAATGCTTGGCGGTGAACGCATCGCCCATCGTTTCGGCGATATAGGCGTTGACGTCGCCGGAGGTGATCGGCCGCGCTTCCCCCGCTTCGTCCAGATATTGGAACAGATGTTGGCCCGGCAGGTCATGCAGCTTCCGCAAGAAGCGCGACAGCCGCCGGTCTGTCACCGTCATTTCGCGTAGCAGCCCAGACTTAGCGCGATAGCGCAGCATCAGCGAATGCCCCGCCATGTCCACATGGCGGCGGCGCAAGGTGGTCGCCCCGAAGCTCTTGTTGGTGGTGGCGTAATGTTCATTCCCCACGCGCAACTTGGCAAGGTCGAGCAGGCGCACCACGGCGGCGATGGTCCTTTCCTTCCGCATCCCGCGGCAGGACAAATCGGTGTCCAGCCGGGCGCGCAGGCGCGGCAGAGCAAGGCCGAAGGCGAGGCATCCGGCATATTTCTCCGCTTCCCGCTCGGCCCGGAAATCGGGGTGATAGCGATATTGCTTGCGGCCCCGGGCATCCTGCCCCGTCGCCTGGATATGGCCATAGGGGGAGAGGCAGAACCAGCAGTTCGTATAGGCAGGCGGCATGGCGATGGCGTTCAGCCGGTCGATCTCCTCCCTGTCGGTGATGCGCGTCCCGTCAACGCCGAAATAAGCCCAACCTCGCTTCAATGCCCGGCGGGTGATGCCCGGCTGGCTATCGTCGGAATGGATAATGGCATGTGCGGGCATAGAAGGGGCGGCCTTCCTTATCATCCCTGCAAACCCGCCGTTCATCGCTTCGTTCCGCAACACATGCTCGCCAGCATTGTTGTCGCTTCATTCTCACAGGCAAAAAAGGATCGTCCCATGCCCGCCATCGATCAGACACGTATCCTCATCATCGCGACAGACGGTTTCGAGCAATCGGAATTGTTCGACCCGCGCGACCAACTCATCGGCGCGCGCGCTACCGTGAAGCTCGCCTCGCCCGAAAAGAAGCCCATTCAGGGCATGAAACATGATGAAAAAGGCGCCACCATCACGCCCGATCTGACGCTCGATGATGTGCGGGTCGAGGATTATGACGGCCTTATCCTTCCCGGCGGCGTCGCCAATCCCGATAGGCTGCGTACCAACGGAAAGGCGGTCGATCTGGTGCGGGCTTTTGTCCATTCGGGAAAACCGGTCGCTGCAATCTGCCACGGACCTTGGCTGCTGGTGGAGGCGGACATCGTGTCCGGCCGGACAGTGACATCCTGGCCTTCGGTCCGCACCGACCTCGCCAACGCCGGGGCGAAGGTGGTGGATCAGGAAGTCGCGATCGACGGCAACCTCATCACCAGCCGCAAACCCGCCGACATCCCCGCCTTCGTCTTCGCATTCAGAAAGGCCGTGATCGAAGGCGTAACCGCCGCCGCCTGATGCCTTGCCCGGATGGTTACCGATCGCTCGCCATGATGCGCCGCCAGTTCGGAAAGGGATGTGTCAACCATCGCCGGCCGGGCTTCTCGACGCCATGGTGGAGCAGCATGGAGAGGAGGAACAGGAGCGACAGAAAGGCTGCTAACAGAACTGGCGATATGGCCGCGGCGTCTTCCACGAACATGATCTTGAAGACGATCCACGCCATGAAATGGGCGAGATAGGTCGCATAGCTGATCTCGCCCAGATAGACGAGTGGGCGCCAGTGGAGCGGATTTTTCCGCAAGTTGGATGCGTGGGCGAGCATCAGGATCAGGCAGGCGGCGCCCGCCGGGAACGCCCAGATCTCGCTGCCCACGCCCGTCAGCAGCCATAGGCCCCAGAACAGCGCCACGCCCCCCAGCGAAAGCAGCAGCGCCCGCCTGTCGCAATCCCGCCCGCGCAACCAGAAAGCGCAGAGCAGCGCGCCGCAGCCGAATTCGGTCAGACAGCGGATGAGGCCGTGGCGCGGAATGTCCATGCCCAATGTCGTCTGTCCATCCCATCGCAGCCAGAGGAAGAGGATGGCGATCAGCAGGATCATGCCCGCCAGCAGATTGGGTCGGCGCGCACGGCTGACAGGTGTCCACAGCATCAGCGCCGGGAAAAGCAGATAGGCGGCGAACTCCGCGCTGATCGACCAGGCGGGGTGATTCCAACTGAGGGATGAAGTCAGCCCCCAATTCTGCATCATCGCGACATGCAGCGGTAATTCAGCCCAGGGGAAGCCCGCTGTGTCGCGGCCGGTCAGCGTCAGGAGCAGGGCGAAGGCGACAGTGCCGGACAGGATCACGGCATAGAGCGGATAGATCCGGGCGAAGCGGCGGGCGAGGAATGCGGGAACGGCCGCCGCGCCCTCACGCAGCAGCCCGCGATGGGCCGACAGATAGATGACGAATCCCGACAGCAGGAAAAAAAAGTCGACGGCAAGATAACCCTTGCGCGCGACGGCCATCAACGGTTCTGGCAGCCAGGGCAAGCCGATCCGGATATGATAGAAGACCACCAGCCAGGCCGCGAGGCCGCGTGCGGTGGTCAGGCTACGCAACTCGCCCTTCATGCCACCACTCCCGCCAGCATTGGTTGCCGCGCCTGATTCTTGCGGAGGCGGGAAAGATAGGTGTCCAGACCGATTTGCAGCGACAGCAGCATGAAAATGAAGGGTTGGTAGGCGATGCCGATGAACAATGCGCCCAACAGGTAGACGAGATGTCCCTGTTGCAGCGCTAACGCCAGTGGCGCGATCCAGCCGTTTCCAGCTTCTGTATCGCGCAAATAGCGGCGGCGGATCGTTTCCGTGCGGACCAGGGTGACGATATGGATCAACGCCCAGAGCGCGAATCCGAAATAGCCCTGTTCGCCCAGCATTTCGAAATAGGCGCTGTGATAGGCGCGGCCCCGGTCGGTCACGATACGCGTTTCGACTCGCTTTCCGCCGCTGTCGGACACAATGCCGCTCGACAGATAGGTGAAGCTGTTCGCCAGATAATTGTCGAAGCCGCCGCCGCCTGGATGATCCTTCACATAGTCGATGGTCCACATCCATACGGCAACGCGAGTCGATGCGCTTTCGTCGCTTTGGTGATTTTCGATCGTCGACATGCGTTCGGTAAAGCTGGCAGGCAGGAAGGGGATGGCCATCAGCCCCGCGAGCATCAGCAGCGGGCCATAGACCATCTTTTTCCTGGAGCGCATCAGCGCCATTCCGCCCAGCAACAGGATGCAGAGCAGGCCCGTGCGCGTTTCGGTGCCAATGGGAATCAAAAGGCAAGCCAGGGTGAGGGCGAGCGCGAACAGCTTGACGCGCCGGTCGGGCGGAAAGATCGTGCCGTGGTGCGCCAGCCACCAGATCAGCGGGATGATCGCGATCGCCACCGTGGAGATCGTGCTGCCTTCATACAGGCCGCTATTATTGTCGACCATCAGGTTGAGCACGCCATAGCCGCCGCCCGACAGCGCGGTTTTCATGCCCCCGTTTATGATGATCGTGCTGGCGCAGAGCACCATGAACAGCGCCAGCGCCTCGATTCGCAGCTTCGTGCGTAGCGTCACCGGCAGGAAAACCGCGAAGATCAGCGCCTTCCACACCCAGGACCATTTTTGGGACGCTTCAATGGGGAAATCCGCCGTCGCGGTCGTATAGGCGCACCAGCCAAGCAGGATCAGCAACAGCACCTGCCGGAAAGAGAATCGGCAATCCTTCTTGTCGTCCACCAGCAGCCACGCGCCGGTCGCCAATAGAAAGGCGATGGCTGAAATCGGGATGCTGTTGAGCAGGAAATAGCAAAGACGCTGGGGCGAAACGATGTCGATATAGGCATAGACCGCGATCAGCAGGAACGGCCGCCGGAAGCCCAGCAGGAAAAAAAGTCCCAGAAAAGCAATGAAGAACAGGTCACGCATCGCCGGACGGCCCCTTTGCTTCGGGATCGCGGTCCAGATCCGGGCGCGACAGCAGCCGGAAGGCGGCGAGCAGGATCACGCCATGGCTGATCAGCAGGGATAGGGTGTCGATCATCGTGGGTTGAAGGCTCCGCTACGCACGGGATTGTCCTAGCGCGGCAGAGTTGACGGGCCGTTAAACAATTTCTGGCAGAGAAATGGCCATGACGACGCGTATTCTTCATGTGCTCGACCACAGCTTGCCGTTGCAAAGCGGTTATACGTTCCGCACCCGCGCCATTTTGCGGGCGCAGATGGGCAAGGGCTGGGACGTGCGGGGAATCACCGGCCACCGCCATGGCGCGCCGGGGCCATTACAGGAAATCGTGGATGGGCTGCATTTTCACCGGACGCCCGGTGAGGCCGCGACCGGTAATGCCCTGCTGCGCGAATGGCGGGACATTGCCGCCCATGCCGATGCGATCGATGCGTTGGTCAGGCAATGGCGCCCGGACATCATTCACGCCCATTCGCCCGTGCTTAACGCCATCGCGGCCCAGCGAATCGCACGGCGGCACGGCATCCCTTTCGTTTACGAGATTCGCGCCTTCTGGGAGGATGCCGCGGTCGGCAATGGCACCGGCACCGAAGGCAGCCCCCGCTATTGGCTGACCCGCCAACTCGAAACCCATGCAGTGCGAAACGCCGACGCGGTCGCCGTGATCTGCGAAGGTCTGCGGTCGGACCTGATCGCGCGCGGGATCGATGCACGAAAGATCATCGTTTCGCCCAATGGCGTCGACATGGACCAGTTTGGCGCGCCCGTTGCCCGCGATCCCGCCCTGACCGGGAAGCTGGGTCTGGAGGGCGCGGATGTCGTTGGCTTCATCGGCAGCTTCTATGATTATGAAGGGCTGGACGACCTGATCGCCGCCATGCCCCGTCTCGTGCGGGCGCGGCCCAGGGCGAAACTGCTGCTTGTAGGGGGAGGGCCTTGCGAACAGGCGCTGCGGGACCGGGCAATGGCATCGCCCTTTGCCGATCACATCCTGTTCGTGGGCCGTGTGCCGCATGCACAGGTCGAGGATTACTATGCACAGATCGATGTTCTTGCCTATCCGCGAAAGGCGATGCGGCTTACCGATCTGGTGACCCCCCTCAAGCCGCTGGAAGCCATGGCACAGGGCAGGCTTGTCGCCGCGTCCAGCGTCGGCGGTCATCGCGAATTGATCGAGGATGGCGTCACCGGCACCCTGTTCGCGCCCGACGATCCGGCAGCTATCGCCACCGCGCTGGCCGGCATGTTTGCCGACCGGCAGTTCTGGGACGAACGGCGTGCGACCGCGCGTGCCTTTGTGGAGGGCGAACGCAACTGGGCGTCAAACATCCTGCGCTATGAACCTGTCTATCGGGGCCTGCTGGCATCCGCCGCATCCGATGCGCGGGCGGCGGCATGAACGGAAGGTTCTGAAAATGGGACGGCGCAGGAATCGGAATAAAGCCGTGGCGATGGTGTTGCTGGCCGGTGCCGGCGCGGCGCTTGCCATGCTGTCGATGCCGGTTGGGCTGGTGGAAACGCTGATCGCGTCTACCGGCGTTTCGGAAATTCTGCCTGCCGCCGCGCCGCCTCTGGGCATGAAGGCGCGGCTGGCGCTGACGCTGTTCGCGGCGTTGATGGCGATGGGAATCATGGGAGCTATGCGCCGCGAAGGGCGGCTTTTGGCTTTGGAACATGGAGGGCGCCACGATGGCGTCCGGGGAGCAGGTAAAATGGGTTTTGCATTGTCTAGGCTGACAGCTTTCGCGCGGAGGCGGGAGCATCCTTCGGATCGATTCGGCCAGCCGGCGCTGCGCCGCGCGGACGCGCATCCGGATGCGCCCGCCCGCGCGCCGATCTTTGCCAGCCGCGACTTTGATGGTCTCGACATTTTCGGGCGGACCGGACCCGCGCGGCACTCTGAAACGGAAGGTGAAGCCGAAGCATTCGCCGAGGAAGCGGCTTCGCCGGTCGGCCTGACATTGCCAAACGCGCCGGAACCCCTGTCGGACGAGGAATTGCTCCAGTCGAGTGTTGGCTTGCCTCTTTCCGGCGTGGTCCTGAAAGAGGAACCAGACTTCGCCGAAGAAGCGGTTGAAGCCGCCATTTGTAGAGAGGTCGATCCCATCATCTCCGATGCGGGGGATGAACCAGCGACTTTCTATCCGGCGGAGGCCAGCGTGGTTTCTTCCGCAGAGCGGCTTTCGATCGCGGAACTGACGGCGCGGCTGGAGCGGGGACTGGCGGAACGCGCGCGCGTCAGGCAGGCGAGCGCCGGATCGCATCAGGTCATCGCAGACATGCCCGTCGCTGCCGCCGTGCCTGTGCGCGATGCCGTGGTGGAAGATGTCGACGCGGCGCTGCGCGACGCGCTTGGCACATTGCGGATGATGGCCGGGCGGGCGGGCTGAACATTCTGCAATCGACTCGAGCCGACCGCTTGCGGAATGCGAAAGATCCTTGATGCGGTGACCGATCCAATCCGATCGTTCACCGCATCGAGTGACCCGCCATTCCCTTTTACCAATCCTCGATCGTTAGGGCGGCCAGTTCTATCTGGACGCCGTTATCCGTTGGCCGTTGATCGTCTATGGTGATGTCCGCGACGAAATGCCGATTGAGATTCCATTGCGCTTCTTCGATGCCATCTGCGAAGCGGTCGGCTCGGGTGGAAGCATCCACCCCTTCCAGCGCAAGAACGATGATATGCCGTCGTCCCTGAAACAGGGCGCTTGCCCAGGGGCGGCTGGTCGCGTGCAGGACGGTCGAGCCCGTTCCCGCCCGTTCCAACAATTGCGTCAACAGGCGCGGTAGAGGATCGCCTGAGCGATTTCCTATTGCTTGATTTCGGACCAAGTTCCGGCTTGTGAAGCCATGATCCACACTTGTCACAGGCCGACACTCCTGCGATATGTGTTCATGAAATGTTCTATTCTTTGCGTCACCCGCTGGCCCGGTTCGCGGCCCCTCCGCAGGTCGAAGACCAACCGAGGATCGCGCGCGCATTCACGCCCGAAACGGGTTGGCGCAATGTCATGTTCACGCAGGAATTTTTCGATCGCGCGCAGAATCATCGGTTTTCATTCTCCTCTCCGGGCCGACTCGCCCACTGCAAGTCGATAGGGTTATTCCTATCTCTAAAACGATTTCCTACTTGTCTAGGAAAATTCCTTTCATTATGGATGCAACATGATCGGTAATGGAGAAGATCCCAGGATTGTGCTGGATCGGCTGATTGCCGAGCGGGGAGAGAATTATGCCGACCTGTCGCGCCTGCTCAAACGCAACCCGGCCTATATCCAGCAGTTCATAAAGCGCGGAACGCCGCGCAAGCTGGATGAGGAGGACCGCCATATTCTGGCGCGTTATTTCGGCATTTCGGAGGAGATGCTGGGTGGTCGGGTCTCGCCTTCTCCCGGGCCATCGGCGCGTTCCCGTTCCATCCCGGCCATTGTCACCGTGCCGCGTCTGGCGCTGGGGGCCTCAGCGGGTGCAGGGACGTTGGACGAGGATGAAAGGGCGGCAGGCGTCATGGCGTTCGACGCCAACTGGCTACGCCATATCGGCGTCCGGCCGCAGCGCGTTTCCATTATTCGCGTCGATGGCGAATCGATGGCGCCCACGCTCAGCGATGGGGATGAGATCATGGTCGATCATGATGACGGCGTTGAGAGGCTGCGCGACGGTGTCTATGTGCTGCGGCTCGACGGCGTGCTGATGGTGAAGCGGGTGGCGCTGGGGCCGCGCCGGGGCGCGATCAGCGTGCTCAGCGACAATGTACATTATCCCGACTGGATCGATATCGATCCGGCGCTGGTCGATATAGTGGGCCGTGTGGTGTGGACCGGGCGCAGGCTGGTCTGATCGCCCGATCTTCCCTATCTGATGCCATCAGAGGTAATTTCGAACGATGATCGATAATGAAGCGGTGATCCGCAAGGCGATGGAATGGGGGGGGGCACCGCTGGCGCTGGCGACGGTGGTGTCGACCTGGGGCTCGGCGCCGCGCCCGCGCGGCAGCCATATGATCGTGCATGGGGACGGCCGCTTTGAAGGCAGCGTTTCGGGCGGCTGCGTGGAGGCCGATGTGCTCCAGCGCGCGGCGGAGGTACTGGCCGGGCGTCCGGGGCATTTGCAAAGCTATGGCGTGACGGACGGCGACGCCTGGTCGGCTGGCCTGCCCTGCGGTGGAGAAATCGGCGTGCTGGTGCAGCCTGTCTCGGTGGAGGGTTTCCCGCCCGGCCTGTTCGACCGGATCGCGGCCGCCAGTGCGCTGGGCCGGCCGCTCATCCTATCGACCGATTTGCAAAGCGGGCTCACGGTGGAAGGGACAGTCGAAGGGCAGTTCATCAACCGCTACGATCCGCCCCGGCGCTTGTTGATCGTCGGGGCGGTGCAGATCGCCCAGTCCCTGAGCGCGTTGGCGCAGGCCATCGGGGTGACGCCGATCGTTATCGACCCGCGTGGCCGTTTCCTGATGGAGGAGCGTTTTCCAGGCGTTGCGCTCGACGATCGCTGGCCTGACGATGCCGTCGCGGCTCATCATCCGGGTCAATCCACCGCTGTGGTGACGCTCAGCCATGACATCAAGATCGACGATCCCGCCCTGACCGCCGCTCTGCGCGCGCCGACTGGCTATATCGCGGCGCTGGGGTCGCGCAAAAGCCACGCCGCCCGGCTGAAGCGCCTTTCCGCCATGGGCTTTGCGGAAGAGGATCTGGCGCGAATAGATGGCCCCGCCGGTATGGACATCGGCGCGGTCGGCGCGGCGGAGATCGCTCTTTCCATCGCGGCGGGCATGATCGCTGGATTTAACGCCAACCGCTGAACCGCTTTTTGATTGCGGCTTTTAGCTGCGCTGGCCCATGGTTCAGCGCCATTGATCGTCTGAAAAATGCTAACAGCATTTCCCACCATTTTTACCGCCATAGCGCGCCTCCTGCCGTTCGCGGAACAATTGCGTCTCGCTCAGCGGCGATGTGCCGGGATGATGTTCGCGCATATGGCGCAGATAGGCGTCGTAATCCGGTGCGCCGACCATGGCGCGCGCGATCTGCCGCAGGCGGGTGAGGAAGGCGCTCATTCCGCCGCCGCCATTGCCGCCGGGATTTCCTGCGCCGTGGGGCGATCCGTCCGCCGCGCGGCGAGGCAGGTGCGGATGGTGAAGAACAGGAGGGAGAGCACCACCGCCAGGAAGATCGCGCACAATGCGGCGTCGATCCGGTCGTTGAAGACGATCTTCTCCATTTCCGCCATCGATTTGGCGGGCGCCAGCACTTCGCCCCGCCCGGCGGCTTCGGAAAATTTCGCGGCATGAGCGAGGAAGCCGATCTTGGCGTCAGCGGAAAACAGTTTCAGCCACCCCGCGCTCACGGTGCAGATCAGCAGCCACGCCGTCGGCGCCATCGTCACCCAAGCATAGCGGTCCCGCTTCATGCGGAACAGCACCGCCGTCGCCAGCATCAGCGCGATGGCCGCCAGCATCTGGTTGGAAATGCCGAACACCGGCCAGAGCGTATTCACCCCGCCCAGCGGATCGGTGACGCCCTGATGCAGGAAAAAGCCCCACGCGGCGACGCACAGCCCGGTAGCGACGAAACCGGGGATGGGACTGGTCGTATCCTTGAAACCCGGCACCGCCAGCGCGATCAGATCCTGCAGCATGAAGCGTCCCGCGCGCGTCCCCGCATCCACGGCGGTCAGGATGAACAGCGCTTCGAACAGGATCGCGAAATGATACCAGAAGGCCTTCATCGCGGGACCGCCGACGACATGGGAAAAGATTTCCGCCATCGCCACCGCCAGCGTCGGTGCGCCGCCCGCGCGGGATATGATGCTATGTTCGCCCACATCCTTCGCGGTCTGGAGAATAAGGTCCGATGAGATCGGGAAGCCCATGCTCGTTACGGCCGCCGCCGCGCTCGCAGCATCCGTGCCGATGACGGCGGCGGGGCTGTTCATCGTGAAATAGATGCCCGGATCGAGGATCGACGCACCCACCAGCGCCATGATCGCGACAAACGCCTCCATCAGCATCGCGCCATAGCCGATGATCCGCGCGTCGCCTTCGCTGGCGATCAGCTTTGGCGTCGTGCCGCTGGCGATCAGCGCATGAAAGCCCGACACCGCTCCGCAGGCGATGGTGATGAACAGGAAAGGAAACAGCCCGCCCGACCAGACCGGTCCCCCGCCGTCCACGAACTGCGTGACCGCATGCATTTTGAGCGGCGGCGCCATGATGACGATGCCGATGGCCAGCGCGGCGATCGCTCCGATCTTGAGGAAGGTCGACAGATAGTCGCGCGGCGCCAGCAATAGCCAGACCGGCAGCACGGACGCCATCGCGCCATAGCCGATCAATATCCAGCACAATTGCACCGGTGTGAAGGTGAAGGCCGGACCCCAGAAAGGCGACTGGGCAATGCTCTGGCCATAGACAATGGCCGTCAGCAGCCCGACCAGCCCCAACACCGACACTTCGCCGATGCGTCCCGGCCTGATCCAGCGGGTATAGACGCCCATGAAGATCGCGAGCGGCACCGTCGCCGCGACCGTGAACATGCCCCAGGGGCTTTCCGCCAGCGCCTTGACCACAATCAGCGCCAGCACGGCCAGAATGATGACCATGATCATGAACGCGCCGAACAGGGCGATGGTCCCCGCGACCTGCCCCATTTCCATGCGGATGAGTTCGCCCAGCGACCTGCCGTCGCGACGCATGGAGATGAAGAGGACCATGAAGTCCTGTACCGCACCTGCCAGCACGACGCCCGCGATGATCCACAGCGTTCCGGGCAAATAGCCCATCTGCGCCGCCAGCACCGGTCCCACCAAAGGCCCCGCGCCCGCGATGGCCGCGAAATGATGTCCGAAGAGCACGGTGCGGTCGGTCGCGACATAATCCATGCCGTCGGCCCGGCGGATTGCCGGCGTCGGCTGCGCCGGATCGAGCCGCATCACATGCCGCGCGATGTAGAGCGCATAATAGCGATAGGCGACGAGGAAACTGCTGACCGCCGCCACCACGATCCACAGCGCGTTCACCGCCTCGCCCCGCGATACTGCGACCACGGCCAGCGCCACGGCCCCCACAATCGCGATCAGGATCCATGGAATGTGCCGCGCCATCGCTCTCTCTTGCTCGTTTATTACTTGGGTTGGCCGTACAGTAAGGGCGCGCGACCGAAAGACAATCGCCTCCTGCCCCTGGCGGGCGAACCTTTTGCCGTAAGCGCCGTTATCATCTGATCTTCAACCACCATGCAGACCGGAGGATGGACAGATGGCGAAAACCCGCAAATGGTCGCAGAAAGTGACTGAAGAGAGCGATGCGCTCGATCTGGAGCCTGATGTTTTCACCTTGCATGATCCTCATGAGATCGCAGCCTCCCTCAAACGCTCGGCGGAGGCCAGCCGCCACCGCAAGAGCGGGCCGTTCCGTTCGGCCATGTCCATGCTGACTTTCTACATCAACCGCGCGGGGGAGGGGCTGGATGCGCGCCAGCGCCGGATATTGGAGCAGGCCAAGGACGAATTGCGTGTAGCTTTCGGAAAGCCGCGTAAGGCCTGAATCTCATTTGTTTTCGATACGTGACCAAACCGCTCTCGCCACGGAAATGCAAAGAACATATCATAAACATTTATGATGTGAGTCGGAGTGACAACGGTGCAGCGTCAAGTTGGCAGAGCCTCGCTTTATCGGCTGTTCTTTGCGCTCAAGCCGCCGCTCATGCTTGCACGTCAGGTCGATCGTTTCGCGGAAGGTCTGGCGGGGAGGGCTTCCCGCATCCATGTTGAGCATCAACATATGACGCTTGCCATCACGGAGGATTATGAGGCCTATCCTGATTGGGTGTCTGGCCGCTTGTTGCAGGTGGGCGCGACCGTCATGGCGGACCCGTTCGACTTGCGGCTCGATCATCTGAGCTTCGCCAACCGGTCGGTGGCGCTGCGCCCGTCCCGCGCCGTACAGCCCTTGAAGGCCCTGCAACGCGACCTCATGCGCGCCACGCGCGATGCCGGCGTGGCTCTGCGTGGCGAATGGAGCTTCAGTCCGCACCAAACGCTCTTCTATCGCGACGGGGCGGCGGGACAGCGCCGCATCGAGGGCTTTGGCTGGCGCGTGGAGGATTTTGTGCTGATCTGCAGCCATGTCGGCCGCACGCATCATGAGGAACTGGGGCGTTGGCCGCTCAGGGGCGGGGCGCAGCTCAGCCTGTTTTGACCTATGCCTAACGCTTGCGGACGAACTCCGCGCGCAGCACCAGTCCCTTTATGCCTTCATAGCGGCAATCGATTTCCTGGGAGTCACCGGTCAGCCGGATTGACTTGATGAGCGTGCCGCGTTTCAGTGTCTGGCCCGCGCCCTTGACCGTCAGATCCTTGATGAGCGTCACCTGATCCCCATCGGCCAGTAGATTGCCGACCGCATCGCGCACTTCCACGACATCGCTTGCACCCTGTTTCGCCGCCGCGTCTGTCGCGCTGATCCATTCACCGCTGGCTTCGTCATAGACATAATCATCATCGCTCATGCGACCGGCTCCTTATCCCTGGGTGACGCTTTCCAGCACCGCCGCGCGCAGTTCGGGCAGTCCCATGCCCTTTTCGCTCGACGTGGCGATGATGTCGGGATGGGCGGCGGGGCGCCTGCGGATGGCCTGCGCGGTCTTTTCCATCACCTCGGCCAGATGGCTGGCCTTCACCTTGTCCGCCTTTGTGAGAACGATGCGATAGCTGACCGCCGCCGCGTCCAGCATGTCCAATATGTCGGTATCTACCTCCTTGACGCCATGGCGGCTGTCGATCAGCACCAGCGTGCGCTTCAGCTTCGCCCGCCCGCGGAGATAGTCGTTCACCAGGAACCGCCACTTTCGCACCATGTCCTTGGGCGCGCGCGCATAGCCATAGCCCGGCATATCGACGAGCCGGAAGCGCAGCGGCTCTCCCACGTCGAAGAAATTGAGTTCCTGCGTCCGTCCCGGCGTATTGGACGTCCGGGCGAGGCTGTTGCGCCCGGTCAGCGCATTAAGCAGCGACGACTTGCCGACATTGGACCGACCCGCGAAAGCCACCTCGTTCACCGCCATGTCGGGCAGGAATTTAAGGTCCGGCGCGGATTTGAGGAAGGCGATCGGCCCGGCAAAGACCTTGCGGGCTTCCTCGATCAGTTCGCTTTGTTCCTGTTCGGTCACGGGTTGGTTCACAAGGGCGGCCTATTTCGCTTCCGCCGTGCTCAGCTGTGGGTGACGTTTGTAGAGCCACCATTGCTGCGCCATCGACAGGCAGTTGTTGGTGATCCAGTAGACCAGCAGACCCGCCGCGAAAGGCGCCATGATGAACATCATCACCCATGGCATGATCGCGAATATCTGCTGCTGCATCGGGTCCATCTGCGCCGGGTTCAGCTTGAACTGGAAGAACATGCTGATGCCCAGCAGCAACGCCAGAACGCCGATTCCCAGGAAAGCCGGAGGCGTGAAGGGCAGCAGGCCGAACAGATTGAGGATATGCAGCGGGTCGGGCGCGGACAGATCCTTGATCCACAGGACGAAGGGCTGGTGCCGCATTTCGATGGTGAGCTGCAACACCTTGTAGAGCGCGAAGAAGATCGGAATCTGGATGAAGATCGGCAGACAGCCGGCCAGCGGATTGACCTTCTCGCGCTTGTAAAGCTCCATCATCTCCTGCTGGAGCTTGGGCTTGTCGTCCTTGTAGCGTTCCTGCAACGCCTTCATCTTGGGCTGCACGGCGCGCATCGCGGCCATGCTGGCGAACTGGCGCTGGGCGACGGGGAACATCAGCGCCCGGACCACGAAGGTCAGGCAGATGATCGCCACGCCGAAATTGCCGATATGCTGGAACAGCCAGTGGAGCAGGGCGAAGATCGGCTTTTCGAACCAGTAGAACCAGCCCCAGTCGATCGCCCGGTCGAACAGCGGAATCCCCGCGTCCTGATAGGCTTCCAGCGTCTTCACTTCCTTGGCGCCCACGAACAGGCGTGCGGTCTGGGTGATCGCCTTGCCCGGGGCGAGCATCACAGGGGGCAAGCTGTAGTCGGCCTGATATTGCGTGCCCGCGCCTTTGCGGAATTGGCCTGCAAAGGCTTCCTTCTGGTCGGGAACGAGCGCGGAGAGCCAATATTTGTCGGTAAAGCCCAGCCAGCCGCCGGTCGACTGGAAGCTCTGGGTCGACGGACCCTTGTCCAGATCCTTGTAGTTCACGTCATAATTGGCCGCGCCGTTGAACACGCCCATCGGGCCGATATGGATAGTCCAGGTGTCGGGATCATGAGGAATACCGGTTCGGCTGACATAGCCATAGCTTTTGACGCCAATGGCGCCCGCGCCGCTGTTCGATACTTTCTGCTGCGCGGTAATCATGTAATTCTGATCGACCGAATAGCGGATTTCGAAGGTCTGGCCCGCACCATTGTTCCAGCGCAGGGTGACCGGGCTGGTCGGCGTCAATTCCGTATCGTCCGCCGTCCAGAGCGTGTTGTTATCCGGCGTCTTGACGCCTTCGCCCTGCCAGCCGAAGCCCGCGAAGAAGGCGTCCTGCGTGCCGCTGGGCGAAAACAGTCGGATGGCGGGTGAATCCCTGGAGATCGTCTCGCTGTAGGTCGGCAGCACGATATCGTCGATGCGCGCGCCCTTGAGGTTGATGGAGCCGGTCAGCTTGGGCGTTCGGATTGCAATGCGCGGGCCTTCCTTCAGCACCAGCGCGCGGTCGCGGATCGCGCTCGGCGAATCCGCCGCTGGATCGGCGCCCGGTTGCGGTGCGGGGACTTGCTTGCCGCTTTCCACTTTGGTTGCGGGCGGGTTGGCCGCCGGGAAGAAATGATTGGCGATATAGGGCCAGCCGAACAGGATCAGCGCGGTCAGGATAACCGCCAGCACAATGTTCTTCTTGTCGTCCACTTATCTCGGCTCCGCCGTAATCGTTATTCTGATGAGTCAGGGAACCGGGTCATAGCCCGATCCACCCCACGGGTGGCACCGCATTAGCCGCTTCGCCGCCAGCCAGCTACCCTTGATCGGGCCATATTTGCCGATCGCTTGAATCGCATATTCCGAACAGGAAGGCGCATAGCGGCAGGAAGGTGGCAAAACCCGCGAAGGGCCAAGCTGCCAGCCGCG
This sequence comes from Sphingobium baderi, assembly GCF_001456115.1. NCBI lineage: Bacteria > Pseudomonadati > Pseudomonadota > Alphaproteobacteria > Sphingomonadales > Sphingobiaceae > Sphingobium > Sphingobium wenxiniae. The sequence goes on along the minus strand of NZ_CP013264.1, from coordinate 52,338 downwards.
CGCGATCAGGATGAGGATGCGGGAGATCACCGGCCTGCCTTGCGCTGTTCGGGAGCAGAGGGCTTGCTCTTGCTGTCGCGCCGATGTCGGGAAGGTGGCGCGCCTGCCTGCGAATCCGCGCGACGGATTTTCTGCAGGGCCTTTTCCAGTTCCTGCCGCAGTTTCATGAAATCGCGCTCCACGCCGTCCGCGCGGCCGATCAGCACATGGTCCGCCCCCGACACGCCATGAACGGGCAGGAGTTCCCGCGCGAGAACGCGAAAACGGCGCTTCATCCGGTTCCGGACGACAGCGCCGCCAATCTTCTTGGTGACCGTGATGCCATAGCGCATCGCCGGATTGCCATCACCGCGTTCGCGCACCAACAGGACGAAGCCTGGCATGGGCGCGCGCTTGCCGCGATTCGCTGCCAGAAAATCCGCGCGCCTGCCTATTACGGCAGGCCCTCGGTCCGGCACAGATTCGCGCGTCGCTTGGCTCAGGCGCTCAGGCTCTTGCGGCCGCGCGAACGGCGCGCGCGGATCACGTTGCGGCCGCCGGGAGTCGCCATGCGGGCGCGGAAACCGTGACGGCGCTTCCGAACCAGATTGCTCGGCTGAAAGGTGCGCTTCATCGTTCATTCCTCAAAAACAAATAGAGAATCGGGCGTGACAAAAAAGGGCCGCCGGTTGGCGACCGCATGTCAGGGGGGTGCCGATAGGCAAAAGGCCCGGTGAAGTCAATGGCGGAAGGTGCCTGCCTTCGCTTTGCGCGCGTCAGGAAATGGCGGATGTTTCGCGATGAAAAACCGTATCGCGCTTCACTTCCCCCGCGCCGCGCTCACCGCTTCCTTGAGCGCCTCATGTCCCACCGCGCCGTTCAGCACCTGATTGCCGATCACGAAGGTCGGTGTGCCGCTGGCCTGCAATTTCTGGGCGAGTGCGATGTTGGAGGCGATTTCGGCATCATATTTTTTCGACGCGATAGCGGCTTCGGCGTCGGCCTTGCCGATCCCGACCTTGGCGGCGGACGCAAGAATTGTATTTCGCGTCACCCGGCCCGCATCGTAAAGCGCGCGGTGAAAGGGCATATATTGTCCGCGTTCCGCCGCCAGCAGCGATACCTTGGCCGCATCGCTGCTCTCCTCAGAGAGAATCGGCAGTTCGCGATAGACGACCTTCAGATTCCGGTCCTGGCTGACCAGCTTGGCGAGATCGGGCAGGGAAGCCCGGCAATAGCCGCAGGCATAGTCGAAAAATTCGACGATGGTGACATCGCCCTTGGCCGCGCCTTCCCATGCGCCCGCATAGGGCGTTTCAAGAGCGCTGCGGCTTGATTCGATGGTGCTTTCCATCCGCTTCGACTGCAATTTCTCGATCGCCTGCGGGATGATTTCGGGATGTTCGAGAATATAGTCATGCACGATCTGCTCGATCGCGGTCTTATCGCCTGCATTCACGTTGTTTCCTGCCTGCATGGCAAGCGCGGTGCCTGCGGCGGCGGCAATAAAGGCGAAAGCGCCAAGAGTCATCTGCATGGTCCTGTTGGAAAGGGCCGCGCGGAAACCCGGCCGGTTGGAGTCCGTCATTTTTTCTTCCGTTGTTGCTCCACCGCGGCGCGCGATACCATGGCGATATCCTGTGCGCGCAGATAGTCAACAGTGCCGGGCTTTAATCCCTGCAGGGCGGCGTCGGCGCTTCGCATCGCCATCGCGTCTTGCCCCATCATCGAATAGCGTTCCGCCGTCGCCAGCGCCGCGCGCGCGGTATCCCCGCGTCGCTCATAGACGACGCCCAACTGATACCAGGCGAAGGGGTTTTCGCGGTCGCGCGCCACGGCATTGCGTAGCACCTGCTCGGCCTCGGCGAAATTGGCGTCATCTTCCGTCGCGATCAATGCATGGCCCAGCAGCGTGGAGATGAGAGGCTGGTTGGTCAGCTTCACTGCCTCGCGCAGGGGCGCGATGGCATCGGCGGGCTTGCCGCTCTCGAGCAGGATCTGGCCTTTGAGTTCCAGAAAATAGGGATCGTGCGGCATGGCGGCGAGCAGCGCATCCGCTTCCGCCAGCGCCTTTTGCGGATAGGCGCTTTTGTGCCAGGCATAGGCCCGTGCATAATGGGCGGGGATAGTCTGGTCGCTTTCGGGATATTTTCGAAGCGTCTGGGTGGGTTCGGACACGAAGCCGATCAGCTTTGCCTTGATCCGTTCGAACCGCGCTTCCAACGGGGGATCGACCGGCTTGTCCCAGGCCGGATCGACAGTATAGACCTCGCGCAGCACATTGATGCGCTCGCCCGACAAGGGGTGCGTGCGTCCATAGCTGTCCTCCTGCGGGATGGCGAGGCGATATTCCAGGTTTTGCAGCTTCTTGAAAAATTCGAGGCTGCCCTTGCCCGAAACCCCGGCCTTGCTCAGATAACGCGCGCCCGCCAAGTCGGCGGAGCTTTCCTGCGCGCGGGAAAAGGCGAGGAATTTGCCCATCGCCGCCTGTTGCCCGGCGCCCAATATGCCCATGCCCGCTTCCGCGCCGCCCGCCGCGATGGCCGCTGCGCCCAATACCAGACTGAGCAGCGTGATGCCGGTCGCTTCCTTCATTCCTTCGGCCGAGCGGATGATATGTCCACCCTCGATATGGCCCAGTTCGTGTGCGACGACGCCCTGCAACTGGTTCACGTTATCGGCCTGCGCGATGAGGCCGCTATGCACCCAGACATATTGCCCGCCCGCGACGAAAGCGTTGATCTCTGGATCATTGATGACGAAGACCTGCACATTGCGCGGTTCCATCCCCGCTGCCTTGACCAGCGGACCGGACATGTCGGCCATGAAGGCTTCGGTTTCCGCGTCGCGCAGGATCTGCTGCGCCAGCGCAGGCCGCGCGAGCAGCGCGAAGGATGCCAGAAGAATGGCGAGGAAGCGAAGGCATCGGCCCGTCATGATGCGCGACCGGGCGAGGGCAAGGGAGGCAGGCATCGGCGTCACTCTGCCATGGCGCCGCTGAATACACAATGAAGCCGCGCTTTGAGCAAATGGAAACGCCGCCCCGTTCCGGCGTGGGCCGGGCACGGGACGGCGTTGTTCAAACCAGGCAATAGAGCTTATTGGCCGAAGGTGCGCTGCCACCAACCGCGCCGGGGCGAGCCGTTTTCCTCTTCCCCTTCGGCGGTTTCCGCGCCCTCGACCGAAGCCGCCACCGTTTCGGGCGCTGCTTGCGCGGCAATCGGTTCGATCACTTCTGCAGCCGCTTCCGGCGCAACCTCGGCAGCGATTTCCTCGACGGCGGCATCCGCCTTCTTGCGGCGGGTGCGCTTGGGCTTGGGCTTTGCTTCGGCTTCTGTCTCCACCGCAGGGGCTTCCGCCACGATCACGGTATCGGCCGTTTCGGCATCGCTCGCGGCAGGCTTCTTGCGGCGGGTGCGCTTGGGCTTGGCCGGAGCCGCTTCGGTGACAGGCTCCTCGACAGGCGCTTGCGCGACCGGCTCGGCATTTTCCGTCGCAGCCGGTTCAGCTACGGCTTCCTTCACCTTGCGAGCGCGGGGACGGCGGCGTGTCTTGGGCGCTTCCTCCGCGACGGGCTCTACAGCGGCTGCCGCATCCGGCGCGACCACAGGTTCCGCTTCGGGGGCATTTTCGACTGCTTCCACCGCTTCGGCGGTTTCGCTCGCAGCGTCACCAGCCTCCGCTTCGCCAGCCTCGCGCCGACGACGACCGCCCCGGCGACCACGGCGGCCACGCTTGCGGCCCGCTTCGCCTTCGTCGGCTCCTTCGCCTGCGGCTGCTTCGGCAATGTCTTCGCCAGCGTCGGCATCCACGTCCGCTTCGCCTTCCGCTTCTTCGCTCCCATCGGCAGCGGCCTGGCTATCCTGTTCGTCACGCGGACCACCCCGGCGACGACGACGGCGACGACGGCGACGGCCGCCTTCGCGTTCCTCGCCGCGTTCCTCACGCTCGGAGGAAGTTTCTTCCTCCTCGGATTCTTCTTCCTCCTCCTCAATCACGTCGAGGTCATCTTCCTCTTCGGCGAGCGGCGCATAGCTCACGACGCGCTCGGGACGGGGGCCGCTGGCCTCCACCGACATGCGCGCGCCTTCCACTTCGCCATCGGGCAGGATGACGATAGTGACGCCATAGCGCTGCTCGATCTCATCGAGTTCACGCCGCTTGTTGTTGAGGACGTAGAAGGCCGCTTCCTGGCTTGCGCGCAGCGTGACGATGCTGCCGCGACCGCGCGCCGCTTCCTCTTCCAGCATACGCAGCGCGGAAAGCCCCGCCGACGAAGCGGTCCGCACCAGCCCGGTGCCTTCGCAATGCGGGCATTGGCGGGTCGATGCTTCCAGTACGCCGGTGCGTAGCCGCTGGCGGCTCATCTCCATCAAGCCAAAGCCCGAGATGCGGCCGACCTGGATGCGGGCGCGATCGTCCTTCAACGCCTCCTTCATCGCCTTCTCGACCTTGCGAATGTTGGAGTTCATCTCCATGTCGATGAAGTCGATAACGACCAGGCCAGCCATGTCGCGCAGGCGAAGCTGCCGCGCGATTTCCCGCGCCGCTTCCAGATTGGTGGCGACGGCGGTCTGCTCGATGCCATGCTCGCGGGTCGAACGGCCCGAGTTGATGTCGATCGACACCAGCGCCTCCGTCGGATTGATGACGAGATAGCCGCCGGACTTGAGCTGCACGACCGGATTATACATGGCTGCGAGCTGGTCTTCGACACTGGCCCGCTGGAACAGCGACACGGCATCGGCATATTGCTTCACCCGCCGGGCATGGCTGGGCATCAGCAGCTTCATGAAATCCTTGGCGGCCTTATAGCCATGCTCGCCCTCGACGATGACTTCTTCGATATCCTTGTTGTAGATATCGCGGATCGCTCGTTTGATGAGGTCGCTATCATTGTGGATCAATGCGGGTGCGGCGGAATTGAGCGTATTTTCGCGAATTTCGTCCCACAGGCGCGCCAGATAGTCGAAGTCGCGCTTGATCTCCGTCTTGGTGCGCTGAAGGCCTGCGGTGCGGACGATGCAGCCCATGGTGGAGGGCAGCGCCATGTCGGCGATGATCGTCTTGAGCCGCTTGCGGTCCGCGGCATTGGAAATTTTGCGCGAAATGCCGCCGCCATGGCTGGTGTTGGGCATCAGCACGCAATAGCGGCCCGCAAGGCTCAGATAGGTGGTCAGCGCCGCACCCTTGTTGCCGCGCTCCTCCTTGACGACCTGCACCAGCAGTACCTGGCGGCGTTTGATGACGTCCTGGATCTTGTAGCGGCGGCGCAGCGCCATGCGCTTGCGGCGCAGCTCGTCGGCAGCCTCGTCGCCGCCCCGGCCCCTGCCGCGCCCACGGCGCGCAGGCTTGTCGCCGCCTTCGTCGGTTTCGGCATCCTCGCCACCTTCATCATCTTCATGATGGGTGGCGACGATGACCTCCACGCCGTCTTCGCCGGTCAGCCCCTCTTCATCGTCATCGACCTCGGCGCGCAGCGCGGCCTCTTCCTCCGCATGGGCGCGTTCCTCGCGCAGCAGTGCCTCGCGGTCTTCGCGCGGGATCTGGTAATAGTCAGGATGGATTTCCGAAAAGGCGAGGAAGCCATGGCGGTTGCCGCCATAATCCACGAACGCCGCCTGGAGCGAGGGCTCTACGCGGGTGACTTTGGCGAGATAGATATTGCCCTTGAGCTGCTTGTGCTCGGCGGACTCGAAGTCAAACTCCTCGATCCGGTTTCCCTTGACGACCGCGACCCGGGTTTCTTCCCGGTGGCGCGCATCGATCAGCATACGCATTGTCATTTATGAGTCTCCGGCGTCGGCGGCCTGCGGCTGAGGGCCGGGCCGCCACGCGATAGTGAAGGGACGGCAGCATGGGCGTCGCCAGCGGCGCGGATTGCTGCATCGTCCGGTTTTGAAGGAAATTATGTGCGTCTACTGCATCGGCATGGCCGGGCATTATGCCGGACCGGTCCATCCGCGCCGCATCGCCCGTTGCCGGGTTCAGCGGGGAATGGAAAACATGCCTCATGCAGCGTCAACCTGTTCGAACATCGGCGTCGCTGGAAAAGCGCGCCGATGCGTGCAAAAAATTGGCCCCGAAGGTATCGCTTTATCTGGCCACACTTATCGGAATGTGAATGGTTAGCAGCCAATGCGCGGCGGAGCAACGGCTGGTGGAAATATTCTCTCTTTTGCAAATTCTTGCGCCGGATCGCTGATCTGATCCATTGGCATGATCGTGCTGAAGATAGCATTAACCGTCTCACTTTACGCCGGGACAAGAGGTGATGCTTAATGCCCGATTCAGCGTGGGGACGCGCTGGACGGATTTACGTCATGATATTTGGCTGGACGGCCAATGCCACTGCGTTGCACAAGCGGCGCATGCTTCAGAGCCTTGCCATGGCAGGCGCGATATTCGCGGCGGCTCCCGGTTTCGCGGGCGGCATTTCCGCTGTCGATGTGCAGGGCGACCGCGTCGTCGTGCGCTTCGACGACAGTGTGGAGGGCGCATCGGCCTTCCTGCTGGACGGACCACGCCGTCTTGCGCTGGACATCAGCGGCGCGCAGGCGGGGCGCGGGCAATCCTATGCGGGGAGCAATGCGGCGGTTGCCGCCGTACGCCAGGGGCAGTTGAACGAGGGCACCGCCCGCGTGGTGCTGGACCTCGCCTTGCCCGCGACGCTGGGCAATGCGCGGATCGCGCCCGATGGGAAGTCGCTCAGCTTTTCCTTGCAGGGGGTGTCGGATAACGCTTTTCGCACCGTGCTCGGCCGGGGTCGCACCCAATTCGACGCGCCCGCCCATATGAGCGCGCGGCCGCGTCAGCGCGTGCACAGCATCACCGTGCCGATCCCACGTGCCGCCAAGGGCGTGGCGCTGCCGCCGATCGAAGGGCCGCGCGATGGCGCTCGCCCGCTGGTCGTGATCGATGCGGGCCATGGCGGTCATGATCCGGGCGCGATCAATCCGCAGACGGGCAAGCGCGAGAAGGACGTGACGCTCGCCATAGCGCAGGCGATCCGCGACGAACTGGTGAAGGCGGGCCGGGTGCGTGTCGCGCTGACCCGCGACGACGACCGCTTCCTGGTGCTGCAAGAACGCTATGGCATTGCGCGCAAGCTGAACGCGGACCTCTTCATTTCCGTCCATGCCGATTCGGCGGAAAATGATACGGCGCGGGGCGCGACCGTCTACACCCTGTCTGAAACCGCGTCCGACCGCGAAGCCGCGCGTCTGGCGGCGCGGGAGAACAAGGCGGACATCATCAACGGGGTCAACCTGGGCGGGCAGAGCAGCGATGTTTCTTCGATCCTCATCGACCTGACGCAGCGCGAATCCATGAATATATCATCGAACTTCGCGCGGTTGTTGCAGCGGGAGGCGTCGCCCTATGTGCCCTTCCGCAGCGCCTATCACCGCTTTGCCTCACTCATGGTTTTGAAGGCGCCCGACATGCCGTCGGTGCTGTTCGAAACCGGTTATATCAGCAATTTCGAGGACGCTGCCTTCCTGTCGTCGAAGGAGGGGCAAGGTCGTATCGCGAAGGGCGTAGCCCGCGCCATCGAAGTGCACTTTGCTCGCAAGCTCGCCCTGCGGGGAAGCGGGGCGGGGGGATAGAGTCTGCACGCAATCCGCCGATCGGTGCTGGCATTGACCGCATTTTGACCGTAGAGCCTGCTCCATCATGGAAGAGGCTCGCCCTGAAACCGCCGCACCGTCGTCCTTCGCCTATCGCCTGCGCCGTGAGGCCGGGGGCATCAGGGACCGTCTTCGCCCCTTCTGGGGACGCCGCCTGTTCCGCTGGAGCGCGATCCTGCTGGGCGGCTTCCTGCTGGCGATATTCCTGTTCTGGCTGATCTTCGCGCGCGGCCTTCCCGACGCCTCCACCCTGCTGGAATATGAGCCGCCGCTGCCGACCATCGTGCGCGACATCAACGGCCAGCCGGTGCACAGCTACGCCCGCGAACGACGTGTGCAGCTTCAATATAGCGATTATCCGCCGCTCCTTATCCGCGCCTATCTGGCGGCGGAGGACAAGACCTTCTTCGAGCATCATGGCGTCGACATTCCCGGCTTTGCCGGCGCGGTGTTCGATTATGCCAGCAAGATCGGGTCGGGCCAGCGCGCCCGCGGCGGCTCCACCATCACGCAGCAGGTGGCGAAGAACCTGCTGATCGGTGACGAATATTCCCCCACGCGCAAGGTGAAGGAGATGATCCTCGCCTATCGCATGGAAGGAGTGCTGTCGAAGCAGCAGATCCTTGAACTCTATCTCAACCAGATATTCCTGGGCCGCAACGCCTATGGCGTGCAGGCGGCCTCGCGCGCTTATTTCGACAAGGATGTGGCCGACCTGACATTGCCGGAAATGGCCTATCTCGCCATTCTGCCCAAGGGTCCGGCCAATTACCGCCCGGAAAGCCCGACCGGCCATGAACGCGCGCTGGAGCGGCGCAACTGGGCGCTGGGCGAAATGCATGCGAACGGCTGGATCACGGCAGCGCAGCGCGATGCGGCCCGCGCCGCGCCGCTGGGCACGGTCGCCTCCCGCGGGGCGAGCTTCGAGGACCGGGCGGGCGGTTATTATATGGAGGAAATCCGCCGCCGCCTGATCCAGCGATTCGGGGAAAAGGCGGAGGACGGCCCCAACAGCGTCTATGCGGGCGGCCTGTGGGTCCGCAGCCCCTATGACCCGGCCATCCAGGCCAGCACGACGACCGCGCTTCGCAACGGCCTGCTGCGCTTCGACGCCGGGCGGGGCTGGTCCGGCCCGGTCGGCGAGATCAAGGTCGATAATGGCTGGGAGCGGGAACTGGCCGCCAGCTATGTCAGCGTCGATTATGAAGGCTGGCGCGTCGCCGCCGTCATCAGCCGCAGTGCGTCTTCCGCGCAGATCGGTTTTGCCGACGGCACCACCGGCACGCTGCCTGCCGGGTCGGCGCAGCTTTCCTATCGCAAGACCGGGGGTTCAGCCTTCTCCGCGATGAAGCCGGGCGACCTGATCGTCGTCGCGCGCAACGGGTCGGACTGGGCGCTCCGCAACATTCCCGAAGTGTCGGGCGGCATGGTGGTCGAGGAAGTCCATTCAGGCCGCCTCCGCGCCTTGCAGGGCGGTTTCGATTCCCGCCTGTCATCCTATAACCGCGCGACGCAGGCGATGCGGCAGCCCGGCTCCACCATCAAGCCCTTCGTCTATGCCGCCGCGCTGGACAATGGCATGACGCCCGCCTCGATCATCGTCGATGGCCCCCTGTGCGTCTATCAATCGGCCAGTCTCGGCCAGAAATGCTTCCGCAATTTCTCCGGCGGCGGCGCCGGGCCGCAGACGCTGCGCTGGGGCGTCGAGCAGTCGCGCAACCTGATGACCGTGCGCGCCGCCAGCCAGACCGGCATGGAGCGGGTCGTCCGCACCATCAAGGCGATGGGCATCGGCGACTATCAGCCCTATCTCTCCTTTGCGCTGGGCGCGGGCGAAACCACGGTCGAGCGGATGGTGAACGCCTATGCCATGCTCGCCAACCATGGGCGGCAGCTCAGCCCCAAGGTCATGGATTATGTGCAGGACCGGCGCGGCAAGGTGATCTGGCCGGAACGCTGGCGGCCCTGCGACGGGTGCAACCTGCCGAACTGGGATGGCAAGCCCATGCCCCGTTTCGGTTTTGAAGGGAAACAGGTCATGAACCCCATGACCGCCTATCAGGTCGTCCATATCGCCGAAGGCGTGATCCAGCGCGGCACGGCGACGGTCCTGCGCGACCTTAATCGACCGCTGTTCGGCAAGACCGGCACGACGAACGGCCCCACCAATGTCTGGTTTGTCGGCGGATCGCCTGATCTCGTCGCGGGCGTCTATCTGGGCTATGATCAGCCGCGCAGCCTGGGCGGCTGGGCGCAGGGCGGCCGCATCGCCGCGCCGATCTGGAAGGCGGCGATGGCCCCGGTGCTTGAGAATATGCCCAAGACGCCGTTCGTTGCCCCGGCAGGGGTGCGAATGGTCACGATCGACCGCCGTTCGGGCAAGCGCATCTATGGCGCGTGGCCAACCGATGAACCCAAGGCATCGGTGATCTGGGAAGCCTTCAAGCCCGAATCCGAACCGCGCCGCTCCATCCGCAAGGAGGAAGTGGAAGCGCAGGACAAGGCGGCTGCGGCCGGGGCAGCTTCCGGCGCGCGGCGTCAGCGCACCGACGCGGACTTCCTCCAGGATCAGGGCGGCATATATTGATATGCGGCTGGTTCGCGCTCTTTTCGGGTGCTAGGGGCCGCCGCAAGGAACTTTGGAGAACAGACCATGCGCGCCGAAGCGCAGCAATATATCGACCGTATCGACGCCGCGCTGGACCTGCTGCGCCGTTTCCTCGACTGGGACCGCGCGCTGCGGCGGCTGGATGAGCTGAACGCCCGCGTCGAAGACCCGACGTTGTGGGACAATCAGAAGATGGCGCAGGAAGTGATGCGCGAGCGCACCCGCCTAGACGCCGCCATCGGCGCGACCCGCGCCATCGAGCAGGACAAGACCGACACCGCCGAACTCATCGAAATGGCCGAGGCCGAGGGTGATGAGGATATGGTCAGCGAAGCCATAGCTTCCCTGAAGGCACTTGCTGACCGCGCGGACGAGGACAAGATCAAGGCGCTGCTGGCGGGCGAAGCAGACGCCAGCGACACCTATCTGGAAATCCATGCGGGCGCGGGCGGCACCGAAAGCCAGGATTGGGCGGAGATGCTCAGCCGCATGTATCGCCGCTGGGCGGAACGGCGCGGCTACAAGGTGGAACTGGTCGATTATCAGGCGGGCGATCAGGCGGGGATCAAGTCCGCGACCTTCCTCATCAAGGGCGAGAACGCCTATGGCTATGCCAAGACCGAGAGCGGCGTGCATCGGCTGGTCCGCATCAGCCCCTATGACAGCTCGGCGCGGCGGCACACCAGTTTCTCGTCCGTCTGGGTCTATCCGGTGATCGACGACGATATCGACATCGAGGTCAAGGAAAGCGACCTCAAGATCGATACCTACCGCGCATCGGGCGCGGGCGGTCAGCACGTCAACACGACCGACTCCGCCGTCCGCATCACCCACGTTCCATCCGGCATCATCGTCGCTTCGCAGAACGACCGATCCCAGCACAAGAACCGCGCCACCGCGATGAACATGCTGAAGGCGCGGCTTTACGAGGCCGAACTGCGCCGCCGCGAGGAAGCCGCATCGACCGATTATCAGGCGAAGACGGAGATCGGATGGGGCCACCAGATCCGCTCCTATGTCCTCCAGCCCTATCAGCTGGTGAAGGATCTTCGCACCGGCGTCACCTCGACCGCGCCCGACGATGTGCTGGACGGCGCGCTCGATCCCTTCATGGCCGCCGCCCTGTCGCAGAAAGTGACGGGCGAGAAGGTCGATGTGGAGGATGTCGACTGATGCAGCGGCGCGGGGCGTTGGGAGGGGCATTGCTGTTCCTGCTGGCCGCCTGCGACATGCTTTCGTCCGGCAAGGACGACCGATCGCCCGCCGCCCGGCCTTTCCCGCGCGCCGACCGGCCCGTTGCCCCTATCGTCTCGACCCGCTGGTCCAGCGAAGAGGCGCGCGACCGGGTGCGCGAAGCGGATGACATTATGGACCGCGCCGGGATCAAGCCGGGCATGACCATCGCGGATATCGGCGCGGGAGAGGGCTATTACACCGTCCGTCTCGCCAAGCGCGTGGGCGCCAAGGGCCGGGTGCTGGCCGAGGATATCATGCCCGAAGTGATCGAGGCGCTGTCCCGCCGCATCACGCGGGAGGACTGGAAGAATGTCAGCGTGAAGCTGGGCGCGCCGGAAGACCCGCGCTTGCCCGAAAACAGTTTCGACCGCATCTTCATGGTCCATATGTATCATGAGATCGGCGAGCCATACGCTTTTCTCTGGCACCTCAGCCCCGCGCTCAGGCCCGATGGCGAGATCATCGTGGTCGACGCGAACCGCCCGACCGAGCAGCACGGCACGCCGCCGCGCCTCCTCTCCTGCGAGTTCGCGGCCATGGGCTTTCGGCTGGAGGAACTGATCCCCAAACCCACGGCGGGTGGCTATCTCGCCCGCTTCAAGCGTATCGCCGCGCGGCCCGATCCGGCCAGCATCGTGCCCTGCACCTATCAGGTTCAGGAATAGAAGGCGGTTGCTCTATTGCCGTCGCCGCCATCTTCTGAACAGGGAAAAGCCGACGAAACCGCTCCCCACCAGCGCCGCGATGGCGCCGCCCGCGGACGCCAGCGCCCATGCGCCTGCCGCGAGCAGGCCCGTCAGGAAATCGACGATGATGAGGGTGAGATGGATCATCGGATAAGGAAAAGCGGGGACTAGTCCCCCAGTTCCTTTGCTTCCTGATATTTCAGTTCCAGAAAGCGGTTCTGCGTCGCCAGCTTGTCGAGATCGCCACTCGCCAGCGTCTCGCTCATCCGCGCGATTTCGGCGTCGATGACGGACAGCCCCTCGATCAACTGTTTCTCCGGCACGCGGCCGTTTCGTTCCTCGCGCCGCAGCGATTCGGGAATGGACTGGTAGCCCGTCACCAGTTCAGGCAGATGATCGGCCAGCAGCTTGCGGACTTCCTGCGCCGCCGGTTCCTGCGGGTTCAGCCGTTCGAGTTGCGGTCCCAGTGCCTCCAGCTTCACCCCGATGCTGTCCACCAGCGTCACCGCGGGCGCGGGCAGCGCCTTGCGCTGGTTCTCCAGCCAGATTTCGGTCTTGAGGGGGAGGGCGGTGAGTTCCGTCTCGGCCAGCGCCTCCGTCCGCACCCGCGTCTCGGTCGGCATCAGCGCGATCAGCAGCACGGCGGCGACCATGACGCCCAGCGCCACCATCACGCCGGTTGTGCCCAGAGGCGTCACGAAACCGGCAACCGTGCCCGCGACCAGCACGGCGACGATGGCCCAGAAGGCATATTTGACCTTCCGCATCAGCCCCGCATTGCGCCTCTGCCGCGCACGAGTGGAGAGGCTCTGCCCGCGCTCGCTATGGCGGCGCAGCACGGCCTCCGCATCGGCCAGCACGCGGTCGGAGCGGGTCATATGTTCTCACCCTTCGCGCGAACCGAACGGGAAAGGGCGGCCTGCATCCTCACCCCTCGATCGCGCTCAGCAGCGGGTTCTCGCTCCGCGCTTCCTGCGCCGCCTGCGCCTGTCCTTCGGCCCGCGCGATATAGCCCTTCGACTTTTCGACCTCGTTCGACAGGGTGTTCACCGTCGTCTTCATATTCTCCAGCGCCTTGAGCTTGAAGGTGTCGATGCTGTCCATCGTGTCGTAGATATTCTGGAAAGCGCGTTGCAGCGTTTCGATGGGAATGGTGCTGGAGGCCGCCTGCTCATGGATCTGCGCGGTCTGGCTCTTGAGCATCTCGCCGGTCGAATCGATCATGTTCGCGGTCGTCGTGTTGAGCGCCGTGATCTGCTCCAGCACCAGTTTCTGCCCGACCAGCGCCTGCGCCACCGTCACCGCCGTCCGCAGCGCCGCGACCGTGGTAGTGCTGGCGCGATCCACGCCCTTCACCAACTCGACATTGTTCTTCTTGACGAGGTCCAGCGCCAGATAGCCCTGCACCGTCACCGCCATCTGCGTGAGGAGATCCTGCGTGCGCTGGCGGATGTAGAAGAGCGCGCTTTCCCGCACCGCCTTCGCCTTGGCCGGATCGGTTGAATCCAGTTCCAGCGCCTTGGCTTCCAGCCGCGCGTCCAGGGTTTTGGAAATATGGATCATCTGCTCCAGACGGCCCATGGCGGCCCACATATTCTGCCGCTCGACATCGATGGCGGCATTGTCCTTGATGAGCACGTCCTTGCCGCTGGCGAGGCTGCCCAGGATCGAATTGATATGGCTCTGCGCGCTTTTATAGCCGTCGAAATAGTCGCGCATCCGGTTGCCGAAGGGGATGATCCCGAACAGCTTCTTGCGCGTCATCAAATTGCCGCGCTTGCCCGGATCGAGGTCTTCCACCGTGCGGCGCAGTTCGGCGAGGTCCGCGCCCACCTTATTGTCGCTGTCCATCGCCCGCACGGGCCGATCGAGGAAGCGGTTGCTGTGCCCGGCGGCTTCGGCGATTTCCTTGCGCCCCATATTGGTGAGCTGATCGACCCGCTTGCCGAACTCCGGCGAAGCGGCGTCCTGTGCCACCAGATCGTCGATGAAGGCGTCCACCTTCTCGTCCAGCTTCGACTTCTGCCCTTCGTCCAGCGGCACCAGCCCCGCTGCCTTTTCGAGCGAGACGGGCGGCACCGGATCGGGCGGCGTCAGGTTCAGCGGTTCGGCAGTCGTGGCGGGCGCGGTCGTGGCCATAGTATCTCCTGTCGGTGTCATATGGATATATAACACCGATGCTGCAAGGTCGACAGGAAAGCAGGATAGGGGCTTCCCTTCTCCACGACAACCGCGCGGCGTCTTGCCGCACCGCATCATTTCCTGTAAGGGCGCGCGCAAATCACTGGTCAGGCGCTGTGCCGGCCGGGCACCAGACCCCGAAGGCATCCGAACCCATGTCCCTGCGTAACATTGCGATCATCGCGCACGTCGACCACGGCAAAACCACGCTGGTCGACCAGCTTTTCCGCCAGTCCGGCACCTTCCGCGACAATCAGCGGGTCGAGGAACGGGCGATGGATTCGAACGACCTCGAAAAGGAACGCGGCATCACCATCCTGGCGAAGCCGACCTCCATCGAATGGAACGGCACGCGCATCAACATCGTCGACACGCCCGGCCACGCCGATTTCGGCGGCGAGGTGGAGCGCATCCTCTCCATGGTCGACGGCGTGATCCTGCTGGTCGATTCGTCCGAAGGCGCGATGCCGCAGACCAAGTTCGTGACCGGCAAGGCGCTGGCGCTGGGCCTGAAGCCCATCGTCGTCGTCAACAAGGTCGACCGCCCGGACGAGCGCATCCAGGAAGTGCTGGACGAGGTGTTCGACCTGTTCGTGACGCTCGAAGCGACCGACGAGCAGCTTGATTTCCCGGTGCTCTATGCGTCGGGCCGCAACGGCTATGCCAGCGAAGACCCGACTCGCCGCGAAGGCACGCTGGAACCGATGTTCCAGAAGATCGTGGATCATGTGCCGCCGCCGTCGCTGGATCAGGACGCACCCTTCAGCTTCCTCGTCACGCTGCTCGACCGCGACAATTTCCTTGGCCGCATCCTGACCGGCCGCGTCCAGTCCGGCACGCTGAAGGTCAACCAGCCGATCCACGCGCTCGACAGCGAGGGCAAGGTGATCGAAACCGGCCGCGCGTCGAAGATCCTGTCCTTCCGCGGCCTCGATCGCGTGCCGGTGGAGGAAGCGAAAGCGGGCGACATCATCAGCCTCGCGGGCCTGACCGTCGCGACCGTGGCGAACACCATCGCCGACACCTCGGTCAGCGAACCGATCCAGGCCCAGCCGATCGATCCGCCGACGCTGTCGATGCGCTTTGCGGTGAACGATTCGCCGATGGCGGGCCGCGAAGGCAGCAAGGTGACGAGCCGCATGATCCGCGACCGCCTGATGCGCGAAGCGGAATCCAACGTGGCGATCAAGGTGACTGAAGCTGCCGACAAGGACAGCTTCGAAGTCGCCGGCCGCGGCGAATTGCAGCTTGGCGTGCTCATTGAAACGATGCGCCGCGAAGGCTTCGAACTGGGCATCAGCCGGCCGCGCGTGCTGTTCGGCACGGACGAGGCGGGCGACCGCACTGAGCCGTATGAAACCGTCGTCATCGACGTGGACGACGAATTCACCGGCACGGTCGTCGAGAAGATGAACCAGCGCAAGGCGGAAATGACCGACATGCGCCCATCGGGCGGCGGCAAGACCCGCATCACCTTCTCCGCGCCGTCACGCGGCCTGATCGGCTACCATGGCGAGTTTCTGTCCGACACGCGCGGCACCGGCATCATGAACCGCCTGTTCGAGAAGTACGGCCCCCACAAGGGCACCATCGAAGGCCGCAAGAACGGCGTGCTGATTTCCAACGGCGCGGGCGAGGCGGTGGCCTATGCCCTCGGCCCGCTCGAAGAGCGCGGCGTGCTGATGGTGGGCGTGGGCGAGGCGCTCTATGAAGGCATGATCATCGGCGAGAACGCCAAGCCGGAAGACCTGGAAGTCAATCCGATGAAGTCGAAGGCGCTCACCAACTTCCGCGCCAGCGGCAAGGATGACAGCATCCGCCTGACCCCGCCTTGGAAGATGACGCTGGAACAGGCCATCGCCTATATCGACGACGATGAAATGGTCGAAGTGACCCCGCAGAATATCCGCCTACGCAAGCGCTACCTCGACCCCAACGAACGCAAGCGCATGTCCCGCGCCAAGGCGGCCTGATCTTTTAAGGGGAAGCGGTTCAAGCCGTTTCCCCTATATCTTTGGAAATATAGAGAATATTTCGCGGGTGGCGCTGAAAGCGCCAGTCGTTTTGTTTCTGTAACGAAAACTCTATCGCTCAAAGCGCGATTAAGTTATGGTTAATCCATGGGGGCAAAATATTTTCTGGCGGCTGTAATGGCCTGCGCCGTTTCGGCGTCTGCGGGGGCGCAGGCGCCGAAACCGGGAACGCTGGAAACCTATAAGGACTGGACCATCGGTTGCGACAATCGCGGCCGGTGCGAAGCGGTATCCTTGCTGGCGGAAGGCGCGGACTGGCCGGACAATCCGGTGATGGTGGGCATCAGCCGCGATGCCGGACCCGCTGCGGAACCCGAAGTCTGGGCCAGCCGGGACGCGAAGGGACCGGCGGAATATGCCTTCCTGGTCGATGGGCGCAGGATCGCCAGCACGACGGGCATGGATGGCGAGGCGAAGATCAGCGGACCGCAGGCTTCCGCGCTCGCCGTTGCGATGGCGCGCGGCTTCTCGCTGGAAATCCGCTCCGGCGCGAGATTGCTGGGCCGTCCTTCGCTCGCCGGATCGGGTGCGGCGCTCCGTTACATGGACGCGCAGCAGGGAAGGGCAGGCACCACCACCGCGCTGATCGCCACCGGGCCGTTGCGCGCCAACGCGGTCCGTCCGGCGCCGCTCGCACCGACAGTCATCCGTCTCCCCATTTCATCCGGGCCGGCGCCTGCGGCCTTCTGGCGCGAGGAACTGACGGCGCTGGGCAGTTTCACCGGCTGCGCGGAGGAAATGCGTGACGCCCAGACCCTCGAACAGCATCGCCTGTCCAAGGCTGAAGCACTGGTGCTGGTGCCCTGCGGGTCGGGGGCCTATAATTTCACGTCTGTCCCGGTGATCGCCACGGGCGTTCCGGGGCGCCGCACCTTCCGCTTCGCGACTTTCGATTACGAGCCCGGCTGGAGCGAGGACGCGAAGCGTCCCATGCTGGTCAATGCAAGCTGGTCCCCGCAGCAGGCGCGGCTGGAGAGCCATGCCAAGGGCCGCGGCCTTGGCGATTGCGGCGGCAGCGAATCCTATGTCTGGGATGGTATGGGCTTCCGGCTGGTCGAAGCCGCCGCCATGGGCGAATGTCGCGGCGCATGGCACTGGATCACCACATGGTCGGCCCGCATCGCCGAAAAGCCAGCCCATTAAAGCGATTTAGCGCGATGCGCCCGGCACCCATTTGATGTCGCTCGCGCCATTGCCGTTGAGACGCCGCGCCATCACGAACAACAGGTCGGACAACCGGTTCAAATAGGCCAGCGCCTGCGGGTTGATGGCGACCTCCGCCGCCGCAGCGGTTGCGCTGCGTTCGGCGCGACGTGTCACGGCGCGGGCAAGGTGGACGGCGGCGGCGGCAGGCGATCCGCCCGGCAGGATGAAGCTGTCGAGCGGCTTCAGTTCCGCGTTCATCAGGTCGATCTCAGCTTCCAGCCGCTTCACCTGGCTTTCGACGATGCGTAGCGCCCAGGGTTCATCCGCCCCTTCCGGCACCGGCGTGGCAAGGTCCGCGCCCAGATCGAACAGGTCGTTCTGGATCACCGTCAGCCACCGCGCTTCCTGCGCGTCGCCGATGGCGAGGCCAATGGCGAGGACGGCAAGGCCGATGGCGCTGTTTGCTTCGTCCACATCGCCCACCGCTTGCATCCGCGGCGCATGTTTGGGCAGGCGCGATCCGTCGACAAGGCCGGTCGTCCCCGCATCGCCGGTGCGGGTGTAGATTTTGTTCAGCTTGACCATGGCGTCAGCCAGTGCCCTTCATCAGCAGCAGGATCGCGACGATGATGATCGCCGCTGCCTGGAATAGGATGCGATTCATCATCATCCTGTTCTGCTTGAGGCTGGACCGGCTGGGACCGCCTTCGGGGGAGTTGAGTTCCTCCTTGGTGGTCTGGAGAAAAGCGACGATGCCCCGGATCAGCGCGAACAGCGTCGCGGCCATGGCAAGGATCAAGGCGATGACTAGCACGATATTCATGGGCGGAGTCTAAGCCTGCCCCAGCGAAATGCCAACCGGAAAGCGCGCGGCGCGCAGATCGGCGGCGAGCGCGGCGGGATCGACGCCCTGCGCCCGCAGGTCCGCCAGAGCGATCGACCCGCTTCGCTTGGCGAGCCGCTTGCCGTCCATCCCCACCAGCAGCGGATGATGCACATAGGCCGGCGTCGGCAGGTCCAGCAGCGCCTGGATCAGCCGATGGATATGCGTGGTCGCAAACAGGTCTTCGCCGCGCAGCACATGGGTCACGCCCATCGCCGCATCGTCCAGCGTGCAGGACAGATGATAGCTGGCAGGGGCATCCTTGCGCGCCAGCACGACGTCTCCCGCCGGCAGCGGATCAGCGGCGATTTTCCGCTCTGTCCCATCACCCGGTGGAAAGGGCAGGGCGGTCCAGTGCAGCGGCCCCACTCGCGCTACCGCTTCGGCCATGTTTATCCGCCACGCATGCGTATCGCCCGCCGCGATTCGCCTGGCCCCTTCCGCGCCGGAAAGATGCCGGCACGTTCCCGGATAGATCGCTCCCTCCGGCCCATGCGGTGCGCTGGCGCTCGCGGTCCACTGCGCCTGAATGTCGGCGCGGGTACAGAAACAGGGATAGAGCAGCCCCATCTCCCGCAATCGCTCCAGCGCCGCATCATATTGCGCCAACCGCGCCGACTGCAAGACGATCTCGCCGTCCCAGTCCACGCCCAGCCATTGCAGATCCTCGATAATCCCCGCGACATGTTCCGGTCGGCTGCGGGTGCCGTCTATATCCTCGATCCGCAGCCGGAACGCGCCGCCCGCGCCGCGCGCCATGTCCCAAGCCATCAGCGCCGACCAGCCATGTCCCATATGGAGCCGCCCGGTAGGGCTGGGGGCAAAGCGAATCACCATATGATGTGGTGCGACGGATTGAGTCATACCGGCTCTTGACGAAGGCGAGTGGTTAATGCTGTCATGCCTGCGTCACGTTTCCGGTCAATCAGCGGGTTGGCGAAAAAGGAGCGAAAAGGGGGTAGAAGGGTCTTATGTACCATCCCGACCTGATACGGCATCCGGAAAATTGTCCGGCGCTGGTGCTGAATGCGGACTATACGCCGCTCAGCTATTATCCCCTGAGTCTTTGGCCGTGGCAGACCGCCATCAAGGCGGTCTTTCTGGAGCGGGTGGATATTGTCGCCAGCTATGAACGCGAAGTCCACAGCCCCAGCCTGGGCATGAAGATTCCCTCCGTGATCGCGCTCAAGCAATATGTGCGCCCGTCCGAACACCCCGCCTTCACGCGCTTCAACCTGTTCCTGCGTGATCGCTTCGCCTGCCAATATTGCGGATCGCCCCATGACCTGACGTTCGACCATGTGGTCCCGCGCCGCGCGGGCGGCCGCACGACGTGGGAAAATGTCGCGACCGCCTGTTCACCCTGCAACCTCCGCAAGGGCGGCCGCACGCCCAAAGAAGCGGGCATGCGCCTCCATGTCCCGCCGATCCGCCCGACCAGTTGGCAGTTGCAGGAACATGGCCGGGCCTTTCCACCCGGCTATCTGCATGAAAGCTGGCATGACTGGCTTTACTGGGACGTGGAACTGCTGGCCTGAACCGGGTCAGGATATGGTGGGCAGCCAGTCCAGGTCCATGTCCTTGTGCCGATTGGTATAATGGCCGATTTCCTCCAGCAGCGCCATGTCGAGCAGCGTGATGCGGCCATTGGCGCGGCTGATGAGGCCTTCCTGCTCCATCTGCCGGATCATCCGGTTCACATGGACGGAGGTGAGGCCGATGGCGTCGCCAATTTCCTCCTGCGTCAGCTTGAGGTCGAAACTGTCGGTGATGCTGTCATCGGTCAGCCGCAGCCGGTCGAACATGTCCAGCAGGAAGGATGCGACGCGCGCCTTGGCCGATGTCCGCCCCAGCGAGGCGAGCCGGTCGGTCATCGCCACCCGCTCAGCATTGGACAGCAGGAACAGCAGGGCCGCGACCCGCGGATATTCCTCCAGCAACCGGCGCAGGGCATGTTTGTCGAATGGACAGATGACTGCATCCGACAGCGCCACAAGCGATTCGGGCGCCTTGTTGTAGATTGTGCTGGCTGATCCGATGAAATCGCCCGGGAAGTAGACGCGCAATATCTGTCGGCTGCCGTCGGGCAATATCACGAAACTCATCACCCGCCCCTCACGCAGCACAAAGAGTTCCGTCACTGTCTCATTGACGCGCTGGATCATTCCACCGCGCCTGATCTTGCGCGGATTTTCCTCCAACCGGGCAAGAGCCGCCCTTTCCGCGTCGGACAGCGGCACATGCTTTCCCAGTCTTTCTGCGAAGCAGCTTGTTGCCACCAATAATACCTTTTTTGCCTGAATTGTCGTTACGATGGCAGAACGCCCCAGCAACTCTTTTGGCTGCATTTTCAGTCCGTGCACTAAACTCGATTAAGGTTCCTTCCGTCGCTGTGCGATTATCGCGGCGGCGTGGTTTTCCGGCCTGCCTGCGCGGCGATCCGGTATCCATGCGCCTTGCGTGGCGCGCATTTCCCGCTATGAACCGAAGGCAATGGACCGCATTCACATCCGCGGCGGCAAAACGCTCAATGGCCGCCTTCCCATCTCTGGCGCGAAGAATGCGGCGTTGACGCTGCTGCCCTGCGCGCTTCTGACCGACGAACCGGTGACGCTCCGCAACCTGCCGCGGCTGGCCGATGTCGACAGCTTCGGCCATCTGCTGAACCAGCTTGGCGTGTCGACCATGATCGAAGGGGCCAGGCCGGAGGATTTCGGCCGCGTCATGACCATGCGTGCGGGCCGCGTCACCTCGACCGAAGCGCCCTATGACATCGTGCGGAAAATGCGCGCGTCGATCCTCGTGCTGGGGCCGCTGTTGGCGCGCGCGGGCGAAGCGCGGGTGTCGCTGCCGGGGGGATGCGCTATCGGCAACCGCCCGATCGACCTGCATTTGAAAGCGCTGGAAGCCTTTGGCGCGAAGATCGAAGTGACGGCGGGTTATGTCCGCGCCAGCGCCCCGGACGGCGGCCTGGCGGGGGGCATCTACACCTTCCCGGTCGTGTCGGTCGGCGCGACGGAAAACGCATTGATGGCCGCCGTGCTCGCCAAGGGCACATGCACGCTGGAAAATGCGGCGCGCGAACCGGAAATCGTCGATCTGTGCAACCTCCTGATCGCCATGGGCGCGCAGATTGAGGGCGTGGGCAGCGACAAGCTGGTCGTCCATGGCCGCGATCGGCTGCACGGCGCGACCTACCGCGTGATGCCGGACCGGATCGAGGCGGGCAGCTATGCCTGCGCGGTCGCGATTACCGGCGGCACATTGGACCTGATCGGCGCCAATGCCGACGACATGCACGCCATTCTTGCCGCCCTGCGCGACGCGGGTGTGCAGGTGGACGTGACGAAGGACGGCATCCGTGTCGCTTCCGACGGGAAGCTGAAACCGCTCAATCTCTCCACCGCGCCCTTCCCGGCCTTCCCGACCGACATGCAGGCGCAGTTCATGGCGATGCTGACGCTGGCGGACGGGGCTTCGGTGCTGACCGAGACCATCTTCGAAAACCGTTACATGCACGTTCCTGAACTGGCGCGCATGGGGGCGGACATCGCCGTCAACGGCCGCACAGCCGTGGTGCGCGGCGTCGAGCGGCTGGTCGGCGCGCCGGTGATGGCGACGGACCTGCGCGCTTCGATGAGCCTGATCCTGGCGGGTCTGGCAGCGGAGGAGGAAACGCAGGTCAACCGCGTCTATCATCTCGACCGCGGCTATGAGCGGCTGGAGGAAAAGCTTTCCGCCGTGGGAGCGGACATCGAGCGGGTCAGCGATGGCTGACTGGCACGGCCTTGAGACGGACCGCGCGGCTGTTCTCGCGCAGTACGATCTCGATGCCGGGGGTTTTGCAACGCTCAACCGGATTACCGACTTCGCCGCGGCGCTGTGCGATGCGCCCATCGCGCTGGTCAGCATCGTGGAGGATGTGCGCCAGCGCTTTATCGCTCGCACCGGGCTGGAGGCGGAAGAAACGCCGCGCGAACTGTCCTTCTGCGCCCATGCGATGCTGGACGATGCCATCTTCATCGTGCCGGATGCGCGGCTTGATCCGCGTTTTGCCGATAACGCGCTGGTGACGGGCGCACCCCATATCCGCTTTTACGCGGGGGCGCCTTTGGTCGATGAAGATGGCGTGCCGCTGGGCGCGCTCTGTGTCATAGAAGACAGGCCGCGCGCCGATCTGACCGCGCTTCAGCGGCAGGGCCTGACCCTCATGGCGCAGCAGGTGCTGGCCGCATTGCAAAGCCGCCGCCGGGATCGGGCCACAAACGCCCGGCAATTGCGCGATGCCGCAGCGCTGGCCGAAAGCAACCGCCTGTTCCGCACCCTTGCCGATACCATGCCGCAGCTTGTCTGGGCGGCGCGGCCTGACGGCTATAATGATTATTTCAATGCGCGCTGGTATGAATATATCGGCGCGCCGGTCGGGTCGAGCGAGGGAGAGGGCTGGGTGGACATCCTCCACCCGGACGACAAGGACCATGCTTTGGACCGCTGGAGCCATTCGCTGCAAACCGGTGAGCCTTATGAGATCGAATATCGCCTGCGTCATAATGAGGGCGGTCATCGCTGGACGTTGGGCCGCGCGCATCCGATTCGCGATGACCATGGAAGGATCATTCGCTGGATTGGCACCTGCACCGACATCCATGAACAGAAGATGATGATGGAGGAGCGCGAAATGATCGCGCATGAACTGTCGCATCGCATCAAGAACATTTTTTCGGTTATCAGCGGGCTGGTCGGCCTGTCCGCGCGCGAACATCCCGAAATGGGGGCGGTGGCAGAGGATCTGCGCGCACGCATTCTGTCCTTGGGCCGCGCGCATGATTTCGTGCGTCCGCATGGGGAGCCCGCGCTGTCCAGGGAACATACGACGCTATGGGGCGTGCTGGATCAGCTTTTCGCGCCCTATCGGGGCAAAGGCCGGCCGCGTTTCATCCTGTCCGGCGACGATCCCGAAGTGGATGACCGTTCCGCCACGCCCCTTGCCCTGCTGTTCCATGAGCTTGCGACCAACGCCGCCAAATATGGCGCGCTGTCGGCGGCGGGCGGGATTGTGCGCCTGCACGTCGCGCAGGAGGATGAGGACATCCGCATAGACTGGCGGGAGGAGGGCGGCCCGGCTGTCCCGCCGATGGAAGCGGAAGGGTTCGGGACAAGATTGATGTCGCTGAGCGTCGAGCGGCAACTGGGCGGGCGGATGACGCGGAACTGGCAGCCTGGCGGGCTGGAGGTCAGTGTATGGATTCCCCGCCGCGCCATGCATCGCGCGCAGCAAGAAACGGCGTGAAACCGTCGGTCCGGCTTTCTTCCGGATCGCATTCTTCCGCAATGGCCTGCTTCAGGGCGGCGGCAATGCAGTGTGGGCCGAAAGGTTTGGTGACGAAGCCGATGGCGGTGTCGGACGCTGCGCCGATCTGGTCGGGATTTGCGGTGACATAGATTACCCGCACATCGTGGCGGCTGGCCAGTTCCATGCCTATGCCCGGCCCGGTCGGCCCGTCGCGCAGATTCAGGTCGACAAGGGCGATGTCACACAGCGATGCGACCGCAAGCGCTTCTTCCCGGTCGGCCGCGATGGCTATCACGTCCAGGCCGGACTGTTGCACGATCTGCTCAATTTCCAGCGCCACGAAAATCTCGTCTTCGACAATCAGAACCCGTTTGGTCATTCCTGCACATTCGCTCCTTGATGCCCAATAATGCAGTTCTTCCCGTTCGGTTCCAACCGGGAAGGGGGTCTTCAGCCCGGATGGTCTGGAACGCTGCTGGTCCACAATGTCTCGAACGCCGTGCCCTTCATCAGCAGCACGGTAGCGGGATAGCCGGCCGAATCGGCTTTCTTCGCGGTGTCGGTCGCCATCTCGACAGCCGCCTCCTGTGTCGCGAAAGGACCGTAATAGCGGTTGTCGAGATTGATCTTCCACTGGCCGTCATGATTGAGGACGATGTAGCGGGCATGGGGCAGGGGCATGGGTGTTAAAGAACCTCCGTATTATAATGGTGCCAGGCCATGATCGCCGCGGCCCCCCGGTGCGGACGCCAGCGTTCGGCCAGATCGCGCATCATCTTCTCGCTCGGCCGTTCAGGCAGGCCCAATATGCGGCCGATGGCGATCTGCACGGCCAGGTCGCCCGCGGGCCAGATGTCGGGCCGCCCTTCCGCGAAGAGCAGGTAGATTTCCGCCGACCAGCGCCCGATACCCTTGATCCGCACCAACTGCGCGATCGCTTCCTCGTCATCGGCGGGCAGCGAATGCAGGTCGAGCGCGCCGCTCGTCACCAGTTCGGCAAGGCTGCGGGCATAGCCCTGTTTTTGACGGGAAAGGCCGCAGGCGCGCAAGGCGTCGAAATCCCGCGCCAGCAGCGCCGCCGGTTCGCATCCCGCGCCCAGTTCCGCTTCCAGCCTGCGCCATACCGCCGCCGCCGATGCGACGCTCACCTGTTGTCCCACGATGGTGCGAAGCAGGGTTTCGTAGCCGGCCGGTCGCATCCGCGTTCCCGGATAGCCTATGTCTTTGAGCACATCGGCAAAGCCGGGCTCCAGCGCGGCTATCGCGTCGATGCTTTCGCGCAACTGTTCGGCTGTCGCCACCATGAAATCGTTATCCGACCCTTGATTTTCACCGGCTCCTTCGCCAGAGCGGCGGAAATGTTTTCGAGGGGATTGAGTAAATGCCGAAGCTGATTGTAGTCAACCGTGAGGGCGAGGAACGGGCTGTCGATGGAGACAATGGCCTGTCGGTGATGGAAATTGTCCGCGACAATGGCTTCGATGAATTGCTGGCGCTGTGTGGTGGCTGCTGTTCCTGTGCGACCTGCCACGTCTATATCGATCCCGCATTCGCTGATAAATTGCCGGCGATGAGCGAGGATGAGAATGACCTGCTCGACAGTTCCGATCACCGCAATGAACAGAGCCGTCTGTCCTGCCAGATCATGATATCGGACGATCTGGACGGCCTGCGCGTCACCATCGCGCCGGAAGACTGACAAGCACGCCGTGCTCCTGCCTTTGCGGGGGCACGGTTCGCATTCCCGCCGGGTTTACGGCTTCACTCGCAGCGTCGCGCTGGGTGCATCGCTCGTCATCGGCGTCACTTTCCAGACGATCCGCTTGCCCTGCGGCGTGTCCTGCGCGCCGTCTTCCTGATTCTGCGCCACGATTTCGGCGTCGGTGGTCAGGGTGAAGGTGCCGTCCAGCGCCTTGGCCGCATCATCGTCCGAACCGCCCATGGATGGTCCCTGGCTCTTGTCATAGCTGGTGGAAAAGCCCGGCGCCTTCACCCGCAACCGATCGGCTCCGCGTAGTTCCACCGCCACGAAGGGCAGCACGATCTGCGCGTCCGTGTTGAACGGAAAGAGAAAGGCGTGATCCAGCCTGCCGCTGATCGCATAATCGATCTCGAACTTGTGATCGCCCATATAGCGCGCGGCGCGGAACCCCTTTTCCTTGGTCAGCGCTTCGGCAATCGCCTGCATTTTGGCGTCGTCGCCCGGGTTCTTGCGGTTGGCGAAGGATTGTTCGGCGGTTTCGTCCTTGATCCGCCAGATCCCCGCCATGTGGTAGACGCTGTCCTGCGTCGTGGGCGCGGCATCGTCGGTCGGCTCGTCGCCCAACCCGTCGGGGCCCGGCAGGTCCTTGCCCATGTCCGACGCGATAATCTCACCCTTGTAGGTGAAAGTGAAGCTGCGGTCGGCCCGGATATCGAGCGTGGAATCGAATTTGCCCGGCGTCACCAGACAGGCGGACAGCAGCAACATGGGCAAGAGCGCGGCGACCGCGCGCGTCAGAACGGACATGACAACCCCCTGTCTTGCGTTTCTGCCGCTACCGGCTGGCGGCGGCGTAGAGCGCGATGGCCGCGGCATTGGAGACGTTCAGGCTCTCCATCCGCGGACTGATCGGCAGTTTAGCCAGAATATCGCAATGCGCCATGCTGTTATGCCTCAGGCCCTCGCCTTCGGCCCCCAGCACCAGCGCGACCCGCGATTCGCCGATTGCCTCGCCCAGCGTGGTATCGGCCTCTCCATCGAGGCCAATGCGCCAATATCCCGCCTCCGCAATCTCATCCAGCGCGCGGGCGAGATTCACCACGCGCACCCACGGCATGATTTCCAGCGCGCCCGAAGCCGACCGCGCCAGCACCCCCGATTCGGGGGGCGCGTGGCGGTCCTGCGTCACGATGCAGAGCGCATCGAACGCGGCGGCCGAACGAAGGATCGCGCCGACATTATGCGGGTCCGTCACCTGATCCAGCACCAGAACGGGCCTTTTGTCGTCCTGCCCAGCCTCCAGCGCATCGCCCAGCCATACGTCGTCCAATGGCTCGACTTCCGCCACCAGCCCCTGATGCGGCGCGTCCGACGGGACCATCCGCCCCAGATCGGCCACGTCGGCATAGACGATGGGCAGCACCGGCGGCAGTTCCAGCGCGTTCAGCGCATCGCGCGTGCCCCATATCTTCCGCACCACGCGATCGGGATTCGCCAGCGCCGCGATCACGGCATGGCGTCCATAGAAGCGCGGATAATTGCCCTTGTGCCCCGTCGGGCGATGACCTCTTTTCTTCATGTCGCGCTCTTTTCACGGGAAGCATTGACAGGCAAGCCTCCTTTCGTCATTGAGCGCCCTCCAACCGGATCGGGCATCCCCGGAACGGTCAGGCGACTGGACAGGTGGCCGAGTGGTTAAAGGCAGCAGACTGTAAATCTGCCCGGGTTTCCCGTACGCTGGTTCGAATCCAGCCCTGTCCACCATCGCATATCCGGCGTGCCGCCTCTTTCGGGTTTCCGGCCCGCACGCTTCCCCTTTTTCCCGAGCCTGATTGAGCAGAAGGAACGCGCGGACATGGCGTGGCTAATTCTTGGCATCGCGGTTATCACCGAAATCATCTGGGCGCTCAGCCTCAAATGGGCCGCCACCGTCGGACATTGGCAGGCGTCGCTGGTGCCCATCACCCTGAGCTTCGTGAACATGGGCCTGCTGGCGCTGGCGATGCGGGGCCTGCCCGCCGGAACCGCCTATGCGATCTGGACCGGTCTTGGCGCGGTGGGAGTCATCATCGGCGGGGTGATCCTTTTCGGGGACAAGGTGACGCCGGTGCAGGCCGCTTTCATGGCGCTGACCGTGATCGGCGTGGTAGGGACCAAGCTGTTCGCTTCGGCGTGATGCGCTGCAACATGGCTCGGTTCATGCGTTCGGCGGACAAGCTATATTCATATGGACCCTGTTAGCCCGCCTGCATGAGCCTTGACCGCCGTTCCCTGCTGACCGCATCCCTTGCGTCTTTTCTGACCTTACCCCTGAGCCTCGCGGCGTCGCGACGGGCCTTTGCCCTTGCCGCCAGTGACGTGGCGCGGGTGGACGACCTTATCTCCCGCATGACGCTGGAGGAGAAGGCCGGGCAGATGACCTGCCTCGCCGACAGTTTCCGCCCGTTCAATCCGCCTAACCCGCAAGTGGGCATCCAGGACGAAAAGCGCCTCGCCGGGGAAATTCGCAAGGGGCGCGTCGGGTGCCTCTTCAACGGCATCGGCGTGGAGGGTGGCCGCCGCGCGCAGGACATCGCGGTCAAGGACAGCCGCCTCGGCATTCCGCTGCTTTTCGCGGGCGATGTGATCCATGGGCTGAAGACCGTCTTTCCTGTGCCGCTGGGCGAAGCGGCCAGCTTCGATCCGGAACTGGCGCGCCGAACGTCCCGCGCCATGGCGGTTGAAGCGACGGCGGCGGGCCTGCATTTGACCTTCGCGCCGATGGTCGACGTGGCGCGCGATCAGCGCTGGGGCCGCGTGGTCGAAGGGGCGGGAGAGGACGTCACCCTCACCAGCCTGTTCGCCGCCGCTCGCGTGCGCGGCTTTCAGGGGGGCGATCTGCGCCGCGCCGACAGCCTGCTCGCCTGTCCCAAGCATTTCGCCGCTTATGGCGCGGTGGCGGCGGGCCTGGAATATGGCAATGTCGACATTTCCGACGAGACGCTGCGCGAAACCCATATCCCGCCCTTTGGTTCGGCCTTCGCGGCGGGCGCGCTCACGACCATGGCCGCCTTCAACGAGATCAACGGCGTCCCCGCCACCGCCGACCGGGAGCTTCTGACCGATCTGCTGCGCGGCGAGATGGGTTTCCGGGGTTTCGTCTTTTCCGACTATACGGCGGACGAGGAACTGGTCGCTCATGGCTTCGCGCAGGATGACCGGGACGCCGCGCGGCTTGCGGTGCTTGCCGGGGTCGACATGTCGATGCAGAGCGGCCTCTTCATCAAATATCTGCCCGATCTGGTGAAGAGCGGCGCGGTGCCCGAAGGCACCATCGACGTCGCCGTCCGCCGCATCCTCTATGTAAAGACCGCCATCGGCCTGTTCGACAATCCCTATCGCTCGCTGGACGAGGCGGCGGAAAAGAGCCGCATCGCCACGCCCGCCCATCGCGCCCTGGCCCGCGAATCCGCGATCCGCTCGGTCGTGCTGCTCAAGAATGAAGGCGTCCTGCCGCTCGATCCCGCGAAACGGCAGAAGATCGCGCTCATCGGTCCCTTCGGCGAGGATAAGGCGAATCTCTACGGCCCGTGGGCTTTCTATGGCGATCCCGACAAGGGCGTGGACATCGCCACCGGCTTGCGCGCGGCGATGCCCGACCCCTCGCTGCTCACCATCGTCAAGGGCTGCGGCGTCCGCAAACCGATAGACGATGGCATCGCAGGGGCGGTGGACGCCGCCAAGGCCGCCGACATCGTGCTCCTGGCCATAGGAGAATCCCAGGATATGTCCGGTGAGGCCCAGTCCCGCACCGTCATTGAAATCCCCGCCGCGCAGCAGGCGCTGGCCGATGCCGTCGCCATGACCGGAAAGCCGGTTATCATCATGCTCCGCCACGGCCGCGCACTGGCGTTGCATGACGGCGTGGCGAACGCGCAGGCGATCCTGGCGACATGGTTCCTCGGCTCCGAAACCGGCCACGCCATCGCCGACCTTCTCTTTGGCAAGGCGGACCCGTCCGGCAAGCTCCCCGTCAGCTTCCCATGGGAATCGGGGCAGGAGCCCTTCTTCTACGATCGCAAATCCACCGGACGCCCCGTCACCGACAATGGCGGCACCGAATATAAGGCGCGCTATGCCACCACCGACAACAGCGCCCGTTTTCCCTTTGGCCATGGCCTGTCCTACACGCAATTCGCGCTGGAGGATTTGAAGCTCTCCGACACCGCGCTGCGCTGGGACCGCGCTATCGAGGTGACGGCGCGCGTCCGCAACACCGGCGACCGCTCCGGCAGCGAAGTGGTGCAACTCTACATTCGCGACAGGGTGGCCAGCCGCACCCGCCCGATCCGCGAACTCAAACGCATTGAGCGCGTGACGCTCGGCCCCGGGCAAAGCAGGCTGGCCCGCTTCTCCCTATCCCGCACCGATCTGGAATTTGTGGGGTCCGGCAGCAAGCGCATCGCCGAACCGGGCCTGTTCGACCTGTGGCTAGGGCAGTCTTCGCAAGGCGGGCTCCACGCGCAGTTCACCCTTTATGCGGAACAGGTGCCGGCCAAGAAAGGGTAGGAGAGACTGGTTTTGGGTGGAAGGTGGACTGTCCGCTATTCCCATCTCCGTTCGCCCTGAGCGACGCCGCTCAGGACAGGCTTCGACAGGCTCAGCCCGAACGGAAGGGGGGTGGCGGCTATTGGCCGAAAACAGTCACCCCGCTTTCTCTGCCGTCACCGGTTTCCCCCCGCCGCCAAAATAGGCTAGGGGGCCGCCATGCTTAACTTGAACGGTATCACCGTGCGCCTTGGCGGACGCACCATCCTTGACCGCGCCGGCGTCGCGTTGCCGCCGCGCAGCCGCGTGGGCCTCATCGGCCGCAACGGGGCGGGCAAGTCCACGCTGATGAAGGTGATGATCGGCCAGATCGACCCGGACGAAGGCAGTTGCGACATGCCGCGCGACACGCGGCTGGGCTATATCGCGCAGGAAGCCCCTGCCGGCACCGCCACCCCCTTCGAAACGGTGCTGGCCGCCGACAAGGAACGTGCCGCCCTGATGGCGGAGGCGGAGCATACCGAAGACCCCGACCGCCTCGGCCACATCTATGAGCGCCTGAACGCCATCGATGCCTATACCGCCCCCGCCCGCGCCGCCCGCATCCTCGTCGGCCTCGGCTTCGACGAGGAGATGCAGGGCCGCCCGCTCGATAGCTATTCGGGCGGCTGGAAGATGCGCGTGGCCCTTGCCGCGCTGCTCTTTTCCGAGCCGGAACTGCTACTGCTCGACGAACCGTCCAACCATCTCGACCTTGAAGCGACGATGTGGCTGGAAAGCTTCCTCAAAAACTATCGCGGCACCGTGGTCGTCATCAGCCATGAGCGCGATCTTCTGAACAATGTGGTCGACCACATCCTGCATCTGGAGGGGGGCAAGGTGACGCTCTACCCCGGCGGCTATGACGCCTTCGAGCGCCAGCGTGCCGAACGCCTCGCCCAGCAGGAAGCCGCCCGCTCGAAACAGCAGGCCGAACGGGAGAAGCTGCAGGATTACATCGCCCGCAACTCGGCGCGTGCTTCCACGGCCAAACAGGCCCAGTCCCGCGCCAAGGCGCTTGCGCGGATGCAGCCTATCGCGGCCGCCATCGAAGATCCGACGCTGGCCTTCACCTTCCCCAGCCCGCCCGAACTGCGCCCGCCGCTCATCACCATGGATATGGCGGCGGTCGGCTATGGCGACACGCCGATCCTGAAACGTGTCAACCTGCGTATCGACCCGGACGACCGCGTCGCGCTGCTCGGCCGCAACGGCAATGGCAAGACCACGCTGGCACGCCTGATGGCCGCGCAGCTTGCGCCCATGGAAGGCGCGATGAACAGCTCTTCCAAGATGAGCGTAGGCTATTTCACGCAATATCAGGTGGAGGAACTGGACGTCACCGACACGCCGCTTGAACATATGAGCCGCGTGATGAAGGGCGCGACCCCCGCCGCCGTCCGCGCCCAGTTGGGCCGCTTCGGCTTTTCCGGCGAGCGCGCCACGCAGAAGGTCGGTAGCATGTCGGGCGGGGAGAAAGCCCGTCTCGCCCTCGCGCTCATCACGCGCGATGCGCCGCATCTGCTGATCCTCGATGAACCGACCAACCACCTTGACGTCGACAGTCGCGAGGCGCTGGTGCAGGCGCTCAACGAATATTCGGGCGCGGTGGTGATCGTCAGCCATGACCGCCACATGATCGAACTTGCCGCAGACCGCCTCGTGCTGGTCGATGGCGGTACGGCGCAGGAGTTTGCGGGCAGCCTCGACGATTATACCGACATCGTCCTGCGTAAGGCGGACAGCAACGGCAGCGGCGGCGATACGCCCAGGCCCGACCGCAAGGCCGAAAAACGCAACGCCGCCGAATGGCGCGAAAAGCAAAAGGCCCTGAAAGCTGCCGTCAGCAAGGCCGAAAAGGAAATGGCGACCCTGGGCGCGGAACGCAGCCGCATCGATCAGGCGCTGTTCGATCCCAAGGCCGCGAGCGGGGCGGAGGCGAAGATGACCATGACTGAACTGATGGTGAAACGCGCCGCCGTCGAAAAGAAGCTGGAAGCCGTTGAGGAAGCCTGGATGGAAGCCAGCGCCGGATTGGAGGCGCTCTAAAGGGTCAGCGATATTCGGAAGATGGTGGAACGAAAATGGTGGGTTTTCGTGACCCGGCGCGCAGCGACCTATAGGGTCGTGAGCACCGGAAGTACGAAACGACGCCATTGGCAGCCGACCAGAACCGAATGTCGCTGACCCTAAGCCTTCATTCGGTCCGGTCGGCGAGCGGACCCTCCATTCCGCCGGGGCGGCGCATCCGCGTCACGATGTTCCATGTGGCGATGAAAAGCGACGCAATCACCGGCCCGATGATGATGCCGTTCACGCCGAACAGCTCGATCCCGCCCAGCGTGGTGATGAGCACGACATAATCGGGTATCCGCGTCTCCCGCCCGACGAGGATGGGGCGCAGCACATTGTCCACCATGCCGATGATGAATATGCCGCAAAAGACGAGGATCAACCCCTTCACCAGCGCGCCTGTCGCCAGCAGGTAGATCGCGACCGGCACCCAGACGAGTCCGGTGCCCACGGCGGGCAATAGCGACGCGCATCCCATCAGCACGCCCCACAGCAGCGCGCCCGGTATCCCCAGCGCCCAGAAGGCGATGCCGCCGATCAGGCCCTGCACGATGGCGACGACCAGGCTGCCCTTGATGGTTGCGCGAACGACGATGACGAACTGCTGCATCAGCGCATGGCGCGGGGTGGCGCGCAGGGGCGCGGCCCTGTCGAGCATCGCGACCAGATTGCTGCCATCGCGCAGCAGGAAGAATGTGAGATACAGCATCACGCCCAGCGCCAGCACGAAACCCATGGCGCTTTGCCCGATCGACAGGGCTTGCCCTGCAAGCGTCTGGAAACTCGATGCGATGCCGTCGCTCAGCATGTCCCGCACCGTCGCGAAATTGGTGATGCCCAGCCGTTCCAGCCAGGCCGAAGCCCAATGGGGCAGGCTGGCCTGGAAACGGTCGAAGATTTCCGCGACATTGATCTGGCCCGATTGCAGGCGACCGTAAAAATAGCTCCCTTCCTGCACCAGCGCCATCGCCAGCACGATGGCGGGCACGATGACGATGACAAGGATAAGAAGCAGCGTCAGCAGCGCCGCGCCGTTGCGCCGTCCCGGCATCGACGCCAATAGTTGCTGGTTCACCGGCGCAAAGAGGATCGCCACGATCACGCCCCACAGGATCGCCGCGGCAAAAGGTTCGATCACCCAGGCAAAGGCGATGGTGACCAGCAGGACGAGGGCGAGAAAGACTCCGTCCTCGATGCGTGTGCTCGGCGGTTTTTCAGCATTCATGGATCAGCAAATGCCATGATTTCCGGCGGGAATCCATGGCTGCTCGCGGGTGCCGGCTCGATTGTCATTGCCGGGTGGCGGAGAAGCTGAAATCCACTGACACTTTGGGGTCCAGCCCGGTGCTGCTGGCCCCGTTCCCCACGCCAAAGGGCGCGCGGGCGATGGTCGCGGAACCCGCCACTTTCCGCGTCGCGCCGTCGCCTGACAGGGTGAAGCGGATGTTCTGCGGGCGGCTGACGCCCTTCAGGGTCAAGGTGCCCGATGCGCGATAGCTGTTCGCACCCGCCTTCTCCGCGCCCCTGGCCACGAAGCGCGCGGAGGGATGCGCCGCCACGTCGAAAAATTCGTCCCCGGGCAGCATCCCGTCCTTATAGGCGTCCCCGACGCTCGCGCTCGCAAGATCGATGTCGACGCGGATGTCGGCGGATTGCGGATGGTCGGGGTCCATCGCGATCTTGGCCGTCCATTTCGAAAAACTGCCGCTGATCGTCTCGCCGCCATTGCCGACTGAAAAGCTGACCCGCCCGCCGGGCTGCATGGTCCATGCGGGGGGCGGCCCGACTGGCTTTTCCTCCGGCTGGGCGGCGTTGTCGGCCCCTGCCGCTGCCGCTGAATTATCCATTATGTCCGTGCCGTTCTCGACCGGCGCAGGCTCATTCTCCACCGCCTCCATGACATTCCCCGCCACCGCCAGTTGTGCTGCCTCTGCCGCTGGCTTGGGCGCCGGGGCGGGAAGGATCGCCTTGCCCAGCGCCAGCCCGCCCAGGACCAGCGCGGGCAACAGCAGGATCAGCACCGGCGAGCGCGCGGGCATCATCCGCCAGATCAGTCCATCGCGCAGCAGAATATGATGGCGGAGCGCCCCCGCCACATGCAGCAGGAACAGCGCGACGCCGATCCATGCGAGCAGGCCGTGCGCGCCTTCCGCCAGTTCGTGCCCGTGCATCGGCAGGGGCAGATGGGGTAGGGGAATGAGGCCGAAAATCAGCGTCGGCACCTTCACCTTGGCGGTCGATACCAGCGCCCATCCGGTCAGCGGCGCGCCGATCATGAAAAGATACAGCCCGCCATGAACCGTTTTGGCGAGCGCGCCCTGCCACCCGCCTTCGACCGGCGCGGGGCGCGGTTTCCAATATCGCACCGCGATCCGCGCCAGCGTGAGCGCAAGGATGGTGATGCCGATCGACTTGTGCAGCTGAAACAGGGCGAAGCCGCGCGCGCCCAGGCCCTCCAGCGCCCACCCGACGCTGATCTGGAAAGCCAGCAGGATCGCGATGGTCCAGTGGAGGAAGATGGCGGCAAGGCTGTATCGTTGCATCGGCACGCTCCGGGCAAAGGGAAGCGCAGGCTAGAAAGCCCCAGCCGCGAAGTCCACCATCCCGTGCGAAAACAGGGCGTGGCCCTCCCCTGTGTTAAAAAGGCCGCAGTTTCCGTAATAATGCGCGTGTCGCGATTGCATCGGCGGCTTGCGCGAGTATGACGAAAAGGATCACGCAGCGGAAAGCAGCAGATGGCAAAACCCGATTCCTGGCGTTTCAGTCCCGACGCCTATAATTTCGTTACCAGCATCGATACACGCTTCCAGGACATCGACACGATGGGCCACATCAACAATGTGGCGATATCGGGGATATTCGAAACCGCGCGCATCCGGTTTCACCATCATCTGGGCCGCCATCCGCAGGAACAGGGCGTGCGCTGGCTGGTCGCCGCCGTTTCCCTGAGCTTCATCGAGGAAGCGCATTTCCCCTATCCCTTCGATGTCCATTGCGCCATCGGCCATATCGGCCGCACGAGCTGGACCATCAGCTCCGCCGGATTCCAGAAGGGCGTCTGCGTCGCCACCTGCGACACCACCGTCGTCACCCATGGCCCGGAAGGACGTCGCGTGATCGACGGAACGCTGCGTGAAGCGATGGAGCGGAATTTCCTGCGTCAGCCGGACTGACCGCACGCCATCATGCGAAGCCGTGCATCCTTCGCGTCCACTGGAATGCGATGACCGCCGCTTTGGCCGGTTGGATCAGCAAAGTGCACAGGATGATCGCCAGGCCGGGCCAGATCACTGCCTGCCATCCCAGTGGAATGGAAAAGGCGGCGTTCACTTCTATCATCAGCGGCACCAATATGTGACCCAGCAGCAGGATGACGATATAGGCCGGGAAATCATCGGCCTGATGCACGTCCCAACGCTGGCCGCAATGGCTGCAGCTATGGACCGGCTTGAGATAGCCCGCGAACATCCGGCCTTCACCGCAGGCGGGACAGCGCCCCCTTATGGCGAGCGCGAAAGCGGGGCCGAAAGGGCGGTCGGTCGGCCGCGATGGCTGTCTGTCGGTCATGCCCGTTCCGCTAGGCTGATTCGTTTTGCGCGGCAACGAAGGAATCTTCGGTTCCTTCCCTGGCGCTAACGCCTTCCGCGCTGGCCAAAGCCTGTTAAGAGGGCGCTATGCGCTTGCCTGGACCTTCTGAAGTCTTTGCCTTGTTCGACGATGCGCGCGCGCATAACGCCGCTCCGGCGCGGCTCTATCGCGACCCGGTGGCGACAATCGTGGCGCGGCATCAGGCTGAGGTGCAACCCGCGCTGGACCGTCTGGCGCAGGCGCAGGAGCAGGGCCTTCATGCCGCCGGGTTCCTGAGCTACGAAGCCGGGCTGGCGCTGGAAGACCGCCTGCACGCCATCGGCCTGCGTCAGGTGGAGAAAGCACAGCCGGGCGCACCGCCTTTGCTGTGGTTCGGTCTTTTCGAGGGATGCCGCCTGATCGCCCCGAACGAATTGGCGGATCTGTTGCCTCCCCCGTCGCCCGGCACGATGGCGGCGCCCCGGCCCCTGATCGATGAAGCGGCTTATCGTCAAGCCTTCGAGCGTGTGCAGGACTATATCCGGGCCGGCGATATCTATCAGGCGAACCTGACCTTCCCCTGCGACGTGACCCTTCCCGGCGATCTCATGGCCTTCTATGCCGCCGTCCGTCCCCGCGCCGCGGCGGGCTATGGCGGCGTTATTCGCACGGGCGGGCACGATATCCTGTCCTTCTCCCCCGAACTGTTCTTCACGCAGGTTCGCGGACAGCTGACGGCGCGGCCCATGAAGGGCACCGCCCCGCGCGATGCCGATCCGGCTCGTGACGCGGCGCTGGCGCGATGGCTGGAAAATGACGCGAAGCAGCGCGCCGAAAACCTCATGATCGTGGACCTGCTCCGCAACGATCTGTCGCGCGTGTCGCGGGCGGGCACCGTCACCGTGCCCGAACTTTTCCATGTCGAAACCTTCCCCACCGTGCATCAGATGGTGTCCACCGTGCGCTCTCGCGTTCTGCCGGGCCTGTCGCCCGTGGACGTGCTGCGTATCCTCTTCCCCTGCGGCTCCGTCACCGGGGCACCCAAGGTGCGGGCGATGGAGGTCATCGACGCCATCGAACCCTTTGCCCGGGGCGTCTATACGGGCGCGATGGGCTGGATCGACCCGGAAGGGGACGCCGCCTTCAATGTTGCCATACGGACCATTTGCGTCGAAAAGGGCAGCGCCTTGGGCCGTCTGGGCCTTGGGTCTGGGATTGTGGCGGATTCCGACGCGGCGTCGGAATGGGCGGAATGCCTGGCCAAGGGGCGGTTTCTTGCCGATACTTGACTTCTCTCGTTTGTGAGGCTTTGCAATGGGTGCA
This sequence comes from Sphingobium baderi, assembly GCF_001456115.1. Lineage (NCBI taxonomy): Bacteria > Pseudomonadati > Pseudomonadota > Alphaproteobacteria > Sphingomonadales > Sphingobiaceae > Sphingobium > Sphingobium wenxiniae. The sequence goes on along the minus strand of NZ_CP013264.1, from coordinate 15,434 downwards.
ATGGCATTGGCTGACGAACGCTTCGACCTTTTGGAAACCATGGCTTTCGATCCGGTCGAAGGCATCAGGCTGCTGGAACTGCATCTGGAAAGGATGAAGGCCAGCGCGGAGGCGCTCGGCTTCGTTTTCGACCGGCATGAAGTGCGTAACGAGCTTCAGGCCGCGACTTTCCGCCTGCGTGAGAAAAGCCGCCTGCGCCTGCTGGCATCGCGCCGGGGCTCGATCGCGATCGAGGTGCGCGGTTATCGCACATGGCCGGAAGCGATCATGCATGTGGCCATCGTTTCCCGCGACGCGACCGCCGAGGATTTGCGTCTGCGGCATAAGACGACCGACCGTTCGATCTATCGCGATGCGCTCCGCCGCGGCGGCACCTTTGAAGTGCTGATGACCGATGCTCAGGGCTTCCTTACCGAAGGCTGTTTTTCCACCATCTTCGTGGAGCGCGGCGACAAGCTGGTGACGCCGCCCCTGCGGCGCGGGCTGCTTCCCGGAATCCTGCGCCAAAGCTTGATCGACATGGGGGAAGCGGTAGAGGCGGATCTGCGCCCGCACGATCTGGAGGGCGGCTTTTTCATCGGCAATGCGGCGCGCGGCATGGTGGCCGCTTCGCTGGCGCGATAGCTTTCGCGCCGGGGCGGCAACACATGGTTGCCCCTGCGTCCGTTGCGGACTAAGGGACGCGGCGTCCGCCTTCTCGCGGACCTTGGGGATTCTTCAGAAAGATTGTCGTCATGAGCCAGACTTCCGCCGCCCTTGGCCGTATCCAGCCTTCCGCCACGCTCGCCATGAGCGCGCGGGTCAACGCGCTGAAAGCCGAAGGCGTGGACGTGATCGGCCTGTCGGCGGGCGAGCCGGATTTCGACACGCCCGATTTCGTCAAGGAAGCGGGGATTGCGGCGATTCGCAACAACCTCACTCGCTATACCGATGTGGACGGCACCGCCGATCTCAAGGAAGCGGTCGCCTTCAAGTTCAAGCGCGATAATGGCCTCGTCTACAAGCGCAGCCAGATCAGCGTGAACTCCGGCGGCAAGCACACCTTGTTCAACGCGTTGGTCGCGACCGTCGATGCGGGCGATGAAGTCATCATCCCCGCGCCCTATTGGGTCAGCTATCCCGACATCGTGAACTTTGCGGGGGGCACGCCGGTTTTTATCGAGGGTCCCGCCAGTCAAGGCTACAAGATCACCGCCGCCCAGCTTGAGGCCGCGATCACGCCCCGGACCAAGTGGGTGCTCCTGAACTCGCCCTCCAACCCGTCGGGTGCGGCATATTCGGCGGCGGAATTGAAGGCGCTGGGCGATGTGCTGCTGCGCTATCCCCATGTGATGGTGATGACCGACGACATGTATGAGCATGTCTGGTATGCGCCCACGCCCTTTGCCACCATCGCGCAGGTGTGTCCGGAGCTTTACGATCGCACCTTGACGGTCAACGGCTGTTCCAAGGCCTTTTCCATGACCGGCTGGCGCATCGGTTTCGCGGGCGGCCCGGAATGGATCATCAAGGCGATGGGCAAGCTGCAATCGCAATCCACCTCCAACCCCTGCTCGATCAGCCAGGCCGCCGCCGTCGCCGCGCTGACCGGTGATCAGGACTTTCTCGAAGAACGCAATTCAGCGTTCAAAAAGCGCCGCGACATGGTGGTCGCCATGCTGAACGACGCGCCGGGCCTCGATTGCCCGACGCCCGAAGGCGCTTTCTATGTCTATCCCGACGCCAGTGGCCTGATCGGCAAGACGACGCCCAAGGGGCAGGTGATCGACAGCGACGAAACGCTGATCGGCTACTTCCTCGATGAAGCGCGGGTTGCCGCGGTGCATGGCGCGGCCTTCGGCCTCTCGCCTGCTTTTCGCATCAGCTATGCGACCTCGGACGAAGTGCTGAAAACCGCCTGCATCCGCATCCAGGAAGCCTGCGCCGCGCTCAAATAGGCGCGAAAGCGGAAACGGTCTTTTTCCTGCCGCGCCGTCTTGCGATTGGCGCGGCGGTTTCTATATCCCGTTTCGAACCGAAACCTGTTTCCGCCTTGCCGCTACCGATCGCTTTCTGACGGGTGTTCATCGAGCACTCATCGACAAAGTTTATGAGTGGCGGCGAAGGCGAACTTTATTGCAAAGCCGCTCTGCCCATTGGGCCGCAGGCGGCGCGAGGACAAGACGCCCATGAAGGCATTTTTGAAATCCGACCTGTTCTTCCGCTTCTTGGGGGGATTCGTCCTTGGCGCCATCGGCATGTTTGCCTTTCATCAGGAAGAACCGTCAATGATCGCGCCGTCCGCCATCGCCGCGCCGGCGGCGGATTATGCGACGCGCTGACGGCATCTTTCTTGCTCTTGTCGCGGCGCTGACCGCCGCTTCTCCCCTGCGCGCCGAAAGGCCGGTGCTGGCGCCTGTTCCGGCGGTCGATGCGTCGCCCGGCCGGAAACTGGAAACCGCTGTTTTTGCGGGCGGTTGCTTTTGGGGCGTGGAGGGCGTGTTTTCTCATGTGAAAGGCGTTCACCTCGCCGTTTCGGGTTTCGCGGGCGGACCGCGCGGGCGCAAGGTGGACTATGAGCGGGTGAGCGAGGGCGATACCGGCTATGCCGAAGCGGTGCGCGTCACCTATGATCCAAAGCTGGTAAGCTATGGCGCGCTGCTGCGGATATTCTTCTCTGTGATCGCGGACCCGACGACGCTCAATGCCCAAGGACCGGACCGCGGCACCCAATATCGCAGTGCGCTCTTCCCGTTGAACGCGGAGCAGGTGAAGGCAGCGGACGCCTATCTGATCCAATTAGGCAAGGCAGGGTTGTGGCGCGACCCCATCGTGACGCGGGTGGAGCGTTTCACCGGCTTTCAGGATGCCGACAGCTATCATCAGGATTTCATGCGCCGCAACCCACGCCATCCCTATATATTGCGCTGGGATGCGTCCAAGGTGGCGGCGCTCAAGGCGATGTTCCCGGCACTCTATCGAGACAAGCCTTCGGCCTGATTCGGCGGGTAGGGTCAATCTGGCCGGACCTCCAAAAGCATCGGGCGAAGCCTGTCGCCAGACTCCGCCCATTTGCTTGTGTCGCTTTGCGAGCAGCCGCGCTTATTTCGGTGCGAGCACCATCAGCATCTGGCGGCCTTCCATGCGGGGATAGGCTTCGACCTTGGCGATCTCCGCCACATTCTCAGCAACGCGCTGAAGCAACTGCATGCCGAGCTGCTGGTGCGACAATTCGCGGCCCCGAAAGCGCAGGGTGATCTTCACCTTGTCGCCATCGCCAATGAAATCATGCACCTTCTTCATCTTCGTATCATAGTCATGATCGTCGATGTTGGGACGCATCTTGATCTCTTTGAGTTCCTGCGTCCGCTGCGTCTTGCGGGCGATATTCGCCTTTTTCTGCGCTTCGTATTTGAACTTGCCGATGTCCAGAAACTTGCAGACCGGCGGATCGGCTGTCGGCGACACTTCGACCAGGTCCAGCCCGATCTCGTAAGCGCGCTCCATCGCCTCCTGCGTCAACATCACGCCCAGATTTTCGCCTTCGTCGTCGATCACCCGCACCTTGGGCACGGTGATGAACTCATTATAACGGGGACCGGACTTCGGCGGCGGCGCCATTGGACGGCGCATCATTGGGGGACGTATAGCGGTATCTCCTATGGTCGTTCAAAAATGTCGGTGGATGCGCCTTTAGCGCAAAGCCGAAAGGGGCGGCAAGTCCGCAGTTGCGGATTGCCGGTCCCTCTGTGACATGGCAGCCTCACCGCATATCGGGAGCCAGCGCCTCTTTTGCAAGTCGGGCGATGATATCGTCCAGTGAAAGGACGGACTGCCCTTCCTTGCCCAGTTCGCGCAGCGCCACCGTGCCTTCCTCCGCCTCGCGCCTTCCGACGACCAGCAGATTGGGCACTTTTGCAAGGCTATGCTCGCGCACCTTGTAGTTGATCTTCTCGTTCCGTACGTCCGCTTCGGTGCGGATTCCGGCGGCACGGAGCTTCTCGACAACTTCCTGTGCATACGGGTCCGCATCCGATACGATGGTCGCCACGACCGCCTGAACAGGGGCGAGCCAGAGCGGAAATTTGCCCGCATAATGTTCGATCAATATGCCGATGAAGCGTTCATAGCTGCCCAGGATCGCCCTGTGGAGCATCACCGGCCGGTGCCGTTCGCCGTCCTCGCCCACATAGCTGGCGTCGAGTCGTTCGGGCAGCACCGTGTCGGTCTGGATCGTGCCGACCTGCCACGTCCGCCCGATCGCGTCGGTCAGGTGGAACTCCAGCTTGGGCGCGTAGAAGGCGCCTTCGCCCGGTAATTCTTCCCATCCCCATTCGGCCGTGTTGCGGCCCGTCGCGGCGACGGCATCGCGCAGCGACTGTTCGGACCAGTCCCACATTTCGTCGGTGCCGAACCGCTTTTCCGGGCGGAGCGCCAGCTTGATGGCATAGTCCGCGAAGCCCAGATCCTTATATACCACATCCAGCAGGTCGCAGAATTGCGCGACCTCGCTCACCAGCTGGTCTTCGCGGCAAAAGATATGCGCGTCGTCCTGCGTGAACTGGCGCACGCGCATCAGGCCGTGCAGCGCGCCATGCGGTTCGTTGCGATGGCAGCAGCCCATTTCCGCCATGCGGAGCGGCAGATCGCGATAGCTCTTGATCCCTTGGCGGAAGATCAGGACATGCGCGGGACAGTTCATGGGCTTAAGCGCCATCCATGCCGCGTCATGCGATACGACCGGACCTTCATCCTCGGTGTTCGGCACCTCGTCGGGGATGACGAACATATTCTCGCGATATTTGCCCCAGTGGCCGGATTGCTCCCACTGGCGGGCGTCCATGATCTGCGGCGTCTTCACTTCTTGGTAGCCTGCCGCGTCGAGCCGGCGGCGCAGGTAGGATTCCAGTTGCCGCCAGATGATATAGCCCTTGGCGTGCCAGAAGACGGAGCCATGCGCTTCGGCCTGGAGGTGAAACAGGTCCATTTCCGCGCCCAGCTTGCGATGGTCGCGCTTGCCCGCTTCCTCCAGCATGTGAAGATGCGCGTCGAGCTGTTTCCTGTTGAGCCAGCCGGTGCCGTAGATGCGCGAAAGCATCGCGTTCTTCTGATCGCCGCGCCAGTAAGCGCCCGACACGCGGGTCAGCTTGAACGCCTGCGGGTCGAGTTTTCCCGTCGAGGCGAGGTGCGGCCCCCGGCACATGTCGAGCCAGTCATTGCCCGACCAGTAGACCGTCAGTTCCTCGCCCTCGGGCAGTTCTGCGGCCCACTGCGCCTTGAACGTCTCCCCCTCCGCCTGCCAGCGCGCGATCAGATCCTCGCGGCGCCACACTTCGCGGCGCAGCGGCTTGTCGGCGCGGATGAGTTCCCGCATCTTTTCCTCGATGACGGGCAGGTCTTCCTCGGTGAAGGGTCCGCGCTTCGGATCGGGCGCGAAGTCGTAGTAAAAGCCGTCCTCGGTCGCGGGTCCAAAAGTGATCTGCGTGCCGGGGAACAGTTCCTGCACCGCTTCGGCCAGCAGATGCGCGAAGTCGTGACGCGCCAGTTCCAGCGCGTCGGCTTCATCCTTCGCTGTCACTAGCGCGAGCGCAGCGTCTGCCTCCAGCGGGCGCGTGATGTCGCGCAGCTCGCCATCGACCCGCGCCGCGATGGCGGCCTTGGCCAGGCCCGGCCCGATCGCCGCCGCAATGTCCGCCGGGGTAGTGCCGGGCGCGACTTCGCGCACGGAACCATCGGGCAGGGTGATCTTGAGCATGGCGGACACGGGATGACTTTCATTTATGTGGATGGGCGCAAAGGCCGCGCCTTCCCCTTAAATGGGCCATCCCGCCTGTCAATAGAAGGGCTGTGCCTGGGTCAGGCGAACAGGAGGCGGGCGTCGTCGCTGGTCTGTTGCAGGAAAGCGACCGGGCCGCTCATCTCCACGCCTTTGGGCAGGTCGCTCGCGGACAAGTTCGACAGCGCCAATCCGCTCTGGCAGGCGAAGAGCGCGACGCCTAAAGCGACCGCGTCCTCCAGCAGCAGCGCCAGCGTCGGCAGACCCGCCGCTTCATGCGCGTCGTCCAGGCGGGCCGCGATGGGCGCGCGCAGCAGGGCCACGGCGTCGAGTTGCAGGAATACCGCTGCCTTGCCGCCCAGCGCCGCCTGCGCCGATGCCGTCACCAGGGCGGCGCGCAACCGCTCTGAATCCGCGCAGGCAACGATGATCCTCAGTTCGCGCACAGTTCCACCGCGCAGGCGGGACAGGCCGGGTCCTTGGGCACCGTAAGGGTGCGGAACCGCATGGAGAGCAGGTCGCAGAGCAGCAGCTTGCCCGCGCTGTCCTCGCCAAAGGGAACCAGCGCGCGGATCACCTCCAGCGCGGCGAGGCTGCCCATCACGCCGGTCAGTGCGCCAATGACGCCGGTTTCCGCGCAATTGCGCTCCGCCGCGTCTTCCGGCGTCCCGACAAGGCAGCGATAGCAGGGCTTGTCCCTTTCCCATCCGCGATAGGTGGCGAGTTGCCCCTCGAACGGGCCGACCGCAGCCGACACCAGCGGGATACGCAGCGCCTGCGCGGCGTCGGCGACCGCGAGACGCGTCGCGAAACTGTCGCAGCCGTCCAGCACCACGTCCGCCTCGCGCAGCATCAACCCCGCATTTTCCGCATCGATGCGGGCGTTGATGGGGATCAGCTTCACGTCGGGATTGAGCCGGGCGACGGCGGCCATGGCGACCTCCGCCTTGGACGCGCCGATGTCGGCGGTGCCGAACAGCACTTGCCGCTGCAGGTTGGAGAGCGCCACCGCGTCATCGTCGATCACCCGGATAGTGCCGACGCCCGCCGCGGCCAGATACAGGATCGCCGGGCTGCCGATGCCGCCCGCGCCGATCACCGCCACATCCGCCGACAGCAGCCGCGCCTGCCCCGCGCCGCCGATCTCCTTGAGGACGATGTGGCGTGCATAGCGTTCGAGTTGGTCGTCGGTCAGCGTCATGAGGAAGCGATGCCCGTGGAGCCGAAACCCCCTGAACCCCGCGCGGTGTCGTCCAGTTCCCTGACTTCGGCGAAGCGCGCCATCTGGACCGGGGCGGCCACAAGCTGCGCGATCCGATCGCCGCGCGCGATGATGAAGGGTGTGTCACCCAGATTGATGAGGATCACCTTGAGTTCGCCGCGATAGTCGGCGTCGATGGTGCCCGGCGTGTTGGGCAGGCTGATGCCGTGCTTCAACGCCAGACCCGAACGCGGGCGCACCTGCACCTCATAGCCTTCGGGGATGGCCATGGCGAAGCCGGTTGCAACGGCATAGCGGCCGCCGGGTGCAATCGTGACATCTTCCGCCGATACCACATCCATGCCTGCCGCATGTTCGGTCGCATAAGCGGGCGTGGGCAACCCTTCGCCATGGGGCAGGCGCTTCAGCCTTATTTCAATCGGGACGAGCGGAGAGGACATGGGCGACCTTTTCGATGAGGCGGGTGGCGACAACATCCTTGGGCAGGTTTTCCCAGCTTTCGATGCCGTCGGCCGTGACGATATGAACGCTGTTCGCGTCGCCGCCCATCACGCTTGCTCCGGGGGCGCCTGACACGTCATTGGCGACGATCCAGTCCGCGCCCTTCTTCGCCAGCTTGGCGCGGGCATGGTCGGCGACCTTTTCGGTTTCGGCGGCGAACCCGACCAGCAGCGTGGGGCGCTGCCCATGTTTGCCGAGTGTCGCGAGGATGTCGGGATTTTCAACCAGCGAAAGCGGCGCGGGCTTGCCCGACCCGTCCTTCTTGATTTTCTGGTTGGCCGCGCCGGCGGTGCGCCAGTCGGCGACGGCGGCGACCATGATCGCGGCGTCGGCGGGCAGGGCCGCTTCGACCGCTGCCATCATCTCCAGCGCGGTTTCCACGTCCACGCGCTTGACACCCTGCGGCGTAGGGAGGTTCACCGGCCCGGCGACCAAAGTCACCCGCGCGCCTGCCCGCGCGGCGGCGGCGGCGATGGCGAAACCCTGCTTGCCCGACGATCGGTTGGCGATGTAGCGCACCGGGTCGATCGGCTCATGCGTCGGCCCGGCGGTGATGAGGACATGCCTGCCCGTCAACGGCAGTTCAGGCCCTTCGAAATCCGGCTGGCCCGCGAGCGGATCGGTGGGCGAGGGCAGGGCGATCAGCCGCGCGATCTCCGCCGCGATCTGCTCCGGTTCGGGCAGGCGGCCCCTGCCATATTCGCCGCAGGCCATCTCGCCGCTGTCCGGCTCCATGATGTGCACGCCGTCCTCGCGAAGCTGCGCGAGGTTGCGCTGAGTCGCGGCATGGTGCCACATGCGGACGTTCATCGCGGGCACGGCCAGCACCGGCTTGTCGGTGGCGAGCAGCAGCGTCGTGGCCAGATCGTCGGCGATGCCCGCCGCCATCTTGGCCAATATGTCGGCGGTGGCGGGCGCGACCACGACCAGATCGGCCTGGCGCGAAAGCTGGATATGCCCGATCTCGCGCTCTTCCTTCAGGTCGAACATGTCGCCATAGACATGATCCTCGGTCAGCACGCCCAGCGACAGCGGCGTCACGAACTTCTCCGCCGCCGCCGTCAGCACGGCGCGCACCGCGATGCCGCGCTTTCGCAGCAGCCGGACAAGCTCCAACGACTTATAGGCCGCAATGCCGCCGGAGATGATGAGAAGGACGCGAGGCTGAGTCATATATGCAGATGTAGCAGCGCCGTAACGATCGCTCCAGCCGCCGCCGCGATGGCCGCCACCACGGCATAGCGCCAACCGCCGCCGATGCGGATGACCCTGACTTCGCTCAGCGGCGGAGGCGGGGGCGCGCCGCCCTTTTCGGGGAAGGCGTCCTCGATCCGCCGCACCAGCCCCGGCAAGCGTTGCAGCGTGCGCCAATTCTCGATCAGCGTGTCGGCGGCCTTGGCCTCCGGCCCTAATTCGGTCCGCAGCCATTCCTTCACATAGGGGCCGCTCGTTTCCCACAGGTTGATGTCGGGATCGAGTGCGGTCGCCACGCCCTCCACCATCACCATCGTTTTCTGGAGGAGCAGCAAATGCGGCTGCGTCTGCATGTCGAAATCGCGGGTGATGGCGAACAGGCCGTCCAGCATCCCGCCGACCGACAGTTCGCGCACCGGCTTGCCGCGCATCGGCTCGCCCACGGCGCGCAGCGCGGTCGCGAACTCCGCCACGTCATGATGGGCGGGCACATATTGCGCCTCGAAATGGATTTCGGCGACGCGCCGATAATTGCCGGTGATGAGACCGTAGAGAATCTCGGCGAGCCACATGCGCGCGCGGCGGTCGATCCGGCCCATGATGCCGAAGTCGATGGCGACGATATCGCCGTTCGCCGTCACGAACAGGTTCCCCTGATGCATGTCGGCGTGGAAGAAACCTTCCGCGATCGCCTGCCGCAGGAAGGCGTTGACGAGCCGCGCCGCGATGTCCTTCACGTCATGTCCGGCGGCGATCAGTGCGTCGCGGTCGGAGATCTTGACGCCGTCGACCCACTCCATCGTCATGACCTTGCCGGTCGTGCGGTCCCAGTCGATGGCGGGGATGCGGTATCCCGGCATCGCCTCCATCGCTTCGGCGAGTTCGGAGGCGGATGCGGCCTCGCGCCGCAGGTCGAGTTCCCGCGCCGTCCACCGTTTCATGTTGGCGATGACCAGGCGCGGGCGCAGGCGCGCCGCTTCGCCGCCCAGCATCTCCAGATGGGCGGCGCCCCATTCATAGGTCTGGATGTCGCGGTTGAAGCGGTCGATCACGCCGGGGCGGATCACCTTCACCGCCACATCGCGGCCATCGGTGGTGACGGCGCGATGCACCTGCGCGATGGAGGCCGCGCCCACCGGCACTTCATCGAAATGGCTGTATATGGATTCGAGCGGCCGTCCGAAGCTCTGCTCGATCTGCGCGCGGATCGTGGCGAACGGGACGGGAGGCAGCGCGTCCTGCAAGCGCAACAGGTCATTCGCAGCCTCGTCGCCGACCAGATCGGGCCGAGTCGCCAGCGTCTGCCCCAGCTTGATCGCAGCGGGGCCGATGGCCTGGAAGGCGTCCGCGTAACGGGGCTGTTTGGGCACGCGCGCGCCAAAACGGGCCAGCCGCACCAGCCGCCGCACCGGCGCCGGGGTCAGCGGATCGCGCTCGATCCCGCGCAGCGCACCGTGTCGCGCCAATGTGCGGCCCCATTTCAGCAGCCGCCAGATATGAGTCGTATGGGAAGGCACGGGACGTCAGATCTTCCAGCCGCTGTGGATCGCCACCAGCCCGCCCAATATCGGCTCGACCTTCGTGTTCACGAAACCGGCCTCGCGGATCATGCTCTCGAACTTCGGCATGGGCGGAAAGCGGCGGATCGATTCGATCAGATAGCGGTAGCTGTCCTCGTCACCGGCGAACAGCTTGCCGAGCTTGGGCACCAGCCGGTGTGAATAGACGTCGTAAACATCGGCAAAGCCCGGCCAGGTCGTTGTCGAGAACTCCAGGCAGAAAAAGCGCCCGCCATATTTCAATACCCGATGCGCCTCGCGCAGGGCTCTGTCGATATGCGTGACGTTGCGGATGCCGAAGGCGATCGTATAGGCGTCGAAAGCGCGGTCGCCGAAGGTCAGTTCCTCCGCATTTTGTTCCGACCAGATCAGTCCCTCATAGCCCTTCTTCCTGGCCCGCTCGATGCCGACCGCCAGCATTTCGGGATTGATGTCGGACACCGTCACGCGCGCTCCATGTCGGTGCATCCGAAACGCGATATCGCCGGTGCCGCCCGCCATGTCGAGGATATGCTCATCCTTGCGCGGCTTCACGCGGTTCACGAACTGGTCCTTCCATAACCGGTGCGCGCCGCCCGACATGGCGTCGTTCATCAGGTCGTATTTCGACGCGACATTGGAAAAGACCGCGCGGACCATGCCCTGTTTTTCAGCGGCGTCCACATCGCGATAGCCGAAGGATGCAGTATCGTTCATGGCAAAGCGCTCTAGCCGGAGTTTACACGCCATGCCAGCCGTGAAGCTGGGATTATCGTCCGCGCATCGCTAGACAGGGCATCATGCCTGAACTTCCCGAAGTCGAAACCACCGTCGCGGGCCTGCGCGCCGTGCTTGAAGGCGCGATGCTGGTGCGCGTGGAGCCGCGCCGCGCGGACCTGCGCTTCCCGATCCCCGTGGATCTGCGCCAGAGGCTGACCGGCGCGACCGTCACCACCCTGTCGCGCCGCGCCAAATATGGCCTGATCGGCACCGACAGGGGTGACACGCTCATCTTCCACCTCGGCATGTCGGGACGCTGGCGGATCGATCCGGCGGAAATCGGCGCGCATGATCATCTGCTGATCGAGACAGGGGCTGGACGGCTGCTTTCGCTCAACGATCCGCGCCGCTTCGGTTCGCTCGATCTGGTGCGGAGCGAGGCTTGGGAGGATTATGCCCCCTTCACCCGTATGGGGCCTGAGCCGCTGGGGCCGGATTTCACGCCCGCCACGCTGGCGCGGGCGCTGGAGGGCAAGGCGACGTCGATCAAAGCCGCGCTGCTCGACCAGCGGATCGTCGCGGGCCTTGGCAACATCTATGTGTGCGAGGCGCTGAACATGGCGGGCATCGCGCCGACTCGCACGGCGGGGAAGATCACGCGTCCGCGCCTTGCCCTGCTGGTCGAATCGATTCGCGCAGTCCTCTCCGCCGCCATCGTGGCGGGCGGTTCCACCCTGCGTGATTATGCGCGGCCCGACGGCGAGCTGGGCTATTTTTCCAAACAATGGCGCGTCTATGGCCGGGAAGGGGAAACCTGCCCGTGCGGCGGCGTGGTAGAGCGGCGCGTGGACGGCGGACGATCGACCTTTTACTGCCCGAAATGCCAGAAATAGCGTGACCGCATTGGTTGACGCTATGCTTCAATCCCTGTAAGGGGCCAGCCTTCACGAGCCGCCAGGGCGATTCCGGGCGGTTCTTTCACGAGATTTGCAAGCCGAGGACAAGAATGGCCAATACGCCGCAAGCCAAGAAGCGCATCCGCCGCAACGCGCGCCGCGCCGAAATCAATGGCGCCCGCATCAGCCGGATCCGCACCCTGGTGAAGAAGGTGGAAGCTGCCATCGTCGCCGGCGACAAGACGGCCGCCGCGACCGCGCTTCAGACCGTTCAGCCCGAACTCGCGCGCGGCGTTGCCCGCGGCGTGCTGCACAAGAACACCGCCGCCCGCAAGTTCGGCCGCCTGACCAAGGCTGTCAGCGCGCTCGGCTGAACCTTTCGGCTTCGACATTTCAACAGCCTGCTCCGGCAAAGTCCGGGGTGGGCTTTTTTCATGTGGCTTTTATCCCATTGTCACATTTCGGGATTGGCGGATTTCCACCGATTCGACGCACTGCGGCAAAAAATCCATGAATTAAGATTATGAAATATAGGTGAAAAATCCATATTTCGGATTTTTGGCGGCTTTGCTGAGTCAACGTCTTTATTTCATTTTTTTGAACCACCCGGCCCTTGATCCGGCGGAGAAGGCCTGTCTATTTTCTCCCTCTGGCCGCTGATCGAATCGTTTTCGGCGGGTCGTTGCTAGTTGTTGTGTGGGACGAGAACGCCTGGAAAAGCGAGGCTTTTCCGGAAAGGCTTTTTGTGTCGTCATTTCTGGCAGCGCGGGGGACGCTAAGGGGGCGGCATTTTGATAAAGGATAACGCAGCGGTGGATGGACGGGAGGGACAGACGGAAGGGAATGACGCCCGTCTGGAGTCCGCCTGGGCCGTAATCCGTGCGGGTTTGCGCCGCGACATTGGTGCGCGCCTTTTCGATCAGTGGCTCAAGCCGGCGCGCCTTGGGGTTTATTGCCCCGATTCGCAGACGATCGACCTGTTATTCGCTTCCGATTTCAGCGCGAACTTCGTGTCGGGCCAGTTTGGCGACCGGCTCCGCATGGCGTGGCGTTCCGCCAATGTGGGCGTGCGGGAAGTCCGCCTGCTGCGGGCACCCGATTCGACGGGCCCGCGTCTGCTCCAGATCGTTCGCGATTCGCATGACGCAGAGGCGGCATGCGACGCGTCGGTGGAGGAAAGCGCGCCCGCTTCCAATTTCCAGCCCCGTCACAGCTTCGACCAGTTCGTGACCGGCGACTCCAACCGCTTCGCCTTTTCGGCGGCGCAGGCCATGGCGTCGGTGGAGCAGCCGCGTTTCACGCCGCTGTTCCTGCATGGCGGCACCGGACAGGGCAAGACGCACCTGCTCCATGCGGCAGCCGCGGCTTTTTCCGCGCATTCGCCGTCAGCGCAGGTGCTCTATATGTCGGCGGAGCGGTTCATGATGGAGTTCGTGAACGCCATGCGCGCCAATGAGAGCATGGCGTTCAAGGCCCGGCTGCGCGCGGCGCGGCTGCTGCTGATCGACGACATTCAGTTCATCGCGGGGAAGGGATCGACGCAGGAGGAATTCCTCCACACGATCAACGACCTGATCGATGCGGGCGCGCGCATCATCATCACCGCTGACCGCGCGCCTCAGATGCTGGACGGCATCGACCCGCGCATCCTCTCGCGTCTTGCGGGCGGTCTGGTCGCCGACATCCAGCCCGCCGATCTCGGCCTGCGCCTGGCGATATTGGAAGGCAAGCGGGCGGTTGCTGGCGACCCGCCGGTGCCCGATGCCGTGATCGATTTCCTCGCCCGCTCGATTCGCTCCAATGTCCGCGAGCTGGAAGGCGCCTTCAACAAGCTGGTCGCCTATGGCCAACTCACCGGCCGGTCGATCGACCTGGAATTCGCGCAGGGGATGCTGGCCGACGCGGTGCGCGCCAATGTCCGCCGCATCACCGTGGATGAAATTCAGAAGGCGTGCGCCGCCCATTACCGGATCGATCCGGCGGAGATGCGCTCCAAGCGGCGCGCGCGCGCCGTGGCCCGTCCCCGTCAGGTAGCCATGTATCTGGCGAAGAAGATGACGCCGCGCTCACTGCCCGAAATCGGCCGTATCTTCGGCGGGCGGGATCATAGCACGGTCATCCATGCGGTGCGGACCATTGAGGAACTGCGGCAGAGCAACCCCGATATCGACGCGGACATACGCGCGCTGCAACGGCAGTTGGAGGGCTGAAGGGGGGTGGCGGAGCGGACGGGGGCCTGGCTCCCGTTCGCTCCGCCATTATGATGATCCTTTGGCGGCGGCGCTTTTGCCCGGTTTCGGCTCAGTTTTCCTGCGCGAGCAATTTGGCGCTGACCGCGGGCCAATCGGCGATCTCCCATGCCGCAGGCGTTTCGCGTGAGACGATCTGGTCGCTGCCGAAGCAGCGGCTGAGGTCGATGTCGGGAGCATTTTCGAATGTCCGCGTCCGCAGCGAGTAGAAGGGGCGGACTTTGGGCAGCGTCAGATCGTCGGGATTCTGGTCGATCACGATGGCGAGGCGATGGTTACGCAGCCGCACCAGCGATCCGATGGGATAAATGCCCACGGCCTGCTGGAACGCCGCGAAAATCTCCGGATCGTAGAGCATATGGGCCTGGTCGATGTTGAGCAGGGCGTCGGCCGGATCCTGCCCCTGCCGGTGAACGCGGTCCGACGTCATCGCGTCATACGTGTCGCAGATCGCGGCCATGCGGGAAAACAGGCTGATCTCTTCCCCAACCAGCCCATGCGGATAGCCGCTGCCGTCCATGCGTTCATGATGATGCAGGCATACGTCCAGCACCGTTTCGGGCATTTCGCCGCCCAATGTCAGGAACTCATGCGCCAGCGTCGTGTGGCTTTTGATCACCTGCCACTCTTCCGGCGTCAGCGGTGCGCCCTTGTCCCATGTTTCCTGCGGCACATGGCCCATGCCGACATCCATCAGCAGACCGGCAAGACCCGCTTCCTGGATCTGTTCGGGACGGAGCCGGAGCTGCTGCGCCAGGCTTATCATCAGGGCGCAGACCGAAAGCGAATGCATGTAGAGATATTCGCTGCTGTTCTTGAGCCGCGTCACCGCCATGAAGGCGTGGGGGTTGCGCTGGACCGAACTGGAAATCTCCTCGATCATCGGCTGCAGCCGGTTGAACTTGATCGCCTTGCCCAGTCGCGCATCGTCGAAGACCTTCCGCATCGCCCGGCTGGCCTTGCGCGCCAGCTTGCTGGCGTGGGCCATTTCGGCTTGCAGCGGCAGCCTGTCCTTGGACAGCGGATCGAAGCTCTGCGGCGCGGCGGCGGGCCGGGCCGGATGGCGGCGCATGATTGTCACGCCCTGCGCGCTGGTGCGTCCGAACAGACGCTCGTTCACGTCTTTTTCGGCGGGCTGGAAGGAACGGGGCGTGGGTGTGGTTTCAGACGCCGGGCCGATCCCGCGCGCGGTGTCGATCTGCACCCATTCGACCTTGCTGGCCCTGAGTTCTTCCAGCTGATCGGGATCGTCCAGCAGCATCCTGCTGCGCCAGAAGGGATGCGAGAACCATGATCCTTCCATCTTGTGGAGGAACATGCCCAGCTTCACTTCATCCGTTTTGATCCGTTTCAACATCG